>NZ_JBFREP010000006.1:0-312263 GCF_052114365.1 Agrobacterium sp. MCAB5
GCAGCCGCGTGAGAGCGGCGACCGGATGTGAGGTTGTATAGGCCCGAGAACCGGGCCGGTAATTGCTATGGGCTCAGACCGTGGATCCGCCTACGAAGGAGAAATTCGATGCCACTCGAATGAACAATTGACAAAAATCCTGATGTGAAGGGATACGAACCAACGACACTGTTACTATAAAAGTCCGAGCGCGAAAAATTCCCTCAAGCGATTCAATAACTTGGCCAAGCTCGAATGACAGATTTGGGGCGTTCCTGACCGTCCCGTCCGGGGAGCAAGGGTCGTGTCAATGCCCGTAACTGCGACCCCACCATCACACCCTTTATTGAAGGCCAAGCAGGAATACAAGAATGCAGATGATCGATAGTGCCTATAGCGACGGAGACCATCGTTGTTGAAGTTGGTCGCGCTAGACTCCTTTCTCCGATTTGGTCAGCACTTTTCCGCGCCACCGATCGATGACGCTGTCGAAGTCAACGTGTCGCCAATCGGAATTCCATTCCTTAAGGTAATTCACGCTTCGCGAATGCGGTTCCGGCACTGGAAGCGCAAAATGGCCGACCGTGGGCATGAGGGGCGCGTCGCCTACTATCAAGAACTCACCCTGCCCCAAATTAGGCAGCAAGTCACCCAGCCCGGCTGACAGGTCAGGAAGAAGAGATTTCACGTAGGCCTGATCGAGGGCATTTGTCAGGCGCAGGGAAATGAAGTTCGAACACTGTGAAAATATAGTCTCCGAAACCTCTGAAGGGCGCTGGCTGACCACCATTAAAGTCACCCCATACTTACGCCCTTCCTTGGCGATGCGCTCAATCGATTTCCTAGATGCGTCGTATGCGGCACCACCCGAGCGCGGCAGGTAGTTGTGGGCTTCCTCGCAGACAACAAGAATGGGCACATCGCTGACGGCCCCCCTTACATGCCGGTTCTTGGAATAATGGAAACCGAAGTCAAAAATCATCCTCGAGATCAAGCTGACAACGATGCTCAGGACTTCGAAAGGTATCCCGCTCAAGTCGACTATCGAGACGTTCGACTTCGTCATGTAACCTACAAATTGCCGGACGACGTCGGCGAAGTCGCCGGTTGCCAAGTCCTCACCGTCCTCTTTCTTTGGATAAAAGAGGAACTGCAGTCTAGGGTCCGCTAAACGCGTGTGGAGGCGCAATATCATGCGATCGAATTCGCCGTTGAACGGGCCATTGGATGCTTTTGTAGCTACTGCCTGCGAGGCTACGATAAATGACTGCACCGCGTCGAAATAGAGTTCATCCCGATCCGACACCAGTGTTTCGTTAGCGAGTTTCGGCTTACCTTCCCCCGCCAGCTTGCCAATAACCTCATTGTTCATGTTCTCTAGATAGGTCACGACCTCGTCGATCGAGAAGTAGACCGGCGTATCGAATGAAAGATTGGTAAGTGTTGGATTGTGCCTACACTTGTTGCGGACAACCGCGTGCCGGAACTGCGAAATCTGGTTGTGCGAGTTGTGCTCGTTACTCTCGATGAAAATTTGTTCAAGTTCTTGCGCATTCATAAGCCAGTACGGCAACCGCAGATTATCAACGCCTAGCAGGTTAAGTGTGAAGGCTTCGCCTGCCTCCAGATTAAACGCAGCCGCATATTCGGCATGGATGTCGAAGATGACGATATGCGAGTTCTTCTGCGCCGCCTTGTGGGCATTGGCTTTAGATTCGATACCTACGGCGGTTTGCAGGATCTTGGCGACGGCACAGGATTTGCCTGAACCGGTCGAACCGACTACCGCCACGTGCTTACTAAAGAAACGGTCACCGTCGATCTTGAGCTTTATGTCCGGCGAGATGCCCAAAGTCCCGAGGGCGAATGGAGACTTGATCTGGTGCGAGAAAATCCCCTCAAGCACTGCTGGAGGGGTTACATAAGCGTATTCTGTGGGGACCGGTAGCGAATGGGAACCGCGAGAAAACTCACCATCTTCTGAAAGCGTACCGATCGGCTGAGTGTCAATCTGAAAACGAAAATTTCCGGAGATTCCGTCAGAGCTGTCCTCAGAATGCACCTCAGAAGAAGGACCCATAGGGTGCCGTTCGGCGTGGGTTGCCCGCACCCCCGTTATCGAGGCTAAAAGATACAAATTGTTCCCAGAAGCGACGAGTAGGTATTGGCCTACTCCCAGCATCGACTTGTACTTCTCGAAATTTTCGGCCGAGGAGATCTCGATACGGACGAGCGAAGGCGAGCTGTCGGTCACACTGCCGATTGGGGTCCCAAGGTCATGCATAGTCGCTCCTTAATTGCAAAATGTATTCGAGATCAGAAAGGCGTTCGATCTCAAAGCCATGGACATTTACATCTTCGTGCTTCCATTCGTCGTCGGCGACGTTGATCAGGAAAAGTTCGTCGGGTCGCCGTTGTGGCCCCCCGATGACTTCATTGCGCTTGGCTAGACGCAGGCTGAACTCCATCCTGAATGGGTTGCGGATGAGAATGGGCCGTCGGAACAACTCTTTGATAATAACATCGGTCCCGCCGACCTTTCCGGTTTCGCAGCGAAGGCCGGCGTCGTAAAGACGTTTTTGCAGGATGCTTAAGTCGTAGTCGCCAGTCAGCATGAATAGCGGCGGGTTCGAATGAAGGTACTTACTGCTGTAACGCTGGACGAACGCCTTGATGAATCGGACGATGTCGTCGTCGAAATTCACGATCGTGAGCGGGTCGATAACGAAAACGCGCCCTCGAGAGTTGTGGGCCAGACAGGGTCTGAGGCTCTTGCGCAGGCTGGAGAACATTTTTCCCTTGGTCGCGAGCTCTCGCGTCCAGCGGGTGAACGTCACTCGGCGAACCTCTCGTAGGCCAGCCAGAAAAACTTTAGGCTCAACCGTTCGGTCGTTGACGTCAGACCGCGTAGCAAGATCCACGATACGTTGGATCGCATTCGGGAAGATCACGGCATCGATGTCGTCGGGATCGAACCCCTTGTCCATTAGGGAGGCCAGCACAGCGACCTGTAAATCCTCTGCGGATGGCCCGAACTCAATGGCAAAGCGATCCAAAAACGCGTCATAGTCTACGCTGGTATCGATGCGCGCCACGATCGCCCTCAAGGCTTCTCCCTTGGTGGACAGAACCGTCTCAAGGTCATCCTTGGTAAGAGCCTTGATGCCTGACTCGCCAGGAAAATGGCAAAAGAGGCGGTAGCTCACTTGGGGATCCGTGCCCGAATTTTTGGAAAAGTGCTCGAGCATAAGCAGAATGGGCTTGTAAATCTTACCCAGCGTGTATTTTTCGGCCTGTTCGTGATATTTGCACTGGACGGCTGTGGTGAGACCCGCGGCGATGACGTCTACGTCTTCGATCGCGCCCTCGATGGTGATTTTAGCGCCATCGCCTGCTGCCAGGATTTCCGACAGATACTTTAGGAATTGGTAGAGATAGCCTTTTATAGAGTACTCTGCAGTCCTAGCCATTTATGCCCTTCGTCTACGTGTCGGCCAGTCCCGCAGATGTGGCCGCCCCTTTGCTCCTACGCGTAAAAGCTGCACATCCAAGCTAGCCGACCGTCGCATCAACTTTTTGATCCGCCCGCCAAGCATCGAAGCTATCGCGCGCCCTGTCCGTCAGGAGTGATGAAAATAAGTCCGGATCAGCTGCATAAAGGCTGTGCCTCATGACAGTGAATGGATTGAGTTGAGTACTATCGGCGCGGGTCTCGAAGTCGGCTTTGTACCGCCGCACTTCGCCTATCGTCTCTCGTAGATAGTAGTTGAATTTGCCCCGGCTGATGTCGGGTTTGAGGTCAATCACCTGCTGGGTGAAACCATCTACCTTGTGGGGCTCAAACTCACGCCCCGGGAAAAAATGCTTGGCGATCCGCAACAGGCTGAATGCGTTGAGTGGGGCATATCGACGAGGCGCTTCGTCGACAACAGCTTCGGTCTCGGCAGGAACGACTGCCGATTCTTCCTCAATCTCGGCGTAGGCGTCGGTTCGCTCGATCTCTTCAGCGGTCCCGTCCCGAATGGCTCGAAACTCCCGGTCCGCCAGCTCGAACAGGGCAGCGAGGGTATTGATGCGCCGCTTTAGACCGTTCGGGATCGACTTCTTGTATTTGATTTTGTGATCGAGAATACTCCAAGAATCCTGCACAACTGTCCGGATCTGAAGTTCAAATGGATAGTTCGCATAGGCGGCATACTCCTTCAGTTCCCTTCGACTTTCACTCAGGCGCAGATCTAGATGCAAGCCCTTGTATCCGAAGGCATCCGCCGTTTGCTCCATCTGCGCCGTCTTGTCGGTGACACCCAGCACATCGAACTCGGCTGATATGAGCCCTTTCACCCGCTCGACATCGTCCCCATAGAAGCAGACGATGCGCAACCCGATCAGATCAGAAATATGATCTCGAATGGCGTAAGCCGTTTTCGAGCTTTCAAGCTCGGTTTGATACTTCAGCCGAAACTTGCTTAGGCATTCCTCGCGTTCCTTGATCCGCCCTTCGACCTTCGCGCCTGCAATCGCTGCATCGGTCGCAAGAAGCGAACGTATCATGGTGATGAAGGCGTTCCGAGCCGCTTCCATCGTACCCCACGAGCTGTCGTAGAAGTTGCGAAATACGACTTTCTCCGTTTCATAATCCTGCGACGCCATTATATCCCCCAGCTTCCCGCCGTAACCCTACGTTGATATTTGCCCGAAGTGAATATTAGTCGGAGATTATCATTGATTTTTCACGCGAAAATCGCCCTAGCCACGAAATAAGTGTTTAAACAGAGATATTTAGCGAGACATAATTGCTGGAGAAGGCGCAATTCCTCGGTGCGACGGCGCTCCAGTAGCCATCGCTTAGAATATCGCTTCGTGTAGCGGACAGCCGCCTTGCGGGATGATTGTGGGAGATCCGGATCTGGGCCTGGAAGTCGTCAGCAAAAGAGCACGATAGGGTCCTCCCGGATTGGCAACTGCGCGGCAAAGATTGTTGTGAGGCAGCTGGCGGATGGCGTGACTTTCGAGTTTCAAGCCAGCAATGTGTAAATATAGATTGCCAAGGAGGACAGTCCAATCGCAAAGATCGAGAAGCAAAGCGGATTTACGCCGACGGAGCAACATCTGTCGAAGCTGGCGGATGAGACCTTTCTCGATCTGTGGTCGTGGCCAAACGTCTTCAAGAAGCCAGGACAGGAGCTCTGCGACTTACTGGTCGTCTGCGGTGATGATGTCATTATTTTTAGCGACAAATGCATCAATTGGAGCGACGCCTCTGTCGAGACGGCATGGCCACGCTGGTACAAAAGAGCTATCGCGGACTCCGCCGGTCAAATCCGAAAAGCGGCGGCCTGGCTGCGCAGCAAGCCCGATGCACTTTTCCTAGACGCAAAATGCCAAAATGCACTACCGATCCGCCTCCCGCCAATTGATCGGCGAAGAGTATACGGTGTCTGTGTCGCCATGGGAGCTGAAGCGGCAGCCTCCAAATATTTCAATGATCCGGATGGCACGTTCCTGATCCTGCCTCACCTCAAAGGTTCAGACCACGTCAACTTTCAGTCGGAACTACATCGACCATTCTCGATTGGCGACGTCGATCCTGCAGGACCTTTCATTCACGTATTCAATACGATCGCCCTAGGTATCGTCATGCGAGAGCTCGATACGATCACCGATTTTACTCGCTACCTTGCAGCGCGTGCCTCACTGATCCGATCCTCGACGCTGCTGGCATCGCCGAGCGAGGCGGAGCTCGTCGCGAATTATCTTCAGACGATTCGAAAAGACGGGTCTCATGCTTTCCCCAACAGCATGGACATTAAAGGTGCATCAGGGAATGAAAAGCTCTCCTTTGTGCAAGGAGAGTATGCGTACCTGGTGAGGTCTCCGGAGTATCAGCGGCGTCTTGCAGCAAATCGGTCGTCTTACCTGTGGGACCGGTTGATTAAGCTATTCACGGCCGGAACGCTGAACGGCACCCAGCACCAGCTATTCGATGAGGTTCCAACGGTGGACTCCTCGGAGCGAGCTCTCCGCATCATGGCCAGGGCTACGAGACTACAGCGCCGTCATTTCGCAGAGGCACTTAGCGGAGCGATCGACACCTGCGAGGAACAAAAAGCAGCACGATTTGTAAGAGTGCTGATATCGTTCGATCCGTCGACCAACGATAAAATGGCCTATGTTTTCTTGGTTATGCGCGAAACCGACACCATGAGTGTCGCTATATTCAGACGTATGAGGGCTTCGATCCTCCAAGCCTACTGCCTATCTGCGTTGAACGACGATAGAGAATTGAAGCTATGTGTTGGCATTGCCGTCAATGCACAGTCTGATCAAGGTGCATCGGAAGAGCTGATTGCTTTGGAACAGCAAGAGTGGACACCAGATTTCATGGAGATATTGCAGACCGCCAAGCATCAATTCGACATATCCCTCAATGCTACCATGCTCTCAACCCGCGTTGTCCACCAGATGGAATTCCCCGCAGATCCCAAATTCTCGGGAATGTCGCGACAACAGCGGAGGGCACTTGAACGTCAGCTTGCAAAACAGCGCAGTTGATCGATATGGCGAGAAGCGTGCTGCAAGGGTCTCAAATCTGGCCCTGCGTCAGCGCTGTTTTCCGTCGCAGTAGGCGCATGGTATGCATGCCGTTCTGTCGCTCGTCGCGGTGGGCGCTGGCGTGTCCGCCGTATCGGAAAGTATGGCAAGCTTTCGGCCGAATCGACTTGCATATCGCGCAATAGCCGAGCCGAAAACAGTAACGTAGAGGCGACATCTTTCTCGTCTCGATCACTAGTCTGGACCATGAGCGCGCAAAAATGAACAGTTTGGAATACCTGGCCCAAATCAAACGCTACTTCACGCAGGTGATCGTTGAGATCAAATGCAACAATGCATGCGACCATTTCGACATCAACAAAGTTGCTGAGAATTTCTTCATACCGATCCTTTCAATAATCTTCAACTGTCCCGACATCGAGAACCAGAACGTTATCCGCCCCAACTTTCCCTCGGTTGATCTGGGATCAAAATCGAAACGTCTGTCGTTCCAGGTCACGTCTGACCCGTCGAGCGCAAAGGTCGTGTACACGCTGGAGAAGTTTCGCGAGCATTCCCTCGAAAAGGAGTTCGACGAGGTCTACATCCTCGTAATTACCGAGAAGCAGCGTTCGTATACGTCCGAGGCTTTGAATAATGAAGTTTCAAAGCATTCGATCGCGTTCGATCCCAATGCCCACATCATCGATTACACCGACCTAATTGCGCGCGCCTCCGCTTTACCCGTTGAGAAGCTATTGGAGCTTAGCGAGGCTCTTAGAGCGGAATTCAGCAGATATTCAAATTACGAGAAATTCAAGGGTGACCTGGACGCGTTCTTGCAGTTCAGCACCTTGAAGATCGAGGTGGAGAAGAACACGAAAAAATACATTCCTTCGATCTTCATAGAGCCAACCAAGACAAAAGAAACCACGCGCATATTTGCCCATCCGGTTTTCTTTGGTCGAAAGATTGAAGACAAACTTCGGGAAATTAATTTTGATAAGCTCAACACTCATCTCGAAAAAGTCGGCATTGAAACTTTTCAATCGGAAATTTGTCCCGTTTCCGACGCCGACTTTCCCAGCACGCTGAAGGACGTTTGCTCGCACCTACAGGATCGCCGACGCCGAATTGCGCATGAGGCGAACCGCGTTAAGCCTCTGGGCTTCGAGCCGAAAGAAACTCGTGGTCGGTATGAGGTCGCACCGGAAAAAACCGCGATATATTCTATGCTGAAGTTCCCTATCGAGGGCTGTGCTAGCTCGATTGAATGGAAATATGATGAAGCGCTGCAGTTAATAGGAACCGCCGAAGCCAAGTGCTTATTGATCACGAGTGCAGCTGGTCAGGGAAAAACGAACTTCATCTGCGATTTGGTCGAGAACCAGTTTGGAAAGTTTGGCATACCGTCCGTTTTCATCCCGGCAAGAGAGTTGAACAAGTACGCTCATCCAAACCGAATTCTCTCCTTCCTTAGCCAAAATCGATATCTGCCCGTCAGGGACACCGTGCAAGGAGTGCTGGAGATATTTGACCAGGTAGCAAGCGGCGTCCAGATGCCTTTTGTGATCGCTATCGATGGGATCAACGAGGTTAAAGATCTCGATGGGTTCCGGGACGAGCTCTCCGACCTCCTGGGCGCTGTCGCTCAGTATGACTTCGTGAAAATCATCATCACGTGCCGAACTGAGTTTTTTGATAACAAGTTCTCTAAACTGATGAACGAGCCGTTTTGGGGGTCAATTATCCGCATCAAAGACCTTAAGGCTGAGATGTCAGACGAGAGCTTGAAGCGCATGCTGGCCTCGTATCTAGCACACTTCAAAGTAGACGCTGACCTTTCAGGCAGCGCCGCCGCTTTCCTGAAGAGCGACCTGCTGTTGATGCGAATTTTCTGCGATCTGCATGAAGGCAAGGCCCTCGGACACGTGGCGGATATTTACAAGATTAAGCTTTATGAGAGTTATCTTTACCGGAAAGCGGAACAGCTGCCAAAGCCGCTCAGAGCTGAATTTCTTCCGAGCCTCTATGCTATCGTCGACCAAATGCTCCGTGAGGATCGCTTCCATAGCGTAAGCGTTGCTGGGTATTCGAAGGATCAGTTGGAGGTGATCGACCTCTTGATTGCAGAAGACATTATTCTGCGCCGGGAGCCTGCGGAAAAAACGTTAGAGACCATGTTCGACGAAACAGTCTCTTTCACTTACGACGAACTGAGAGATTTCGTTATCGCGTTTTACTTGGTCAACCGGGTCGGAAAGGCTGATTTTTCCGAATTCTCGGGAGTTGTAGACCGGCTTCGGAAGCTCCAAGTTTATGAGGGCGTATTTAAATACGCATACCTGTTGGCTCGTCAAAAAGGGGAAAAGCAGGTGTTGGAATTCCTCGAAGCGGCCGAGGACTTCGATATTCACTATTCGATCGCTATCTCGACGCTACCGCATGAGTACCAAGACGACAGTGACCGTGAGCGGGTAATTGAGTATCTCTCGACCCTTCGGAAGCGAGAAATTGTCCAACGTATTGGATCATTTCTGTTCCATCGCGACGCCCCAGATCAGATTTTGAACACGCGCCTGCTTCTGGAGATCATCAATAAACTTGAGGATGATCAAGCTCCAACCTTTTTCTATCATCTCTTCAATACAAGGGCACATGTTCCGAGCTTTGAGCGGGACGCGATAAAGGATTTTCTCTCCTCTTGGAACAAAAATATCGGTGTAAAGGAAGATTTTGATGACATGCTCGTCTTTGTTATTCAGCTATCGTTTCTTGCGGATGCTGGTTTGAAATATGACCTGCGTGAGACATTGGATGCCATACGAGCTAGCGGCGAATTCGAGCACTGTTTCGCTTTTGTGGAGCAAGCCAAATGTGGGCGAATGGCGGCCTTCTCGCGCGCTATTGAAGGAATGAAAATTAAGAAAACCGAGGTGAGCGAATGAAGGAAAGGAAACTGATCTTGCCTCTCCCTACAATTCCCTCGCAGTCCGAATTCTTCGAGATGATGTCAATTAAACCGGGAGGTCTTGCTGCCCAGTTGGTTCAGGATGTCTATAAGGTTCTCTTCATCTATTCGGTTGACTTGAAAGCTGAGTACCGGCGTTACTACAGCGTGGAATACGACCAGTTTTCCGACTATTTAAAACTCTGCCACGGTGTGCGGATGCCCGAAGCTGATGAAAATCAGACGTACATTTTGCACGTAGGCAGATTACCGCAAATGCTGGATTTGGAACAAGGCGGCACGTACCTGAAACCGGTTATGGCTGCACTGCGAAATTGGAGGGCAAGTCATGAAGCTTAAGATGGACTTTGTTTCGAACAGTTCCTCTACGTCCTTTATCTACATCTCGGATCGACAATTCACGAGGGACAGCTTTTTCGAAGCGATTGGGGCCAGTGACGAAGGCCCAATAGGCGAACTCTTTTCTTCAATGTTTGACGAGCTCAATGATGCCATTTCTCGGGGCGACCGGATCACCAGCGTCGAAGGCGCAAACTCAACTCGCGATTTCGACCTGACACCCGAAGTCCTCGACCGTATAAAGAACGCGATTGCGGACGGTACCCCGGTTATTCGTGGGGGATTGAGCAGCGATGGCGCTCTGGCGGAGTCTCTCCTCTGCACGACCATCTTCGAGATCGATACTGACGCCATTTTCATCAACGCGTACCCCAGCTACTGGTAGTTCAATGCTGAAAGTAAATCGCTACAGCGACGAGGGTTACTCGACCTTCTTCAACACGAAGACCGGCTTCTTCGCGCGCGTCGAGGATAAAGGAATGCCGGAACCGTTCTGGTCGCCTCATGGTCCAGAGTTGATGGACATATCTATCACCAACTGGTGCGACAAAGGTTGCGTGTTCTGTTATAAGAAATCGACCAAAGCTGGCCATCACATGAAGCTGGCGAACTATAAGCATGTTATTGATTCAGCGGCCAATATGGGGACTTTTCAGGTCGCGTTAGGTGGAGGCAACCCCAATCAGCATCCTGACTTCGTCGATATCCTGCGGTATACGTATGAAAAAGGGATAGTTCCGAACTATACCACCAACGGCCGAGGCCTAACGGACGAAATCTTGGAGGCGACCAAAAGCTACTGCGGTGCCGTGGCAGTGTCTGCGTATCCGCCCTATGATGAGACGGCGGCCACAATACGGCTGCTTACCAAGTTCCAGATCAAAGTGAATATCCACTTCATCCTTGATGCGGACAGTGTGAACACGGCTATAGACTGGATGACTGCGCCACCGGAATTCCTTGGAGGGATCAATGCGCTGGTTTTCCTGAACTATAAGCCGGCCGGCCACAAAGTTTTTGAATCGAAGTTGGCGCGCAACAGCTCACGGCTTGATGAATTCTTCAAATTGGCCACCTCCAAGGAATCTAAACTCAAGGTGGGGTTCGACGCGTGCTGTGTCAGCGGCGTATTCGGCCGTACAACCACGAGCTCGACAGTTGTAGACGCATGTGACGCGGGACGGTTTTCGCTTTTTGTAGCGGAGGATATGCGCGTTTATCCATGCTCGTTTCAAAGCGGCCTCGCTGAAGGGGACCTGTTGTCGGCGGATAGGCCTCTGGAAGATATTTGGAGGAACTCACCTAACATGAAGGGTTTCCGAGACTACTTCCGCTCCGACCGATGTTCCGGGTGCAACCATCAGAGCTCCTGTATGAATGGCTGTCCCATATTCGAAGATCTGGTCGTCTGCGGTAATCGGTGAATCGACATCGGCAACAAGAATGGTCGCATTATCCTCAGTTTTTATACTTTTGATTACTAAAACTAGATCAAACTTAGTCCCATTTCTGGTCGTTTAAGGACACAATCTTAGCGAACTGTAACTTCCGTCAGAGGGCCGCGAGCTTCGCCTTCCAATATCCGGAACTTCACGAATGCGACCTCCGCGGCCGTTTGATCGATTTTTCCCGTGAGGACCTTATGCGGGCTCATGCAAAGCGGTTCGGCGATCGTCAACCCAGCTTTCAGATCGTCAAATTCTCCTACGAGACGAGACCAAAGCTGATCGGCGTATTCTAGCGCGAGCAATCTGTGCTCTGCACCATTGCTGGCCGCCTCCTCTAGAGCTTGGCGCTGGCGTTGGAACGAGTCGATAATCTGAGAGAGAACCTCGTCCTCCTCAGCATGAAGCGTGACCACGCCTCGCGCCAGGAATATCCCGGAAGCTTGCAGGCTGGCTGCAAACAACTTCTCAAAATTCTGTACAAGAACCGTCGATACGAAGGGCATATCTATATGCTCACACCATTCCTCTTCGAATTGAAGGTCAGGAAGGGTCAATTCAGAGGTCGGATTCATCGCGAGTGGCGCGATAATTTTGCTATTGATTTTCGGCACGATCCTGAACATCCAATCCCTTTTGAGATATTCGCGACCGAGAGCTACCACCGCCTCAAAACCAGAGTTGTAATCGTCAAAATTTTCCACGCTAACAAGTATGGCCACCTCTTTCGCTGGCCAGAACGCCGAGTATTTATCAAATGGTCTTGTGATGCATTGAACGTGGATACCCGACTGCCGCAATGCCGATTCCAGCCCGCCCAATACCTCGGTCATACGCTGTTCTGCCGCAGTGCGTGAACGCCGAGCGGTTGTCTGAACCGCCTTTCCGAGATCAGCTCTACCGGCTACTTTTATAGCCGTTTGAACGGAGACCGGAGAGCTGTCCTCCCCGAACTCCCGCAAAATCGATGCTACATCGGCGAGACGCCGCGCCAAGGATCGCAATTGATCCATTGGAGGATTTGGTACTGTACGCCAGATCGCAGAGTTTGCATGCGAGCGGGCTTGCTCGGCGAGGTCTGCGGCAAAAGCTGCAGTGGCTTTCACACCAGATTCCGCCGTAACCTTATTCATCCGGCCTATCAGATTGCCCAGAATGCCGGTCAACAATGCGCCAAGGGTATCGCTTATCGATTCCGCGGTCGATCCGGGAGGTGACAATTCCTTGGGTCCGGCATAAGCAAGGTCGTTGACACGGCCGAGTATGTCATTCACTCCCTCTGCCAGGACCTGGGCGTCCTTGACTTGTTTTCCCTTGATCCATGTTTCGGAGAAGGTGCGAAAAATCTTCTCCGTCCTAGCCACAAGATCTGCCATTTCACCAGCATAGCTGGTCAACGTCCCAGCCGATGATCTTGCCGTGACGATCTGATTAAAGGCCCTATTCCAGGATACGCGCGAGGGGGCGGGAATGTTCTCTCTCGGCATATTCTTTGACCAGGTCGCATAGGCACCGACGCGAATGGGCGCCCCTTCAGCATTGACTGCATCCGATGCCGCCGCCTCGGAACTGGGCGTTAAAGCGATCAAGGTGTCGCAAATATCGCAGACCGTCTTATGCGGTTCGGTCTGAAAATCTTCGGCGAGCAGAAACCAGTTTGATCTGATCGTCCTGCCATGCTTGCCAGCTTCAAAAGCCGGCTCGGTTACCCAAGGGGTTTGACGATGGAATGCAGCCAAAAGTGCATCCTCACCACCGAATGATTTCACAAGCGAAGCTGCCAGATGGGGATCGATATGGTAAGCGGCAGCCAACAATGTGGACAGTTCCTTGATGTCCGGCTCGCCGTCTCCGGCAATTTCCGGCGCCATCGTTATTTTTATCGGGGTGCCGCCATTGAGGGGAGCCAGAGACGCAAACAGCTTTGCGGCGTCCCGAAGGCTCGTGCAGGGCGAAATCCCGACTCCCGTCGGTAACAAATCAAGGCATTCTCCTCTCAGGTCGCGTTTCGGGGCCGCACGAAAAGCCAGAATAGATTTTTGAAAACGGTCCCAATTTTCGTTTTCAGATAGTTTGGGGATGTCGAGTTTAGGATCTGAAAACATCGCCGCAATAGACCAGTTGGCCTTTGGAACGCCGTGCTCTTCCAACACAGCTATGAATGTCCGGGCATGCTCTTCGAGACTAGCCAGTCCGAGCCCATGCAGGGTTGCCGACCAACACTCGAAATCATTCGACTGATGGAGCGTTTGCGCAATTTGTTTCAGGGCCTCCGTCACCCCCGCATCGTCCAGATCGCTGAGGAGAGATCGGACAATCTGCGGCACCGTCTCGATTGATGCGGCTCCGAGGCCTTTCCAAAGTGAAACCGACGACAGATAAACGGCTTCGTCGTGCGAAGCCTGAAGAAGAGCAGCCGAGCGGAGCGCGTGCAGGCCGCCGAGAATTCCAGGACGGCTTTCGCGGACAAGATGCTCGTCCATCAAACGCCGCAGGGCCCGGCCAACCGTCGTTGCAGGGATGCCCAGACAACCCACAAGCCTCGCTACCTCAATCTCTCCGTTTCGGGAGAAGATTGCGGACGTGCATCTAATGATGGAAAGTTCATCTTCCCGGCCTTCACGTTCGCGCAGACGAATCTGATCTGTGACTACTTCGCTGAGACGATGGCCTTGCGTAAGAATGTGAACATATTCTAGCATAAGGCCATTAGATTGCTCGAAGGCTTCGCGCCAGTGCTCCCAACAGGTTTTCGCGTCCGCTCGCAGTTTCGTCCAGACTGTTTCAGCCAACTGCCCGTCCAGTTTCACATCAACTATGCCGATTTCAGACCTAGCCATAAGGAGTTCGATGTTTTCGCGCCGTGCCGATGCAAAGAGATAGACGCCTGGAACAGCCCTCAAATCCTGGGAAAGGACATTCCACAAGTCAGCGTTGCTCGGGTCTAAATCATCAAATACCAATCCGATTAAATTCTTATCCGAAGGACGGCGTGAATGGACAAAGCGCATTAACGCCGCAACATCGTTGACGGTGGCCGACGAAGTGACCTGCAGCCAGCGAACTTCGCCTGCGAGCGCGCCGGCCGCAAGCCAGAGCAGCGCCGACTTTCCGGCGCCGGACGGCGCCGAGAGAACCACCTGACGACGGGCGCGCAACGCCTTTATGATGCAGTTCGTCTCAGAAGGGCGCGGCACAACCAGCCCCGCCGCAATGTGACCCGGCTGCACTTTGGTCCCGAGGTAAAATCCCGGTTCATTGAGAGGAGTCGTGAAATCGACGCCTCTGAGCGTACCGGAGAGCAGCGCGTCATCGATCGCAGAAGGATCCTGAGCCGCGAGCAACTCGTTGATGCGTTTTTCAATTTCCGTCGGTGAAAGGCGGCGCCTGTTTTCGTATAAAGCGGCGGCATTGAAAGTGGCGGCTTCCGCAACCAGCCTATAGATGTCGCTGGCAATACCTTCCACGATTATTTCCGCAACGCGCAGTTTGCTCGAAAGCAACTCGATGATTTCTGTTTCGGGTGATTTACAGACAATGACGTCGGGCAAGTCCGGTTCGAACAGAGCCTCTAACGATTTCTCGGAGACGCCTTGGCGATTTTTTTCGAGCGCAACGACACAACGCGCGTTGATTTGGGCGCCCGACGTTGCCTTTACTGCCATCGTGGCCAGTATATCACGGACCTTGCTCTCTCCAAACGAACCTTCTCTACGCGATTTAACTTGAACCCGGACATGCCCGGCCTCGAGCTCAATAACGCAGTCCTCAAATCCCTCTGGAACGACGAAGCCGTTAGGAGCCAGCCCGGCCCACTGCCTTAGCGCGATCAATGTCACGATAAGGTGCTGGTAGTGAAATCCGCGATGCGCCCAGGCGCCGCTACGCGATTTCTTCCATTCATTTGAAAGCTGTTCTTCTGTCATGTCCGGAGATTTGCATGACTTACTCGGTCTTCAAAGGCCTCACATCATATCTCCACTCCTTCCGGCCAGCGAAACGGCCTTTTTAGATAATTCCCCAAGCCCGAAACCTCCCCCTCCCCGTCATCTCGCGCAGGCCGAGTTCCAAAACGATCCGCCTCGCCGCCTGCGGCGTCACCTCGAGCGTCTTTGCCACCATCCCGGCCGACACCAATAGCTTTGCCATCACCAGCTCAACTAGCTCCGGCAGTTTCGACGACGTCCGCCGTCCCTCCAGTTTTCGGTCCATCATCGTTTTCGCCAGCGTCAGCCGGTCATGCTCTTTCAAGCCGATCTCGGCGGCTGCCAAGAATCCGTGAGCAATGGCGAGCAACCGGGTCTCCCGGTCACGATGCCGGCGCCGGTCGACCGGAATGGTTTTGAGGCCCAGATTGATGGCGGCCAGGTGCGGGCCGATGGTGACGCCGGCCTGGCGCAGGGTGGAGGCGGCCAATAGCCGGCCGAGCCAGGGTGCATGCTGCAGGACGGCAAGCTCGTTCCAGGCATCGAGGGCGGCGATGGTCTGCAGCACCGCCGGCAAGTTTTCGGCCTGGCGCAGCACGCCGCGCCATTCGTCGAGCCGGGCATCCTCGTCCCAGTCGATATCATAGATCATCGGATTTTGTTCGGCAGCTCGGCCGGGCTTCCTTGCTTGCGCGATCGCGGCGTCCGAGCGCACGAGCACTGCGTCGATGGCGGCATAGTCGATGCCCGGAAGATCTTCGACGTCGCCGCCGGATTCCGCCTCCCCTTCCGGTTCGATCGCGACCGCTGGCCGAATAACTGCGGCCGTCGCCGTCTCGTCCCCGCCGCCCGAACCGATTTCCGAGGTTTTCCGCAGCGAGCGGATGCCGTCGGCCGATAGTGACCAGCCGGGGAGTTGTGCGGCGATCCGTCGGCGAGTCCGCAAGACGTCTCGGGCGATTGTCAGTTCGTGGGTCGGTGTGCGAATGTCCCGCGTGGCATCATGGAGGACGAGGTCTTCGAGATGCACGAGTTCGCCGTCGATCCACAGCGAGGCACATGCGTCGGCGAAGTGGGATCGTTCGATCCAGCCCGCGCCAAGTGGCGAGCGGCCAATGCGCTCGTCAAGACGGGTCAGCGCGACGCCGGCGTCGAAAGCCGGCCGCATCAGGGCTGTCATGCTGATTTTGGAAAAATCGTAAGCCATTGAAATCATGGTAAATGATTTGCTAAAGGAACTCTATATAAATATTGAGGTTCCTAACTGGGTATGATTGCCGGTTGGCGTCGCAACCATCGATAAGTACTTCTTATCATCAGTAGACTTGACGGATTCGCAGTAAATCTATATCGATATATTCATTATTTATATTGATCTATACTTAAAGAAGCCTTGCGAATGAGATTCCGGTCAACCAAACGCCCGCGCATTGAGGGCGCGCAAGTGGCAATCGTCGCTGGCCCTGAGGACTAAGAAGTCCATCCGGATCAATATTGCCGCATCAAGCGGTGGTTCCCCTGGGATCGCAAGGCAAAGAAGGATGGCACGGATACGTGGGATAGTCCGGCCCGCACAGTGCGCAAGGAAGATTGTGCAACGCACAAATTTTGGAGGAATAGGTATGAAATTCGGATTTTTAGATACATATCATCCGAAAAAATTCGGTTAAAACTCTCCCAACTCAAGGAGAGACACCATGACGGACACGACATCAGAATTTGATGGGTCAACAATTGGCCTGGAGGCCGCAGAGGAACCCGCATGGACCGCCGCAACCTGGTTTGCGGTTCTTTCGATGGCGGCCACCAGCTTTGCGCTTGTATCGGCCGAGTTTCTGCCAGCGGGATTGTTGACGCCCATGGCGCGCGATCTCGGCATTACAGAGGGCACGGCGGGACAGGTTGTCACGGCTACAGCCTCCGTGGGTGCTGTGACCGCGTTGCTCAGCAATGTTCTCATCGGCAAACTGAACCGCAAGACCGTGCTTGTCGGTCTCAGCGCGCTGGCGATCGGCTCCAACATTCTCGCATCAGTTGCTGCCGATTTCTGGCTATTGCTGGTCGGCCGGGCCGGACTGGGTATTGCGCTCAGCGGTTTTTGGGCACTTTCGGTTGCTGTCGTGGCGCGGTTGGTCGGCGCGAATTCGACCGGGCGCGGCATGGCTATTGTCACACTCGGCGTTTCACTCGCCACCATTGCGGCTCCCTCCATGGGCGCCTTGATCAGCGACTGGGTGGGATGGCGCATTGCCATGTCGATGACGGCGGGGCTTGCCGTCATTGCCATGCTGCTACAAATATTCAGCCTGCCCTCGCTGCCGGCAAGTACGAGCAACAGTCTTTCCGATGTTTTCCGCCTGACGCGGCGGCGCAGCGTTCAGCTGGGGATGCTTGCCATCCTGTTGCTGATGACGGGGCATTTTGCCGGTTCGGTCTATGTGCGTCCGTTCCTCGAACAAGTGACGCTGCTTGAGACCACGCCGATTGCTCTTGCCCTGCTCGGCTTTGGCGTTGCTTCCGTGATCGGCAATGTGCTGGGTGGCCGCATGGCGGACAACAGTATCCGCCTCGCGCTCATCGTTACCGCCGCCCTGATGGCATTTGCAACAATCGCCCTCGTCCTATGGGGTGTTCATAGCAGCGCCGCATTCGCGCTCGTCGCGCTTTGGGGTCTTGCCTTTGGCATGGCGCCCGTGGTGCTGCCGACCAACCTTTCCCGCGGCGCACCCGACGCTCTGGAAGCAGCAGGCAGCCTGATGGTTGTTTCTTTCCAGGTGGCTATCAGTATCGGGGCTGTTGTCGGCGGCTATATCGTGGATTCCTACGGTGCCACTGCGCCGCTGGCGCTGACCGCGATACTGGCGGCATCCACGGTAGCACTTGCCTTGCTGCAGCGTCGCGATTGACCCTGTCCGTGACGGCAGATACCTAAAACGAAAGTCCCGCCCGGAATTTGGTCCGGGCGGGACATTTGTGAAAAGCCGATTTTTCTTGCCGTCGCTCTGGTTACTTGCGGTAGGAAAGACCACCCCAGATACGGCCTTCGTCTCTGTGTCGGCCACCGTGGACTGCGCCGATATAAGCAGCGGCAGCGGAAACGAGTGCGGAAGCGGCCAGCAGGAACGCGGTCAGAATGCCTGCGACGCGCGCTTTTTCTGCAGCATCCGCAGCTTTGGCCTTGGCATCGTCCAACGCCTTCTGCGCCTCCGCCTTCAGGGTTTCGACCTGCTTCTGCGCTTCATCGACTTTCTTCTGCGCTTCCGCCCTGACGGCCTGCACGCGTTCAACCGTCTGGTTTACGCGCGTTTGCGCATCCGTCTGGCTGATGTTTGTGCGGGCAGCGACCTGGTTGGCAAGCCATGTCTTATCGGCATCAGATATCTCACCGGTTGCAAGCAGATTGCCTAGGATGCCGCTGATCTGGCGCTGATAATCGCCGGCGCTCTGGTCACCCGTCAGAGGGGCGGCGGGCGCATCGGTTCTCAAAAGACTATCCGTGAAATAGTCGATTGGATTGGCTTTCAGGCCCTGCGGAAGCATTTGCTCGATGCTGGGCGCTGCAGCCTGACCGGCGCCTTGCGCCAGACCACCTGCTGCACTGCCAGCGCCGGAAATGATGCCGCCCGCAAGTTGGCCAGCACCCTGAACGGCGCCACCGACTGCGGAACCCGTTGCCTCAACCGCGGTCTGCGCCACGCTGCCGACAGCCTTGGCGCCACCGGACAGAACGCCGAGCGCTAGAAACGCCGAGACGACCGTGCCGAGACCCCATACGACCAAGCCATTCACACCATCGCGGACGGTCAATTCGTTCCTGTCGGCAGCGCCGGCAGGCCGACGCATGCGGCCGGCAATATAGCCACCCAGCATGTAGGAGCCGACCATGGAAATGATAACGAAGAGCGCGGTTATGATGAGCCAGACTGTGCTGACCTCGCCACCATTGTCCGCCGAGATTGAACTAAGGCCCAGGCCGCCCGCAAACGCGGTGAGAATGGCCATGGCGCCCGAGGAAATGACGGCACCGGCGAAAATCGCTGGCCAATCCACATAGCTGCGGTTTGGATTCGTTTCGATACCCGTTGGATCAACCATCAGCGTAGCCCCAACAATGAGAGGATGAACAGGACGACGACGACGAGGCCGACTAGATAGATGATGGAATTCATGCGATCTCCTCCGAATGGACGATCAATCCTCCGCGTAGCGGCGATTATATGCAGTGAGACATGCGAGCTGATTGCTCCTTCACCAAACTCGCCGCGCTCCAAAAAGTTTCACGACTTCTCGTTGCTTCGGAATGATTTTGCGCAATACCGCCGGCGAGGTGACGAAAGAAATGTGCTTGTGGTCGGCAAAAAGAGGTCGCCGAACGCAGGCAAGCAGCATGACCAGCCAGAGGCAAGCCACCCGAACCAGATTGCGACGGAAGGAGATATGCAATGTCTGCAATCGATCGAATTGGCTCCACCGCCTCGCTTTACATACGCCCGCGGCCACAGGACGTTTCCCAGGCCGTGCCCGATCCCACACCCGAACGGTCGGCATCGTTGATCGGAGGGGGCGCCGCGCCTTCGCTCTCCTCCAATCTTGCCAACGCACTCTGGTCGCTCCGGGGGCAAGAGGGCGGAATAGAAGAGACGCCGCTTGAGGGCGGCGGCACAGGCTCCGATGAGGACGAGCTTAGCCGCTGGGCAAATATGAGCCTTGGCGAGAAAATCCGGGCCCAATATCTGGAGGCGCGGGGATTGTCCGAAGGCGACCTTGCCGCCATGCCGCCCGACGAGAGGAAGGCAATAGAGGACGAGATCCAGAAAGCGATAAAGTTCGCGATGGAGGCTCCAAAAGACGATGACGTGAGCGTGCTCGCCGGCCTTTAAGCGTGACATGCCTTCGGGGGCACTGCGCACTGCTACGATCTGATACATAAATGCGGGTTTCAGGAAACATGCCGGATACCTGCAGGGCAGATCATTGCCTGATCTATTTCGGATCAGGCAGGAGTTCCCATGAAGAGGCAGATTTTCTTCGCCGTCGCCCTATCGGGTGCGGCAGCAGGTTTTGGAACCGTTTATTCGCGCTCAGCGGACACGCCGCCGGAACTTGCCTCTCCCATCTATGGTGTCACGCTTCCTGAAGGATATCGTGACTGGAAGTTCATCGCGCCCGCGCAGGAAGCGCCGCCGCTGGACGAGCTTCGCGCTGTTCTGGCAAACGATGTCGCCGTCGACGCCTACAAGAGCGGAACCCTGCCCTTTCCCGACGGCTCGATACTGGTGAAGCTCGCTTATAAGCGGCAGCAATCCACGGAGTTTCCGCCGGCCACGGTTCCGGGCGCGGCGACCACAGTGCAGGTGATGGTGAAGGACTCCAGGAAATATGCCGCCAGCCACGGCTGGGGCTTCGGGCGGTTTGTCAACGGCAAGCCGGTGGATGCCGCCCAGCATGAGACGTGCCTCTCCTGCCACGAGGGCAACGTCAAGGACCATGATTTCGTCTTCACGCGATATGCACCGTAACCGATGCCGGGGCTCGGGCGATTTCGCCTTCGCGACTGTTCGCGGAAAGGCGGCCTCTACACTCGATTACAAATTCACCGAAGCCCGGACACATCAGGGATACGTGAGGCCGAGAGATTGGCGCCATCGCCGGGTCGCCTTCGCCGCCCGGAGCCCCGAACTCCTGCCTGAAAGGACACGATGATGACGTTTCTGGTCATTGCCTATCTCGGAGGGGCGCTGACAATTCTCAGCCCCTGTATCCTGCCCATCCTTCCCTTCGTTTTTGCGCGGGCGGGGCAACCGTTCCTGCGCAGCACGCTGCCACTGCTTACGGGAATGGCGGCAACCTTTTGCGCCGTCGCCACGCTTGCCGCTGTTGGCGGGAACTGGGCGATCAGCGCCAATGAATATGGCCGGCTCGCGGCTCTTGCGCTGCTTGCGGTCTTCGGTGTCGGCCTGATTTCGCCCCGGGCGGCCAGCATCATCACCCGCCCGGTCGTCGAACTCGGCAACCGGCTCGCCAATGCCGCCGGCAAGCCCGGGTCAGTACCGACGATTGCGGGCTCGCTGATACTCGGCATCGCCACCGGCCTTTTATGGGCACCCTGCGCGGGACCAATCCTCGGGCTTGTTCTGACGGGGGCGGCCCTGAAGGGGGCCAATCTGGAAACGAGTCTGCTGCTTGCCGCATACGCCGCCGGGGCAGCGACATCCCTTGCCGTTGCCATCCTCGTCGGCGGCCGGGTATTTGCGGTTATGAAGCGGTCTCTGGGTTTCAGCGAGCGGATTCGCCAGGCGCTTGGCGCGGCGGTGCTTGCCGGCGTCACGGTCATCGCGCTCGGTCTGGATACGGGTTTCCTGTCGCAGATTTCCTATGCGAGTACGGCACCCTTCGAACAGCAGGTGCTCGATCGGCTCCACACCGCCAAAGCGCCTGAAGCGGCGACCGAGGCGGGCGCCAGCGCCAGCGCTGCTGCGGCCCGGTCGGAGCTGCCGGTTGAGGGCAAGGCTCCATCCCTCGACGGCGCCGTCGAGTGGCTCAATTCCTCACCGCTCACGCGCGAACAATTGCGCGGCAAGGTCGTCCTCGTCGACTTCTGGACTTATTCCTGCATCAACTGCATCCGCACCATTCCCTATGTGCGGGCCTGGGCAGACAAATACCGGGATCAGGGCCTCGTCGTCATCGGTGTCCACGCACCCGAATTCGCCTTTGAAAAGAAGATCGACAATGTCAGGCAGGCCGTCGCCGGCTTCAAGATCGATTACCCGGTGGCAATCGATAATGATTACAAGATCTGGCGCGCCTTTGATAACAGCTATTGGCCGGCGCATTACCTGATCGATGCCAAGGGCCAGATTCGCTACCACCATTTCGGCGAAGGCGATTATCGGCAGACAGAAGAGGCGATCCAGGACCTGCTGCGCGAGGCCGGCAGCAGCGCTTCCTCCAGCGCACCGGTGAGCCCGGAGGCGACAGGGGCTGAAGCCGGTGCGGATATCGGGCACATGCGCTCCGGCGAAACCTATATCGGCTACCGACAGGCTGAGAATTTTGCATCGAACGAGGCGGTGCGCGCGGACACGCCGCGCGACTATTCCGTCACAACGCCTTCTCTCAACGAATGGGGACTTTCCGGTACCTGGACGGTTGGCGCGGAGGCGGCCACACTTGATGCGACTGATGGCGGCATAACCTACCGCTTCAGCGCCCGTGACCTGCATCTGGTCCTTGGACCGGCAAGCGCCGGAAAACCGGTTCGTTTCCAGGTCACCGTCGACGGGCATCCGCCGGGTGCGGATCACGGCGCCGACACGGACGCCGAGGGCAATGGCGTTGTCACCTCAACCCGTCTTTACCAGCTCGTCCGCCAGTCCGGCACCGTCGAAGCGAGAACCTTTGCCATCCGCTTCCTCGACCCCGGCGTGCAGGCCTATGCCTTCACGTTCGGCTGAACCCGCATTTTCCTTCCCTTTCACATTAAACCAAAGGAAAAACATGATGCGCCGTCGTCTCATGCCAAAATTCGCGCTTGCCGTCGCAACCGCACTGATCGCTTTTGCCGCACAGGCGGCAGAGGTGAAGAATATTGTCATAGTCCATGGCGCGCTGGCCGATGGTTCGGCCTGGCGCCGGACGACAGAGATCCTTCAAAGTCGCGGTTTCAACGTCACGATCGTGCAAGAGCCCATCACCTCGCTTGCCGATGATGTAGCGGCCACCAACCGTGTCCTCGATCTCCAGCAGGGCCCGAGCCTGCTCGTCGGGCACAGCTACGGCGGCATGGTGATTTCGGAAGCCGGCAATCGACCGGACGTGGCCGGGCTGGTCTATATCGCCGCTTTCCAGCCGGAGAAGGGAGAGAGCCTTCTCGACCTCGCCGGCTCCAAACCGCCGGCCGGCAACGGCATCAAGCCGACGAAGGATGGCGCGTTCCTTTATCTTGATCCCGCCGTCTTTGGACAAGATTTCGCCGGCGATCTGCCGCGTGAGGACGCGGCCTTCATGGCAAGAAGTCAGGTCTTCGCCGCCAAGGCCGCCTTTGCCGCCAAGGCCGACGAACCAGCTTGGAAAACAAAGAAAAGCTGGTCGATCGTCGCAACGCAGGACCGGTCAATCAACCCCGATCTCGAGCGTGACATGGCCAAGCGCGCCGGCAGCGCGGTGACCGAAATTGCGGCAAGCCATGCGGTCTTCGCCTCCCAGCCCGATAAGGTTGCAGACGTCATCGAACAGGCCGCCCGGCAATCCTCAAAGTGAGCGCACCTCCATGAGATCAAATGCAGCCGCCCCAGACACTGGGGCGGCTGTTTGCGTTGGAGGGGCGAGCCAAATGTATCAGTCTGTATCCGGAATGCGCCCTGCTACAAAACCATTCACATTCGCCTCCCCTAGGACACATCGAGGATACACGCACCCCGTTAACTGTCCGGCATCCAACACGGACAGGAGAGACAGCAAATGACTTCCGAGATCAATTTCCAGCGCCGCCGCTTCTTTGGCATTGCCGCAATGACGGTTGCCGCCGTCGAATTCGCTTCAGTAGGCCTTGCTCATGCAAAGGGCGAAGCGCCTGCGCCTCAGCCGTCAACCGGACGCGACGGAGCGACCTCCTTTGGCGCCCTTAAGCAGGTTGAAGCGGGTGTACTCAGCGTCGGTTACGCAGAAGCCGGCCCCGCAGACGGCCCAGTCGTGCTGCTGTTGCACGGATGGCCTTATGACATCTACAGCTATGTTGATGTCGCACCCATCCTTGCATCGGCTGGATATCGGGTACTCATCCCCTATCTGCGCGGATATGGCACGACCCGTTTTCTCTCGGACGACACGGCACGCAACGGACAGCAGGCGGCGCTTGCGGTCGACATGATTGCCTTTCTCGACGCACTCGGCGTCAAACAGGCCGTCGTGGCAGGTTATGACTGGGGCGCTCGCACCGCCGACATCATGGCCGCACTCTGGCCCGAGCGTTGCACCGGGCTCGTATCGGTCAGCGGCTATCTCATCGGCAGTCAGGAAATCAATAGAAAGCCACTTCCGCCCAAGGCGGAACTTTCGTGGTGGTATCAGTTCTATTTCGCGACGGAACGCGGCCGTGCGGGTTACGCAGCGAACACCCGCGACTTCGTGCGACTGATCTGGCAGACGGCATCTCCGACCTGGAAATTCAGTGACGAGACCTTCAATCGTTCGGCCCCCGCATTCGACAATCCCGACCATGTGGCCATCACCATCCATAACTACCGCTGGCGGTTGGCACTGGCAAACGGGGAAGCCAAGTACGATAATTACGAGCGCCAGCTTGCGAAACTTCCCGTCATCACCGTGCCGACAATAACCCTGGAAGGCGACGCCAACGGCGCTCCGCATCCGGACCCTTCCGCCTATGCATCGAAGTTTTCCGGCAAGTACCAGCATCGCAACATCAGCGGCGGCATCGGCCACAACCTGCCGCAGGAAGCGCCAGAGGCTTTTGCAAGGGCTGTTCTGGACGTCGCAAAGCTTTAAACTTGCCGAAGCCCGCGAACCGTTGTCTTACTGCATGTGACAGCGAGGCGCGCGGTTTAGCGGGCCACTCGAACCGTCCGGACGACGAAGGCATCCAATGGACCATATCGACCATATTCTCGTCGTGGACGACGACAGGGAAATCCGGGAGCTGGTCTCCAGCTACCTGAAGAAGAACGGCCTGCGTACGAGCGTGGCGGCCGATGGACGGCAGATGAGAAGTTTTCTCGACGGCAATACCGTCGATCTCATCGTGCTCGACGTGATGATGCCTGGCGATGACGGGCTAGTTCTATGCCGCGAGTTGCGGGCGGGGAAACACAAAGCCACGCCGGTGCTGATGCTGACCGCCCGGGATGACGAGATGGATCGCATTATCGGGCTCGAAATGGGCGCCGACGACTATCTGTCGAAGCCCTTCGCTGCCCGCGAACTTCTTGCGCGGATCAAAGCCATCCTGCGCCGCACGCGGATGCTGCCTCCCAATCTGCAGATCAGCGAGGCCGGGCAACTCCTGACCTTTGGTGAGTGGCGCCTCGACACGGTGGGCCGTCACCTGCTCGACAGGGAGGGCACGACCGTGGCCTTGAGCGGCGCTGAATACCGGCTCCTCAGGGTCTTCATCGATCATCCCCAGCGCGTCCTCAACCGGGACCAGCTGTTAAATCTCACTCAGGGCCGCGATGCCGAACTTTTCGATCGGTCGATCGATCTTCTCGTGAGCCGCGTGCGCCAACGGCTGGGGGATGACGCGCGCGAACCCGTCTATATCAAGACGGTGCGGGCGGAAGGCTATGTCTTTGCGGTGCCCGTGGAGATTTCGGAGCCGAGGGTATGAACGGCCCACGCCTGCTCGCCGGCTGGTGGCCGCGCTCGTTGCGGTCCAGACTTTTCATCATCCTGTTTGCGGGCCTCGCCATTGCCTACGGTCTGTCGTTCAGCATCCTCTTTGCGGAACGATATATGTCGGCAAAGGCGGTCATGCTCGGCACACTTGAGCAGGATCTGGCTGTATCGATCGCCATAATCGACCGCCTGCCTGCGGAAGAGCGGGCGCAATGGGTCCATCGCCTGAGCCGCAGCAATTATCAACTCGTCCTCGGCCCGGGTGTTCCAGGTGTTTCCGACATGTCTGGCCGCGGCGCTGAAATTGCGCAGAGGATCGAGGAGGCCGCAGGACACCGTTTCCCCGTCAAGGTCGAGTCCATTCCCGGCGACGGCAAGCGGCTTCAGGCGCATCTGACGCTATCGGACGGCTCACCCCTGACAATTGACGTGACACCGCGCGGCGTGATGCCGCTGGCGGAGTGGCTGCCTTATGTCTTCGCCGCGCAGATGGCGCTTCTTGTTCTGTGCACCTGGTTTGCAGTGCGACAGACGACCAGACCGCTCAGCGCGCTGGCTGCGGCAGCCGAAGGGTTGGATCCGGGGGAAAAGGGGTTGCCGATGAGTGAGAGCGGCCCAAGCGAAGTTGTCCACGCCGCCCGCGCCTTCAACGCGATGCGCGATCGCGTCGCCCAATATCTCGAGGAGCGGGTCCAGATTCTTGCGGCGATTTCGCACGACCTGCAGACGCCCATCACCCGGATGCGGTTGCGGGCCGACATGGCAGACGATACGCCGGAAAAGGAAAAGCTGGTCAGTGACCTGCGTGAAATCGAACGTCTAGTACAGGATGGTATCGCTTATGCACGCAGCGCTCATGGCAATGGCGAGAAATCCTCACGTATCGATCTGGCCTCTTTCATCGACAGCCTAGCCTACGACTATCAGGATACCGGAAAAGCAGTCACGGTTGACGGTATGGTGCGCGGCACAGTATCGACAAAGCCACATGCCCTGCGAAGAATCCTAACGAACTTGATAGATAACGCACTCAAATTCGGGGGCAGTGCGGAAATCAAGGTCGACCGGCGCACTGAGGGCACCGTTGTCATCACGGTGCTCGATCGTGGGCCGGGCATCCCCGACGAGATGCTGCAAAATGCCATGCAGCCCTTTTTCCGGATTGAAACATCGAGAAACCGCGACACCGGCGGAACAGGACTCGGACTTGCGATCGCGCAGCAGCTCGCCGGAACAATCGGCGGCTCGGTGCGCCTCTATAACAGGCAAGACGGCGGGCTTGCAGCCGAGGTGGCTTTTGCCTGAGAGGGACGCAGATCAACGATAAGTATCCCTTATCATTTGATCAGCACTGGCTCCGGAACAACGACGGCTTGGGGCCTAGTTGAAGTAAGCACTCGCCAGATGGTCTGCGCCTCTCAGCAACTGCAACCGTCGGCAATGCGGATTCGGCGTCGTGACAAACCAGCCATGCTATGACCGCAGAATCGGCAGCTTTCCTCAAAGTCTCCGACATCAAATTCGTGTCGAGAAAAATCAAAGCTCGACGCCTTTATGAGCGCGTCTGTTTTCATCGATGATACTGTCGAAATCGATATCCGAACCCGACTGCGATGAAAGACGACTATAGAATTTCGCAGCGGGTTCACGTCCTGCCTCACGAGCCTCATAGGTTTCGAGCGCGCGCTCGACGATATCGGCAATCGTGCGATTTTCTCGGCGGGCTAGCTTATGGGCGAGGTCGCGCGATTTGGAACTGAGGACGGATAGTCGCGGTGTTACCATTGAGTGCTCCTTTCACTGGATCCACAGTAACTCAAATTGAAATGGCCATCGAGATGGCATCTGCCATCTCGATGGCTATCTAGTATTGCTGATTTGGCGCCCCGTGGTTTGGTCATCATGCATGTTCGTTCCGCGTGGAGGCCAACACATCCCCTCCCCGAACACCATACTTTAAGCAATTTCTGCCGCAGAGGGCCGCCAAAGTGCTTTTGATGCAGGTTTTGTCATGGCTTCACCGAACGCCGCATATCGAGCCTGGTGACGTTGTACTTAGCTCATACACGCTTACAACCGGTCATTTTCTCACGCATTCCTTATCTGTACAAAGCACCTGAAAAATGCGCGAAAAAACCATGGTAAAACGGCAAGCCGCCAATCCATAGCAGGACCCCAAACGGGCCGCCGACCTGGCCACCGCAGAACTCCCAACAAAATATCGAAAAGTTGGCGACTGAAGACCAGTAACAACGATACTTTTCGATACAGTTTTGCAGTTTCCGGAAACATGCCGGATACGCCGATCCGTCACAAAGCTCCTATCACGAAACGCCGCAACAGCGGCAAAATGAAAGGAACCTCCCGTGACCAAGATCGAGACTGTTCTTTATACCGGCAAGACCCACACGACCGGTGGGCGCGACGGATCTGCGCAAAGCGATGATGGCGCGCTTGGCATCAAGCTTTCCCCTCCGGGCAGCGGAAAGCCGGGCACGAATCCCGAGCAGCTTTTTGCGGCAGGCTGGTCGGCATGTTTCATCGGCGCCATGACAAAGGCGGCGGCAAAACACCAGCTCCGGCTTCCCGCCGACACCACTGTCGATGCGGAGGTTGACCTCGGCACGACGGGTGGCGAATTCTTTCTGCAGGCTCGCCTGACTGTCAGCCTGCCCGGTATCGATCGTCCCATCGCGCAGACGATAATAGACGATGCCCACCAGATCTGCCCCTATTCGAAGGCAACCAGGGGGAACATCGATGTTACGCTCATTCTCGCTTAAGCCGATGGTTTCCGCCCGCACGCTTGTCATCGCCATCGTGTTTGCGGCGATATTTGCAGTACCATGCGTATATGACGCAACATCCGAAGAGCCGTCGCCGCTTGCGGGACTTCTGGGCGCGGTTTCATCGATCTGACCTCAAGGAAACGGCTCGGCGCCCCGCCGCGGCCGTTTTCGCCAACACTTCTTTCTGCCATCCCTCTTGGTAACGCAGTCGCGTTGCGCAACGCCCTGCGGCAAGCGGACAATCTGTCCACCACCCTTTCACGATATCGGAGACCGGCCTGCCGGTGGGCAAGCGGGTACTGCCTATGGACGCCGGGCTGCCGAAACCGCCATCTGAACACGGGTCAAAAATCAGGGAAGGTCATGTCTTGCGTCACTCCATCGTTGCGCTACGGTTGCGATCAGGGATTTTCACTGGAGGGACTAAGGTATGTGCAACCATTGCGTGATCGAGAACGTGAAAAAGAACATGCTGTCGCGACGCTTGCTGTTCAAGGGCGCCGTGGCCGGTGTGACGGCGATGACGGCTGGCAGCCTCGCGGCCCCGGTGCTTGCGCAAACACCCAGACAGGTCATCGATCTCACACATAAATATGATTCCACATTCCCTACATTCGATGGCAAGCCGGGCATAGAATACGAGTGGGCAGCTCAGATAGCCAAGGACGGTTATCAGCTCCACAAACTCACGATCTACGAACATACCGGAACGCATATTGACGCACCTTTCCACTTCAGCGCCGACGGGGCGAGTGTCGATCAGTTGGAACCGCAAAAACTTGTCGCGCCGCTGGTCATCATAGACATCACAGACCGCGCAAAAGAGGATGCCAATTCCACGATCGAGGCCGAAGACATCGAGCGCTGGATATCCGCAAATGGCGACATTCCGGCAGGTTCGATCGTCGCTCTGCGCTCCGGCTGGGCAACCAGAGTAAAGAGCCCCTCCTTCCGCAATGACGATGCCGGAAAATTTGCCTTCCCCGGTTTCGGCAAGTCTGCAACCGACCTTCTGCTCAAGCATGATACGGTCGCAATAGGTGTCGACACGCTCTCGCTTGATCCTGGCAACTCTGCCGATTTCGCAGTTCACAATTCCTGGCTTCCGGCAGGGCGCTACGGCATCGAAGGCCTCAACAACCTTGAGGCTTTGCCGGTAAAGGGCGCGACAATCGTCGTCGGTGCGCCTGCACATCGAGGCGGAACGGGTGGGCCGGCCCGGATTCTGGCTCTGGTCTGAACGTAGTACGCCGGGGCCCCCCCTGACCCGGCAACCTTTTACCTGCCGCATCAGATCAATCCGCTCAGAATCCGCCGCGGTCGCAAAGGAAAGGCTGGGCGACGCGTCGCCGCGCGCTTGACAGCAAGAATTCCAAGCGGTGACGTCGCGAATAACATATTTTCTTGCCGCATAACGTTAGGTCAAGAAACCACCGCAAGGGAAGGTTTCGATAGATAATCGACGCCTTTATTGCCGTTTAGGGAGCGCTCAGCCGCACCACCGTCATTTTTCCTTTTGCGCCCAGCGGTCGTCACGTCGCAGCTTTTCCAACCCCCGCCAGTTTAACGACAGGCAGACATGTTTTCCGGCTCTAAGTGACGCGACGCAGGCATCCCGGATGTCTGGCGACCTGCTCTAATCGGTAGGCACGATTTGCATTGACTGGCCTTTGAACAGGGTGTCGCGCCGCAAGGCGACCATGAGGATGAGGCCTCTCATCAAGTATGATCCACTATATGGACCTTTTAGATGCGCGAATTAACTGCATAAATCCGTCTATTTACTGTTGATTTCATGAATTTTCCTGTGTATCCCGAATACATGATTTTGTAACGGTCCATATTGTGGAGGCAATATCCCGATACATTCAGACCTTTGGAGGGGTCTGGCCTGTCTGGCAACAACAGCTATCCTGATGTCGCGGTCGTGGCACGGACATCCTGTTTTGAAGACATGTTCATTGCGAGGTTGTTCTGTGGGAGAGGAGGCCCCGATGACCATGACCGCAAACGCGAATGACGACGTATTTGTACTCGATGGCGAACTATTGCACACCGGACAGGTAACAGGCTCCTGGTTCATGCGCCCCATCGAGGCCGTGGCGGCGGTGCTGCTGGCGGTGATGATCGGCCTGCTTCTGCTGGGCGTGACGTCACGTTATGCCCTGCATCTGCCGATTGTCTGGATCGATGAAACGGCGTCCTTGTGCTTTCTGTGGTTTGCCATGCTGGGCGCGGCAATCGCGATCGATCGCAGTGAACACCTGCGCCTCACGCTGTTTCTAAACATGTTCCCGCAACGTGTTCTGGGCTATATCAATTCCCTGGCACTGGTGCTGGTGGCGACATTTCTTGCCGCAATCATCAAGCCCGCCATGGAATACGCCATCGAGGAATGGGTGGTCACGTCAGCGGCGCTGAATATTCCGATGTCGTTCCGCGCTGCGGCGCTGCCGGTCGGCGCCTGTCTTATGCTGCTTTTGGTGCTCAACAATCTCTTCCGACGAGAAAATCTGCGCGATATCATTGCGGCCCTTGTAACGGTGGCGGTTGCCTCCGGCCTGCTCTATCTGGCATCACCAATGCTGGAATCCCTCGGCAATTTTAATCTGGCGATCTTCCTCGGCCTGTTCGTTGCGGTATTTCTGGTGCTGGGCGTTCCGATTGCCTTCTGCTTCGGCCTTGGAACCCTCGCCTATCTGACCTTCACCACCTGGGTTCCGACCATTGTGATGATCGGGCGCATGGATGAGGGCATGTCCGGCATCATTCTGTTGTCAGTGCCAGTCTTTGTGTTGCTGGGCTGCGTGCTCGATGCTACCGGCATGGGCAAGGCGATTGTCGAGCTTCTGTCCTCGATGTTTGGCCACATTCGCGCCGGCATGTCCTATGTTCTGCTCGGTTCTCTGTTTCTTGTCTCCGGCATTTCCGGCTCCAAGGTTTCTGATATGGCAACCGTCGCACCGGCGCTGTTTCCGGAAATGAAGCGCCGTGGCCACAAACCCAAAGAAATGATCGCGCTTCTGGCCACCGGCGCCGCCATGGCCGATACGGTTCCGCCCTCAATCGTGCTGATCGTTCTGGGTTCGGCGGCAGGTGTGTCTATTGCCGGCCTCTTCACCTCCGGTTTCATGATTGCAATGGTACTGCTTCTGGTGCTGGCCGTTCTGGCCCGCTGGAAGGCGCGGGATGAAAACATGGAAGGCGCAAAGCGCACGCCATGGCCGCAGGTCGGCAAGGCAGCCCTGATTGCCGCACCGGCGCTCGTTCTGCCCTTCCTCATCCGCAGCCTGGTGGGCGGCGGTGTCGCCACGGCAACCGAAGTGTCCACTATTGCCGTGCTCTATGCCATGATCGTCGGCGCAGTGCTTTATGGCGGCATCAGCCTCAGGAAGCTATATTCGATGCTGGTCGAGACGGCAGCCCTTTCAGGGGCGATCCTGCTGATCCTCGGCTGTGCATCGGCCATGGCCTGGGGGCTGACGCAGAGCGGCTTTGCTTTCCAGCTGACCGCGATGATTACCGATCTTCCGGGCGGCTGGATGACCTACATGGTCGTGTCGATCCTGATTTTCATGATCCTGGGCTGCGTCCTGGAAGGACTGCCAGCAATCGTTCTGCTCGCGCCGATCATGTTCCCGATCGCCCGCACGCTTGGCATCAATGACATCCATTATTCGATGGTCGTGGTGGTCGCCATGAATATCGGCCTGATGGCGCCGCCAATCGGTATCGGCTTTTACATCGCCTGCAAGATCGGCAACGTGTCGCCGGACGAAGCCATGGGTGCCATCTGGCCCTATCTCGCAGCCATGATCATCGGCCTGCTGCTGATTGCAGCAATCCCCGGATTTTCGACCATTCTGCTCTGAGACCGTGGCGGGTCCGCCCGCCACGCCGATGAATGATACCTGCTTTATTTTGGGAGGAGAAAGCAATGAATATCAACAGACGTACCATACTCGCCGGCGCCGGTTCCGCCGTACTGGCCACCGCCTTCGTGTCGCGCGCCCGCGCTGCCCAATACAATTATAAATATGCCAATAATCTGCCTGCGGCGCACCCGATGAACATTCGCGCCAAGGAGGCCGCCGAGCGTATCGCCAAGGACACCGATGGGCAGGTCAATATCAGCATCTTCCCCAGCAGCCAGCTGGGTGCCGACACAGACGTTTTGAGCCAGGTGCGCTCTGGAGGCGTTGAATTCTTCACGCTTTCGCCGCTGATCCTGTCGACGCTGGTACCGAACGCCTCCATCAGCGGCATCGGTTTCGCTTTCCCGAACTACGAGTCCGTATGGGCGGCCATGGATGGCGATCTCGGTAAATATGTCCGTGGCGAAATTGCCAAGCAGAATCTCGTTGCCATGGACACCATCTGGGATAACGGCTTCCGCCAGATCACCAGCGCTTCCAAGCCCATCGCTACACCTGCCGATCTCGAAAGCTTTAAGATCCGCGTGCCAGTGAGCCCGCTCTGGACCTCTATGTTCAAGGCATTCAAGTCGGCCCCTGCCTCGATCAATTTCGCCGAGGTCTATACTGCACTGCAGACCGGTGTGGTCGATGGCCAGGAAAATCCGCTGGCGATCATTTCCACCGCAAAGCTGTTCGAAGTGCAGAAATTCTGCTCGGTCACCAATCACATGTGGGACGGGTTCTGGTTCCTGGCCAACAAGCGCGCCTGGGAGCGTTTGCCGGATGACCTGCGCGCCATCGTCGCCAAAAACCTCAACCAGTCGGGCAAGGATGAACGCGCCGATGTGGCGAAGCTCAATGCCTCGGTCAAGGAAGATCTGATTTCCAAGGGCATGACCTTCAACGACACGGATGCGACACTCTTCCGCGCCGCGCTGAAAGAGGCAGGCTTCTATTCCGAGTGGAAGGGCAAATACGGCGATGAAGCCTGGGCCATTCTTGAAAAGGCCGTTGGTGCAAGCCTGACCTGACCGGCCCGTTGAGTAACTGGCCCCGCCCGTAGCGGGGCCAACCCGACTATGTCTGACGATTGGAATGGAGACTGCTTTGACAGGTCGCCTGACGGGAAAACGCGCGCTTGTGTTTGGCGCAGGATCATCGGGGCCGGGTTTTGGCAACGGCAAGGCTGCGGCGGTGCAATTTGCCCGCGAAGGCGCGCGCGTAGCCTGCGTCGACCTCTCCGCTGACGCAGCCGAAGAGACGGCTGAGATCATTCGCGGAGAAGGCTTGGAGGCGATTGCGGTTGCCGCCGATGTCACTGAACTACAGTCCGTATCGGCCACCGTTGCCCGCACCTGCGAGGCCTTTGGTGGCATCGATATTCTGCACAATAATGTCGGCGTGACCCATATGGGCGGGCCGATTGAGCTGGATGAGGAAAGCTTTCGCGCCTCGGTCGATCTCAATATCGGCTCCGTTTATCGCACCTCCAAGGCTGTGTTGCCGGTGATGTTGACGCAGGGCGGCGGGGCCATCGTCAATATCTCGTCGCTCGCCTCCATTCGCTGGACCGGCTATCCCTATTTTGCCTATTACGCCATGAAGGCAGCTGTAAATCAGGCGACTGTGGCGCTGGCCATGCAATATGCCCGGCAGGGCATTCGCGCCAATTGCATTCTTCCGGGAATGATCGACACCCCACTGATCTACAAGCAGATCAGCAATCAATATGCGTCTGTCGAGGAGATGGTGGCGGCGCGCAATGCGGCTGTTCCGGTGGGTCAGATGGGAGATGCCTTCGATATTGCCCGCGCCGCCGTTTTTCTCGCATCTGATGAGGCTAAGTTCATCACCGGCGTCTGTTTGCCGGTCGATGGCGGGCAAAGCTGTGCGGTGGGGGCGTTTTCCTGAGATGGCAACAACAACAACGATCCCGGTAGAAAAAGATCTGACGGGCGCGCGTGCGGTGGACCGGGCTCTGGCGCTGCTCTCCATGGTCGGGAGGCACGCGGAACGCGGCGTGGCGCTTTCGGTCATCGTGACAGAAAGCGGACTGAACAAACCCACGGCCCGCCGCCTGCTGCTGGCTCTGATCCGCGCCGGGCTTGTGGAGCAGGATGAGGAAACGCGGCGTTATTACCTCGGCGAAGAAACCTATGTGCTGGGCAGCCTGTCATCGCGCCGGTTTGGCCTTCTTCAAATGGCGCAGGACGGCCTGACGCGCATTTCCCGCCGCTCGGAGGATTCGAGCTTCCTTTCCGTACGCCGTGATACATTTGCCCTGTGCCTTTACCGCGAAGAAGGCACCTGGCCGGTGCGTACCCATGCGCTTCAGGCCGGTTTCGAACACCCCTTGGGTATTGGTGCGGGTTCGCTCGCCATGCTGGCGGCGCTGCCGGACGCCGAGGTGGAAAGTATCATTGCGGCCAATAGCGGGCTGATTGCCGCTAATTATCCTGGCATAACGCTTGAGGGCCTGCGCCGTGATGTCGAGTTGACGAGAGCCAATGGCTATTCGCTCAACCCCGGCCTGATCCTTTCTAATTCCTGGGGTATTGGCGTTGCCATCCGCGCGCCTGATGGCGCGGTGGTGGGAGCGCTGAGCATTGCCGCTGTGGACAGCCGCATGCGGCCGGAGCGCCAGCCGGAACTGGCAGCGCTGCTGCGCGAGGAAGTAACCCGCATCGAGACACGCATCGCAGAAATGATGGCCAGCCGCGCCCGCACGCGCGGTGAAGGCGAGATGAAACGGCAAACGAGGAGAACGAGCAAATGAGCAAAGCGCAGATCGTCGGCTGGGCGCATTCGCCTTTCGGCAAGTCGGCCCTTGAAAATACCGAGCAACTGATGGCTTCGGTCGTGGCGCCGGCCATAGACCATGCGGGCGTCGATGTCAGCGATATCGACGGCATTTTCGTCGGCGTGATGAACAATGGCTTCTCGAAGCAGGATTTTCAGGGCGCCCTGGTAGCGATGGGCGATGAGCGCCTCGCCTATGCGCCGGCAGTGCGTTTCGAAAATGCCTGCTCAACAGGATCGGCCGCCCTCTACAGCGCCATGGATTTCATCGAAGCCGGGCGCGGCCGCATCGCACTCGTTGTCGGCGCCGAAAAAATGACGGCGCTGCCGACCGCAGAGGTGGGCGAAATCCTGCTCTCCGCCTGTTACCGTGCGGAGGAGGCCAATATTCCCGGCGGGTTTGCTGGTCAGTTCGGCCGCATCGCACAGGCATATTTTCAACGTTATGGCGACCGCTCGGAAGAGCTGGCGATGATTGCCGCAAAGAACCATGCCAATGGCGCGGTCAATCCCTATGCCCATATGCGCAAGGATTTCGGCTTCGATTTCTGCAATACGGTTTCGGACAAGAACCCCTACGTCGCAGGCCCGCTGCGCCGCACCGACTGCTCGCTGATTTCTGATGGCGCTGCCGCGATCATTTTGGCCGACGAGGAAACGGCAGCCACACTCAACCGCGCCATCGGTTTCCGGGGCCGCAAGCATGTCAACGACATCATGGCATTGAGCCGTCGCGATCCGTTAGCCTTCGAAGGCGCGCGCCGCGCCTGGGCCGGCTCGCTGGAACTTGCCGGCGCAACGCTCGACGACCTCTCTTTCGTTGAAACGCACGACTGCTTCACCATTGCCGAACTTATCGAATATGAGGCCATGGGGCTTGCGAAGCCCGGTGAAGGATATCGCGTTGTCCAGGATGGAACGGCGCTGAAGACCGGACGCCTGCCAATCAACCCATCGGGTGGATTGAAATCGAAAGGTCATCCCGTCGGGGCGACCGGCGTTTCCATGCATGTCATGGCGGCGATGCAATTGATGGGCGAGGCAGGCGACATGCAAATTCCCAATGCCTCGCTGGCTGGCGTGTTCAACATGGGTGGCACGGCGGTTGCCAATTACGTCTCGATCATGGAGCGTGTGAAATGACGATGCAAAGTGCCGTGCAGCATCCCGCGGGCGGGGTTGCGCCGTCCACCACGCGGGTGATGAACCTCTCGCATTTCCTGACGCAGGCGGCACGCCGCAACCCGGACCATATCGGTTTCGTCTGGGGTGAAAAGACTTGGAGCTGGGCTCAAATGGAAGCCCGCGTCGACGCAATGGCCCATGCGCTAGAGACTGAATTCGGCGTCAAAAAGGGGGACCGCATTCTGGTGCAGTCCTCCAACAACAACCAGATGTTCGAATCCATGTTCGCATGCTTCCGCGTGGGTGCGGTGTGGGTGCCGACCAATTACCGTCAATCGCCCGATGAAGTTGCCTATCTGGCGAAGGCCAGCGGCGCACGCGGCATGATTTGCGCCAGTGCTTTTCCCGATCATGCAAAAGCCAGCCATGGGGCGGGCACGATCGATTTCAGCATCGCCATCGGCACGGCTGAGTTCGGTGAGGATTACGATGCCATCGTGGCCCGTCATATGGGGCACAAAGTCAAAAGCCAGGCAGTGGATCGGGATGACCCGTGTTGGTTCTTCTTCACCTCAGGCACAACCGGCCGGCCCAAGGCTGCAGTGCTTACCCATGGCCAGATGGCGTTCGTCATCACCAACCATCTCTCCGATCTGATGCCCGGCACCGGACCGGACGACGCCTCCATCGTCGTTGCCCCGCTTTCACACGGTGCGGGCATTCACCAGCTGGTGCAGGTGGCGCATGGCGCGAAAACCGTGCTTCCGGCAGCCGAAAAACTCGATGTGCCCGCCGTCTGGGCGCTGATCGAAAAATGGCATATCACCAACGCCTTCACTGTACCGACCATCCTTAAAATGCTCGTCGAAGACCCCTCTGTGGATCGTTTCGATCACTCCTCGTTGCGCTATGTCATCTATGCCGGCGCGCCGATGTACCGCGCGGACCAGAAACGGGCGCTTGCGAAGCTCGGCCCGGTCCTGGTGCAATATTTCGGCTTGGGTGAAGTCACCGGTAACATCACCGTGCTGCCGCCTTCGTTTCATAACGCCGAGGACGGTCCGGAAACGCGGATCGGCACCTGCGGCTTCGACCGCACCGGCATGGAAGTGCAGATCCAGAACGATGCGGGCGAGGAGGTTGGTGCAGGCGAAACCGGCGAAATTTGTGTAATCGGTCCCGCCGTTTTCGCCGGCTACTACGATAATCCCGAGGCAAATGCCAAAGCCTTCCGCAATGGCTGGTTCCGCACGGGCGACCTTGGTCATCGCGATGAGAGCGGCTTCCTCTACATCACCGGGCGCGCCTCCGACATGTATATCTCCGGCGGCTCGAACATCTATCCGCGTGAAATCGAGGAAAAAATCCTCATGCATCCTGATATCAGCGAGACTGCGGTTCTGGGTGTGCCGGACGCGGTGTGGGGCGAGGTCGGTGTGGCCGTGTGCGTGGCCCGCGAGGGCGCGGATATCGCCGCCATCGATCTGAAGGCCTATCTGGAAGGCAAGATGGCCCGCTACAAGCTGCCGAAATCAGTGGTGTTCTGGGATGCCATGCCGAAATCCGCCTACGGCAAGATCACCAAGAAAATGATCCGCGAGGAACTGGAGAAACGCGGTCAGATGCCGGCTTTCGAAGAAAAGCGGACAGGCTGACAGGCGTGACATTCAATCGGGAGGAGACGGTATGACACAAGAGAAAACAGGGACAAAAGGGGCCGTCGCGATCACCGGCGGTGCATCCGGCATCGGTTTCTCCACTGCGCAGCTCCTGATGGCGCGCGGCTGGCAGCCATGGTTGCTGGATCTCAAGCGCGAGGCGCTGGATATAGCCTGCGAAAAGCTCGGTATCGATCTCTCGCGCGGCATCGTCTGCAATGTTGCGGACGAGGCATCGATAGAGAGGGCATTCGCCGCCCTGACGGCTAACGGTGCCGATCATGCGGTTGATCTGGTCGCCGTCGTCAACAGCGCCGGCATCGGTATCGACAAGCTGTCCGTCGACACAAGCGTCGAAGAATTTCGCCGTATCGTTGATGTCAATCTCGTCGGCAGCTTCGCGGTAGCGCGCACTGCCGCACGTTACTGGCTGGAGCGCGATCTTGCCGGCTCGATCGTGAATATCAGCTCTGTTTCCGGCATGTGTGGAAATCGTGGCCGCAGCGCCTATGGCGCTTCGAAAGGCGGCGTCAATCTTCTGACGATGGTAATGGCAAACGAGCTGGGGCAATCAGGCATTCGTGTCAATGCAATTGCGCCCGGTCCGGTCGATACCCCCCTCACCCAGGCAGTTCATACTGAAAATGTTCGCGACCAATGGCATAGCCGCGTTCCGATGCATCGCTATGGCAGGACGGACGAGATCGCCTCTGCCGTTGCTTTCCTCGTGTCGGATGACGCAAGCTACATCAACGGACAGGTGCTTGCCGTGGATGGGGGCTTCATTACCGCGGGGCTTGCGGTATGACGGAGACAGGCACGCAAGAGCTTCCCCGCCACATCGTCCATCCCGGACCGATAACGCCTGAACGCTTTCGCGCCGTCGGCTGCCATGCCTATCCTGTTACTCTGACGGTCCGGTCCGGCGTAAGCGCCAACCAAGCGATTGCCGATGCCTTTGCGGAGTTGGGGTTCGAAGGCGGTTACGTCAGACTTAAGAACGTACCGATGAAACGGCTGCATTATGTCATGCCGGCAGCCGCACCGGATGACGCACATGCCGCATGGTACAGCGAAACCTTTTCCATGCCGGGTGGCACAATCATCGATGCCGGCCTGCATATGGGCCGGCGTGATAGCGCGCCGTTTCTGCATTGCCATGGTTCATGGAAGAGTGCCGACGGCGTTGTCTCCATGGGGCATCTGCTGCCTTTCGAGACCGAATTTGCTGTAGAAACAACGCTTGAAGCTCTGGCGCTAGATGGAGCGATCCTCGATGTGCAAAAGGATGAGGAAACCAACTTCCCCCTTTTTACACCCATCGCGCAACAGCGCCACCAAAAGGGTTCGGGTCTTCGGGCACTTTTATGCACAGTGCGCCCCAATACCGATATATGCACGGCACTCGAAGAGGTCTCTACCCAGTTTGGCCTGCGAGAAGCCGAAGTCAATGGAATTGGCAGCCTGGTCGGTGCGGATTATGAAGACGGAACAAGCCTCACTGCCTACGCGAGCGAAATCCTCATAAGAAACGGCCGTATCGCCACGGCCGCGTCGGGATACCGACAAGCAATGCTGGATATCGCGATGGTGGACCTCACCACACATATCAGCGGCGGGCGGCTGGTGCGCGGCAAGAACCCGGTCTGCGTTACTTTCGAGCTACTTCTGACCGAAAGACAGGGGCGCGCCGCATGAGTTGCGCTGAGCAACTCACCGGCCCGCCTTACTACAACTCACGCCGCCTGCGGCTTTTCCGCAGGCAACCATTCTTCCAGCGTCACTTCAAAAGTCATGCAAACCGGGTTAGCTCCGGCGATGAAGGGACCGCCATAAACCGAACCTTCGGTATCGGCGACGACACCGGTCAGCGAGGCGCGCAGCGAGCCGTCCGGCTGGGCACGCACTTCGCCGGCAATGGAGACGATTTCCACAGCGGGACCACGTATCTGCAAGAACGCGCCGTTGCGGGTGCCGAGACAGGCATCAACGAGACTACCAAGTGCACCGCGCACAAAGGCATTTCGAAAACCTTCGGCAAGGCACAGTTTTTCGACACCGAGAACAAGGTCTTCATTGGGTGCGATGCGGGCATAGGCCACACGCCCCATGGATCCGATTTCGACAGTGTTATGCGTGTTCATCGGCGCGCTCCGTACGGTTCCTGGGTTGAAGAAGGGGAATGTTGGTTTCAGGGTCGAAGGATTGCTGCAGCACGAAACTGTCGAGTGACGTCACCAGGGCGGAAACGCCGCTCTCGCCAACAATACAGGATTCAGTCAGCAGATGGCCGCCCTTGACCACACCTGCCGCGGTGCGCATGGCGGCATGGCAATGAACAATCGGCTCGCCCTTCATGCTGCGCCCGAGTGTAGCATTGCCGAACACAAGCCAGGCCGCACCGGCGTCGATGGGTTTCGTATAGGCAATGACCGCCTTGCCGGAAGGGTCGGGCGGAGCGACGCAATAGGACAATATGTCGAAATAGCCGCCGAGAATGGTGAGCGAGGCATTCTCAATACCGTTTTCGAAAAGCGGCTGCACGATTCCATCGTAAAGACTGCGGCCCGCCGCAATGAACAGCCGCACGTGGCGCGCGGATGGCGAGTGGAGGCTGTTGATGCGCACCGGCGAGGAAATGCCGGGGTGGATCAACGTTCTAGGCCTTGGAAAATGATGCTGTTCTACGGGTGCCACGCCTGCTCCTCCCTGCTGCCTGTACCTTGCAGTACGGTACTTAAAAATCAGCGGATGGTGCTTTCGAATGCCAGCGCCAAACCGCCCGTCTGAAAACATTTCTTTCGCAGTCTGCCGCAGTGACGGCAGGTTTTTTGCAACGTATTGTGTGGAGACAGGGGATGACGAAACCGCTGGACAGAATTGACCGCAAGATATTGCGCGCCCTGCTGGAGAACGGCAGGTTGAGCAATGCGGAGCTTTCAGAAAAGGTGGGGTTGTCGCCCAGTCCCTGCTGGCAGCGTGTCAAGCGGCTGGAAGACGAAGGGGTCATTCGCGGCTATACCGCCATTCTCGATCAGGCCAAGCTTGGACTGAGCGAAACTGTTATCATCGAGGTGATGCTGGAGCGCCACGACGACGAGGTTCTGGAACGCTTCGGGGAAGCAATGGCTGCTCTTCCGGAGGTGCTGGAAGCCTATCTGACGACAGGTGAGTATGATTATCTCATCAAGGTGGCGGTGGCAGGAACCGCAGGCTACGAGCAGTTTCTGCGCCGGAAGCTCTACAAGATCGAGGGTGTACGCCACTCCCGATCCTGTTTCGCACTTAAATGTCTCAAACACACATTATCAGTCGTACCCGATCCCGAACCTCCATCAATGGAAGCGACTGGCACCGGCCGCGTGCCGGCAAGATAGCGGCAGCGGATTGCGGGTAAAAAGGTAGTAGTCGCGTCTGCGCCCCCTTCGTTCCCCAGCTGGTGACTGAACCGACTTGAAATTGTCGTTTCCGGGCAACGGCGTGCCGCAGAAGATCGCAGATGTCCAAGGTATGCGGGAAACTCTAGCGTCTCTATTCGATCTGAACCGGAACCCTCCCCCAGCCGCCGCCGCCGGGCGTTTCCACGACGACCGTTTCTCCAGACGAAAGCGTTACCGAGCCTTTGCCGGCTAGCTGTGTCGCAATGCCGGCCGCATCGATGACCGAGTTTTGTCCCGTCGCGCCGGCATCACCGCCATGCAGACCGTAAGGACCAGTGATCCGACGGTCCGATTGAAGTGAAACACGCGCCTCGTGATCCACCGCTGTAATGGCGCGTATCAGGCCTTCGCCGCCGGCATGGTGCCCCGTCCCGCCCGATCCCTGGCGCAGCTCATAACGTTCGATACGCAGTGGATAGCTGATTTCAAGCGCCTCGATCGGGGTGTTGAGCGTGTTCGACATATTGGCGTGCACGCCATGCATGCCTGCACCATAGGGACGGCCGCCCTGCCCCCCGCCAATCGTCTCGATATAGGTATAGGGCCTTCCGCTTCGGGGATCACGTCCACCAATGCCGATCAGATTCATCGTCCCCTGACTGGCGGCGGCGATGCGATCGGGCGCGATAAGCGCAAAGGCGCGCAGTACCGTGTCTGCCACGCGTTGCGTGGTTTCAGTATTGCCCGCGCAGACGGCGGCCGGCGGCTGGGCATCGAGGAAACACCCCTGCGGAATGTGAATTTCGACTGGACGCAACACGCCGGCATTTGGCGGAAGTGTTGCGTCGGTCAGTATCTTGATGGCGTAGAACACCGCCGAATGCGTCATCGGCTTGACCGCATTGACATTACCACGCCGCTGCGGCGCGGTTCCTGCAAAATCGAATACCAGACGGTCGGGCGCAACATCGACGGCAACCTTGATCAGGACTTTTTCCGGGTTTGATCCATCGTCATCCAGCCAGTCCTCGGCCTCGTAGCGGCCGGGCGGCAACTCAGCGAGGCGCTTCAGCATGCGCCGCTCGGAATAGTCAAGAATGGCCGACAGGCCCTGTTTCAGCCCATCGACACCGAAACGCCCCACCATTTCCTGCAGGCGGGTCTCCCCGATCCTGAGAGCCGCCAACTGGGCATTGAGATCACCGCGCCTCTCTTCCGGCGTGCGCACATTGGCAAGCACCATGCGCATGATACCGGCCTGTTCCGCACCTCCGTCGTAAAGCAGGACTGGCGGAATGATCAGGCCCTCCTGGAAGATCTCTGTTGAGCTGCCGGGCATCGAACCGGGCTCCATGCCTCCGACATCCGAATGGTGCGCGCGGCTTGCCACGTGCGCAACGAGTTCACCTGCGGCGAAAACCGGAGCTATCAACGTGATGTCGGGCAGATGCGCGCCGGCAACGAAAGGGTCGTTGACGATGACGACATCGCCTTCCTTGAGCGGTGGCAACTGTGCAAGTGTCGGCGCAACGGCCCTCAGCATGGAACCAAGATGCACCGGTACGTGCTCGGCCTGCGCGACCAGCTCCGCATTCGCGTTGAAGATTGCGCAGGATGCGTCCATGCGTTCTTTAATGTTGGGCGAAAAGGCAGTGCATTTCAGCACGACGCCCATTTCCTGCGCGGTTGCTTCCAGGGCATTTCGCAGAACTTCGAGACGGATCGGATCAAACATGGTCATTCTGCTACCTCAACGATCAGACTGCCTGATTTGTGAACCGTGAGACGGTCGGCAGGATAAAGAACGGTGGTCGAAGAAACTTCCTCGATAATGGCGGGGCCGAATATCATGTTGCCAGCCTTGAGCTTTTCCCGGGCGTAGACCGCCGCCTTATAGAAGGCGCCACGCGCGCCGGTATCGCCAGGCTCGTAATAGACCGGGCGTTCGCCGGTTAGGGCATCGTCGTCGGGCACAGGGCCTCCGTCGTCGAGTTCGGGAAGCACCGGCGTTTTGATGCGGCCGATACCTGTGACGCCGAAGCCGGCGATCTCGATTGCGGCATTTTCGTCAGCATGACCGAAGCGGGCCCGGTGCGCGGCGTGAAACCGGCGAGGAAGGTCGGCCCACCAACAGGGTTCGCCGGGATTCACCGTCACTGACAGTTCAAACGACTGGCCCTGATAGCGCATGTCGATGCGTATTTCCACGTCGCGCCGGTCCGGCTCGACGCCATCATGATCGAGATGGCCGTCGGCGCGGTCAGTCAGGCGCTTGATGCGCAAAGCCGCTTCAGCTTCGCCATTGGCGGCATAGGGGACGACGTGTGTTTCGACGAAATCGTGGCGCAGGTCTGAAATCAGCTGTCCCAGCGCACACAGAATGCCAGGGGTCGGCGGCACCATTACACGCGGCATCTTGAGTTCGCGGGCTACGGGGCTGCCATGCATCGGTCCCGCACCGCCGAATGGCACAAGCGCGAAATCACGTGGATCATAACCACGTTCCACGGACACAACGCGGATGCCCCGAACAATGTTGGCATGGGCTACGCGCAATATTCCTGCCGCCGCCTCATAGACATCAAGACCAAGTGGTTGTGCAATGACATCGTTGATGGCTTTATGGGCCCCATCCAGATCAAGTGTCATCGAACCGCCCAGACGCGATTGCGGCGAGAACCGCCCCAGCAAAAGATTGGCATCGGTAACTGTCGGCAACGTTCCACCGCGACGATAGCAAACGGGGCCCGGCACCGCCTCGGCGCTCATCGGCCCCGCACGCAACGCCCCACCGTCATCAATCCAGGCAATGGAACCACCGCCCGCACCGATAGCATTGATATCGATAACCGGCAGGCGAATCGGCACGGTTTCGAGACTGGCCGAACGGGTGATTTCCGGCCGTCCAGCCCGGATGAGACTGATATCCGTGGACGTTCCACCAATATCCATGGTGATGATATCGGGAATACCTGCCAGCATAGCCACATGCGCGCTGGCGACTACACCACCGGCGGGGCCGGATAGAACGGTATGGACGGGCTTGAGGCGCGCTCCTTCGAGGCTCATCAGTCCACCGGCCGCATCCATCACCATAACCGGACGGTCGCGACCAAGGCCCAGCCCTTCCTTCTCATCCTGCAACATACCGGAGAGCGAAGACAGATAACGGTCCATGACCGGACGAAGATAGGCATTGAGCACCGCCGTCGAGCCGCGCTCGTATTCGCGGAATTCAGCATTCACCTCGACCGAAGCGGAAATTGCCACATGTGGGAGGACTTCAGCCAGAATATCGCGCGCCCGCAACTCATGGGAGGGATTGGCGTAAGAGTGGAGAAAAAGGATGGCGACGGCCTCGACGCCAGCCGCCTTCATCGCTTCACCAGCCGCGCGCACATCGGCCTCGTCGAGCGGCTGCAACTCTTTACCTGTCGGCAGAATACGGCCCCGCGCCGTAAAACAAAGTTCGCGCGGCACCAACGGTTCAGGCTTCACCCTGGTCAGATCGAACAGCGTCGGACGGTTCTGGCGGCCGATTTCAAGGAGATCGCGAAAGCCGTGATTGGTGAGAAATGCCGTCTTTGCGCCATTGCGCTGGATCACGGCATTGGTTGCCGTTGTCATGCCATGTCCCACATACGCAACATCCGCACCGCTCGCGCCCTGCAGGCCCAGGGCCTTTCGCAGGCCTTCAAGTGTGCCGAGCGCACGGTTGACCGGCGTGGTCGATACCTTCGAGACGGTGATGGTTCTCGTCGTCTCGTCATAGGCAATGCTGTCGGTGAAAGTTCCGCCGACGTCGGATGCGACACGTATATGCGGGGTCATAACTGCCTCTTGTGTAACAGTAACGTTGTCGTTACAAAAACAGAAGCAACGGGAGCTGTAAAGAGCTGTTGGCGATAACGCTGCAAAATTCGTTCCTTGCCGAAGAGAGGACAAGACGAGGCAAAGATGATATTCACCGGCCACGGAAGGACGACATGAATGAACGACAGGCCGCAGGCAACAAAGGTGAAGGAAAAGCCGCCAGGATCACACGCGGCGCGCACCTCGCGCACCCGCAAGGCCATTCTTGTGGCTGCGGCAGGCGAATTCGTTGCGCACGGTCTGGAAGGTGCAAATATCGAGGCTATCGCCTATTCGGCTGGCGTTAACAAGGCACTTGTCTATCGGCATTTTTCCCGCAAGGAAGTGTTGTTCCGGCATGTGCTGGAAGACGCTTACCGGGCGATGCGCGATGCAGAGGAATCGCTGGCGATGCCTTCGGATCCGGTTGCTGCGCTCGACCGGCTTGTGGAGTTCACCTTTGACTACTACCGGAACAATCAGGGCTTCCTGACGCTTGTCGGCATCGAGAACCTGCACGGTGGCGAGAACATCCGCGAATCGGAGCCCGAAACGGTATATGCCGGAAATATTTCCCGGATGGTGGCAGGCATTCTGGAGCGTGGCGCCACAGCTGGCGTGTTTCGCCCTCGGTTGGACCCTGTCGAGTTATGGCTGTCAATCTCGAATCTGTGCTGGGCCACGGTCTCCACGGCACACACCATCCGCTTTACCTTCGGGCGGGACGTTCTTGCTGAACCGGCGCGCAGCGCGCGCCTTGCCCATATCCAGGAAATGATCCGGCGTTACGCGTTGAGGCCGGACCACTTGTAGGGCAGTGCTTCAGACATCAGCGCGACGCAGCGCTGTGCCTCGTCATCCGAAACGCTGTTGGCCAGCGCAAGCAGAGAAACCCCGGTTTCGCCATAACGATTGTCACCGGGCGCGGGCGCAAAGGAAAGCGTCCAGACCTCGTACCCCGCCGCCTTGCGCGTACCGATCACATAGCCTTTTTCAAGGAACATCTCGATCTCGGCGCGGATGGTATCCGTTTCGATCTGCCATTGTTCGTAATGCGGGGCGTTGATTTCGAGGATGCGTTCGCGGGATTCCCTGTCCAGCCGCGCCATCATGCAAACCCCGGCATGGCCGATACCAAGCGGCAGACGCCCGCCCACGCCCGAAAGCAAGGGTTGGACCGGCGCTGCGCTGAGCTGGAAATCGAGGCAAACAGATTCGAAACCCGACCGCGCCATGAGAAAACTTGATATGTTTGTCCCGGCGGTGATGGAAATAAGCGCCGGACGGAAAAGATCGACCAGATCACCAATACCTGGCACGCGCTGCGCCAGTGCATAAATCGCGCTACCCAGCCTGTAGTTGCCGCGCCGACCGCTCTGCTCAACAAAACCGTAATGAGACAGTCCCGTCAGAGCCCGATGCACCGCCGATTTAGCATCACCGATCCCATCTGCGATTTCAGCAAGGCTCATGCCGCCGACACCCGCATTGCCTAGCGCCAGAAGAATTTCCGCACCGCGTTCGACATTGCTGGACGATTGCTTTGCCATGCTGTCCCCTGGGTTTCGGTGAATATATCATTCATTAAAATCCGATAATTGGAACTGGATTAGGCAATATGGCATGGGTAGTCAAGCGGGTTAAAAAATTGGAACCTCAAGCCGCTCGCCCAAAAAAGACCCGGCTCCCTATGGAGGGAAACCGGGCCAGCTTGGGAAATCAGAGCCCGTAAACGGATCTGGCCGCTTCGGAGGAAATGCGTCCGTCACGGACGTCGGCTGCAATGGATGCCGGGTCGCGCATGGAGGGCTCGCCATATCCGCCGGCACCGGGGGTTACGATCTCGAGAATATCACCCTTGAAGATGTCGCCGGCACCATTCACCAGCCGCTCGGGCGCACCGAGAATGGTAAAGGAGCCAAGCCCACCTGCAAGGCCACCATCCAGACCCCAGGGGCGCGAGACGAAGCGGGAGCCACCGATGGAGACCCGGCAATCTGCTTCTGCGCGATACACGCGGCGAAGCCCCATGCCACCCCTGAACTGTCCGCCACCACCGGAACCGTCGACCAGTTCATAGGCAACCAGCGTTAGCGGATACTCGGTTTCAAGCGATTCCAGTGGCAGGTTGGACGTATTGGTCATGTGGACATGCACGCCGTCCAGGCCATCCTTGTTATGCCGCGCCCCGAAGCCGCCACCGATAGTTTCGAGATAGACCCAGAGGCTGCCGTCCGCGCGTGTACCAGAGAAGCTCGCAACCGCGACAGATCCGTTGCAGGCGGCGGTCACGCGGTGCGGAATCACCTTCGCGAGTGCGCCATGGATGAGATCGACCACACGCTGGCATGCGGCAATGCGGCCATCGACGGCGGCCGGGTGAGCGCAATTGAGCAATGTACCCTTTTTCGCCGTCACATGGATGGGCCGGGCCAGACCGGCATTCGGCAGGACGGTTGGATCAACAACGGTCTTCACCGCATAATAGACTGTGGAAAGGAGCGCGGTATAGACCACGTTCAGACCGGCGCGAACCTGCGGCGGGCTGACGAAATCAAGATGCATCTCGTCACCCTTGACTGTAATTGTCACCGAAAATTCGAGCTCGTCCCGCAGCGATTCCGCATCGAACATATCCGAAAAGCTGTAGGTGCCATCCGGAATGGAAGCGATGCCGGCGCGCATCTTGCGTTCGGCATAGTCCATCAGTTCGCGACCAGCAGCGAGAACCGTTCCGGTGGAATACTTGTCGCAGAGTTCCTTGAGGCGCGTCACGCCAAGGCGGTTCGCTGCCATCTGGGCGCGCAGGTCCGACATTCGCTCATGCGGCACCTGGCAGTTCAGGAGAAACAGCTTCTGGATGTCTTCCTGAAGAATGCCCTTTCGATAGAGGCGAACCGGGGGAATGCGCAGGCCTTCCTGATAGATGTGGGCATGGCCGCGATCTGCGAAGTCGGAATGGTGCGCTGTATTGATCGCCCAGGCGATCAACTTGCCGTCCTGGAAAATCGGCTCCGCCAGAACGATATCCGGCAGATGGGTGCCGCCACCCTCATAGGCGTCGTTGCCGATAAACACGTCGCCGGGAGCAAGACTATCCGCGCCCACATGCTCCAGAATATAGGGAATAAAGCCGATAAACGAGCCGAGATGCATCGGGATATGTTCTGCCTGGCAAAGCATTGCCCCCCTGGCGTCGAACAGTGCCGTAGAGCAATCGCGGCGTTCCTTGATATTGGTGGAATAGCTGGCACGAACGAGCGCCTCTCCCATTTCCTCGACGGTGGAGGCAAATGCGCTGCCGATGACCTCGACAGTTATCGGATTGAGTGCTGCAGCAGAGTTCTGTGCGATGGCTGCATTCGTCATCATTTTCCCTCCACGATGAGGTTGAGATAGGCATCGACCGTAGCGACATATCCAGGTGGCAGAACCGTGGTCGAATCCATCTGGTCGATAATGGCAGGACCGGCGACGACGTTACCGGGTTTCAGCAGATCGCGGTTATAGAGCGACGCTGCAGTAAAACCGCCGGCTTCGGCCATCCAGACATCACGCTTGCCGGAGATCGCAGCAGAGGAATCCTCGCCCTCCATCTCGCGGGCCTTGAACGCTGCTTTTTCGACGACGCCGCTTGCGACCAAACGATAGGTAACAAGCTGCACCGGCTCACCTTCGGCGATGAAGCCATAGAGCTGGCGATGCGCCTGCTCGAAACGCTCCTTGACGAGGCGGAAGGTTTCCTCGGTGATCGGTCCTTCCGGCAAGGCGACTGCGATCTCGTAATTCTGGCCGGCGTAGCGGCAATCGACGGTGCGGGTGACAACGCGGGCGGCTGGTGCGATTTTCTCACGCTCGAACCAGGCATTGGCTTGAGCAGAAAGGCCATCATACAGCGTGGAGATCGTTCCCGACGCCACCTGGTCGAGGCGATGCAGGACAGTCGCCGAGAAGTCCGTTCTCAGATCCGTCATCAAGAGGCCAAGAGCGCATAAGACGCCCGGGGTCTTCGGCACGACGATGCGCTTCATGCCCAACTCACGGGCCAGACGCACGGCATGCACCGGACCCGCTCCGCCGAAGGCGACCAGCGCGTAGTCACGCGGATCATGGCCACGCTGGACGGAAATCACGCGAATGGCCTTGGCCATGTTGGCCGTCACGATGTCGAGAATGCCGTTCGCGGTTTCCAGAACGCCCATATCGAGCTTTTCCGCAAGCCGTTCGACGGCCTTTACCGACAGCGAACGGTCAATCTTCATTCGGCCGTTGAGCAGATATTCCGGGTTCTGTGTCTGAAGTACGACATTGGCGTCAGTGACCGTCGGCTCGTCATTGCCAAGGCCGTAGCAGGCCGGACCAGGATTGGCGCCTGCAGAACGTGGACCGACTTTCAGGTGATTGCCGGAATCGATATAGGCGATCGAGCCACCACCGGCCCCGACCGTGTGTATATCGAGCATCGGAGCCTTGATCGGATAACCGTGGACCACCGACTCGTTCACCACTCGGCACTGACCATCAGCAAGCAGTGCAACGTCAGAGCTGGTACCGCCCATGTCAAACGTGATGAGGTTGTCGATGCCGGTCATCCGACCAACCGCCTGGGCAGCGACAACACCGGTCGAGGGACCGGACAGAACCGTGCGTACCGGCATTTCGGCAGCAGCATCAAAGCCGATAACGCCGCCATTCGACTGGGTGAGCTGCGGCGCAACCGTGATGCCGAGATCGGTGAGCTTGCCGGACAGCGCTTTCACATAACCCTGCATGACGGGGCCAAGATAGGCATTGACGACCGTGGTCGACAATCGCTCGAACTCACGGAATTCCGGCGCGATACGGTGTGACAGCGAATGGAAGGCTTCAGGAAACTCATCTTCCAGAATGCGGGCCGCGATCTTCTCATGCTCGGCGTGCATGAAAGAATATAGGAAATTGACTGCGACCGCCTTTACGCCATCGGCCTTCAGAGCCCGCACCGCTTCGCGCAATGCAGTCTCGTCCAGTGGTGTTTCAACAGTGCCAGTGGCCAAAACACGCTCTTCAATACCGAAGCGCAGGTGACGCTCGACCAGAAGTTCAGGCTTATCTGCCTGGAGATCATAGAGGTCCGGGCGTTTCTGACGGCCGATTTCCAGCAGATCGCGGAAACCACCGGTCGTCAGAAGCCCTGTTTTTGCGCCACGACCCTGGATGAGCGCGTTTGTGGCAACCGTTGTACCGTGACCGACATAAGAAACATCCTCGGCCTTGATGCCTACGCGCTCGATGCCATCGGCCACACCCTGCGTGATCCCGCGCGAAGGGTCATCCGGTGTCGATGAAACCTTCCAGATCACCACCTCGCCCGTCTCATCCTCAAACAGACAAACGTCGGTAAAAGTACCACCGGAATCCACGCCAATCCGCCATGCCATGGCTCGCTCCTTCTTCTGGATGTCATAAGGCAACGCCTCATCTGGAGGTCGTGCGACACTGCCTTGATTGCATGCGCCGCCCACTGCGAAAGCCAAGCCTTCGGCCCCGGAGAAACGGCTGCCGGGCAATCCGGGCCAGTTGTTCAGACCCTATGATCGGCTTCATTCCCTTGTCAATCTCAATTCCATTATTACGACCAGAATATTTCTGCTATTCCTATAATTAGATTATAAGCCAAAATTACGCCGGAGGTTGAAAAATTTGTGGTCTTATTCCGTTATTTGACACAAAGATTTCCCAATGAATTAATTAATGGAATTTCGCTTGACACCCGGAAAAGGCTCTCTTTATTGTTTTCGATATCGACGGGACCAGATCACGCCCACCGGGACCGACACTTTTCCGGAAAGGTGGCGCGCCGAAATCGTCCACGCCGGCTGGCAAGCATGTATCAACACATAATGGGGAACTAACCATGATACTCGATCGCCGTACCCTTCTGAAACTGACCGCCGCTTCAGGTGCCGCATTTGCCATCGGAGCGTCCAGAACCTTTGCGCAGGCCCCTTCCGACACATTGCGCATCGGCCTTTCCACCTATCCCGCTCATCTGAAACCGTGGGTGAATGTCGGCTATGCCGGCCAACTCGTTTCTTCGCTGATCAACCGTTTCCTCATGGCCTACACGCCAGAAGGCAAACTTGTGGGTGAACTGGCCGAAAGCTTCGACCGAGACGGCGACCGCGCCTGGGTGATCAAGCTGAAGGATGTTAAATTCTCCGACGGCCAGCCCGTCACCTCGGCCGACATCGAATGGAATATCGAGAAGATCAAGGCGGAGGGCTCCGGTGCCTATACCCGTGATGCGATGCTCGAAGTCGAGAAGGTCGAGATTGTTGATGACCGCACCTTCAAGCTCCTGACGAAATCACCGAACGCGGCGCTGCCGGCGCTCTTCGCCAACCCCTTCCTGCAGATCATCGCCAAGGGTTCGACCGACAAACAGGACCATGGCATAGGCGCGGGCCCGTTCACGCTGGCCAATGCAGAAAAGGGCGTAGGCCTCGATTTCGAAGCCTCCCCGCATTATTTCAAGGAAGGCTTGCCGCATTTCAAGAAGGTTCGTGTCACCGCCTACGCCGACGAAAACCTACGTGTTGCAGCGATCACTGCGGGCGATGTCGATGTGATCGATTACGTTCCGTGGAGCGCAATGGACCAGCTCGACAAGGACGCCAGTGTTGCGCTTGAGACAGCTGCCACAGGCGCTTTCATGTTCCTGTCGTTCAACGGAGCTGGTGCATTCAAGGACCAGCGCCTGCGGCGCGCCGTTTCCCTCGCCATTCGCCGCGAAGAGATCGTCAAGGGCGTGTTCTTCGGTCGTGGCGCAGTGCTCGAAGGCGTGCCGCGCTCGTCCGCGACGCCGTTCTACAACGCCGAACTCGCCAAGGGGCAGAGCTACGACCCCGACCGCGCCAAGGCGCTGATTAAGGAGGCCGGTGCAGAAGGTGTGACCGTCAATTTGCTCTCGACCGCGCAGTACGGCATGCACCGCGATACCGCCGTCATCGTCCAGGGCCATCTGGCTGAAGTCGGCATCAACGTGACACTGACGATGCCCGACTGGTCCACCCGCGTTACCATGGGTAACCGTGGCCAGGGCGATTTTGCCATTCAGGGTCTCGGCCTCGACACCTTCGATCCGGATGCGACAAGCGCCCTTATTGACCCGACGCTGTCGCCGACCTTCTTCCGCTCACGCAATTTCGAGGTTCCAGGCCTGACCGAGCTGCTCGCCAAGGGCCGTGCGGAGTTCGACCTGGAAAAGCGCAAGGCGATATATGCCGAAGTTGACAAGCTCGTCATCGAATACACGCCTTTTTGCGGTCTTTCCTACCGCGCCACCGGCTTTGCCCACCTGAAGCGCGTCAACAATTTCCATATGCTTCCGGACCAGATTTCTCCCTTCTCCGGTCGCCTTTTCGACGAGCTTTCGCTGTCGTAACATCTGGAATTAGCCCGGTCGGCACTCGCCTGTCCGGGCACCCGTTTCTCATCTTCCGTGCGGAAGAGGCCTGAAAGGCAAGTATTTTCAGGCTGACGTTGCACGGCTGACTGCCGGAGGGTCTTCATGTTCTGGTTCCTGCAGCGAATTGCCATTTCTCTGGCGCTGCTCTGGGTCGTTACCAGCCTCGTCTTTCTTTCCATTTATATGGTGCCAGGCGATCCGGCTGAACTGCTGCTTTCAGGAGAAGGTTCGACGCCCGACGCGGCTTCGGTTGCGCAGTTGCGCAACGATCTGGGCCTCGACCGGCCGATACTGACGCAATATGTCGATCGGATGTCCGGCCTCATTCGCTTTGATCTCGGCAACTCGATGATCGACGGTTCACCGGTCGCACCCGAAATTGCCAAACGCCTGCCGCGTACACTTGAGCTGATCGCAGCCGCCGCGATCCTCAGTTTGATCATCGGCTTACCAGTCGGCGTTGTCGCAGCCTTGCGACAGGGCGGCAGTTTCGATCGCGTCTCGAATTTTCTTGCCGGTTTTGCCCAGGGCATCCCCGTTTTCGTCGCCGGTACATTGATAATTCTGGTCTTTGCCCAGATGTGGAAGCTGGTGCCAGCCGGTGGATACGTCAATATTTCAGACGACCCCGGCAAGCATCTGATCCTGCTGGCAATGCCCGCTTTCGCCATAGCGCTCGGTCTTGCGGCGATCGTCGTGCGCATCGCGCGTGCCTCAGTGCTCGATGTTCTGCCGCTGGATTATGTCCGAACCGCACGCGCCAAGGGTCTGCCGCAACGGCGCATCATTGCCCGCCACGTGCTGCGCAACGCGCTGATGCCGGTCATCACGGTCTTCGCGCTCAATCTTGGCGGCCTGTTCGGCGGCACGGTGCTGGTGGAATATGTCTTCAACTGGCCGGGCTTGTCCGGCATGCTGGTCAGCGCCGTCAATTCCCGTGACTACCCCACAGTTACTGCGGTCATCCTGGTCATTTCGGCCCTGTTCATCACGCTCAACCTCATCGTCGATATTGTCTACGGTGTCACCGATCCGAGGATTCGCAAATGACGCGCTCGCTTCGTCTCGTCTGGCCGCTGCTGCTCGCGCTCATCGCACTGATATGCCTGCTTGCTCCAGTACTGCCCCTGTCAGATCCCCTGAAGATGACCATGGGTCAGCGGTTCGCCGGGCCATCTCCAGCTTTCCCGCTCGGGCAGGATGAAATGGGCCGCGACATTCTCTCCCGGCTGGTCTTCGGCATCCGTATCTCGCTGTTTATCGCCCTCTCGACCTCCATCCTTTCTGGCGTCATCGGTACCGCATTCGGCATTATCGGCGGTTACATGCGAGGTTTTCCGGAAATCCTGACGCTCAGGGCCATGGATGTCGTGCTCTGTTTCCCCCCGCTTCTCCTCGCCATGCTCGCCGTAACCCTTTATGGGCCAGGTCCGATGACGCTGATACCCGTGCTTGCCGCAGTGTTCGTTCCCGGTTTCACCCGCATCGCCTATGCCAGCGTGCTTACCGTTCGCTCGCAGGATTATGTCGAGGCGGTACAGGCCATGGGTGCCAGTAACATCCGCATCATGTTGAAAACCATTTTGCCCAACATCATGGGACCTCTTCTGGTTCAGGCCAGCTTCGTCACGGCGGCGGCGGTTGTGCTTGAATCGGGCCTGTCCTTCCTTGGTCTCGGCGTCGTCCCTCCCTCGCCCTCACTCGGGCTGATGATCGGAACCGGCCGGGCGGCCATCGCTCATCAGCCCATGCTGCTTGTCTGGCCCTGTCTGGCGCTGGTCGTGATGATCCTCGTGCTCAACGGGGTCTGCGATCTTCTGCGCGACTGGCTCGACCCGCGTTCGGCGGCAGGAGCCGTCCTTGCGGGCGGCGGCAAGAGCGGCGTATGAAACAGGAAAAAGTGACAATGACCGAAACCACGCCTCATCCTGTCCTCTCCATCCGCAATCTCAAGGTCTCATTCCTGCGCGACGGCACGTTGAACCCAGTGGTTCGCGAGCTGAACCTAGACATCCGTGCTGGTGAAACACTTGCGATCGTTGGAGAAAGCGGTTCCGGCAAGAGTGTTACGGCACTGTCCGTGATGCAGCTTCTGCCGGAAAAGACGAGCCGCATCGAAGGCTCGATCAAGCTCGACGACGAAGAACTGATCGGCGCTTCCCCTGCTCGCATGCGTGAAATCCGTGGCAACCGGGTGGCGATGATCTTCCAGGAACCGATGACGAGCCTCAATCCGGTACTGACCGTCGGGGAACAGATCGCGGAAGCCCTGATTGCCCATAACGGTATTTCGAAAAGCGTGGCACGGACGGAAACTTTGAAACTGATGGAGAAAGTGCGGATTCCCTCCTCTGCCAAACGTATCGACGATTACCCGCACCAGTTTTCAGGAGGCATGCGCCAGCGCGTGATGATTGCGATAGCACTTGCCTGTCGCCCCGCCCTTCTGATTGCCGACGAACCGACCACGGCGCTCGACGTCACCATTCAGGCGCAGATCCTCGACCTCATCAAAACCCTGCAGGAAGAGGAAGGCACCGCTGTGCTTTTCATCACCCATGACATGGGTGTCGTCGCTGAAATCGCCGACCGTACGCTGGTGATGTATCGTGGCGACCAGATTGAGACCGGCACGACATCAGAAGTCTTTGCCAGCCCGCAAAAGCCCTATACGCGCGCCCTGCTTTCCGCGGTGCCGCAACTCGGTTCGGCCGGCGAAGATGGCCCCAGTCCTTTCCCGATTATCGACATGGAAACAGGACAGGCACTGCCACAGAAGAAGCGGCCCGATACCATCGACGCGGCGAGTGGCAAGCTTCTCGATGTCAGGAACCTGTCGGCGCGGTTCGAGATGCGATCCGCCTTCACCCGGATGGTGCACTCGCGCGTGCATGCGGTCGAAAATGTCAGCTTTTCGCTCTCGCGGGGTGAAACACTTGCGCTGGTAGGTGAATCGGGCTGCGGAAAATCGACCACTGGCCGCTTGCTGGCCGGGCTTAACCGGCCGCATTCCGGCTCAATCCATATCCACGGCGCGGATGTTGGCTCCTTCACCAGATCGGACCTGTCCCGTCAAGTTCAGATGATTTTTCAGGACCCGTTCGCCAGCCTCAATCCCCGCCTGACGGTTGAAAACGCCATCGCGGAGCCTCTTTTGATCCATGGGTTGGAAACGCCCCGCAATGCCCGAAAGCTTGCGCGTGATCTGCTTGGCGAAGTCGGTCTGGCTGGGGCGATGGCGAGCCGTTATCCGCATGAGTTTTCCGGCGGCCAACGCCAGCGCATTTGCATCGCAAGAGCGCTGGCGCTCCAACCCGAACTCATCATTGCCGATGAGGCGGTTTCGGCACTCGACGTTTCAGTCAAGGCTCAGGTGGTAAACTTGTTACTGGACCTTCAGGAACGACTGAAACTCGGCCTGCTGTTCATTTCCCACGACATGGCAGTTGTCGAGCGCATGAGCCATCGCATAGCTGTAATGTATCTCGGCGAAATCGTTGAGACCGGACCGCGCGAAGCTGTTTTCTCGAATCCGCAACATCCCTATACCCGGCGCTTGCTATCGGCCGTGCCGCTGCCAGATCCCTCACGCAGGCATATGCGGCGCAAATTCGCTGATACAGAGTTGCGCAGCCCAATCCGGCCGAAAACCTTCACGCCGCCAAACCGCGAATATCGCGAAGTTACACCCGGCCACATGGTTCAGGTGTGGAATGAGGAGTGGGCCTGATCTGGCCCTGGGCGTCCGTATCAGCCTGGACGACCTGACGGGAAACCTCGCCGTTTTCCGAGCCGTAAGATGTCTGCGGGATGACCGGCGCGGCAAGTATCAACTCGCCTGTAGCGTGTCTCGCAGAAGCGGGCCGCGCACCGGACGCTATCTCTTGATCTTTAAAAATCTTACCGCAAATTCTCCAGCGCGCGGTGCAATCGCCCGAAACGCTCCAGGCGGAACGGCGCCGGATCGACGCATGGCTTGGAGCCTGTCACCAGATCAGCCGTCAGCGCTCCGGCACCGGGGCCGATACCGAACCCATGGCCGGAAAATCCGACGGCCAGATAAAGGCCGGGAATGGCACTGGCAGCAGAGATCACCGGAACGGCATCCGGCGTGACATCCATGAGGCCGCCCCAGGTAGACGTGATGCGGGCATTTGCAAATGCCGGGAAGGACTTGGACAACTTGTCGATACCTTGGGAAATGAGCTTCGATGACGGAACGGGATCGAGAATGCGGATCTGCTCGAACGGCGTCACAGCGTCACTTTTCCATTGGCGGGGCATCGCCATTTCCCGCAGGAACTGCCCGCCTGTCCGAAAGCGTAATGCCCGCCAGTTTTTAACGACCGACGGCAGGTAGTCGGCGAACAGACGGAAGCTATCCGGAGTGACGGGCGCGATATCCGCGTTGCGCTGCGCTACCGTAAAGCCGCCATCATGACGGCGACGGAAGGCGAAATCGTTACCGCCCACCGGCATATCCGTCATGCCATCAACACCCGACAGACGCGCGACGCTGCCCAGGATTTTGAGGATCGGAATATCAATTCCCATATTGCCCGCAAAAAGCCTGGACCACGCGCCACCCGCCAGCACGACGGAAGAGCAGCGGATTTCGCCATGTTCCGTCACCACACTGCTTACCTTCCCGGCGGAGCGTTCGATTGACCGGACCGCACAGCCCGTGAGGATATGGGCACCCTTTGCGGCAGCACCGCGTGCCATGGCGGGAACCGCCATGAACGGTTCGGCCTTGCAATCGCTCGGAGTGTGCATCACGGCCTTGAACTGCCTGCCCATGCCCGGCACCAGCGCGTGCATTGCCTCACCGCGCACAATGCGCGAGTCGAGACCCACTGCGGCGGCATGTTGGAGCCACTCCTCGTAAAAGGCGACGTCAGCGTCCGTCTCGCACAGATAGGCAATTCCGCACTGGCGCAACCCGGTTTCGGCGCCGACCCGCTCGTTCATGCCTCTCCAGAGCCTCAAGCTTTCCATGGAAAGCGGCAACTCGGCCGGATCACGTCCCATTTGGCGCACCCAGCCCCAGTTCCGGGACGATTGCTCACCAGCGATCAGCCCCTTTTCACAGACGGCAACGCTGATGCCACGCTCGACCAGAGACAACGCTGTCGATACGCCAATGATGCCGCCACCGATAACGACGACATCCACGTGCGCAGGCAGGGTCTTAGACGGCAAGACGGCATCAGGAATTATTCTGGACATTTTTTTAGCGCCTGTTGAGGGTGGACGTGCGGTTGCGGAAGCTGGCGATCCGTTGCTCGGTCCGGTCTGGGTCTGCAAATACTGCAACATCGGAAAAAAGTAGGTCGGCCTCCGCTCGCGTCATCAGTCCGCAAGCCACGGAAGCCTCCTGGACGGACAGGCCGTTAGTGGCCGCATGCTTGGCGACGGCAGATGCCGCCGGATAGCCGTAAATCGCCACGAGTGCTGTCGACAGGGCGAGCGATCCGGATGCATCGCTGAGGCCGCGCTCCATATTGACGTTTATCCCCGAGATACAATGGGAGACAAAAAGCGGGATCGCGCGTCGCATCAAACGAATGCTTTCGCTGATGGCTTCGAGAATGATCGATTCCCATACATTGAGGTCAAGTTCACCCTCGGCGGCGCGGGTGACTGTGGCATCATTACCGATCACACGGAAGGAGACCTGCATCATCATTTCAGGCATAACCGGATTGACTTTGCCCGGCATGATCGACGAACCCGGCTGCACCGCTGGAAGGGTGACCTCGGCAAGCCCCGCCCGCGGTCCTGATGACATCAGGCGCAGATCGGCCGCAAATTTCGACAGGGTCAGGGCGATTGCTTTCAATGCGGCTGAAATCCTCACCCAATCGTCGGCATTTTGCAGCGCGTCGAAAAAATTCTCCTCCGGCTGATAAGATTTGCCGGTCAGCGCCTGCAATTCTTCGAAGACGAAGCGGCGATAGGCTTGCGAGGCGCCAAAGGCAGTGCCGACGGCAGTGGCGCCAAGCGGCAGCCGCAGACAAACGTCTTCCAGACCAGACATCCCCGCCATCTGTCGCTCAAAGGCGGCTGAATAACCTGAAAACTGCTGACCGAAAGTGACAGGGAGCGCATCTTGCAAGCAGGTTCGACCAAGCTTGACCACGTCGCGAAAGGCATTCTCCTTGACCCGAAGAGCATCGACGAGAGAGCCCAGACCTGCGCGGAGGCCAGCCAGTTCACCCCCGACCGCCATTTTCATTGCCGAGGGAATGACATCGTTAGTGGATTGCGCCATGTTGACATGGGTATTGGCATGAACGGGATCCTGTCCCTTCCTGCCGGTCAGAATTTCACTTGCCCTGTTGGCCAGGACTTCGTTGACATTCATATTGGCCGCAGTGCCGCCGCCGCCATGATAGATATCGACAGGAAAATCCTGCCTGCTTGGCATTACGGCGTATTCGCTCGCAGCCATTTCGATTGCCCCGGCGATCTGCGGATCAAGGTCGCCGGCCCTGCAATTGGCCCGCGCGGCAGCCTGCTTTATGGCAATAATTGCCGGGATGAAGCCTTCGATATCGGCGATTGTCCGGCCGGAAATCGAGAAATTCTCGACCGCGCGCGCCGTCTGGATGCCATAGGCCAGGGCGGCCGGCATCAGCCGTGTTCCGAGCGCATCTTCTTCCAGACGCATTTCCGCTTGCCCTTCATCCATCTCAACGCCCCGGCCGGTCGAGGAAATCGCGCAGACGATACCATCCGGTAAAGGCAGGCAGGAACCATGGCTTGCCGGAATAGAAAGGAACGGCGGTGAATTTTTGCCGGTCGAACGCCGATTTGGCGTTTTGCTCGCCTAGGATCTTTCGCGCCGTCTGATAACCGAGATAGGTCATCAGCGCGACACCGTTGCCATTGCATCCCACCGCAAAATTCGCCCCATCGCGCTCACCGATATGAGCGAGCTTGTCAACCGTCATGGCGACACTTCCGACCCAGGAATGGGTGATCTTGACGCCAGCGAGCTGGGGCCAAACAGCCAGCATCCTGGCATAGATGTGCTTTGCGGCGCGCCTTTCCGACATTTCGAACACACCCGGGCGCGAACCGAAAAGCAGCCGCGTCCCGTCCGTCGACGGTCGGCTGAAGATGAGATCCCGGCGGGTGTCCGAAATCATGCGGCCCTGCGGGATAAGCTCAGCCATCAGATCGGCCGGCAACGGCTCGGTAGCGATCTGATAGCTCTTTACGGGCACGAGCCGGCGCGCCAATTCCGGCGTCGCATCATCCGCCGTATAGCCATTGGTCGCGACGATCACATCCTTCGTGCGGATCGTCCCACGCGCCGTTGGCACAATCTTATCGCGGTTTGGCCCGTCCTCAACGACGCCAGCACGGGCGTGGGAACGCAGCATGACACCGGCAGCCTTGGCCCGCCCGCGCAGCGCCTTGTGGTAAAGTCCCGGATGCAGGCCGCCATAGTCATCTATCAGCATACCCCCGTGATAATAATCCGAACCGATAGCCGCGCGCTGCTGATCTCGATCAAGGAAGCTGACCTTCACGCCAGTCTTTTCGGCAAGCAGAGCGCCGTGGCGCTTCAGCGTCACGTAGTCTGTGGCGGTGTGGGCGCCAAAAAAGCGACCAGTCAGCTTCAGCCCGGCATCGAGCTTCTCCGTGTCGATTAACATTTTCAGATATTCGAAGCTTTCGTTACTTTCGCCGATAAGCCGGTTGATCAACTCCGGGTCAATTCCCTTGATCGCGCCGCCAACGACGAGCTTCTGGCCGCTGGACACCATTCCGCCGGACCTCGTCGAGCAGCCGGAACCGAGCCGGTCACTGTCCAGCACGACAACGGAGCGTCCGGCACGCGCAAGGTGGGTTGCGGCAGCAAGACCAGCATAGCCGGAGCCGACCACCACGACGTCGGCATACTCGGGAACAGGATCGAGATTCGTCTCCGGCTCGGCCTCCTCCCACCAATAGGGAGCTTCCTTGAAATCGGCGGCGTAGATATCGTCAAACTTACGCATTGCATACCGGGCCGCAAAGGCCCGCCTTTCAGGAGTTTTGGGCAATCACAGAACCTGGCCAAGAAACTCGCGTGTGCGCGGATCTTTTGGATGGTCGAACAGCTCGACGGGTGGGGCACTTTCAACAATCAACCCCCGGTCGGTGAAGCAGACGCGGTGTGAAACCTCACGCGCGAATTTCATTTCGTGGGTGACGAGGACACAGGTCAGCCCTTCCTCAACAAGCTCGCGGATCGTAACGAGAACCTCCTTGACCGTTTCTGGGTCCAGGGCGGCAGTCACCTCATCGAAAAGAATGACTTCCGGCTGCATGGCAAGCGCGCGGGCAATAGCCACGCGTTGCTGCTGGCCGCCGGAAAGCTGGCCAGGATAGCTGTCGGCCTTTTCCGACAGGCGCACCTTGGCGAGAAGCTTCCGGGCGCGATCCGCGACCTCTGCCTTGTCATGGCCGAGCACTTGGATCGGCGCCATCATGATGTTTTCCAGGGCGGTGCGATGCGGAAAGAGATTGTATTGCTGGAACACCATCGCCACCTGGTGGCGCAATGGCCGCATTGCCTTCTCGGTGCGCATCTCGTGCACCTTGTGATTTCCCACCCGGATAAAACCCTCATTGACCGGAATCAGGCCGTTGATGCAGCGCAAAATGGTCGACTTTCCGGAACCGGACGGTCCGATGATGCAGACAGCCTCCCCCTTGCCGACGCTGAGGGAAATTCCTTTCAGGACCTCGAACGTGCCGAAAGATTTCCGGATGCCATCGATCTCGATCAGGGCGTTGGAGCGGTTCATAGATTGTCTCCTTTAACCGCATGCTCCAGGCGCCGCGCGAAGATCGCGATCGGGTAGCAATAGGCAAAAAACAGGAAGAGGATTGTCAGATAAAAATAGACGAGCGCCCGTTCGCTCTCCATCGCCAGTGAGGTGTTGAGGATGGTCAAAACGTCCTGAATACCCGTGACCGTGGCAAGCGCGGTTGCAATCATCAGCAGGGCATAGAGGTTCATCCAGCCAGGTATCATCCGGCGCAAGGCCTGGGGAAGGATGACGAAACGATAGATCTGAAGCTGGGTGTAACCGAGCGAACGGGACGCCTCCCATTGACCGCTATGGATCGACTGCACTGCGCCACGAATGACTTCGGAGAAGTTCGCCGCCGTCGGTAACGCCAGCCCGATGACCGCCTTTACGAAAGGCGGGAAAGGAACGACGAAGCCGAATATCTTCATCTCGAAAGGAAGAATGTAAAGCATCGCGAAAAGCAGGACGAGCCAAGGCGAGTTTCGCAGGAAATTCATGACGAAAAATGCCGGCAGGCGAATGAAGGGCGATTTTGCGAGCGTCGCAAGACCCATCACTGTGCCAAGGGTAGTCGCCACCGCCATGGAGGCAATCGACAGCAGGATGTTGAGGATGAAGCCGCCGCTTATCGGCCAGCCGGAGCCGGAGCCTGTCAGGAGCAGTGGCAGGCGCACGGCGACGCGGTTCCAGTGTTGCGCGCCGCCGGCGAGCGCATCGATCGCAATCCAGATTGCCACCGCAAGCGCGATGAAAAGCAGGACGGCGCGTTTCTTGTTTTCGTAAGTCATGGTGGAGACCATGGTCAGTGTCCCTTTCCATAACCGGGGAAAGCCATCCAGGCTTCGAGCCTGGACATTGCAAATGTCAGGATGGATACGAGCCCCACATAGATGACGAGCACGAGGATCATGACCTCGAGTGTGCGAAACGTGTCGTTGTAGATCTGGCCGGCGTAGTACATCAGTTCCGGCACCGTAATGACCGAAGCCTGAGAGGTTGTTTTGAACAGGTTGGTGAGAATGTTGGTAATCGCCGGCAGGCTGATGCGCACAGCGATCGGCGCCTCAACTTTCCAGAAACGCGACCACCGGCTGTATCCGAGCGACCGGGCCGCTTCTATGATCGACCGCGGCATGGTTTCGATGCCGGACCTGAAAGCCTCGATCGCCAGCGCTCCGCCGAACAGGCTGAGCGAAATCGAGGCGCAGGCGAATGCACTCAGAAGCGGCATCTGCAGACCGGTGGAGGGATCGGTGACTTTCAACCCCAGCGTCGACAGCGTGAAATAGGCAAAAAGCATCTGCAGCAGTGGCGGCGTGTTGCGGAACACCTCCACGAACAGCTCGATGATGGCATCCAGCCAGAAAATCCGCAAAGTCAGCGCAAGCGCACCGAGAAGGCCGATGATGATCGCGGCACTGGATGACAGTGCCGCAAGTTTGAGTGTGTTGAGGACCCCGGTGAGCAGCCATTGCTGATAGGCTGGATCCGTAAGCCAGGAATAATCAAGACCGAACAATAGCTGCTCCAGACCCTATCAGTTCAGTTTTGCTTTGGCAGCCTTGGCGCGCTCGGCAATGTAATCGGCGTGGGGAATATTGAACTCTGTTTCCCAGGCGATCATCTTGCCTTCGGCTTCCGCCTTGGTGATGGCCTTGTCCACGGCCTCCTGGAACGCCTTGTCGCCTTCGCGGATGCCACCTGCCATCGGCAGATACTCATAGGTGGGGACGGCGACCTTGTAGCCCTTCCAGTCCGCTTCCTGAACCTTGAGGTCAAGGGTCATCTGGTCGAAGACAAAACCTACGCAACGATTGTCGCGCAAAGCGCGCATGGCCTCCGGTTGGGTCTTGAAGGCAACGAGCTGGATTCCGAATTCCTCGGTCATCTTCTTGTTATAATAGGATCCCTGAATGCCGCAGACCGGCTTACCCTTCAGTTGCTCCCATTTGCTGGTGGTCGCTTCTTTGGCCATCATGACGGCCGGACCTGGCGACGATACGTAAGCGGTGGTGAAATCGATAACCTTGTCGCGCTCCGGCGTGACGCCAAGCGTCGCGAAAATCGCATCGATACGACCAGCGGTCAGGAACTCGATACGATTGGCGGCAACGACCGGCACAAATTCGATCTTGTCTGAAGACCCCAGAAGTTCCTTGGCGACGTATTTTGCCAGTTCGACTTCGAAGCCGATGATCTCACCCTTGTCGTTGAGATACCCATAAGGTGGATAATCGTTCTTGACGCCGACGATCAGCTTGTCGCGGGCCTTGACGTCATCAAGCGTACCGGCGAGCGCGGCACTGGCCGCCAGCATGCTCAAGGCCGCCAGGGCGGTAGTTGCGAGAATGTTTGCTGCTTTTTTCTTCATTTTGTTCCCCTGTTTGTTCAAGCGGGTCTGGCGTTCTCGAAACCCGCAGGTCGTCTTCAAAATCAAGCTGCCTACAAAATATTCACTTATTTAATCTGCTCAATTTTGGTCATTGAATACGCAGTTTTCTCATTATACAAGTTATTGAGATTTTATTTTCATAATGTGAGACAATATGGCCAAATCCACCCAATCCTCTTCTGGTGGCGCGCAGCTTCTGGATCGAGCGGTAGCTCTTCTCGATCTTGTTGCAGACGGCGGCGTACAAGGCGTCACGCTCAAGGAACTGACGAACAGATCCGGACTCAACACGGCTACCTGCCACCGCATCCTCAACACGCTGGTCGGCCACAAGCTCCTCGCCCGCGACGACAGGAAGCGCTGTTACCGGCTGGGCGCGCGTATGGCGATTTACGGTGCGCGCGCCGCACGTGGACCTGGCATCATCAGCCGCTGCGAAATGGCGCTGACCCGCATTCGGCGCCGAACCGGCGATACCATCCACCTGATGGCCCGGCTGAACCACGATTCCGTTTGCCTCGACAGACGCGACGGAGAATGCGTGGTGCCGACACTGACCGGCTCGATCGGTGGTTCGGTCCCGCTTGGCGTCGGTCCAGGCTCAATTGCCATGCTCGCCTTCCTCGAAGAGGACGAACAGGAATTCATCATCCGCGCCAATATCGAGCGCTATGCCGCCTACCGCGATCTCACCGCCGACAAAGTGCGCCGACTGATCGCTGAAACACGCGAACGCGGTTATGCAATCGACGTCGGCGAGCTTATCCCCGGGATTGCCGGCGTTTCCGTGCCGATTTTTTCGGATGGTACAACGCCAAACGCTTCCCTGGGCTTCACACTTTTAAGTGCCAAGCTGGAGCCCGGCACACTGGAGCAATATGCGATGCTGCTGAAGGACGAAATCTCGGCGATCGTCGATCAATAGCTGTCATCGAGCAGGCAGTTGACCCAGAATTCCGAAACACTCGCGCGGTTCGGCAAACTGACGACATGCAGGATGGAGCTGGCAATATCTTCAGGTTGGGTCAGGGTGTCCGACGGCGTCGCGCCTGCCAGAGGCAGCCCCATATCAGTCGCAACGAAACCCGGACATATGGCGGTCGCCCTCACACCCTTGTCGAAACCGGCATGACGGATTGCATGCGACAGGCCAAGGGCTGCGAATTTCGAGACCGAGTAGGCGCCAGACACGGCCGATTTGACCCTTTTCCCCGATAGCGAGGCGACAATCGCCACGCGACCTGCTCCGGACGCGATTAGCGGGTCCCAGCAGGCCTGCACAAGGCGCCGCGGGCCATTGACGTTGACGTCCATCAATGAGGCGAACTCCTCGTCAGTCGCTTCCACCACGGTCTTGCGCACCATGACGCCGGCGTTGGCAACAACAGCATCGATGCGCCCGAACCGTGCCAGAACGGCAGCAGCCCAGTCGACAGGCGATTGCGGGGCGAGCGCGTCATAGCCCTGCACGTGGACTAACGCTGGATCTGCCCATTCCGGCAGTAGCGGCGTGCGCATTCCAAGCGAGACCTTCCAGCCGGCCTCCATAAAGGCCCTGCCAGTGGCAGCACCGATACCGCGATTGCCTCCGGAAATGAGGACGGTTTTCCTGTCGGTCATATAGGTTTTCCTTTCTCAGGCATGGGGCAGAAGGGTGGCGCCTTCCTTGCGGGTTGCACGGTTTTCCTGCATGCGAAAATAACGAAGGCGCAGACCGGGCGCGAAGGACATCAGCAACGGCGCCCTGTGCAGTGGTTCAATTTTCAGGGATAGATCCTTGTCCGGCACGCCCAGCGCCCATTCTGACAAGACGCCGCCAAGCATTGAGCCGGTTGGCACGCCGCGGCCAGAAAGTCCCGTACAGGCAACGATGCCGGGCGCCAGATCATAGAGCCTCGGGACAGTGCGCATCTGCATGTCCAGTTCGCCGAACCAGAAATATTCCCAGCGGATTTCCTCGCTGATCTGCGGATGAAGGAACTTCAGCCGGTCTGTGAGAACCTGCCGGGTATAGTCAGGGTCTGCGCCACGCTGGCCCATGGGGAACATGGAGGCAACAATGCGACCTTCACGGTTGTATTTGTAGACATAGATATCGCCGCGCCCATCATGCATGGTCGTGTTGTGGGGCAGGACTTTTGCGCGCGTTTCCGGATCGAGCGGCTGGGTGGCTGCGAGAAACACTTTCTTGATGCGAAAGCTTTTATCGAGGTTTTTCCAGCCACCGACGGTGTAGGCGCCGGTCGCGAAGATCACCTTTTCAGCCAGCACAGTGCCCCGGGGCGTTCGCACGGACCATTTCCCGGCCTCTGGCTGGACATCCTCGACCGGGGACGCGGTAAACACCTGCCCGCCCTCTGCGATAACGGCGCGCGCAAGGCCACGTGCGTATGAAAGCGGGTTCAAATGACCGCCCTCCTCGTGATACCAGGCGCCATAAAAACGAGGGCTGCCTGTCAACGCTTCGACCTCGTCCCTGCCAATGACCCGGCAGCGCGCGCCAGCGCCGGCATATGCATCAGACTTCATCTGCAGCGTGGACATGGCGCCGGGACGCAATGCGCCCATAACATAACCATTCTGGACCCATTCGCAGTCGATTCCGTAGGTCGAGATCATCTCGACGACGCGATCATTGGCCCGCGTCTGGCGGTGAATAAGGCGCTCCGCCCAGGGCTCGCCCAGAATTTTTCCGAGCGACGGCAGGCTGTAATAGCTGAAGGTCGGGGTGCAGTGGCCGGCATTGCGGCCCGAACCGCCAAAACCTGCCTCTTGCGCTTCGACCAAAGCAACCTTGACGCCCCTGCGCGCCAGCTCCAGCGCCGTCGTCAATCCGGTATATCCCGCGCCCACGACACAGACGTCCACATCGACACGGCCTTCGAGCCTCGCGGTTTTCGGTGCGGGCGCTGCGGTTGCAAACCACAAGGTTTGGTCAAAAGGTGAAAATTTTCCCAAATTCGTTCTCCTCAAGGCGCACGAAGGTAATCCGGGAACAGCACAGTTCCGGGAAAAGATGTCTCGACATGGATTACAGATGAGCACTGCTGATTTTCTATGCGTGCCAGATTTTACAGCAAATCGTCAATCGCGATCTCATATTACGACCGTCACAGCGTCATTTTTTCATATAGTGATTTTTTTGCCGTGCGACGAGCGGCAAGCATGGATCGGCAGATAGCCGAGACAACACCGGCCACTGCCGGACGCATTGAGATCGGACCCGATTATTCAACCGCCAACACGAGACTGCCCGGGGCTTGACTCGCGGAAAATCAAAAGATATGTCACTTTCAATTCTAATATATCAGTTAGGCATTTGATATGTCTGTTACCCTTGAATTCCCATCGTTACCGCTGTCCGAACTCGTCACCCCGCAAGACCTGCCGGCTGACGGAAACATGACCAACAGGATCCATGCCTTACTTCGCAAACTGATTGTCGAGGTGAAGCTGCTCCCAGGGCGGGCGCTGTCGGAAAAGGAGATCGCGACACTGCTGCATGTCAGCAAAACGCCCGTCCGCGAGGCGATCATTCGCCTTTCCGAAGAGGGTTTCGTAACTGTCGTGCCGCAAGGGGGCACCTACATCTCGCCGATCGACGTTCAGCGGTACATGGAGGCCTGTTTCATCCGGTTCAAGCTGGAAGAAGGCGCTGTGATCGAGGCCACCAAGCGGCATTCGCTGGAAGACATCGCACGGCTGAAAACCTGTCTGTCGCAGCAGCGCACTGCTGCCGCGGATGAGGAATTCACCAATTTTTTCCTGCTCGACGAGGAATTCCACCGCACGATCTTTTCGGCAGCTCGCCTTCCTGGAGCCTGGAGCGTGGTAAATCAGGCGAAAGGCGAAATGGACCGAATGCGACACCTGAAGCGCGTTTTTGCAGTCCGTCGCACCGAGAAGGTTATCGAAGAGCACGAAGCAATCGTGAACTCAATCGAATCCGGCGATGTCGAAGCGGCAAGAGAGGCCGTACAGCGCCACCTCGGATCACTCGAAACCAAAATCGCAGAACTCTCCAAGAACCCGAAGATCTGGACCTTCATCGAGCAGGTCAACACGCGTGTCACGAGGAAGCGCGCGTCACGGGGGCAGAAGACGCCTGACTGAACATTCAAGGCTTTTGAGGAGGGGCCTTTCATGTCCGCAGTTCAAATCAACGACGTCGTCAAGCGCTATGGTGCCCTTGAAGTCGTCCACGGTATCAATCTTTCCATACAGCCGCAGGAATTCGTTGTCCTCGTAGGTCCTTCGGGATGCGGAAAGTCCACCACGCTGCGCATGCTCGCCGGGCTGGAAGACATTTCGGACGGCACCGTTTCAATGGACGGCCGAGTGGTCAACAAGATCGCGCCCAAAGACCGCGATGTCGCGATGGTGTTTCAGAACTACGCGCTTTATCCGCACCTGAGCGTGGCCGATAACATCGCTTTTGGCCTGCGAGTCAGGGGCGAAAAGCGAGCGGTTATCGACAAGGCGGTGGCAGAAGCTGCACAGATCCTCGGGCTCACCGAATATCTGGGCCGCAAGCCGGCGGATCTTTCCGGTGGCCAGCGCCAACGTGTCGCCATGGGTCGTGCCATCGTGCGCAGGCCGAAAATCTTCCTGTTCGACGAACCTCTCTCGAACCTCGACGCCAAGCTGCGCACCCACATGCGGGCCGAAATTAAACTGCTGCACAAGCGGATGAACGCCACCAGCATCTACGTGACGCACGATCAGGTCGAGGCAATGACACTTGCGGACCGCATCGTCATCATGAATGGCGGCCATATCGAGCAGGTCGGTTCGCCGATGGAGGTTTTCCTCGAACCGGCCAACACGTTCGTCGCAAGTTTTATCGGCTCACCGCCCATGAACCTTCTGGACGGGACGATTGAAAAGCAGGATGGCACCATAAAGGTCAAAATCACGGGTAGTGCCGGACAACGCTTCAGCGTCCCGGAAGCATTTGCGAAAAATGCGACGGAAGGACAGCAGGTCAAACTCGGCCTGCGACCCGAAATCATGTCGATAGAGACCGAAGACAGTCGTGAAAACCTCAATTGCAGCATCGACCTCGTGGAGCCCTTGGGCGCGGAGGCTCTGCTCCACGGCAGGGCTGATGGCCAGCCATTTATCGCCAAGGCGGAAACACTTTACGGCGATCATACTCTCAACGGCGTCACCCGACTTGGCATCGATACCACACGCATCCATGTCTTCGATGCGGCAACCGGAAGGTCGCTGAAAACCCCAAGCGGGGCGCGACCATGAAAAAGGGTTTTCAGGAACGCCTTCACGATCTCCAGGAAGATGTTCGCCGTGACTGGCAGCTCTACCTACTTCTCGCTCCGATGATTATCTGGTTCGCCGTCTTTCTCTATAAGCCCATGTACGGGCTGGTCATCGCGTTTCAGGACTTCTCGATTTTTCGCGGCATTGCAAAGAGCCCGTGGGTCGGTTTTGAAAACTTCGCGGAGCTCTTTCACAATGACATGTTCATCCGCGCCTTCTGGAACACCCTAAAAATCAGCGCTCTCGGCCTGATCTTCGCGTTTCCGGTACCGATCATCCTGGCCTTGATGTTCAACGAGGTTCAAAACAGCGTTGCCCGAAGCTGGGCCCAGACGATCGTTTACCTGCCGCATTTCATTTCGGTGGTGATCGTGGCCGGCATCGTCATCAACTTCCTGTCGCCGTCGATAGGCATCGTCAATCTTCTGCTGAAAGGCCTTGGATTCGAGCCGATATACTTCCTGACCCAGCCGGAATGGTTTCGTCCGATTTATATCGGCTCGTCGGTCTGGAAGGAAGCGGGCTTCGAATCCATCGTCTATCTCGCCGCCATCGCTGGCGTGAGCCCGACGCTTTATGAATCCGCCCGGGTGGACGGGGCATCGCGCTGGCAGATGATGTGGCGGATCACCCTGCCCTGCATCCTGCCGACAATCGTGATCATGCTGATCATCCGCATCGGCAATCTGGTCGAGGTCGGGTTTGAATATATCATTCTGCTCTATCGGCCATCCACCTATGAAACGGCAGATGTCGTTTCCACCTTCATTTACCGCACCGGCTTGCAGGGTACCCAATACGATCTCGCGACGGCCGCCGGACTGTTCAATGCGGTTATCGCTTTCGTCCTCGTCTATTCGGCAAATCGCATCAGCCGAAAAGTCTCGTCGACATCGCTTTGGTGAGGAGCTGAAAGATGGCAAACTTCAATCTATATTCCCGCGGCGACAGGATTTTTGGCTGGGCAAATGCCATTCTTCTGGGTCTGTTCGTTCTGTCGACGCTTTATCCCTTCATCTATGTGCTGTCGGTCTCGCTATCTTCTGGGGCCGCAGTCACGGCTGGCCGTGTCACGTTATGGCCGGTTGATGTGACCCTTGCCGCTTACGACAGGGTATTGTCGGACAGGATGTTCTGGGTCGCCTATGGCAACACGTTCATCTACACCTTCGGCGGCACGCTGATGAGCCTGCTGATCATGATCCCCGGAGCCTACGCCCTTTCGCGCAAACGCCTGCGCGGCCGCACTTTCTTCAACATCGCCATCGCTTTTACGCTGTGGTTCAACGCCGGCATGATCCCCTTCTTTCTGAACATGCGCGATCTTGGACTTCTCGACAGCCGCTTCGGCATCATCCTCGGATTTGCGGCAAACGCCTTCAACGTCATTCTGCTGCGCAACTTCTTCGAAGCGGTGCCAAAGTCCTTCGAAGAAGCCGCCAAAATGGACGGAGCAAGCGAGTTGCAGCTGCTGTGGAAGGTGTTCATTCCGCTTTCCAAGCCAGCAATCGTGACCGTTGCGCTGTTCTGCGTCGTTTCGCGGTGGAACGGTTACTTCTGGGCGATGGTCTTGCTGCGCGGCGAGGAGAAGATCCCGCTTCAGGTCTATCTGAAGCGCGTGATCGTCGATCTTAACTCGAACGACGAATTCGCATCGAGTCTGCTCACCGCCCACTATTCGTTCGAGACGGTAACATCCGCGATCATGATCGCTTCCATCATTCCCGTCCTCATCATTTACCCCTACGCGCAGAAGTATTTCACCAAAGGAATTCTGCTGGGCGGAGTCAAAGAGTAGCAGCACAAGGGAGGAGAACCTGTGAGAGCACTACGAAAAGGCACGCCCCTACTGGCGTTGATGACAGCCGCAACCCTGGCCTTGCCGGCATCGGCGCAGGATTCAGGGAAAATTTCCAAGGATCCGCTGGAGCTTACGATCCACTTCCACTTCCGTGACAAATACGTCTACTCGGAAAAATGGCCGGTGGAGCAAAAGGCCGCCGAGATCACCAACATTCATGTCCGCAACGTGGCGTCGCTGGCGACCACCAGCAGCCGCGATGCATTCAACCTTCTGATCGCCTCGGGCAACCTTCCCGACATCGTCGGCGGCGACGCCACGGGCGGGCTGAAGGAAGACTTCATTCGCTACGGGTTGGAGGGCGCATTCATTCCACTCGATGACCTGATCGAGGAAAACGCCCCCAACCTCAAGGCATTCTTCGACAGCCACAAGGAAATCCGCAACGCCATCTCCGGACCGGACGGCAAGCTCTATTTCATCCCTTACGTCCCTGATGGCAAGTTCTCGCGCGGCTGGTTCATCCGCCAGGATTGGCTCGACAAGCTTGGGCTGAAGCAGCCGGAAACACCGGAAGAGGTCTACGAAGTTCTGAAAGCCTTCCGTGACAAGGACCCGAACGGCAACGGTCTCAAAGATGAAGTTCCCTACTTTGCCCGTGAGGAAATCGATGCGGTCCGCCTTATCAATCTGTGGGATGCGCGCGTGTCCGGATCCGAGCGTTATGGCGACTTTGCCGTTTATGACGGACAACTTCGTCATCCCTGGGCGGAGGAAAACTACAAGACCGGGATTTCCAACGTGGCCAAATGGTACAAGGAAGGCCTGATCGACAAGGAGATTTTCACCCGCGGTGCTCGCTCGCGTGAATATCTGCTGGGCAACAATCTCGGCGGCATGACGCATGACTGGTTCGCCAGCACCTCGACCTACAACGACGCCCTTTCGCCAAAGATCAACGGTTTCGCGCTAAAGCCGATGCTGCCGCCAAAGACGGTCTCGGGCCAACGGTTTGAGGATTCCCGTCGGCTGCGTGTCCAGCCCGTCGGCTGGGCTATTTCGGCGACCAACGAACACCCGGTCGAAACAATCAAGTATTTCGATTTCTGGTTCTCTCAACAGGGGCGCATCCTGTCGAATTTCGGCGTCGAGGGCCTGACCTACGAGATGGTCGATGGCAAGCCGCAATTCAAGAAGGAAATCCTCGACAACAAGGACCCGGTGAATGCCCAGTTGTGGGCGGTCGGTGCGGCGATCCCGCGCGGATACTGGATGGACTACGAATATGAGCGCCAGTGGACAAACAAGATCGCGCTTGAAGGCATCGATATGTACGACAAGTGCAACTGCCTCAAGGATGAGTTCATGGGCGTTTCCCTGAACGCAGAGGAAAAGGCGACATTCGACCGCTACTGGCCGAGCATCCTCACCTACATGACCGAGATGCAGCAGACCTGGATACTGGGTGCCCAGGACGTCGATGCCGGCTGGGATGCCTACAAGAAACGCCTCACGGCCCTCGGTTACGACGAGGTCATCAAGATGATGCAATCGGCCTATGACCGCCAGTACAAGGCCGCGCAATAAACCTTCGACCGTGATGGCGGCTTTGTCGCCGCCATCCTTTCCCTTCTGTTTTCATAGGAGTTAGAGCGCAATGTGTCCCTCTGCCCCGGCCATCTCCCGACAGACACTTCTCGATGAACCCCGGCCGGGTTCATTGACCATTGGCTACGAGCCAAGCGAAGAAGTACCGCCGACGGAGAACCCTCCGCGCTTTTCATGGCTGCCCGACATCGACGACGGTGCGCGCTACGTATTGCGGATTTCGTCCGATCCCGGTTTTGCAGACAAAAAGACGCTCGTCTTTGAAGATCTCGCGTGGAATTTCTTTACGCCGGACGAAGCCCTTCCGGAAGGCCGCTATCACTGGTGTTATGCGTTGTGGGGCCAAACGTCCGCGACGCCGGATTCCAACTGGAGTACCGTGCGCAGCTTCGAGATCGGCGCTTCGTTGCCGAAAACGCCGCTACCCGGCAGGAAGGCGCGTCATGCTGCCGCGCATGCCAGCCATCCACGGCTCTGGCTCAATCCGGAAAAGTTGCGCTGCTTCTCGGAGGCGGTGGCAAAGGACCCCAATCATTGCAGCTGGTCCGAGTTCTACGAGAAATCGGTAAAACCCTGGCTTGAGCGGCCGGTCATACCGGAACCTCAGCCTTATCCCAACAATATGCGCGTCGCAGGACTCTGGCGACAGATGTATATTGATTGCCAGGAAGTGATCTATGCGATCCGGCACCTGGCTATTGCCGGTCGGGTGCTCGGACGCGACGAACTACTCGATGCGTCGCGCAAGTGGCTGCTGGCAGTCGCTGGCTGGGATCCGAAAGGCGCGACCTCCCGGGCCTATAATGACGAGGCGGGGTTCCGTGTCGTCGTGGCACTCGCCTGGGGCTATGACTGGCTATACGATTATCTGAGCGAAGACGAGCGCGAGACCGTACGCTCGGTTCTTCTTGAACGAACGCGGGAGGTCGCCGACCATGTTATTGCGCATGCCCGCATCCACGTATTTCCCTATGACAGCCATGCCGTACGTTCGCTTTCGGCAGTATTGACGCCGGCCTGTATCGCACTTCAGGGCGAAAGCGACGAGGCGGGCGAATGGCTCGATTATACCGTTGAATTCCTCGCCACCCTCTATTCTCCCTGGGCTGGAACTGACGGTGGCTGGGCGGAAGGGCCACATTACTGGATGACCGGCATGGCTTATCTCATAGAGGCCGCCAATCTGGTCCGCTCCTATATCGGTTACGATCTTTATCAGCGGCCATTTTTCCAGAACACGGGGCGCTTCCCGCTTTATACCAAGGCGCCGGGAACCCGTCGCGCCAATTTTGGCGACGACTCCACGCTTGGCGATCTTCCCGGCCTGAAACTGGGTTACAATGTTCGGCAATTTGCCGGCGTTACCGGCAACGGCCATTACCAATGGTATTTCGATCACATCAAGGCCGATGCGACGGGCACAGAAATGGCCTTCTACAATTACGGCTGGTGGGACCTGAACTTCGACGATCTCGTCTATCGTCACGACTATCAGCAGGTGGAAGCAGTCTCGCCTGCAGACTTGCCGGCACTCGCTGTTTTCGATGATATCGGTTGGGCGACCATCCAGCAACATATGGAAGACCCGGAACGGCATCTGCAATTCGTCTTCAAATCCAGTCCCTACGGTTCGCTAAGCCACAGCCATGGCGACCAGAATGCCTTTGTCCTCTATGCCTACGGCGAGGATCTGGCGATCCAGTCCGGCTATTACGTGGCGTTCAACTCGCAGATGCATCTGAACTGGCGCCGTCAGACACGGTCGAAGAACGCCGTTCTGATCGGCGGCAAGGGACAATATGCGGAAAAGGACAAGGCACTCGCGCGTCGTGCCGCCGGCCGTATCGTATCGGTTGAGGAAAATCCGGGACATATCCGGATCCTCGGAGATGCTACGTCTGCCTATCAGGTCGCGAATCCGCTGGTTATGAAAGCGCAGCGCGAAATGCACTTCGTCAACGACAGCTATTTCGTGATTGTCGATGAGGTGGAGTGCTCCGAGCCCCAGGAACTGCAATGGCTTTGCCATACCACAGGGGCACCGCAGACCGGCAAGTCGAGCTTTCGCTACAATGGCCAAAAGGCGGGCTTTTACGGCCAGTTTGTCTTCTCGTCAGCCGGCACACCGCAGATCGCGGCCGTCGAAGGTTTTCCCGACATTGATCCCAAGGAGTTCGAGGGTCTTGATGTCCACCATCACGTCTGCGCCACGGTTCCAGCAGCAACTCGGCATCGGCTGGTCACCCTTCTGGTGCCTTACAGTTTAAAGGAGCCGAAGCGCATCTTCAGCTTCATAGACGATCAGGGTTTTTCGACCGACATCTATTTCAGCGACGTCGACGACCAGCGTTTCAAGCTCTCCCTTCCCAAGCAATTCTAACCATACGAGGTTCTTCAAATGCAGCGTTTTACCAACATGACCGTTGTTGTAGCCGGCGCCGGCCGGGATATCGGCCGGGCATGCGCCATTCGTTTTGCGCAGGAAGGCGCCAATGTCGTCCTCACCTACAATGGAGCCGCTGAAGGTGCGGCCACGGCTGTTGCCGAAATCGAAAAGCTTGGCCGTTCGGCTCTGGCGATCAAGGCAGACCTGACAAACGCAAGCGAAGTAGAGGCTGCCATTTCTGCTGCCGCAGACACATTCGGTGAGATCCATGGCCTCGCCCATGTTGCGGGTGGGCTTATCGCCCGCAAGACAATCGCTGACATGGACGAAGCCTTCTGGCATCAGGTCCTCGACGTCAACCTGACGTCGCTGTTCCTGACAGCCAAGGCCGCACTGCCCAAAATGGCAAAGGGCGGCGCGATCGTAACCTTCTCGTCGCAGGCGGGCCGTGACGGCGGTGGGCCGGGCGCGCTCGCCTATGCCACTTCCAAGGGTGCCGTGATGACTTTTACCCGAGGACTTGCCAAGGAAGTTGGCCCGAATATTCGCGTCAACGCCGTCTGCCCCGGCATGATCTCCACCACCTTCCACGACACCTTCACCAAACCCGAAGTGCGTGAAAGGGTGGCAGGCGCCACATCGCTGAAGCGCGAAGGCTCAAGCGAAGACGTTGCCGGTCTGGTGGCGTTTCTTGCGTCCGACGATGCCGCTTATATCACCGGCGCCTGCTACGACATCAACGGCGGCGTCCTGTTCTCCTGATATCCGGTAAAAAACCATGTCCGTATCGTTACCAAGGGCGAGCCGGATTGCCGTTCTCGGCACTTCGCTCGTCCAACAGAACCATATTGGCGACGCGTCCTCGCTGGCCACATCGGCCCGCGGCTGGATGAGTTGGGCCGAGGTATTGTCGCATGGCAGGCTTTGCTGCCCTGTCCACCATGATCCATCAGCACCAACAGGCTGGGAACCGAGCAATCGACCGGGTGTCAGCCGGTTCTTTTCCGGCCTCAATTTCGGAGTATCCGGCCAGAAGGCAATCGAGATCGAACGGCGGCTACCGCGACTGCTGCAATCGGATTTCGATCTGGTCATCGTCGATGCCGGCACCAACGACATGATGGTGGAAACACGCCAGACGATTGCCGATACACGGGCGCGGATCGTTTCGGCTCTGCTCGACGCAGGCAAAACCGTCATCCTGCTCCCGATCCTCGCCCGTGGCACCGGGAAATGGCCGGCAGGCGGTGCAGAGCGGGCAAAAGCGCACTGGATCAACCGGCAGAGCATCGAATTTGCCGCAGATAATGCCAATTGCCATTTCTTCGACTGGAACTCGGCATGGGTCGATCCCGAAAGTGAATTCGGCGAGCCTCACCCCGGCTATTCCGACGACGGCACCCATTTTGCGGTGACAGGCGCTTTTGCCGTAGGAAAGCTGCTTGCCACCTATCTGGAGGCGATTGTGCCGCGAGCGCCGGCCCGTATTCTGGCGACAGACGATCGTTTTGACCCGGTAAACAATCCAGCTGGCAATCTGGCCTCTGATTTTTCAGCCCTGACAGTCACGGAAACAGGTGAACAAAGCCACAGTCTCGGCGGGCGGCTTGTCCATCCGGGCACAGGCTTATGGGTGGAGGCCATATGCGATGTTGATGTGCCGGCGCATAGCGACGTACTCGGAGTATCGCTGCGTCTGAAAGATGCTGCAGCCGAAGGACAGGAGGCGGTAGCACTTGCGCCTTTCCGTGCCGAAGACGGCACATTTTTTCCTTTCCCCGCCACCCAATGGACAGGGGCGCTCAGAACTCCTCCCCTGAAACTCAGGCCAGGTGAAGCCCCTCCCGAAGTTTTTCTCGATGTGATCCTGCGTCCCGGTTCTCAACCGATCGAAATCGACGTCAACCGCATCGAGGTTCGACCTGTTTCAAGTCCGGTATGCCAATGAGACCATCTCAAGACAAACCACGGCTGTTGATCGCCATGCGGAACGAGCTTCCCGAAGGTTTCTTTGGTTCGCGCGAATGGGCACGTATGAATGCCGTAACCGACATCATACCGGGTTTCCCCTACACGGATTTCGACACGGAAGCGGGAGCAGAAGCGTTGGCCGAGGCGGACATTCTCCTCGCCGCCTGGGGCACGCCATCCCTGACACGCGAGCGCCTCGCCCGTGCGCCAAAGCTCAGGATGGTCGCTTATGCCGCGTCCTCGGTGCGCGCTGTTGCTCCCGCCGAATTCTGGGAAACATCCGATATTCTTATCACCACGGCGGCATCGGCCATGGCCGTGCCGGTTGCCGAGTTTACCTATGCGGCAATCATCATGTGCGGCAAGGATGTGTTTCGTCTGAGAGACGAGCATCGGGTAGAGCGCGGCACCGGCGGTTTTGGCAGCAGACGTGGCATGAGCCTGCCCTATCTCGGCAATCATTCCCGCAAAGTCGGCATCGTCGGCGCGTCACGGATTGGTCGGCTTGTCATGGAGATGCTCACGCGCGGAAAATTCGAGATCGCCGCCTACGACCCTTTTCTTTCGGTGGAAGACGCGGCCGCAATTGGTGCTACAAAAATGGAGCTCGACGAGCTTCTCGCCTGGTGCGATGTGGTCTCCCTGCACGCGCCGATCCTGCCTGAAACCCGCCACATGATTGGTGCCCGCGAACTGGCGCTGCTGGCGGATCATGCGATCTTCATCAACACGGCACGGGGCTGGCTGGTCGATCACGACGCATTGCTGGCCGAGGCACTTTCCGGGCGCCTGCGTATCCTGATCGATACACCGGAGCCGGAACCCTTGCCGACGGATAGCCCATTCTACGATTTGCCCAATGTCGTGCTTACCCCCCACATTGCCGGGGCGCTGGGAAATGAATTGCGGGCGCTTTCCGATCTCGCCATTACCGAGATCGAACGTTTCGTCGCGGGGCAAGCCGCGCTTCACCCGGTCCATAAACAGGATATGGAGCGTATGGCATGAGCGTTTTCGATTATTGTTTTTCAACGCTTGGCTGTTCCGAACTTAGCCTGCACGAAGCGGCCGATCTGGCACAGAGGCATGGCATCGGGCATGTGGAGTTGCGCATGCTCTCCGGTACGGTCGACCTCATCCCGGCACTCACTGCCGAATTTGCTACTCCTTCCAGATTTGCAGCCTTTCTGGCCGAAAGTGATCTCGAGGTTGCCGCCCTAAACACATCCATTCGGCTGTTCGGCAGCACCGATCTTTCCGCCATCGAGCCCTTTATAGACTGGGCGGAAGCAGCAAACATTTCCTATCTGCGCATCTTCGACGGTGGCAAACAGTTGGGACAGGATGAGATGACGCAGGCAGCGGGCCTGTTGGACAACTGGCAATCGCTGCGACTATCACGCGGTCTGAATGTCGACCTCATGATCGAAACACACGACGCGCTGGCTGATTTCGAGCAGCTTCTCGCCTTCATCGCGTGCGTGCCAGCATCGAAGCTCTTGTGGGACACTCACCACACCTGGGCCAAAGGCAGCGATCTCAAAATCCTTTGGCAACACATCGCACAAAATGTCGTCCATCTGCACGTCAAGGACAGCACCACGGACAGCGATGGCCGACGACGCTACGTATTGCCCGGCCATGGCGATTTCCCCATGGCGGAACTGCTTTCGCTTTTACAGTCGGATGAACGACATATCCCTCTCAGTCTGGAATGGGAACGCCACTGGCATCCCGAACTGTCCCCGCTGGACGATGCGCTAAGGGCTGCGCGCAGCTGGTGGCGACAAGGAGCTTTTTAATGCGCATAGCCGAAATTCACCTCACACCGGTCGCCATTCCCGACAGACCGCTACTGAACTGTAAAGGCGTGCATCAGCCGCATGCGTTGCGCACCGTCATCGAGGTCATATGTGACGACGGTACGGTCGGCCTTGGCGAAAGTTACGGAAGTATCAAGGCGCTGGATGGGTTGCGACGGGCGGCCCCTGCCCTGATCGGGCTCGACCCGTTTCATCTTCACGAGCTGAAATCTCGCGTCATCACCGCATTGCCCGGCAGTGGCGGCATCAATGCCAAATCGGCGGTGGCCGATCACAAGTTGACGGACGTGGTTGCCTCAGCCTTTGAAGTCCCCTGCCTCGACATTCAGGGCAAGCTTCTCGGGCGGCCGGTCTCGGATCTGCTTGGTGGCGCCATTCGTACCAGCGTTCCGTTTAGCGCCTACCTGTTTTTCAAATTCGCAGCCCATATAGGTGAAGCCCCGGATGAATGGGGAGAGGTTCTTACGCCTGATCAGATGGTTGGCGAAGCCCGCTGGATGGTCGACACATACGGTTTCCAGTCGCTGAAGCTCAAGGGTGGCGTGCTGCATCCGGATCTCGAGATCGAGACCATGCTGAAGCTTCGGGGAGCTTTTCCCAATCATCCGCTGCGGATCGACCCCAATGGCGGCTGGACTGTGGACACGGCCATCTACATCGCACGCAAGCTCGAGAATATCCTTGAATATCTCGAGGATCCGGTCATCGGTATGGATCAGATGGCACAAGTCGCAGCCGCTACGTCGATCCCGCTCGCCACGAACATGATCGTCCTCGAATTCGACCAGATCGCCGCGGCCTTCCGCAAAAATGCGGTGCAGATTGTGCTGTCAGATCACCATTATTGGGGTGGACTGCGCGCCTCGACCCATCTCGGAAAGATTTGCGAGACGTTGGGTCTTGGCGTCTCCATGCATTCCAACTCGCATCTCGGCATCACTCTGGCGGCAATGGTCCATGCTGCCGCCGCAACGCCGAACCTGAGCTTCGATTGCGACACGCATTACCCATGGACCGGTGTCGACGTGATTGAGGGCACGCCGTTCACGTTCCGTGGCGGCCGCCTCGATGTCCCCAATGGGCCGGGACTTGGCGTGACGCTCGATCGGCAAAAACTCACCGAACTTGCGGCACTTTACGAACAGACCTCGATGAAAGAACGCGATGATACAGCCTATATGAAGCTCTTCGACCCAGCCTATGAAAGACGTGTGCCACGCTGGTGACGAGAAGATGCAATGTTACACTCTCGTCAACCTCGAGGCAGCACACCTGTCCTCCTTACCTAGACCGTGACAGTCTTCGCGGTAATCGCTTTCGCAGGGGCGGCAAATCAGCTCGCTAGGCATTCTAGAGCCCGTGCACGATACCGCCCCCGCATAACGGACAACTAGCCGCTACACATTTATAACCGTGTCTATCTCAATTCACATGCGGATCTCTGTCGCGCAAAAGACGAGACGCGGCGATGACACCATCTTCCGGTGCAAGCAGATCGTGTCTTTCGGCAAAGGCCACGAACAAACCGCGGGCGGTCTCCGCTTCAATCTCGCCGCGCAACGCGGCAGCGCATGCCTTAAGCGCAATGGAATGTGCGCTATCTCGGTTTGTTGCGGGCCACTCGGAAAGATGTCGGTATGCCTCCAGCACGTTTCGAACCTCCGCTGGAAAGCCGAGACCGACAAGAATGAAAACAGGCTGTCTGAACATATCGGGTTTCATTGCTTTCTCCTTCCCATCCCGGATATTCGTGGGCGCCATCGCGACGGCGCCCCTGTTCATCCAACAATGTAAATCAAGCCGCCTTCTGTGCTTCGATCTGGCCCGGGGCATTTGTCGGCACCAGAACCGCATCGGTCTGGATGTCGATTTTCCGGGGCTTCAGGGCCTCCGGGATTTCGCGGACGAGATCGATCGAAAGGAGACCGTTTTTCAGTTCGGCGCCGCTCACTCTGACATGATCGGCGAGCTCGAACCGATGCTCGAACGGACGGGCCGCAATGCCGCGGTGCAGGTAGCCCTCCGCGGGTGTCTCCTGTCTCTTGCCTGTCACGGTCAGGAGATTGGACTGAAAAGTGATGTCGATCTCGTCCCGTGTAAAACCAGCCACCGCAATAGAAATCTGATAGCTGTCTTCGGCCGTCCTGATAATGTCATAGGGCGGCCAGTCACTGATCGAGCGGGTGCGCTGGGCGTTTTCGAGAAGATTGAAGACCCGGTCGAATCCGATGCTCGATCGGTACAACGGTGCATAGTCGTAAGATGTTGCCATAACCATATCCTCCTTGAAGCAACATGGGTACCAAAGCGCCAAAAGCGGCGCTTCCAGCACGGCCAGTCCTGTCATCAGCGACTGGCGGCTGACGATTTGGTTTTTCGTGTTTTCAAAATCAAGAGGCGAAGCGAACGAAATTTGCTTTCGCGCTTCTATTAAATGTGGCTCGTGTAAGATACGACCAAACTCTTCCAGCCACGCCAATAATTCTATGGGTTGTGAGCGGATAGGACAGCGGCGCTGTTGCCGACATGCCCATGCGCTACCCAACTTCGGATGGGGATGACTGATGTGGTCATCGAGGTAACTTGGGCCGTCACTTCGCCGTTGCCTCGCTCACGGTCAAATCGGCGCGGCGACGGCGCGGCAGCCGCCCATTCAGGACTAGGTGGGCGCCGAGACCGATCACCAGACCCCAGAATGCGCCGCCGATCCCAAGCAGCGTAATATTAGCGGCGGACGCCAGGAAGGTGATGAGCGCCGCTTCACGCGATGTCGGATCGGCCATTGCTCCGGCGAGGCTGCCGCCAATGGTGCCGAGCAGCGCCAGACCGGCGAGCGTCGTGATGAATGTCGCCGGGAAGGCCATGAAGACGGCGGCAAGCGTGACGCCGAACACCCCGACCAGCACGTAGAAGCTGCCCGCCGCAATACCCGCAATCCAGCGTTTGCGTGGGTCTTCATGCGCGTCCCTGCCGGTGGCAATTGCCGCCGTGATGGCCGCTATGTTGAAGGCATGGGAGCCGAACGGCGCCATGAGGAGGGAGCCGAGGCCCGTCACGGTGACAATAGGATTAGCACTCGTCTTGAAGCCGTCATTCCGCAACACCAGCATTCCCGGCATATATTGGCCGGTTAGCGTAATAAGGAACAGGGGCAAGGCGACGGACAGAAGCGCATTCAGCGAAAAGGCCGGCATAGTGAAGACGGGTGCGGCGAACTCCAGTTTCAATCCTGAAAGATCGACCCGGTCCTGCGTCAGCAGGAAGACCATCCCAAGAGCGAGGAGGCCAACCACGGCATAGCGCGCGGAGAAGCGCTTCAACACGACATAGGCAACTATCAGCATTCCAACCAGAAACGGATCAACGTTTGCACCGCCAAATGCACCGATACCGAATGGCAGCAAAATGCCCGCAAGCAGGCCAGAGGCGATGCCCGGCGGGATCAGCCGGATCACCTTCTCGAAATAGCCCGATAGCCCAAGCCCGACGAAGGCGGCGGCCGAGATCATGTAAGCGCCCACCGCCTCCGCATAGGGCGTTGTTGCCAATGCGGTGACAAGAAACGCCGCCGCTGGCGTGGACCAAGCGGTGATTATCGGTTCGCGAAATCTCCAGCTAAGGAATAGTCCCGTCAGCCCGACGCCTATTGAAACCGACCAGACCCAAGATGCCGCCAAATCCGCGCTAAGGTTGGCAACCTTTGCGGCCTGAAAGACAAGAATGAAGGTGCCGCCATAGTTGACGATAACCGAGATCAACCCTGCCACGACGGGATGGGTTAGATCGTTGAGACGGATGGCTGATGAACTGGAGAGCATGGTCGTAACGAAACTCCTGAAGGGTTTGGGACCGCGAAGGCAATGAATTGCCTTGACAACTAGCCTTCCAATGGCCTGACGTGCCCTTCCACTTTTCCAGAGAGGCTCAGACCATTTGTTCAAGCACTCCCAACTCGAATCCGTGAAGGCATTGCTTTCCCATCCCGCAAATGCGGCGATGCCGCTTTACGCACGGATTCAGCGGGCCATCCGGCAGTTGATCATCAATGGTGCGCTTGGGCCAGGCAGACCGCTGCCAGCTTCGCGTGCGCTCGCAACATCGCTGGGGGTGTCACGCGACACGATAGAAGCGGCTTACGCGCAGCTTCACGCCGAGGGCTTCATCGATCGCCGGGTCGGTAGTGGCAGTTTTGTGGCCGAAATCACGGAGTTCACACCCGGCCATCGGGTTTCCCAGCGGGACGCGCTCGCGCGCAGCCAAGCCCCGAACCTTAGCAAGCGCGGCAACGGCATGTTCCGAGGCGGTGGGGTCCGCGAGATGCTGATCCCGCGCCCCTTTGCGCACGGTGTGCCGGAAATTCGCACCTTTCCACTGCCGCTGTGGGAGAGACTGGAACGGCAGGTACGCAAGGAGGTTGGCACGCAGGTTCTGCATCACGGCGATCCGCAGGGTACCGAACCGCTGCGCCGCGCTATCGCCGACTACGTGAACCTTGAGCGCGGAGCTCGCGCCACCGCCGACCGCATACTGGTGCTAACCAGTTCGCAGCAGGCCATGTCACTCTGCGCCAATATGCTGCTTGATCCTGGTGATAGGATATTCATCGAAGACCCGGCTTACTATGGCGCGCGCAAAGCCTTCGATGCAGCGGGATTGGAGTGCGTTCCCATCAGAGTTGATCGACAGGGCCTCGTTGTAGAAAAGATAATGGCCGAACCGCGCAAGGCCAAAGCCATCTTCCTGACGCCTTCACATCAGTTCCCCACCGGCGCGACGCTGTCGCTGGATCGTCGGCTCGCCCTGATCGAATGGGCCGCCCGACATCGGGCATGGATCATCGAAGACGACTACGACAGCGAGTTTCACTATGCCGGCAAACCGACGGCCTGCGTGCAAGGCCTAGATCCGCACGACCGCACTATCTATATCGGCACGTTCACCAAATCGCTCTTTCCGGGCTTGCGGATCGGCTATGTCGTGTTGCCGCCGCAACTGGTGAAGCCTATGACCGTGGCACGCACGCTTCTGGACGGCCACACGGCCCCCATGGCGCAACTGACACTGGCGCGGTTCATTGAAGGCGGGCACTTCGGCGCATATGTTCGCACCATGCGCGGTATATACGCCAATCGACTCGACGTACTTGCGGGGCTGGTCAAAAAGCACCTGTCAGATTTTGTCGAACCGCACGTACCGATCGGCGGGCTGCAAATGCCCTGCCTGCTGATCGCCAATATGTCCGAGCGCGCCGCCATCGATGCGGCGCGACGCGTCGGTGTCGAACTTCTCGGATTGTCGGCGTTGCACGCCTCCGGCGAAGCCAGCAGCGGTTTCCTCATGGGGTTTGCCGCCTATACGCCGACCGAGATCGAGGCTGCGGTCAAGAAGCTATCGAATGCACTCCGGGTGCTATCAAGATCATAGATAGACCGTTTTCCTCCTGAACCGAGCGGTCTGCCCAACTCGCAGCAAGTGGAGGTAAATAGTAACTGCACCCATGAGCAGTATTTGTGAAACACTGCCGTGCGAGGGTCGGCCGGCGACCCACCTATCAGGACCTTTAAGGAGATCGGCAATGGCAATATCGGCCGCACCGCACGCATTCCAGAATTCTGAAAACGAAGGCGCAAACCCATCGAACCGATCCCCTCGGAGAAGTTCATGAGTCAGGCCGTGCTCGATGCCGAGGGATCGGTGCTCACCAACAAATATGTCGAGGGCTATCTGACCGCGACGCTGACTGCCATCGTCAATAGTCATCCTCAGAGGCAGATTGGTGCACTCCTGCCGTGGAATTACCGAGGGTGATGTATACCTGAGGGCTTCTGACTGCCGTAGGCTATAGCTGGCTGTGAAGTATGGCAGCTTCGCGCGTTGGGACAGATAAATACTCATGCGCAATTTGACTTCAATCGCCATCGTCCCACCCTCAACCTGGCTCGTTGGGAAAAGCACAATGATGATAGGCTTTCGCATAGTTTTGGCGATTTCTGCAATCTTCACGGCAGGGCAGGCTATTCCGGCGGTGCCCTTCCTGAATGCCACATGTCCGGGCAATATCGATGTCCACGCCGATGCCGGTGGTCCGGTTTACTTGAATGGCTAGGAAACAAAACTCAAAGTCGTCAATGAAAACTTCTATGAAGCGACAAAAGGCGACGTAACGCTGTCCATCAGCATCAATCCTGACGGCACCCCTTCAATTTCATATGAGAAGAAGGGCGGTGGAAATGGTATCTGCGCAGTGAGGAGTGGCTCGGCCGCCGGGGCCGTCAATAAGCCATCTGCGATGCCAATGGGCACCGGTGCAGTTATTAGGCCGGGCAACCGTCCGGCGTATTGTCAGGGCGAAGTGTCGGGATTGTACGGCGCCAAGCCCAGTTACATCAAAACCGCGAAACCCAAAAAGACCGGATCGGGAACGACTATCGACGGTACGGTGGACAAAGGTAACGAAGGCATCAAGAAGTTCCAATGCCTATTTGACGGCAAAGGACGCTTCATCAATGTTATGGCAATGACGACCGATGGTGAGTGAGTGAAAGCAGACCGCGTGTTTGCTTGATGTGGCTTTAGAGATGCAGTCGAAAGGACTGTCATGAGCGACACTGCATTGTGACTTTACCTATTTTCCGTTGCGCTCCTGTTGTTGGCTGGCTCAGCGGCAGCTACCACTGGCAGGGGATGCCTGGCGGTCGCAAATGTCGCCTTGGACGACGTGTTGAACCTTCGGAGTAGGCCATCGGCGTCTGCCCGGATCGTTGACATCCTCCAGCCGCAACGCCATGGAATCCTGCATCTCGACGGCCAATCCGAGCCGTCGTCCGTTGCGTGGGGCAGCCATTGGTGTCCAGTCACCCATTACGACGGTGACCGGACGATCCACGGCTGGCTCAATGCAGGCTATGTCCGCGACAGCGAGTGCCACTGATAGCTGCAGAGCCCACGTTGGCTGAACGAAAGTCAGTCAAGGACGGTTGTAGCGGTGTTATCAGGACACCGCTTTCGATTGGCACTAGAAAATTGGCTACTTCTTCAACAAGCTGACCTAAGTAGACGCCGGTTGTTTCTCACGGCCGGCGTCCGATCCGCTTCGACCGCCCTGCCATTTATTGGCTGGGGCATTTTTATGGAGTCGCTAACCCATAAGGGCGTCATCTGCGTTTCAGCTACCAAAAGGATAGTACGGCGCCAACTTCGGAGTATTGGACACTCCGTATCGTGAGCCCCCTAGTCCTTACGACCAGCTTGCCGCCTGTTTTCACGTCGCCAAGAATGCTCCTTCAGACGGGACGCATGGCGGGGGAAAAAAAGCGTGAGGATGATCTTCCTGAACAGATACGGTTTCCCCGACCAGTCGGCGACAAGCCGGATGATATCGTCGATCGCATTTTCGCTGGCGCAACGCGGCATGAACGTGACCGTCGTTGCAAGTCGCGAGATACACAATCATCCCGGCAGCGTGTTGCCGGCAACCGAGACCGTTCGGGGTGTCGAGATCAAAAGGCTCGCAAGCGGCCGCTTCGGTCGGCACAGCCTTGTGCGCCGCAGCATTGATTACCTTCTTTTTCAGGTGCTGGCATTCGTCTGGCTTCTGCGCAATGTCGGGGCAACGGATATGGTGGTTGTCTGCACCGATCCTCCACTCCTCTCCGTGACAAGCGGCATCGCGATCCGCCTCAAGGGCGCGTGCATGGTGAACTGGATCATGGATCTTTTTCCGGAGACCGCGATAGAGCTCGGTTTTTTCAGGAAGCGCGCAAGATGGCTTGCGGCATGGCTGACGCTCGCGCGCAACTGGTCGCTGCGGTCGCCCGCAATGGTGGTTTGCCCAACCGACAAGATGGCGGAATTCCTTTTCAAACAAGGCCTGACAGAGGATCGCATCAGCGTCCTGCATCACTGGTCGGATGGCGAGGAAATCTATCCCGTCTCCCCCAGGGACAACAGCCTGCGCAAGGCGTGGGGACTGCAGGATAAGTTCGTCGTCGGTTATTCGGGAAACTTCGGGCGGGCGCATGAGTTCGGCACCATGCTGGCAGCGGCGAAACGTCTCGAGCACCGGCCGGATATCCGCTTCCTGCTCATTGGTGGTGGACACCAGCATGCGGGCGTCATGGCCGCCGTTCAGGGTCTCGGTCTTCAGAACATCATCTTCAAACCGCTGCAACCGGTTGAGAACCTTGCCGAAAGCCTGAGCGTTGCTGACGTGCATCTGGTCTCGCTGCTGCCGGAACTGGAGCATTGCATCATTCCAAGCAAATTTTATGGCATTCTGGCAGCCGGCCGGCCGACGATCTTCGTCGGCGATCCCGATGGGGAGGTGCCGCGCGTTCTCAAAGCCAAGGGATGCGGCAGCAGCGTCGAAATCAGCGAGACCGATAAGCTCGCCGCCATCATCGAAAACCTCTGTGACGACCCGGAGACCCTGAAAGCGATGGGGGATGCGGCAAGGCGGCTGCTTTGTGCCGAATATTCCCGAGAGAAGGCGGCGGACGCATGGGCGGCGCTGATTGCCGGGTTGCAGACTGTCGAGCCTTACAGCCCCCCTATCGCTCAAGGTATCGCGCCATGAAAGACAAAGTCGTCGTCAGCCAACTCGGCGCCCGCATGCATTATGCCGTGCCAAGAATATTCGCATCCGCTGGCCGCCTTGCACATTTTTACACGGATATATGCGCGACGAAAGGCTGGCCCCGCATCGTCAATTCGCTGCCGGCCACCCTTTATCCCGCCCCTGTCAAACGCCTGGCCGGCCGGCTGCCCAAAGGCGTGCCGTCAGCGCTGACGACGGTGTTTTCCAGCTTTGGCCTCCGTTCCGTGCTGCGCCACATGCGCACGAAGGATGTTGTCGAGGAAACCTCGCATGCGATCTGGGCCGGGTCGATTTTTTCCGAAATGGTCGCCCGGCGCGGCTTCCATGGGGCCGCCGGGCTTTACGCCTTCAGCGGCGACGCACTCGAACAGATGCAGGCCGCAAAGCAGCAGGGGCTGTGGACCGCAGTCGAGCAGATGATCGCGCCGCGCGATGTCGTCGAAATGCTTCTCAATCAGGAAATGAAGCGGTTTCCCGCATGGGCAGGTCCCGTGCAGGACAACCCGCATGCGCGTCTCTTCGCCGACCGGGAAAAAGCCGAGTGGCGCCTTGCCGATGTCATCGTCTGCCCGTCGGAATTCGTCCGCAAGAACGTCGTCGCCTGCGGTGGGCCGGAAGACCGGTGTGTCGTCGTTCCCTATGGGGTCAATGCGGCGGCTGCCATCGACAGACCGGCACGCATGCCGGGGCCGATCAGGGTTTTGACCGTGGGCGAAGTCGGGCTGCGCAAGGGCTCGCCCTATGTCGTGGAAGCCGCCCGACTAATGGAAGGTTCAGCCCGTTTCCGCATGGCGGGCCGCGTTCGCTTAGGCGAAGACGTCAAGCAGCAGATTTCGCAATGGGTCGAGCTGCGGGGGATCGTGCCGCGCTCGCAGATCGCCGAGGAATTTCGGTGGGCGGATGTCTTCCTGCTGCCGTCGCTCTGCGAGGGTTCCGCGACCGCCGTCTATGAAGCGCTGGCAGCGGGCCTGCCCGTCATAACGACCGAAAACACCGGCAGCGTCGTTCGCGATGGCGTCGAAGGTTTCATCGTTCCCGTCTGCGATCCCGAGGCTATAGCGACTGCGGTGCGCGCGCTCGCCGACAATCCCGAACTGCGGCAGAGCATGTCCGCCAACGCCCTGTCGCGCGCGGCCGAACATACCGTGGAATCCTATGGCAAGCGGCTTCTTGCGGCCCTGTCCGGCCCGCATCTGTCGCGCTCGCCAACTCTTTGCATGACGGACGATGCGCGGTACCTGGGGAACTACGAGATATGAAGATCATCCACGTCATCGCTTCGATTGATCCCAAACATGGCGGCTTGCAGGCCGTTGCCATGCGCCTTGCCGCCGCACAGACCGAACTGGGTCTGGATGTGAATATCGTCAGCTATGGCGACGCCGCCATCGAGGCGCAGGTCAAGGAAATCGGCAGCAGCATACCGCATTTCGAGAATATCCGCTGGCATCTCCTGCCGCCCCCCGGCAGGCTGGAGACGCTGTTCTGCTTTAAAGGTCGGCGGGTGCTGAACGACGTGCTGAAAGATGCATCCTTCATGCATATTCACGGGGTATGGGAGCCTTTTTTGCTCTACGCTTCCAAGCTCGCCCGCGCCGCTGGCGTGCCTTACTGCGTTTGCCCGGCCGGCATGCTGGATCACTGGAGCCTTGGGCAGCGATCGTGGAAAAAGAAGATCGCCCTCATGCTCTGCTATCGCAAGATGCTGAACGAGGCCGCCTTCCTGCATCTTTTGAACGTCGATGAGGTGGCAGCCGTCGAGACGCTGAATTTTCAGGCGCGAAATCTGATCATACCGAACGGGGTTTTTGCCGAGGAATTCGATCCCCTCCCAGCCCGAGGAAATTTCAAGCACAAAATCGCTCTGGCGCACGGCCGGCGTTACATTCTATTCCTGTCACGCCTGCACATCAAAAAGGGTATCGACATCCTTGCCTCGGCCTTTTCGGCTATATGTGACACCTACGTCGACGTTGATCTCGTCGTCGCAGGCCCGCCTGGTGGAGCAGAGGGCCACTTTATGCACCTGGTGAAAAAACTTAACATCCGGCACCGCGTCTTTATGGTCGGAGCGATCTACGGCGAAGCGAAGCTCGAAGCCATGGTCGATGCCGACTGTTTCTGCCTGCCAAGCCGACAGGAGGGTTTCAGCATGGCGATCACCGAAGCGCTTGCCTGCGGCACGCCCGTGGTGATCACCGACCAGTGTCATTTTCCCGAAGTTGGTGTCGTTGATGCCGGGCTGATCGTCTCGGTGGACGCGGCCGAGGTTGCCAAGGCACTGGCAAACATTTTGAGCAATCCGGCCAGGGCGAGGACGATGGGCGAAAACGGTCGCCGGCTTGTGCTGGAGCGATTCACTTGGCCCGCCATCGCCAATGCGACGCTCGAGGGTTATCGGCTGAGTGCGCAGGAAGCCGCCGCTTCCTGACGACGGGAGCCGACGGGCCTCGCCGGATTGCCGACATAGATCGTCCACGGCTCCAGAGACTTGGCCGTGACGGCGCGTGCCCCGAGCACTGCCCCCCGGCCGATGACGACACCGGGACCGACGAAGGCTTCCGCAGCCACCCATGCATCTTCCTCGATCACCACCGGCCGCGTTACGAGGGGAAACGCGCTGTCCTGAACGTCATGCGACCCGGTGCACAGATGCGCGCGCTGCGAGACGGAGGCATATGGGCCGATGGTGATGGTGTCGACATTGTAGCAGATCACGCCGGGTCCGAGAGATGCATGACGCTCCATGACGAGGTGGCCGGGCCACCACACGATTGCCTTGGAATGCACCATTGCGGTGTCATGCAGGCGCGCGCCGAAACTGCGCAGCAGAAAATTGCGCCAGCGGCGCATCGGCGGCGGCGTCCAGCCGGCAAGAAGCCGCCAGACGATCATCCAGATCAACCGTTTCAGCCGGAAATGCAGTGCAAAGGTCGGACCTCCGAAACGCGGCAGGGGTGTCGTTGCATGCTGAAAGCCAGGATCGTCGTATCGTGAGCGCATCGCCTACCCTCCCACTTGAGACTTCAAAGATGGTATCTCGTATCGCCGCTGCTGCACGCGCGCGGGTATGACCGCAAATGCCAGCGCCGGTGCTGCAAACATCAGCATATGCACCCAGACCATGAGAACCCAGTCGGTCTGGTGCGATATGGCGTGCATAGACGGTATGATCGACAGCAGATAGGTGAATTGCGCCGAAAACTCGCCCGTATTCGCGGTCACCCAGATCCGGCGCACCAGATAGGCGAGCAGGAAAAATTTGAACGCTCCCAGATACCAGAAGGACCCGAACGCATCCGCCATTCCGGTCTCCGTCGTGCCGAGGACGGGATTGTAGTCGCGCGATTGCACCGGCACCGGCAGCATAAAGGATTGCTTGACCTCCACGCCGACGAGTTGTGCGGGCACGAAGTTGAACACCAGCCGGTTCCAATGGAACTTGCCATAGTCGAATTGCAGTGTGTTTGCGGTGTTGTCGATCCGCATGATCGCATTGCGCATCTCGTCGCCGCCGTCGCGGAACACTTTTTCAAGATTGCCGATGAAATCGATCTTCTTGATATCATCCCAGACGGGTGCATCGTTGGCCTTGGTAATGGCGCGGTAATCGCCCATGCTGTTCATCGACAATGTGCCGAGGAAAAGGGCAAGGATGACGAAGATGCGCGGTATCGCCCACTCCTTGTAAAACCACCATGCCAGCGCAAACATCATGATGAGTTCCACCGCTTCGGCGCGCTTTCCGGTGATCACGATGCGATCCAGGTAAAAGACGAGGTCGAACGCAAGCACGATGAGCGCCAGCCAGGAAAACCGCCGCGCAAGGCAAAGCACGGCAATGGCCAGCCCATAGCTCAACAGCCGTGAGAAGAAGATGTACATGACCGGAACACCGGTCATCTGCACCGCAATGGTCAACTCTCCCGGCAGACGGCTAAGCTTGAAATAGAAATAGGCACCGGCAAGCGACAGAACGGCCGCGACGATCAGCAGACGTGTTTCATCGAAATCGATACGGAAGAATGCAAAGGGTGTTGCCGTTCTTTTCCATCCCCACCAGCACATGAAAAGGCACAGCATCATGAACACTGCGGCTCGGGTGAACGCGCCTTCCGGCAGGAAGTTTTCAGACGAGAGGCCAGGAACCTGCGGCAAGATAAAGCTGAACGTGATGACGCCGGTCAGAAACGGGAACTCGTAAATTCGCTCCCGGCGCATCATTCCCCAGAAGAGGAGCAGGACGACACCAGCGAAGAGGCAAAAGACCAGAAGCGTGTTCATGATGAAGCAAGCCCCGCCTGAACCGGCGGCATATCCCGCACGAAACTGCTTCTGATGTCGTAAAACAGCGCCTTGGCGTACTCCTTGAACACCTGCACCCCGTCAGCGTCGAAGGCAACTCGCCACAGCGACACGGTTCTTTGCGCCGGAAGGGAAATCCACTGGATTTGCGGCATGACAAACCGGAAGCGCTTGACCGCACGCCGTGAGTGAAACCAGCTGGTGACCAGAATGGCGCGTTTTGCTCCCATTTCCGTCAGTATCGGCTGTGCGAATGTCGCGTTTTCCCAGGTGCTGAGCGAAAGACATTCCGTCGAGATGGCAGCGACATCCACTCCTGACCGCACCAGCATGTCGCGGATGAAGTCGCAGTCCCCGTAGCCGGTCACCAGAACCAGCGGCGCCTTTCCCTCGTGCCATAGTTTTGCGGCCTGAAGAGCGCGAGGCGGACCGTCACCGCCGAGCACGACGATGACATCGGCTTGCGCCGGCGGATCTTCCACGACGAGAAGCGATCCCGCTGAAACGAGCGCGAGTGCGTAAAGCCCGATTGCACCCAAGATGATGACACCGAGGACAATCGACTTCCGTTTCAACAGCCAGCTGGTTTTCACGCCGCGATAAACGCGCGAACGCCGGGGCCGTCCATTCGCAAAGGGCTTGGGGGGAATGCGCGGTCCGGGCCACGGCGGCTTCATGATGCAATCACTCTTCGTTCGGCGATTGTATTGCTCTTGGCTCCGACACTGCGTTGGCAACCACAGGCAGGCGAACGACCTCGCGATAGAGATCGAAATTGCCCCTGTGAAGCAGCGTTTTCGAGACATAACCCGTTGCGGCAAGGACGAAGGCGGTGTGGAGGGCAATCGGCACGAGAAGGCCGGCGGCCATCACCTCCGCCGGGATACCCGCTTTTATCCCGGCAAAACCAATGCCTCCGCACAGGAAGGAAATGACGATTAGCGTGTTGGTTGCCGCAGCCGGCGTGAAACCATAGTCCAGCAGCAGATGATGGAAGTGCCAGCGATCCGCCGACATGGGACTGCGACCGTGCATGATGCGCCGGACAATCAAGCTAAGCGTATCGGTGATCGGCAGGATGACGATCCACAGCAGTGCCGGAAAGGATACCGAAACGCTTGTGGTTGCAAGCAGGACGATGACATAGGCAATCGTCGCGCCGAGCGCGGTGCTGCCGGCATCGCCGAGGAAGATGCTCGCCCGTGCCCGCCATGGACCGCGCATGTTGAAGACCAGAAAGGCGCAGAGGCATACCGAAAGCGCCTCAAGCGGCGGGATGATATCACCGACATTCGCGAAGACCGCCACGATCATCAACCAGATCAACGCAACGCCAGCCGTGCCGCCGGCAAGCCCGTCCACGCCATCGAGCATGTTCCAGGAATTTACGAGCCCGGTCACGAAGAGAACGCCGATGAAGAAAAACAGCGGCAGGAACAACTCCGAATGCGACGTGAACAGCACACCCACCGAAAGAGAGCCGATATCGGCGCCGCCCACCAGCGCAATCGCCATGGCCAGCTGCATGACAAGGCGTCCCGCTGCGGGCAACGGCCGGCGGTCATCAACGACGCCCATCAGCAGGATCACCGCCAGCCCAAGCCAGAAGTTGATGCCGAGCACCCCGCTCCACCCGCCAACGAAGGCGGAAACAGCAAAAGCCGCAAAGATTGAAATGCCGCCGCAGAGCGGAACCGCGCCGGTGTGGCGCTTGCGGATTGAATCGGGACGATCCACCAGCTGGAACGCTATGGTCAGGCGCCTGAGAACGACAATGAAGGATACGCACAGAACGAAAGTGGCGATGGTGTTGAAAAGTATCCCCGACATGTCTGACCCCTAGCAGTGACCCTGGCGGCGCATTTGCAACGATACTCGCCTCCCGACGATCCTAAAAAACAGCGGCCATGAGGGGTATGCGGGCAAAAGGCATGTGAAATCCACCAAAGGGAGAGGGTGTCGGTATTCACGTCTACCCCGCTTACTCCCGAACCGGATCGACCATCGAAAGAGCTAGGGCCGGGACCTTGACGGCGGGCGGCGACGCATGAACGACGCTTGTCCCGAGTCATGTCTCAGCAGCAATCATTCCTGTGCGGAGAGAACGGCGATCCAATCCTGAAAGCTTGAAGCATTCGCCGATGCCGGTACGGTCAGGTTGCGAAGGCCGCCGCGGCCGAGATGCTCGACCGGCTCGAGGTAAAGTCCATTCGAGGGATCGTACCAGCGAAGGGTTTTTTCACCGGCCGCCAGACGGTCGAGATCGATTGTAACCGAAGGCGTGTCGAGATAGATCAACGCGAAAGCGCCATCCTTGTCACGCGCCGCGAATGCCCCCGCATCGGTTTTCAGCATGGACCCCAGATCGGGCACGAGTTTCCACCATTCCAGTTGCCTGAAAAGCGCGGCCAGATGTGTGATGCTTTGAGCGCCCCGGCTGTTCAGCGAAGCCTGCCAGCTGTCCTTCGCCTCATAAAGCCCGGCGGCGGAAAAATGCCAGACCGGATTGTTGCCGAAAAACTGACCGCTCGCGCCCGAAAGCAGCGCGCCATAGGCATTGAGACGCACCTGACGCTCCTTGACATCGTGCTCGCCCTCATAGACGCCTTCGATGAGGAAAAACGGCCGTTGCGGTCCGGATCGATATCGATCCAGCACCGTCGCTGCGACATTGCCGTAAGTATAAACCGTATCGATAGCGAGCCAGGATGCATCCCGCCAGAAATCGTTCGTCAAGGTATCGGGATTGCCATGCACGGTCTGCAATGCCCTGGGATCGGTGTCCGCGATCCCCATTGCGACCGCCGTGACCAAATTACGATTGGGCGGATCGTAATCGCCGCCCTGCACCCAGACGATGTTCGGGTATTTCGCAAAACGTTGTCCGACATAACGTCCATAGGCCCGCAGCTTCTCCGGCCCGGCCGCAACCATGTCCTGATACCATCCTTCGGGACCACCGCGTGCGCCACTATAGGCGGGGCAGAGAAGCACCAGCAGATTGCGACTGGCGGCGGCCTTGATGATTGCTTCCGCCCTGTCGAAATAGGCATCGTTCGGCCGACCAAAGGCATCGCCGGCAAAAGGTTTCTCGTCGTAGAAGTTTGCCGGCGCCTTGCGGGAGAATTGATGCTCGATCAACGATACCAGCACGGCGTTGAAGCCCTGCCGTTTTCGGGTTTCCAGATAAAATTCCGCATCTGGGAGAGAGGCATCGCCAATCAGCGACCACGCACTGTCCCCGACGATCAGGAATGGCAGACCCTTGCTGTCCTCGAGGTGGCGACTGTCCTGCGATATCCGCAGCGGAAAGGCGGTATCCTGTGCGATACAGGTCGAAAACATGCATAACAAGAGAAGGAAGATGCCGGACAGATAGCCAGGTCGCCCGCCCTTGCCGATCATCGCTTCAGAGCCGTTCACGAACGACGCGAAGCCAGTTTTTCAATGGCAATGGCAAATAGGTTCGAAAGCCCGGCCTCAGCCCGGCGGGAATGGACCAGTCCTCCATCCTCAGCACCGCTGACAGGCCCGGACGGTTGTTGAGCGTCGCGGCGATGACCTCATAATAGCGCGCGGCCATCCGTTCGATGCTGAAGCGGTTCAGCACCATATCCTTTCCTGCAATCGACATCCGCTCGAGAAGATCGCGGTCGGCATGCAGGCGTTGGATGGCGTTGGCCGCTGCGGTATAATTGCCAATCGGAAACAGGAAGCCGTTTCGGCCAGTCTCGACAATCGTGTCCGTCACGCCGCGAATATGAGACACGACAGGGACGCAACCGCCGGCCATGGCCTCGATCATCGTCATGCCAAGCCCCTCGAAGCGGGACGGCATGATGAGAACATCGTGACTGGCCATGATGACCGGTATGTCGGAAAGCTGCACGGAGCCTGTGTAACTGACGCGACCGGCGTGGCCGGCCAGTCGGCGCTTCAGTTTTTCCATGTCCGGCCCATCGCCGACGACCGTCAGGCGCACCGCCTCGGGCGAGGCGTCCAGTATTTCCCGCAGCCACATCACGCCTTTCGATGCATCTTCAATCCGCCCGACGAAAAGAACCTTGAGCTCCGGCCCTCGGTTGACGCGCCGGACCGCCTGGCTGCGAAACGCATCGCTATCCACCGCATTCGGGATTGCGTAGGTGCGATCCTTGGAAAAGCCGTTGCGCGCAACCAGATCGGACCGACACCGCTCCGATACGCCAATCGTCAAATGGGCGTAGTCCCGCACCGAGCGGGCAGCGGCATATGTTCCGGGCGAGATATTATGGACGACGAGAATACGCAGGATGTCTTCCGGCAGGTAGCGGGCAATATTGGTCTGCAACTGATCGCCGAGAACGTTGACGATCACACCGTCGAAGCCGCCGTCGGCGATGGCGGCCGCCATTTGCACTGCGCATTCGCGGTCGCTGAGATTGACCGGCATGCGCAGGATTTGACCGAATTCCTTTTCGCCCTGCAGATCGAGAGGCAGCCCGTATGTTTCCTTGCACACGCCCAGCCATCGCACGTCGATGCCATAGACGGCGAGGCCCTTGCGCAGATGTTTGAAGACGGAATAGGTGCCGCCGATGTGGGGAAGGACAAAATAGGCAAGCTTCATGAGACACTCTCGCTCTTGCACCCACAACCACACCGCAACTGATAGACGGCGGATGGTTCGAGTGGCGGCTAACGCGACATACTAAAATGCCAGGGGACGACGGGCAGTTGCATCTTAGGCTTAGCTGTATCTTCCTTTGAAAGGTTTGCCTCAGTCAGCCTAGTCGTTTGGCGTAAGTCGCACCCCTAAGGTCGGTGTGGGGTCGTGCCCGCTTAGCGGATATCAATGCCATATCGAGCGTGTCGGCGCCGTGCGGCGATTGGAAAATACATGAGGATCACTCTCCTTGGACAATTTGGCTCGGGCAATTCGGGCAATGACGGATCGCTGGAAGCCATGCTCCTTTATCTGCGCAGGATGAGGCCCGATGCCGATCTGTTGTGTATCTGCGCCAATCCGACCGTCGTAAACGCGAAATTCAATATTCGTTCGATCGGCGTTGGCGGGCCGCCCCTGACCAATGCATGGATGAGGCAACTGGACCGGCTGCTCGGCAATCTGCCCCGAAGGGTCATGTTATTTTTCAGTTCGCTGTTTTATTTCGACAAGGACGACCTGATGATCATACCGGGGACCGGCATCCTCGATGATTTTCAGGAAAAATGGTTCGGCTGGCCCTTTGTGGTGTTTTGCTGGTGCCTCGTTGCACGCCTTCGCAACACGCGGATCGCCTTCGTCAGCATCGGCGCCGGACCGATGAAAAGCCGCCTCAGCCGCTGGTTCTTGCGCTCCGCCGCACAGATGGCGTCGTATCGATCCTACCGGGACGATTTCTCGCTCAACTACATGAAAATGATCGGCGTCGACGTGTCGCGGGACCACCGTTACCCCGATATCGCCTTTGATCTTCCTGTTACGGTGCCCCACCGGGAGAGCGCCGCCGACGGCGTGATGCGAATAGGCGTCGGCGTCATGGATTATCGCGGCTGGCGTCACAACGACCCCGAGGCCTCCAGGATTTACCAGACCTATATCAGCAAGCTCTCGCAGCTGGTCAGCTGGTTGATCGGTGAAGGTCATCGCATCACCCTTTTGATGGGGGACGTCACGGATCGGGTCGCCTGCGCCAATCTCATGTATCTGCTGACGGATATGCTCTCCGAGAATGAGATGTCGCAAATCGAGATCAGCTCGGCCGCAACGCTGCGCGACATCATGCAGCAGATGGCAGCAATCGATCTTGCCGTGGTGTCGAGATATCACGGCGTGGTCTGCTCCTTAAAACTCGGAAATCCGACAATATCAATAGGTTACGCCCGCAAGTTCGATGACTTGATGAACGATTTCGATCAGGAGAAATTTGCCCGGCACATCGACACGTTCGAAGTCAACGATGTCATCGAACTGGTGAAGGAGATACTGGCTGGAGCGGACGCGGTGAGGCAGCGGATTGCCCACGCCAACGAACGCTTCAAGCGCCAGCTCTCCGAGCAGGAGGCGCTGCTTGGCCGCGAACTTCTCTCCCGTGATGTCGTCGCAACGCCACAGGGCGTTACGCCTTAGGCACAAGCAGTCCCGCAGCCTAATCCTTTCGGCTTAACACCGGGGCGCTCTAACATTCGATAGGAGTAGACCGCACGTTATCGCATGCCCTTCACGAAACATTCTACAAACGACCTACACCTACGGATCCGGCTACCATCCCAACGGTCAGATTCCCAGGGTTTACGCCCCTCCTCTAGATTTGATGCTACCGTCGATTGTCGGCGATGCTGTCGGAGCCCTTCGATGCACAAAGTCCGCCGCGCCTTTTTCATGGCCATGCTGGAACAACACCTCGGAATCGCGATCAATCTGGCTCTGATCGCGATAATGTCGCGGCTGCTTTCGCCTGCGGACGTTGGCTTTGCCGTGATCGGCTACGGGGTGACATCGGTGATCTTCGCCTTCCGCGAATTCGTCTCTTCCGATTTCCTCATTCAGCTCGATGTCGTTGAGCGCGATGACATCAACACGTCGCTCACACTGCTGCTGCTGGCCAGCGGCATTCTCGGGATCATTCTCTATCTGTGCGGACCGTATCTGGCGCTTTTCTACCACCAGCCCGGTCTCCAGCACTATCTTGTCCTCGCAATTTTCGCCGTCATCGCCGAGAGCCTGGGCATGCCGGCGTTTTCCATGCTGCGTCGCCAGCTTGCCTTCGGCACCATCGCACGCGTCCGAACCACCGGCCTCATCGTTATGGCTGGCGTGACGATCTTCGCTGCCAGCAATGGATGGGGCTTTGTCAGTTTCGCGCTCGGCCTGCTCGTCGGCAACAGCGTTGCAAGCGCCCTTGCCGCCTATGCCGATCCGGCCCAGCGTACCGCACGCCTTTCTCTAAAGTCTTGGCGCCGCATGGCCGAATTCGGCCGCTACAGGGGTGCTGCCACCATCGTCGACAAATTATACGAGTCCCTGCCGCAACTGGTGCTCGGCTTTGCCATGACGCCGACTGCGGTCGCGATCTATAATCGCGCCAATACCGTCTGCTCCATTCCCGACCGCATTTTTCTCTCGGCAATCTTTTCCTTCGCCTTCCCCGCACTCGCCGCCGAAGTTCGCGAGGGGGGAGACGTGCGCAGGTCCTACTTGCGTGCCCTCAGTTACATCACCGTGCTTTATTGGCCGTCGCTGATCATGGTCGCCATTCTCGCCGATCCCATCGTGCGACTTGCGCTCGGAGACCAGTGGCTTGCCGCCGTGCCGATCACCCGGATTCTCGCACTTGCGTCGATCTTCTGGTTTCCGATGGTGCTGACAACGCCGCTGCTGATCGCTCTCAACGCCAACCGCGAAGCGTTCCTCGGCAATTTCGTCTGCCGCAGCGTCTCGGCAATTGTGCTCTGCTCCGCGAGCTTCTTCGGCCTGACCGTCGTGGCGCTCAGCCAGTTCGTCACATTGCCCTTCCAGATGCTCATCGCCTTCTATCTGGTCAGACGCCACGCCCACTTCAAAATACCCGAACTGTTCGCCGCCATCGGGCCGAGTGCCGCCGTGACCCTTACCGCCATCGCGGGGCCGCTCGCCATCGCCGCCTCTATGGGTTTCCATTTCGATTACTCCCTCGCCCAGGCCGGTGGTGCCGTCCTTCTGTCGGCAACAGGCTGGGCCGCCTGCCTGATTATTCTGCGCCACCCGCTGCTTGGCGAACTCAGATCGACGCTCGATGCTGTCGTGGGCGGTCTGCGCCGGATCGGCAAACCTCCGGCACCGGCGTCCATTCCCGACGCTGCCGTTTCCGCAACGGTCGAGCCATGAGCACCATCGATATCGCCATTCCCAACTACAATTACGGTCGTTTTCTCGAGGGCTGCGTGCGAAGCGTCCTTGCCCAGAATATCCCGGACATGCGTATCCTCATCATCGACAATGCCTCCACGGACGACAGCGTTGCGATCTCCCGGTCGCTCGCGGCATCCGATCCGCGCATCGAAACGAGCCTGCGCCCAAAAAACCTCGGCGGGCACGCATCGTTCAACGCAGGCATCGATTGGGCGCGAGCGGATTATTTCGCCATCATCTGCGCCGACGATGTCCTGTCTCCCGGTGCCCTGGCGCGCGCAATTAAGGCGCTCGACGATCACCCCGGCGCGCACATGGCCTTCGGCCGCACCGCCTTCTTCCGTGACGACGCCGAAATCGCATCCGGCCTTGGCGACGATGCCGATGGCATGCGCCTTCATGCCGGGGTGGACTTCATCGTCGGCATTTGCGCGACGGGACGCAGCCCGGTGCCGGGCCCCCTCGCCGTCACCAGAACGCACATCCAGCAACATGCCGGTCACTACCGGCCCGCACTGCGCCACACCGACGATGTCGAGATGTGGATGCGGCTTGCGGTTCTGGGCGACATCGTCGAACTTGACGCCGTGCAGAATTTCACCCGCATCCACGGTGCCAACCAGTCGGCCATCCTTGATAATGTGCTGGCGTGGAATACCGAAATCGAAGCAGCGCTTGAGAGCTTCTTCGGCAATGAAGGCGCTTTGCTTGCCGATGCACAAACCCTGCTGCGACGCGGTCGCGCCAGCCTGAGCGACCGCGCCTATTGGTGCGCGATTTCCAATTTTACCCGGCGTCGGCCCGGCGCGGGTGCGCTTCTCGCACAGGCTTTCCGGCTCAGACCCGCTTCCGCGTTTCTGCCGCCGCTAAGCTATCTTCTGCGCCGGCCCGATGCATTGCACCGCATTCGCGCCGCGATGGCCCGAAGATAGCGGTCCGATGGTAGGCCTATTCTTCAGCGTTCAGGACAAGCCGCAAGAGCGCCGGCAACGAAGTGGATTTCGTTCGGCGCATGATTGAGGCGCGATGATTCTCGACAGTGCGCTGACTAAGCTTCAAATCGGCTGCAATGATCTTGTTGGCCTGCCCCTGAACAATTCTATCAAGGATCTGACGTTGCTTGCGAGTAAGCGTCGCCAGCGTGGCTCGAGCTGTTTCACGCCGCTCTTCGCGCTCGTTCGCATCACGCGATCGCTCGAGGGCCGACTGCACGCTCCGATATATTTCTTGGTAAGAAAAAGGCTTCTCGATGAAATAGGCCGCTCCATATCGCATCGAATTGATTGCCATACGGACATCGCTGCGACCCGTGATCACAATCACCGGAAACCGATGATGTCTTTCTTTCAGCAAACGTAACAACTCCATGCCGACCATGCCGGGGAGATACGCATCGACAAGCAGACAACCTGATCTGTCGGGCTTGTAGTTTGCAAGATACTCTTCTGCCGAAACATAGGTTGCGACCGCCCAGCCTTCTCCTTCGAACAGAGCGCGCAAATTGTCCCTTATGTCCTGCTGGTCGTCGATGACTTCGATGAGCCTGCCCGTCATCGGCTCCATATATTCAGGTTCGCTTATGTGACCTGCTCTCTCACCGTTTTGGCGAACGACCAGTGTCTCCACCATCTGCATGACGTCCTTGAGTTTCGCCGGCTTGTGCAGATAAGGAATTTCGTGCTGAGCAAAATCCCTCAGGGCCTTGCTTGAAATATCGCCAGTGAGAATGAGTGCCGGAACATTTTGGCGGAGTGCTTGTCGAATATCTTCAATCGCAGCTATGCCATTCCCGCCTGTAGGAAGATTGTAGTCTGCGAGAACAACGTCGGGCATGAACTTCAGCCCTCTAACAATCGCGATCGCTTCGGCAGCAGTTGAGGTCGCAGCGACCACGTATCCAGTTTGCTCCAGACCGATCTTGAGCAGATCGCGCATTCCGTTTTCGTCTTCGATGATCAAAATCGACGCGGACGACAGGGCGATCGCTTGACGCGAATTGTCATCGACTGGCGCACGCAATGGCGCAAGCGGCTCCCCTGCCGGCGCCCGATCGATCTCGATCATGAATGCGGAACCTTCATGCAATCGCGACCGCACCGCTATCTTCAGTCCCAGAAGTTCGCTCAGCCGCTTGACGATTGACAATCCCAGCCCCAAACCCCGGTCTTCCGCGCCAGCAGATGCGTCGAGTTGATGGTATTCCTGGAAGACTTCCTCGATATGGTTTTCGGGAATGCCTATACCGGTGTCCCACACCTCGAACCGAACCTTTGCATCGACCCGGCGACAGCCGACTAGAATTTTGCCGCTCGGCGTGTATTTCAGTGCATTGGATAGAAGGTTGCGAACGATCTGCTCGAACAGGCGGGGATCGGTGCGAACGGCAAGGCTGGACGGTACGACACGGAGTTGCAGCCCCGCCGCCCGAGCGGGATAATAAAATTCCTTGAAGAGCCTTCCCAGAAGATCGCCAATCGCAAAGCTCACGATCTGCGGTTCCACCATCCCCGCTTCGATCTGGTTGATGTCAAGAACAGAGTTGAGTATACCCAGCATCGAGGACAGCGTCTCCCCCATCCTCTGGACGAAAGTGCGTGCTTGCCCTTCATCCACGTTCCTTTCCAAAAGCCCGTGCAACAGCTTCAAGGTTTGCAGCGGCTGACGCAGATCGTGGCTTGCCGCAGACAGGAATTGCGACTTGGCCTCGGTCGCCCGCTCGGCGGATTTCTTGGCAGCTTCCCTGCTTTCGGCAACCTGTTTCTGGGCACTTACATCGATGAAGGTGATGACCACTCCGTCGATTGCCTCGCTCGCGCCGCGATAGGGTTTGACGCGGCGGACATACCAGCGACCATCGGGTCCTCCTATCTCTCGGTCGATTGTGTTGCCTCGGAGCAGCGTCGCCGTTGCATCGACTTGAAGCGTAATGTCGCCGTCAAAGCCGCTAAGGTCCGAGAGGGGACGGCCGACATCGGACGATATAATCTTGAATACTGACCGGGTGGCTGGTGTGAAAAACCGTATACGAAGACCGGCATCCAGAAAGAGCGTCGGGACATCGGTGCTGTACAGGACATTTTGCAGATCGTTGGAAACTGCCCGCTGACGCTCCAGTGCTTCTTGCAATTGATTGTTGAGGGCTGTCAGCTCTTCATTGAGGGATTGCAGTTCCTCTTTCGAAGTAAAGAGTTCCTCATTCGTCGACTGATACTCCTCATTCAGAGACAGTGCTTCGGCGGTGATCTGCTTCTGTTCTTCGCTGGCAATTTCCAGATTGCGTATGGCGCCCTGCAATTCCGCCCGTGTCTCCTCCAGTTCGAATTCAAGCTCGGTAATGGGCGACGCATCTGTCGTCGATGATTTCTGCGATCGGACAACACCGTTGGCCTGCGCAACATCCTCCACAAAACATATGAGGAACAGCTCTTCACCCTGACTGAAGAGCGGGTCGACATGAATGTTGAACTCGATGTGTGCGCCGTTGCTGTCGAGTTTTGCATTCTTGGCTACGAACGGCTTTTGATCCCGGCTCGCATGCTGGATCGCAGACCTGATCTTATTATGGAGCGCCGTCGGTGTGATGGCGAACAGGTCATGCGATGCCGGGCCTGAAGCGATCCGCAGGAACCTTGCTGTCGGGCCGATGGAGTAGAGATACTCATACTTCCGATTGACGAGGATTGCGGCGGGCACGTAGCTACCCAGCAGAACCTGGGAAACCGCCTCGGCAAGCACACTGTGCCTCGACGCTGAATTCGCCTTTCCTTGCGAAGAGGGAATTCTGACATTTCCGCCCGCAACCGCACCGAAATTAAGATCACCGAAAACCGGCGGCCCGATACGCCGATATACCCTTTCGGATTCCGAAATCAGCTTGAAACGGTCATCCATTCCGCCAACGGTTTCGGATTTTCCGACCAGTAAAATACCGTTCTCCCGCAGGGCGAACCTGAAAAGCGACAAGACCTTCGCTTGGGCGTCCGCCTCGAGGTAAATCAACAAGTTGCGGCATGAAATCAGATCGATCCGTGAGAATGGTGGGTCGCTGAGGACATTCTGCACGGTGAATACCACTGCCCCACGCAGTTGCGCCGTCACGGTGTATCCGTTGTCATCCCTTACGAAATATTTTTCCAGCAAGTCGGGCGGCAGCGATTTGGTTGCCTCATGTGAATAATGTCCGTCTCTGGCAATTGCGACCGCCTCGCCATCGGCGTCCGAGGCAAACATCTGAAACTGGAGACGAAGGCCCATGGACTGAATGAGGTCAAGGAAGAGAATAGCCAGAGAATATGCTTCTTCCCCCGTGCTGCATCCAGCGACCCAGACCCGCACTGCTCCGTGAGCCGCTTTTGCGTGGAGAATATCCGGAATAATGGTATCGCGTAGAAAGTCGAACACCTTCCCGTCGCGGAAGAAGCTGGTGACGTTGATCAGGAGATCTCTGACGAGATTTTGCCGCTCGTCTTCGCTGCTTTCGAGTATCTCAAGATACCGGTCTATCTTCTCAATCTCGATACCGAGAACCGCCATGCGTTTTTCGACCCGGCGCTGCATCGTTCCATGTTTATAAGCCGAAAAATCATTCGCTGTGGAAACCTTCAATATCTCGATGATCCGGTCCAGTTGGGGCATTCGGCGCTCCATCGAGTGATCCGCTCGAAGCCGCGACAGCAGCGCAATATGTTTGGCGATGGCCGCAGGCATCTCTTCGACCGGTAAAACCGTAGCGCCAATGCCCAGCGAAATAACACTTTCGGGCATGCCGCCAAATTGTGCCTCTTGAGGCTCCTGGACCAGAACAAGTCCCTTGAAATCCCTGATCTGCTGGACGCCGGATGAGCCATCTGACCCCGTGCCAGACAGGACAGCTGCTATCGCCCACGGCCCGAATTCCTTGGCCATAGAACCCAGGAGAAAATCAAACGGCAGAGGTGCCTCATGCAGTTCCCGCCGGGGCGACAGATATATCCTTCCTCCGTCAACCGACATCAGGAATTTTGGTGGAATGACATAGACGTGCTCGGGCTCTATCAAGGCAAGGTTGACAGCCTCCGTTACGACCATAGTCGTTTCGCTCGCCAGAAGTTCTGCGAGCATGCTTTCATGCGACCGGTCAAGATGCTGAACGAGAAGAAACGCACAGCCGGTTTTTTCAGGCAACGCTTTGAGCAGGGCTCTGAACGCATTCAGTCCACCCGATGAAGCACCGACGCCGACAATCGGGAACATCCTAACAGGACGTCCTTCCTGTGATCCGGACATCGAACCGGTATCTACCTCGAAAGTAGAAGGAACCTTGTTACTATCCTCGCCGCGTTCCGCCATATTCACTCTCGTTAAAATTGACGCGCATTCCAAATAGAGATCGACCCTTGCGAAGCGTCAGGCGTTGTGGGTCAACAAGTCTTGAAAGCAGCCATCAAGGCCTTGAGATCAGGGATACATAGTCACCATGCCCCGTCACATGCGGGGCGCAGCGCGTCCGATTGTCGCGAGGTGCAATTTCAAAATGCGATTAACACGTATAGGTTGCTGACATCGCGAACAAACGCACGAATGGAGGATGATAAATCAATCCGGCCGCGATTATAATTCATCCATTATAGTTAGTGGTGTCGCGCAAAACATGATGATGCCCTGAAAGAATTATATTTCAACCGTTCTGGCGTGTCTGGTTGTCTACCCACATCATGCCAGATTGAACGCCACGTCGAAATCTCAATCAAAAGTGAGTAATTTCCGAACCTTTTCCAGTTGCGATACTCCATTGTAGGATGCCGGAGTCGAAATTCGGGTAGTGCCACGTCTATTGCTTTCTGGCCGATTTTTTAAATTCCGAAAAATCCAGACCGCAACAGAGTAGCTTCCGAAGTTCTGATTGATGACGGCGTTCCGGGTTGAATTACTTCAAACGTCCGTTGTGCCGAATCTTAGAAAGAAACTCTTCGGTTGCGTCTCTGCCAAGCCAGACAGATCCGCAAAGCACTCTTTAGCGCGGATAGGACATAACATGCTGACATCAGTTCCCAACAATGGACATAGCCAGTTCTCATCAAATTTCCATGTGGTTGCGCATTCGAAACCTATGGAAACTTCGGTCAGAAAGCTGGCTATCATCGACGACCGCGCGCTCGACCGTGAGTGTCTGGCTCAGAGCCTGATCGCATACGGCCTTGATATGGAAGTTGAGTTGTTTTCATCACTCGATGACTGGAGACACGCTCCAAACGGCCAGCATAGCGGCATCCTGGTCAACGTCGGTCGCAGCGATTTTGGCGATGACGTATCCCTTCATGAGTTGCGGGAATTCATTGCCGATTTCCCTTATCTGCCGGTCGTCATTCTCGCTGAGAACCGCGATCTGCGCCAAGTCATGAGGGCATTTGACGCGGGCGTTCGGGGATATATCTCTTCGTCGATAGGACTGGCGGTGTGTGTGGGTGCCATCTCACTTGCATTGGCGGGCGGCGCTTTCGTATCAGCTGAAAATCTGAGCGATCTCAGGCAGTTGCTCGTGGTTGCGGAAGACAAGGAACGACAGCGCACCGCGATGTTCACCCAACGTGAGGTCGACGTCATCAACGCTTTGACGCAAGGTAAGCCAAACAAGATCATCGCCTATGAGCTCAATCTTCGTGAAAGCACCGTAAAGGTACATATTCGCAATATCATGAAGAAAGTTGACGCCAAGAACAGAACGGAAGTGATCTTCAAAATATCCGATCTCTTCAAAAACTAAAATCGAGTGTCGTGCAGTGGACCTATTGCAGAACCATAATTGCCTGCGGGTGTCGGGCCCCGCATGATGCGGACGCATCGGAGCGATTATGACGGGAAGGCTGTACATCTCCTCTAAGCCTTTCGGCTAGCATTCCCAACATAAAGACGGGGTAACGGCCACCGAGCCGGATACGGTAGTCTCTGGTCATTGGACATATGGACCCGGGATTTCGCCATGCAAACTTTCGTCGAAAATTTCGAAAACTCGGATCGACTGCGCCAGCGCTCCCGCAACATCATACCGGGCGGTGCACATACCTATGCAAAGGGTGACGACCAGTACCCTGTCCTGTCTCCCGGCTTTATTGAAAGGGGATATGGCTGTCATGTCTGGGATGTCGATGGAAATGAATATATCGAGTACGGCATGGGCAATCGGGCTGTCGGCCTTGGCCATGCGTATGCTGACGTCGTAGAGGCCGCGCGTGCGGAACTTTACCGCGGCTGCAACTTCACGCGCCCCTCAAAGATCGAGGTGGATTGCGCCTCGACCTTTCTCGATACGATCCAGACGGCCGAAATGGTCAAATTCTGCAAGAACGGCTCCGATGCGACATCCGCCGCGATACGACTTGCACGGGCTGTTACCGGCCGTGACCTGATCGCGCGCTGCAGCGACCACCCCTTTTTCTCCACCGACGACTGGTTCATCGGAACAACGGAGATGAATGCGGGCATTCCTCAGGCGATCCAGGATCTGGTCCTTGGCTTCAGCTACAATGATCTGGCGAGTGCGCGCAGTCTGTTTGACCGCTTTCCAGGTCGTATCGCCGCCTTTATTCTGGAGCCGTCGCGCGGTGATCCGCCTCGGGACCAGTTTCTTCACAAACTGCAGGATCTTTGCCACGAAAACGGCGCGCTTTTCATTCTCGACGAAATGATCACCGGCTTCCGCTGGGATGCGGGCGGTGCGCAGAAGACATACGATATCGTCCCCGACCTGTCCTGTTTCGGCAAGGCGCTGGGCAACGGCTTTTCGATTTCCGCACTGGCCGGCAAGCGTGAATTCATGGAACGAGGCGGTATCGATCAAACCGATGCCCCGCGTGTCTTCCTGCTTTCGACGACGCATGGCGCGGAAACGCATGCGATGGCGGCGGCCATCGCGACCATGAAAGTTTACACGCAGGAACCCGTGGTCCCAAATCTGGTCCGACAGGGAAATTCGCTGCGCGCCGCCATCAGCCAGATCGCAATTGCGCACGGACTGGATTCCTACTTCGGCATTCAGGGCCACTCCGCCTGCCTCAGCTACTTCACGCTGGACCAGACCGGAAAGCCGTCTCAGGCTTTTCGCTCGCTGTTTCTGCAGGAAACCATCCGTCGCGGCCTTCTCGCACCTTCTCTCGTTGTAAGCTACACGCATGAGGACGAGGATATAGCCAAAACGCTTGACGCCATCGATGGAGCGCTCGTCGTCTACCGTAAAGCGCTGGAATACGGAGTCGACAAATTCCTGACGGGACGCCCATCCGAGGTTGTCTTCCGGCGTTTCAACGGCAACGCGCAGCATCACGCCAGCCATGGGTTGGTCATGGCCGACATGCCCGAATTATCGGAAAGCATCCGAAAGCCTTAACCGGCCGGGGCAACTAGACCGTTCGCATTATCGATACAGCCGCTTTGCGCGGTGCATCGATCTCGCCTGAAAAGATACGCTCGTTGCAATCGAAAATAGATTTTGAGGGGGAATTTCATGCACGTTCTGGTCACCGGGCATCGCGGATATATCGGCTCCGTCATGGTACCCATCCTGCGCAAGGCGGGTCACGAAGTACACGGCTATGACACTGAATTCTACCATCGCTGCGCTTATGTTCCAGGCGGACCTTTGCCGCAGGTACCCGGCGTATGCAAGGACATCCGCGATATCCAGCCTTCGGATATGGAAGGTTTCGACGCTGTCATTCATCTTGCAGCGCTGTCCAACGATCCGCTGAGCAATCTCAATCCGGAAATTACCTATGAGATCAATTACCGCGGCAGCGTTCGGGCAGCGCGAGCCGCAAAGCAGGCCGGGGTCAAGCGTTTCCTCTTCGCCTCCTCGTGCAGCAATTATGGCGCAGCTGGCGATGGACTGGTCAACGAGACAGCAGAGCTGAAACCGGTATCGGCCTATGGCACATCAAAGGTATTGGCGGAACGTGACATTGCAAGCCTCGCGAGCCCCGGCTTCACACCGGTCTATATGCGCCCGGCGACGGCCTATGGCCTTTCGCCCATGCTGCGTTTCGATATCGTCCTCAACAACCTGACCGCCTGGGCGGTGACGGAGGGACTGATCCTGCTGAAATCCGACGGATCGCCATGGCGTCCAATCGTTCACATCGAGGATATTTCGCGCGCCTTTCTGGCCGCGCTCGAAGCGCCGACCGATGTCGTGCACAATCAGGCGTTCAACGTCGGACAGGATGCACACAACTACCAGATCCGGGAGATCGCCGAAATCGTCGCCCTGACGGTGCCCGGATGCCGGCTGCAATATGCCAGCGACGCCAGCCCCGATACCCGCTCCTACCGCGTCGATTTCGGCAAGATCGCCCGTGCGCTTCCGGCCTTCAAGCCGACATGGACGGCCGCCGCAGGTGCCGAGCAACTTTACCACGCCTATAAGAGCGCCGGCCTGACTATGGCTGAATTCGAGGGACCGTACTATCAGCGGATCGGCCAGCTCCAGAAGCTGATCGGCGACAAGGATATCGACATCAACCTGCGCCGCCCCGTCGTTGCGCCGCGCCACGGCGCCGATATTGCCGCATCGGTTTGAACGGGAGGCGCGGATGGGCAAGATGGAGCTTGGTGCCAGGCTGACCGGCGTGGCGTGGCGAGAGGATGATATCGGCCAGACGATCCATGATCTGGCGACCCGCCTGTTTCCGATCTGTCGCAGCATCACCGGCAAAGGCGTGCGCGACACCATCGCTATCCTCAAGGACTACATCGATATCGAGGAACGCGCCGTGCCGAGCGGAACACGGGTTTTCGACTGGACGGTGCCGCAGGAATGGGTCGTTCGCGACGCCTATGTCAAAAACGCGGCGGGACGCAAGGTGATCGACTTCCAGATCTGCAACCTGCATCTGATGAACTACAGCATCCCTCAACGCCGCGTGATGCCGCTGGCCGAACTGCAATCGCATATCTACACCTTGCCGGCTCAGCCCGATCTCATTCCGTACAAAACCGCCTATTACACCGATGCCTGGGGCTTCTGCATGGCGCATCGCGAATTCCTCAAGCTCGATGAAGGCGATTATGAGGTCGTCATCGACACCGAAAAAACCTCAGGCAATCTGTATTACGGCGAATATTTGCATATCGGACAAAGCACCGAAGAGGTGCTTCTCTTCGCGCATATCTGTCACCCGTCGCTCGCAAACGACAATTGTTCCGGCCTGGCATTGCTGACGTGTCTTGCTGCAGGCCTGAAAAGCAGGTCCACATATTACAGCTACAGGTTCGTCTTCGCACCCGGAACGATCGGCTCCCTGTCATGGCTTGCGCAGAACGAAGATGGGATATCGAACATTGCGCATGGTCTTGTGGTTTCGTGCATTGGTGACGGGGGCGGGCCGAACTACAAGCGCAGCCGCAGAGGAGATGCACTGATCGACCGGATCGCCGCCTGCACCCGCTGCGGAGAAGATCGTAAACATCTGGCAATCGCCGACTTCATTCCCTACGGCTATGACGAGCGCCAATTCTGTTCGCCGGGCTTCAACCTGCCGGTCGGACTGCTGCAAAGAAGCGCTTTCGGAACCTTTCCCGAATATCACACCTCGGCCGACAATCTCGACTTCATCCGGTCCGAACATCTCGACTCATCCTTTTGGATGATCATGCACATGATCGATGCTCTCGAAGACAACTGGACGCCGTTAAACCTTCGGCCCAAGGGTGAGCCACAGCTCGGAAAATATGGGCTTTTTCCTGCGATAGGCGGCCATAAGACGAATGACGACCGCACCATGGCCTATCTATGGATACTCAACCTCGCCGATGGAACCAACTCGCTACTGGATATCGCCGAAAGGTCAAATATGCCGTTTGTCGAGATTGCGAGCGCTGCTGGCAGGCTGCTCGAGGCGGGCCTTGTCTCGAACCTCGGTTTCCTGACGCGCTAGACCTTCATTGCAAAGCGGGCCAACCGAGGTCCTTTTCCGATATGACCGAGGGCGGCGCAGGCCATTCTACACCTATCGCGGGCTCGTCATACCGGATCCCTGCCGCACTTGCCTCGGCATAGGGCACCGAAATCAAATAGGACACAGCAACGTCGTCGCTGAGCGACTGGAAGCCGTGTGCAAAACCCTCGGGAATGTAGAACTGCGCGCCATTGTGGGCCGACAACACCGTGCCAACCCATTGCAGATAGGTGGGCGAGCCGCGGCGCAGATCGACGGCGACATCCCAGATCGATCCTTTGACGCAGGAAACCAGCTTTGTCTCCTGATGCGGCGGTCGCTGGAAATGCAGCCCTCGTACCGTGTGTTTCAGCTTCGATAGAGAAAGGCTGTGCTGACTGAAGTCCGATACCAGCGCGTTGCTCTCAAATTCGCGTTTGCAGAACGTCCTGGCAAAAGAGCCGCGACTGTCCCGCACAGGCACCGTATTGACGACCCAGAGCCCCTCGATTTTCGTCTTCTCAAACAGCATTCGGCGCTCCTGATGCAATCCCGTATTCAAGAAGAATTCTCCGCCATTTCAGCGGCTCCGGAATACACCCATAGGCAGCACCATACCTTGAAGGCGGGCTGGCAAATAAGTCACCCTTTCGGTTGCGGAAACCAGCCGCCGGAAGCGAATTTTAGCGGATTCCAATATAACCCTACGGCTTATGGATGACGTTTTCGAGCCGAATGCAGTATCGTCACCCACCCCGATCCATAGTATTTTTTCCAGTTAATAAAAGAATTTTCTGAAATTCACTCGAAGACAATGCGATAAAATCAGGGGGCGTCAGATGAATAATGAGGCAGTTTTTTCTGCAAGACTGAGCTCGACGCATCACGTCGGGCTTTGCCGTCTTTGCAGCTCGCCATTGGTGCATACCTTCGTCGATCTTGGAATGTCTCCACCCTGCGAAAGCTTCGTCGCAGCTGACGCAGCCAACGACGTCGAGCCGTTTTATCCACTCCACGCATTCGTTTGCGACGAATGCTTCCTCGTCCAGCTTCAGGAATATGTAGCGCCCGAGAATATTTTCACGGAGTACGCGTATTTCTCCTCGTTCTCGGACAGTTGGGTCGCTCACGCAAAGCGGTACTGCGACATGGTCATCGAGCGCTTCGCGCTTGGCGAATCCAGTTTCGTTGTCGAACTTGCCAGCAACGACGGTTACCTGCTGCAACATTTCCTGACCAGCAACATCCCGATGCTCGGAATTGAACCGGCGGTCAACGTCGCAAAGGTGGCGATCGGCAAAGGTATTCCGACACTGACTGAATTTTTCAATGAGGCTCTAGCAACCGATATGGCGGCCAGAGGCCAAAAAGCCGATCTCATCATCGGCAACAATGTCCTTGCCCAGGTGCCTGATATCAACGATTTCGTCGCCGGTATGAAAGTGCTGCTCAAGCCTGACGGCGTCATCACCCTTGAGTTCCCGCATATCGAAAAGCTAATCGCAGAAAACCAGTTCGACACCATCTATCACGAGCACTTTTCCTACTTCTCATTGCTGACCATAGAAAAAATGGCCCACCGTCATGGGCTAAAGGTTTTCGATGTCGAAGAGATTCCCACACATGGCGGTTCGCTGCGGGTCTTTTTCTCGCACGAAGACAGCAAGTTCCCGCGTGAATCCCGCGTGGATAGCCTCCTGGAACGGGAGCTGAATGCCGGTCTCGACAGAATAGAGACCTATACGGCCTTCTCCGAAGCCGTGCGCCAAACCAAGCGAAACCTCCTGTCTTTCCTCATCCGCCTTAAGGAGATGCGCAAATCGATCTGCGCCTATGGCGCACCGGGAAAGGGCAACACGCTGCTAAATTATTGCGGTATCGGCACCGATTTCATCGATTTTGCAGTCGATCGCAATCCTTACAAACATGGTCGCCTCACGCCGGGAATGCATATTCCGATCCGGCCCGTGAGCGAAATCCAGCGCATGAAGCCGGATTACGTTCTCATTCTCCCCTGGAACCTGAAGAATGAGATCGTTGCACAAATGAACGACATCAGAAACTGGGGCGGGAAATTCGTCGTTCCAATTCCCGACATTTCCATCATTGATCCGAAGGAGTTGGTACAATGAAGGTCGTCTTGTTCTGTGGCGGCAGGGGTACTCGCATCAGGGAATATTCCGAAAGCGTCCCGAAACCGCTGATCCCGCTCGGGTCTCAACCGATCATGCGGCACGTCATGCAATATTACGCCCGTTTTGGGCATGAGGACTTCATCCTCTGCCTCGGCTACAAGGCGCACGTCATAAAAGAATTCTTTCTGAACAGCCGGCCGGAAAGCTATGCCGACTGCGTCATATCGAGCCCCGGACGCGTGGAATTGCTCGAGGAGCTACCTAGGGACTGGCGCGTATCCCTGATCGATACGGGGATATGGCGCAATATAGGCGAGCGCCTCTGGGCCGTACGTCATCATCTCAAGGGCGAGAAGATGTTCCTTGCCAATTATAGCGACGGCCTGACCGACGTCGATCTCGACGACATGATTGCCCAATTCGAAAAGAGCGACAAGCTCGCCTGTTTTCTGGCTGTCAGACCGCCCCTCACTTACCACCTGGCGGAAATCGACGAGAGCGGAAGGGTCCGTGAATTTCGGTCGTCGGAAACATCCGACATGTGGATAAACGGCGGCTACTTCCTGATGCGACCAGAAATTTTCGACTACATGCGCGAGGGCGAGGAACTCGTGTTGGAACCGTTCTCGAGGTTGATTTCTGAAGATAAATTGATGGCCTACAAACATGAGGGTTTCTGGCGGTCAATGGATACGCTGCGCGACTGGCAGACGTTGGAGGCAATGGTAGAGCGTGGTGACATGCCATGGATTGGAGACGATGCGTCGATGGCACGCAAGTCGTCAAACACGAAGCTGCTGCCATGAAAAACATGTCCCTCGCTTCCGCCGGTGATCGTCTGTCGATCCTTTGTCTCGGAGCTCACTCCGACGACATTGAGATCGGCGTCGGAGGCACGGTACTCAGCCTGCTTTCAAAGGGCGTGTTGCTCGATGTCTATTGGTGCGTCCTCAGTGCCGGTAACGAGCGCGCCTTGGAGGCACGCAGTTCCGCCGAAGCTTTTCTTGCAAAAGCAGCATCCTACTCGATTGAACTGGCATCGTTTCAGGACAGCTACTTTCCCTCGCAGAGCCGCGAGATCAAGTCATGGCTGCTGACATTGCGCGACAAAGTCAGTCCCGACGTCATATTCACGCATAGCCGCGAGGACGCGCATCAGGATCACCGCGAAATCAACAGGCTCACATCTAACATCTTCAGAAATCACCTGATCATGGAATACGAAATCCCGAAATGGGACGGCGATTTCAGCAGGCGAAACGCCTACGTGCCGTTGAGCGAAGACGCGATGAACATGAAGGTCGAGCTTCTCTTGCAGCACTTTGGCACACAGAGATCCAAGGACTGGTTCGACGCCGATACCTTTCGCGGCCTGGCGCGGCTGCGGGGCATGGAATGCCGGGCGCCGACACGTTTTGCGGAAGCCTTTACCGTCAGGAAGCTGACGTTCGCCTGAAGCAGACCCAAAGCTAGTTGGCGATATTAAATCTAGACGTTTGCAGAAGTTCACAAGAAACCAAAAACAATACAGGGGGCATCTTCGTCATGATCCACAATCACATCTCCGAAAACCCGTCGGAAGGCGCATCGCACCCGCAGGCCGCATCAAGTGCGGCCGGCTATATCGGCATCATAGACCGCCGCATGCTGGAGCGGGAATGCCTTGCCCACAGTCTCAACTATCAATATGCCGACAGGCGCATTCTGACCTTCTCCGATCTTGGCGAATGGCGACAGGCACGCGCGGAAATCGGCATGCCTGCGGCAGTTCTGGTCAGTGCCTGGCCCGGTCCGTCCGCAGAGACAAACCGCGATCTTGCAGAGATTGTGGCTGCCGTGTCTCCGGCCGCCGTCGTGGTGCTCTCTGACGATCAGGATATCAATGCCATTCTGGATACGATCGCTCTTGGCGTGCGCGGGTACATATCGAGTTCCGTCAGCATCGACGTCTGCGTCCAGGCGATCAGTCTTGCAATCGCGGGCGGCCGTTTCATACCGGCCAGCAGCGTCATGAACATGAAAAGCCTGTTCGGCATGACTGCACACGCATCCGTTCCTCCGACAAAATTTACAAGCCGTCAATCGGCTATTGCGGAGGCCTTGCGGTGCGGAAAGGCGAACAAGGATATCGCTCTGGAGCTGAACCTTTGTGAAAGCACCATCAAGGTGCATATCCGCAATATCATGAAGAAGCTTGGAGCAACAAACCGCACGGAAGTTGCCTGCAAGATCGGTGACATGGCTTACGGGCGCTGAGCACGCACCATTCACCGACCTCTACCGAACGCGCCGCTTACCTAGCAGGAACCGTCATGATCCAGTCGTCCTCATCTCCGGGTGAGCAGGAAGGTATTTCCCGCTTCATAGCCATTCTGCGGGAGCGGCGCAGAGCCGTCTTCATCTGCTTTCTCGCCAGTTTCATAATCGCGGCAATCGGCTATGCGCGAAGTCCGATAAAGTACAAGGCAGAGGCAACCCTTGCACTCGATGTCCGCAAGCTTCAGGCGCTCCCGACCGAATCCGTGGTCTCGCCGCTGCCGCAGGAAAGCCCGGTGCTTCGAACGGAACTCGATATCATCGGCTCTAGGTCCATGGCCGAACGGGTTCTCGTCATCCTGCAGAAAGATCGGATGCTCGAAGGGCGGCAAACAAAGGTTGACCGCGCGAATACCGACGCGACCGTTCTCGGCAACGACGCCGAGACATCGAAAATGATCGACACCCTCATGACCAATGTTCGCGTGATGAACGATGGCCGGTCGTATACGATTTACATCTCCTATTATGCCGCCGATCCGGCACTGGCCGCGAAAGTCGCCAATGCTTTCGGAGCAGCCTATATCGACTACCAGATCGACCTCCAGACGACGGCAACCCGGCGCGTCAGCGCCTGGCTCGGGGAACGGCTCGTCAGCCTGCGGACGGAACTCGAGGAGTCCGAACGCCAGGCGTCGCAATTTCGCGAAAAATCCGGATTGATCGACACGGGCGGTCTTCCCCTGCAATCGCAGCGTCTTTCAAGCCTGAATGTCGAGCTGACAACGCTCCAGGCCAAGCTGGCGGGATCAAGGGCGCGGCTGGCGACAGCGCTCGCACTTCAGAAAAGCGGCGATGGGCTCGGGATCACCGAAGTTCTGTCCTCGCCGACGATCCAGCTTCTGAGGGCCGAGCAGGCAAGGGTCATCCGCGCCATCGCGCAGATCGATGAAAGCGGCGCCGTCATGAGCCCGGAGCGGCCGCAACTATCCTCCCAGCTCAGTTCACTCAACAAGCAGATCGATGCAGAAATCTCGCAGATCATCGCTGCCTTGCGCAACGAGATCGAGGTCAACGAAAAACAGCGACAAGAGGTGGAAGCAAGCCTCAACGATGTGCAACGGGCGATTTCCACGACCGATATGGCAATGGTTCAATCCGGGCAACTTGACCGGGAAGCGGCAGCAAACCGCTCGATCTACGAGACATATCTGGCCCGCTACAAGCAGACTATCGAACAGGACGGCATCGCGACTGCGGAGGCGCGGATCATATCGAGCGCCATGCCGTCGCGCAAACCGACCAGTCCCGACGAGGGTCTGTGGGGCCTGATTGCGCTTCTGCTCGGGTGCAGCACCGGTTTGGCGGCGGCTTTTGTCCTGAATTTCACCGACCGGTCCGTTGGCTCCATCGCGTCCCTTCAGCAGAAAACCGGACTTAACGTCATCGGGCGCATCCCGCGCATTTCCTTCGGGGAGTTCCAGAACAAGCCGGGCAAATTTAGCAGCGGCGCGGCGGATTTCTACAGCGCGTTTGCCGACCTTCAGACCCACATACAATTGGCGGAGAGCAAGGCCAAGGTGATCGCCTTCACCTCTTCGGCCGATGGCGAAGGCAAGACCTTCGTGATTGCCAACCTTGCCAGATCGCTTGCGATGAGCGGCGTGAAGCTGCTGCTGATCGATGCCAATCTGCGAAATCCGGCTCTCGGGTCGGAATTCGATGTGGGATCGGCCTCGCATGTTGCCCAGGCCGTCAACCGTGAGGTATCGCTGGATGACATCATCCAGTGCGACCAAGCCTCGGGCGTCGATATCATCATCGCCGAGAAAAGCGACCTGCCGCCCAATCTTGTGCTTGGAAGCAAGCGCTTCGCCGCACTGTTTGCCGAGGCGAGACAGCGATACGAACTGGTATTGATCGACGCGCCATCCGTTGCCTATGACCTCGACTTGCTGCGGATCGCCACTCTTTCGGACGCCGTCTCCTTCGTCGTTCGGCAGGAGGTCGCCGATGGCACGGGCATGAAAAACGCCGTCCTCAAGCTCAGGGTCGCGGGCCGGCCGATCACGGGCATCATCCTCAACGGCATACGACGCCCGAGAAAGCGTCAGCCGCCGGTCTGGCCGAGGATTTTCCGCGACTGGAACACAATTTTCAAGCTGCGGAAGCGGGTGACCAATCTGCGCCCGCCGGCTGTCGTCCATACTGAGAGGTGAAAAATGCGCTTCGTTAAAAGGTCCAGAGGTCTTTCCCTGACGATCGCAGGTGCGACCTTGCTGTCTCTGGCGGTTTGCCCGCTACCAGCTGTTGCCGATGGCACCAACTACAAGGTCGTCACCGGCGACGTCCTAACGATCTCCGTCTATGGCGATGCGGGCCTGACCGGTCTTTTCCCCGTCAGTGCAGATGGCACGATCGGTTATCCGCTGCTTGGCAACGTCAACGTGGTCGATCAGACGGTGAACGAAATCGGCGCGCGGATCAGCCGTGATCTCGCAACCCATGTGGCAAACCGCTCGGTCGCCGTCGCGATCAAGGAATATGCGCCGATCTTCGTTGTCGGCGACGTCCAGAAGCCGGGGAAATATGAATTTCGTCCCGGCATGATCGTGCTTGAACTCTTCGCACTTGGCGGGGGATTGCGGGAACCCAATACACAGAGGGATACCTCGGGCATGCAGCTGATCGCCGCCCAGCAGGAGTACGAAGACATGTCGATGCAGCTCTTGTCGCAGGACATTCGGCGTGTGCGGCTGGAAGCGGAACTGAACGACACCGAATTCGAATATAAGGGCGACGACATCGGGCTTGTCCGCGATCGCGGCGCGCTGGAGAAGATCGTCGCCTCTGAAACAGGTCTGTTTCGCCTTCGCCTGTCGGCGCAGCAGGACGAAAAGACCAATCTCGAAGTCCAGCGACAGAACTTCATTCAGGAAATCGATACGCTTGAGAAAAGCAACGTCATGCGCAGCCAGCAACTCGACTTGCTCGACATGGACGTCAACGCCTCGAAGGAACTTGTCACGCGCGGTGCCGCGTCTGAATCCGCCCTTAGAGAACGCAAGCGCGAGTTGCTGTCCATGAACCAGCAGGTGCTAGAATCGACATCGTTTCTGGCGCGCGCCAAACAAAACAAGAGCGAAGTGGAGCGGCGTATTCTGGAGCTGAAGAGCAAAAGACATAATGACGCGGCGACCGAGTTGCGGGAAACCTCGCTGGACATCATGCGCCTGAAGAAAAAACTGGCCTTCAGCCTTCAGTCCATGGCCGAGATCGGCTCGACGGCGCGGCGGGTTTCCAGCCTTGAGGACATGATCGAAACCAAGTTCGCCATCGTGCGTCAGGTGGCCGGCACGTACCGCGAAATGGCTGCCGACGAGCATACGCAGGTCCGCGCGGGCGACGTCGTCCGCGTTCGCCTGTCGGTATCCGGCAAAGATCCGGTTTCGGCAGCGGTCGTCACGGGAAGCGTCAACTGAAGCATTTCCAGTAAAGTGCATAGCGGTTTCACGCCCGGAAAATGCGTTAAACACGTCCAGCGACGTGGTCTGGAGGCGAGCTGCCCTTCCTTGAGCCGCCTCCCACAGCAGCTACCGCTTTTGGAGAGCTATGGCACGAGGCCGCAATCTGCTATCCCGGATAGTCTCCTCCAACGATCTTCAGGGGAGACAATCAAAAGAGCCTGCCACGTTCCAATCGGCAGGCCCCCACGTCCTCCAGAGAACAGAAACAATCGGCACATGTGCCGGGGAGACGGAGATGGAATCGGCAATCGTTCCGGTGGGTTATCATATGGTCAGGCAGAGTGCCGTCATCATCATGAACGGCGAAAAAGGACTGCAGCACATCCATGTGACGCAAGAAGCCCTGAACGACATTCAGTCGCCACCGCAATGCGATGCGCAACGACTGGCGCAATTCGTCGAGGTTTTTGCAACGATAGCGGCATCCAAAATCGAGAAAGGGATGTTTGCATTCGACGGCCAGATCTGGATCACGGCGACCGACGTCCGGGCCTGGCTGAAATTGGCGGCGGACAACAGGCCAGCCAACTGACTTTTTCAAAAACTCTAAGGCTTTAATCGTTTTGCCGTTAGCCAAAGCGTGAAAATCCGGTAGCCCTACCGCTTATAGTCAGATTGAACCGAAGCGATAAAAGCGTTTTCTAAAGGTTGCCCGCCGCCCCCTGATACTTTGGCGGGACCCCGGTAACTGGGGTTACCTGGCAACTGGGAGGGCTCGCTCGTTCAACCGGGCGAGCCAATTTTCGTTCTGCACAAACGGTGAGAGCGCCGGCAAAAAATTACCACGTCAACGGGTTCGAATTGAAATGGGCAAGAGGTCATTGGAACCACAGATCGCTCGCCACTCACCGAGTAACGAACGATCCGTCGGGTCCCCTCGCCGAAATGAAAAAGAATGGGCACGGCTCTCAATGCCCCAAGGTGCCCATGCCCCCGATTTATTGAGCCATAGTCGCCACTTTCCGGCAGTTCGTCAATTCACCGCAGATACGTCATTAGAGGTACCTTGCCGGGATTTTCGGGGAATAAACTCCGGTTCAATAAGGCGTCAGCCTTGCAGCGTTGGAGGACGATTTAACGGTGACGGCCTTAGGCCCCTCGTTTCCCGTTACAAAACCGCTCCATGTAGAGCCGACATTTACCCAGCTGTTCTGCGGATGCATCGTCACGAAACCCGCACTTTGAACGGGCCCTGGCGTTCCTCGGGTAAAATGATTGTCGTAGAGCACCGTGTTGATCCGCCTTGAGCGTTCGTCCGGTCCGGCCTTCAAGCTGCCGTCGTGCGTCCACATGAGTTTGTAGGCATCTACGAAGCCGTAACGGACGTTGGCGAAGGTATTTCCATCAAAGACCGTCCCATTATAGTCGGAGCCGGGATGGTTCCAGGTTTCATATTCGACGCCGATATAGGCGATATCTGTGAACCTGTTCCTGCGATAAATATTCCCCAGACCGCCCCAGATGCCGGCAACCCCGGAATCCGCGAATGTCGTGCCGACATAGAGGCCGCTGTTGCTGCGTGTCACACTGTTGTTGGAATATTGCAGGAAATACGGGCTAAGTCCCCGCGTCGAGTCCAGCGCAACCGTCATCATGCCGTGTCGCATCTGAGAGATGCGGTTGCTGTCGACCACCACGTCGTAGACGTTGCCGTAGAGAAGAACGCCGGTGGAATCGGAATCATGCTCCGCATAGCTTGACCTGCCATCGAACACATTATCGTATATCACGGCTCTCGATGCGGTCGCTGCCAGAGCAAAACGGCTCGTTCGATCCGGCACGACATTCCAGGGTTGCTCGAGCAGAACGACAGAACCGCCCGTCGACGCGATGTGACGGTGCTGCCCGGCACCTCGCCCGCCAACGATGACGAGATCGAAACCGCCCGGCGCGGCATCCCCCAGATCCGACAGGGACTTGAAGGTAACCGAGTTCGAGGAAGCGCGGACGAAATCGTTCTTAAGCTTGCTCCCGACGATCTCGAAGCAGATCTGTTCGCCCTTGTTGCAATCGACCTTGGCGCAGTCGTGGGGCGCGGCGTTTCGCGAGATGTTTTTCTCAAAATAGAGGTTTCGCATGCTCCCGAAATGCGCCTGGGCAACAAAAAAACGTCCGATGCCATGACCGTCGTCGCGGCTTTCATCCGCATTTGTCAGCTCGTTGCCCGTCATGGCGAAATCGCGCCCACCCCATAGCGCGACGACGGATTCGCCGTAACCCGTCATCCGGAACCGGTTGTTGGAGAAAAACACCTGCCGGCTCGCGCCGTAAAAGGATCCGTTCTCGATCAGCTCGGACGCATGCACAAAAAGCCCTACGGTGTCCTGGGCATCGAACGCCGGCACGCCCCAGGCGTCGATGCGTACGGAATCCAGCCGTGTGTTTTTGGTGTTGCGCAAAGCAAGAAGAGGTTTACCGGCAATGTTGCGGTTGGCATTGAGGGTCAGGTTTCCGAACCGGGTGTCATCGCCATTAACGACAACCATGCTCTGATCAATCTTTTGGTTCAGCCTGATCTCCGTTTTGTTCACCCCTTCCCCGAACCACGCCACATTGGCGGGCGCAATCAAAGGCTTTGTCACGAGATAAATCCCGGCGGGGAAATACAAAACCGATGGCGCCGTTGCGGCCGCGGCGTCGAGCGCGCGCAAAATGGCTGCGGTGTCGTCGGTCATGCCATCGCCCGTTGCACCGAACTGCCTGGCATCGATGCGCTTTTTATCCTGCGCCACCCATGGCGATTGCGACAGGACGACAAGTGTCAGCGGACCGCTCCAGCCGAAGCGGCCGCCATGGGTATTGTGAACCCAAACTTCATAGTTGCCCGGTGGCAGAGCCGGCACCTCGAAATCGACCTTGAAGGGGTTGACGGCGATTGCCGGAACATACCAGCCGGCGACAGCGACCGGCTTGATATAGAGATAAGATTGGCTAGTCCCGTTGGACCGCGAAAGGTTGCGTCCATAGACCGAGACGATCGCTCCCGGCGCTGCGGCATCCGGCCCGATCCACCAGCTTTCCGTACGATTGATCGCGAAGCTGCGTCCTTGAACAGTGCCCCGCTGGGGCCTGATCAGGTAGGTGGACCATGAAGGAAGCGTGGCTGGCAACAGCAGCGTCGCCGCCGTCGCGTCAGCCGTCAGCGGCGCCAACGGAGTCACCACGCCCTCCGCGGCACCGGGGTGTTGCGAAAAGACTTCGAAACCCGTTCGTCCATCGAGATCGACGCCGGTCATCGAGACAACCTCGCCAGCGCCCGCCGCTCTCGAAATCTCCGCGATTGCCGGACCCTTGCCGCCTACCTCTGTCCATGTCGGATTGAAGGCATCCGCATCATCCGGCAATCGTGGTTCTGGAACAGGTATCGGCAAACCGAACTGGCGTGGATCAGGTTGGCTGCCTTGCTCTTGCGCTCCCCGCACCGCAGGCTGTCCGGCAGACGAGAGACCCGAAAATGCGAGCACAAGGGCGGCAAGCAAAATCGATAGTATCAGGGCATTTGGCGATCTCATCTTGCCGCTTGTCGTAACATATCCGATTGCAGCGACTTCGGTTGTCGCCACCACTCATACAAATCCTGAATTCCGTATCTGAGCTCGACCGTCGAGTTCCAGCCAAGCGCGTTGAGCCGCGAGCAATCGAGCAGCTTTCTGGGGGCTCCGTCCGGTTTGCTGGTGTCAAAAACGATCTGCCCATCGTAGCCGACGATGCCTGCAATCAGGTGGGCGAGATTGCGGATGGATATCTCCCGCCCCGAGCCGATATTGATCAGCGGAAAATGCGCCGATGATTTCATGAGGAAGCAACAGGCATCCGCCAGATCGTCCACATGGAGAAACTCACGCAGAGGACTGCCCGTACCCCATAGTACAATCTTGTTCTGGCCGCTGATTTTCGCTTCATGCATTCTCCTGATCATCGCAGGAATGACGTGTGAGCTTTGAGGATCGAAATTGTCGTTCAGCCCGTAAATATTGGTCGGCATGACGGAGACGCAATTCAGGCCGTACTGACTGGAGTAGAATTGGGAAAGCTTGAGCGCCGCGATCTTCGCAATCGCGTAGGCCTCGTTGGTTGGCTCCAAAGGGCCTGTCAAAAGGGAATTTTCCGTGATCGGCTGCGCTGCGAATTTCGGGTAGATGCAGCTAGATCCCATCCAGAGAAGCTTTTCAACACCGATGTCGGCAGCCGATTTCATGATATTCATCGAAATTAGCGTATTGGTGTAAAGAAAGTCCGCCGGATAGGCCGCATTTGCCGCAATGCCTCCAACCTTGGCGGCAGCGACAAAAATGACCTCAGGTCTTGCCGCCGCCATCCATTGCTCCGTCTCGTACTGTCGGGTCAGATCGAGCTCGCTGCGAGAGACTTTGAGAATTTCGCAATTTTCGCGCTGGAGACGTCGCACGAGTGCCGAGCCGACCATTCCGGTATGGCCGGCAACCCAGACGCGCTTGCCATTCAAGCTGAACGGGATTTCTTGCGATTTATGCGACGAATTCATTTCTTCCCTCTTCCAACATCACGAGGCGAAGATCCGCTTCGACCATTTCCTGCACGAGGTCGCAAAAGGACGTCGAGTGGCTCCAGTTGAGTTTCCTGCGCGCCTTGCTGGGGTCGCCGAGAAGAAAATCCACTTCCGCGGGACGAAAATATCTGGGATCGATTTCGATGATCGTATTGCCGGTTTTGGCGTCGTATCCCACTTCGTCACTGCCATCGCCGTTCCACTCGATGGTCTTGCCGACCACGCCGAAAGCAAGCTCAACGAATTCCCGCACCGTATGTGCCTCGCCGGTTGCGAGCACATAGTCCTCGGGTATTTCCTGCTGCACGATGCGCCACATGCCTTCAACATAATCGCGCGCATGCCCCCAGTCCCTCTTTGCGTCGAGATTACCAAGACGCAGCTTGCTCATGAGACCGCGTTCGATGGCGGCAACGCCGCGCGTGATTTTCCGCGTGACGAATGTCTCCCCGCGAATGGGGCTCTCATGGTTGAAGAGAATGCCGTTGGATGCGTGAAAGCCGTAACTTTCCCGGTAATTGACCGTCATCCAGTATGCGTAGAGTTTTGCCGCAGCATAGGGGCTTCTCGGATAGAACGGCGTACCCTCGTGCTGAGCAACAGTGCCCATCCCCCCGAACAGCTCCGATGTGGATGCCTGATAAAACCGGCAACGGTCGCCGAGGTTCAGAATGCGCATGGCTTCCAGCAGCCTCAGCGTGCCAAGCGCATCCGCATTTGCCGTGTATTCCGGCGTCTCGAAGCTGACCTGGACATGGCTCTGGGCGCCGAGATTATAGATCTCGTCGGGCTGGACCTCCTGAATGACCCGGCACAGGTTCGTGGCGTCCGTCAGGTCACCGAAGTGAAGACGAAAGCGAAGGTTTTCCTCGAAGGGATCTTGATAAAGATGATCGATCCGGCCGGTGTTGAATGAGGAAGACCGCCTTTTCAGGCCGTGCACGATATATCCCTTGGCAAGCAGCAATTCACTGAGATAAGCGCCGTCCTGCCCGGTTACGCCGATAATCAAGGCTCTCTTGTCTACCATCCACCACATCTCCCAGCGGTTCCGGCCCCGGATGGCGCCTCCTTGAAAGGTATAACGAGGCCCTGCGCATCGGCAGCATGCCAAAAGGGAGAGGACGGCCGGTCAGAACTGGCTGATTCACTGTCCACCACGTCGACATCTGCCTTTAAGAGGAGGCAGGGTGGGTATCCGCGCTTCCGACTTAAGCCTTTTGGTCGAGTTGCAGGTCACGCAGGCCGTGCCAGACTTCAAAAATACAACGCCGGGTCGCGCACGATCTTTACGATGACAGGGATCGCGAGACGACATCATCTACGGTTCATGGAGGCGGATTGGATGGGTACGTTCGCGACGACATACGAAAAAATGCAGAACTTCAACTGGCTGACGCGCTTTCTGCATGCAGGCCGCTATCGAAAGCTGCTTGAGGTCCTCGAAACAGTGCAGAAGGACGTGGGCAATCGGAAGGTCAGAATACTGGATATCGGCTGCGGCCCCGGAACCGCGGTCGGACATATTCTGGAAAAATTCGACGTTGATTACGTCGGTATCGACTACGATCCAATCTTCATCGAGGCCGCGCGCAATCGCTACAGCAACTACGAAAACTGCCGTTTCATCGTCGGCGACGCAAGCGACGAGAGCCTTTACGAAACGATCGAGGCCGACATCGTCATCGCGCTGGAAACGCTTGAACATATCCACCTCAACCGCACCGTCCGTGTCATCGAGCACGTCTGCGCGATCGTTCGTCCCCGCATTTTCCTGGTTACGGTACCCGTCGAAGTCGGGCCAGCCGTATGGATCAAGAACTGGGGTTCGGCCCTCATGGGTTACAACCGGCAATCCGGCAATCTGAAAGAGACTTTTTGGGCAGGCTTATACCGGCTGGACCGGGTGCCCGCGCACCATACGTCACATCAGGGTTTCGACTGGCGGTGTCTGGCGCAGCTTATCCGCGTCAACGCGCCACTGCGCGAAATCCGCAGCCTGCCGTTTTCTTTTGTTCCACGCTTGCTCAGTCCGAACGTCGCGCTGATCGCCGAGCCGGTAAAATCGAGGATCGATCTGGCAAATGATGACCCCGAGGCATGGAAGATCAACCATGGCCAGACAACCTGGAACCAACAGCATATTGTCGACGGTGCCGTTGCAACCGATGCTGCGCGCCACGCCAAGTCCTCGTCAACATGGTCGATGCGCCTCAAGGGATTGCTGGGAATGGGCCTCGCCACCATGCCATTTGCCTGGCATCGCTGGTCTTACATTTCCATTTCCCCAGGCGAACTGCATTCATCGCATTTCCTGCTGACGATCGACAAACACTTGCTGCGGCCTCATCAACCGATGGACGGCGACATTATCGTCCTTGCGGGGCAAGCCATTGTTCAACGCATTTCTGAAGCCAGCTATCTGCTGATCTAGGATCAGGACTTGTCAGCCGCAGCGAGCGCAGAGAAGACGAAAGTCGGACATGGATCGTTCCGGGTTGCGGACATCCACAGGGGGCCGACAACTCCCGTCAGACCCGATATCGCAGGGCCTCCAAAACCCTGACGAACGCCGGTGATGCCTGGCGACGGCTGGGGTAATAGAGGTAATATCCGTCCCAGGGCGGGGAATATTTCTGCAACACGCGAACCAGCCGGCCGTCTGCGACATAAGGAAGGATCATTTCCTCCGGGATGTAGGCAAGCCCGAAGCCGTCAAGCGCGGCTTCCAGCGAATTGAAACTGTTGTTGAAGGCGAGCTGGCCATCGACCTTGATCTTGATCTCGCGGCCCTTGTCCTCGAACTCCCATACATAAAGGCCGCCGGCACTCGGCAGCCGGAAGTTGATGCAATCATGGCCGACCAGGTCTTTGGGATGCCTCGGGTGTGGTCGGTTCTTGAAGTAGGCGGGCGATCCGACGACAGCGAGACAAAAGTCGGGACCGATCCTTGCGGAGATCATGTCTTTCGCGAGATGTTCACCCATACGCACCCCCGCATCATAACGCTCCGTCACGATGTCGGTCAGTCCGTTGTCGAGGATCAGCTCGACCTTGATGTCGGGATATTGAGGCAAAAATTTCCTGAGTTTGGGCCAGAGGACATAGGTGATCGCGTACTCGGCGGCGACAATACGGATCGTTCCCGCCGGCTTTTCCCTCAGTTCGTTCAACGCGTCGACATGCGCTTCGATCTCATCGAAATGTGGACCGATCCCGTTTAGCAGCCGCTCGCCCGCCTCCGTCGGCGAAACCGCTCTGGTCGTCCGCATCAGGAGACGCACGCCTAACCTGGCTTCAAGCTGGCGAAGTGTGTGGCTCAATGCTGACTGCGATACGCCCAGCTTCGCCGCCGCCCGGGTAAAGCTCTGTTCTCGGGCAACAGCAATGAAAGCTGCAAGATCGTTGACGGTATCGCGTGCCATTCATGAGCCTCCTGCATCCAGACCTGTTGATTATGGCATAATGCTCATGCCGCACTAACAGAAAAAGAGCCCGCTTTGGGCGGGCTCCTGAGCTGTTACGTCACTGCAGGACTTATCAAGCCGACAGGTGCTGCTCAAAGAAGCTGGCGAGCTTGGTGAAGGGGATCACATCCATCTGGTCGTAGAGGTCCGTGTGGCTGGCGCCGGGAATGACATGGAGTTCCTTCGGTTCGGCCGCCGCCGCATACGCGGTCTCTGCGAAATAGAGAGAATGGGCCTTCTCGCCATGAATGAATAGAACCGGGCGCGGCGAAATTTCCGCGATGTAGCTCAGGATCGGCATGTTCATGAACGAAATTGGCGTTGTCTGCGACCAGGCGTTACGGGAGTTGACCGCCCGCTTATGATAACCGCGTGGTGTCGAGTAGTAGTCGTGATAATCGATCATGAACTGCGGCGCATTGGGTCCGACTTCCGCGTTGTAGGCCGCCTGATAGGCAGGTGTACCCTTTTCCGCATCGACCCACCGCTGGCGGCTCAACTGTTCCAGGGTCGCCGTGCGCTGCTCCAGCGTGACGCTGTCGTTGTAGCCCTTGGACATGACGCGGGTCATATCGTACATGGTGCTGGCAACCACGGCCTTCACACGCTTGTCCGAGGCCACGGCATTGAGCGCCATGCCACCCCAGCCGCAGACACCGATGACGCCGATCCGTTCGCGATCGACTTCGGGACGCAGGCCGATGTAGTCCACAGCCGCGCTGAAATCCTCGGTGTTGATGTCGGGAGACGCGATATTGCGCGGTTCGCCGCCGCTCTCACCTGTATAGGAAGGATCGAATGCCAGAGTGACGAAACCGCGTTCGGCCATCGTCTGTGCGTAAAGGCCGGACGATTGTTCCTTGACCGCGCCAAACGGTCCGCTCACCACGATTGCGGGGTTTCCGACGCTGTTGCGGGTTTTGGGCATGTAGAGGTCGGCCGCCAGGATGATGCCATAACGGTTTTTGAACGAGACCTTCTGGTGATCGACCTTCTCGCTCTTCGGAAAAACCTTGTCCCAGTCCTGCGTCATCTTCAATGTTTGCGCCTCTGCCTTAGATACCGCCATCACTGACGCCGCGCCAATCGCGGCGATGCCGACACCCGTAATCTTGAGAAGGCCACGGCGGCCCATGTCCAGGCCCTCTCCCGTAGAAGCGTTTTCGTTCTGATTGCTCACTTCACTCTCCATTGTCGTTGCCGTGACGAGCGGCCGGTGGGCTGCTTTGAGGGGTGATGCAGCAGCGTCGTTCAAAAGATAGATCGGAGATTGTCGCGAGATTAGACCGCGGCGAAGGCATGCCGTCATGAGCGATATTCATGAATGAACCGAGCCCCTGCATCGACGTGGATAATACGCAAGCAGGCCGGGCGCGGCTAAACAAGAGCCTTTGATGAGCATCGTTCATGACTGCATCCCGTGACAGGCGGCTTATTGCAAGATGCTTCATGACTTATGTTCACCTCGCTGCCTCCCATCAGCAGCGGAAGACCGTTGAAGAAATAGCCAAGAAAAGCTGCCGTACCATGTCGATAGAAACTACAATTTCCACAGGGGAAGCCAGATCCCGATCCGCAAACTGGGGCGGTGTGTTGGCGATGACGCTCTGCGTTTTCGCCCTGATCGCGTCTGAATTCATGCCTCTCAGCCTGCTGACGCCGATCGCGGATGAACTGCGCATCAGCGAAGGATCGGCCGGACATTCGATCGCGATCTCCGGCGCTTTCGCCGTCGTCACGAGCCTCTTTGTCTCGTATCTCGCGAGAGAGTGGGACCGTAAGCTGCTGTTGCTTGCTCTGACGGCACTGATGGCCCTTTCTGGCGTGACCGTGGCGATCGCACCGAACTATGAAATATTCATGGTCGGGCGCGCGCTCATCGGGATAGTGATCGGTGGGTTCTGGTCCATATCGGTAGCGACCGCCATGCGTCTTGTACCGGAGCATCTCGTTCCCCGAGCGCTTGCAATCTTTAACAGCGGTAATGCGCTGGCAACTGTCGTTGCTCCTCCGCTCGGCGCGTTTCTCGGATCGATCATCGGTTGGCGAGGTGCCTTCTTCACTGTCGTCCCCGTCGCGGCGATCGCATTCCTGTGGCAGCTGGCAAGCCTCCCTTCCATGAAACCCCTCGCCGGGAAAACGTCAAAGAATGCATTCAGGCTACTGAACCGTCCCTTGATCGCTATCGGCATGGCATCGGTCTCGGTCTTCTTCATGGGCCAGTTCACGCTGTTCACCTATGTCCGCCCGTTTCTCGAAACTGTGACACGAGTAGATATCTCGATACTCACCTTCATTCTTCTGGGCATCGGCGTTGCCGGCATCGTTGGCACCAGCCTTATCGGTTACTTTCTCGCCAACCGCCTGTATCGCGTTCTGATCGTCATCCCGGCTCTGATGGCGGTGACGGCCGTGATGCTTGTTGCCTTCGGCAACAGTCTCCCTGTCGCGGCGATAGCGCTTGCGGTCTGGGGAATGATTGCCACTGCAGCGCCAGTGGGTTGGTGGGCGTGGCTCGCCCGCTCACTGCCGCAGGATGCGGAAGCCGGAGGTGGTCTCATGGTTGCGGTCATCCAGCTTGCGATATCAGCCGGTGCGATAGTGGGCGGATTTCTTTACGACGCATCCGGCTACCGCATGACTTTCCTGGCAAGCGCAGGTTTGCTCGTGGCCGCGTCAGCGCTGGCATTCAAATCATCGAGAATATCCTCGTAAAGCAGTTCGGCATGGGAGCATTCCAATGATCGACCGGCGTCTATTTCTTGGGCTGGCTACCGCGGCCACAGCTTTACCGTCCGCATTGTTCGGTCAGGTAACAAAAACGGAGGTATCCTTGATGAGTTTCCGAATGGCCTTTGGTGGTCACAGCATGACCGCGACCTTGTTTGACAACCCGTCGGCACGCGAGCTCATGAAAATGCTGCCGCTCGATCTCACGATCGAAGACTATTCGACCAACGAGAAAATCGCATATCTTCCTCGAAAGTTGACGCAGGTGACTGACACGCCTTTCGATAACGCACGTCCCGGCGACATCGCTTATTACGCGCCATGGGGTAATCTGGTCTTCTATTACGACAGCTACCGATACTCGAAAGGGCTGATCCGCCTCGGACGTTTCGATGACGGCTTCGAGCCACTTTTCACCCGAGGCGAATTCTTTCTGCGCATAGAGCGCGCCTGACACGCGCCTGCCAACGGTAAATGCCACTAACGTCGGGAAAGCAAGCGGGCCATGGCATGATGGGGTGCGGGCTTATCGCTATCCGGTCCGCTTTCCCTTTCGAGACGTGCACGAATCTTTTCGATTTCCTCTTCCGTGAGGTGCTCGATCCCAATGAAGTCACCGCGCGCCTGCTCCACCGCCCGCAGCAGCTCGTCCAGTTTTGCTTCCATCGCTGCGGAATCCCTGTTCTGTGAATTCTGCACGAGAAAAATCATCAGGAAGGTGACAATGGTCGTACCCGTATTGATGACCAGTTGCCAGACCTCCGAAAAACCAAACAGCGGTCCGCTTATCCCCCAGACGAGCACGGTTCCGAGAGCCACCATGAAAGCCGTTGGAGAGCCGGAAAATGAAGCTATAGCGCTTGCGAAGCGAGTGAAGAATTTATTCATAACACGCTGCCCCTTGTTGCCATTTTAGGGATGCCAACCAACAAACAAAATGCACGATTGTTCCGGGGTGCCGTGACCGCAGAAGTTCCGATTGCACTTCGATCCGCCGCAAGCCCTCATTCTGTTCGTTCTCGCCAAAGTGGTCGGTGAATTCTCCCCAACGACAATGAGGCGGCCACCAACTCTCCTACCCCGGCATTCAAGCAGGTCGGCACAAGCGTCGGTGCCATCACCTCCGCTTGACTATTCTCCGAAGCATGGAGCCTCTCGCCTTGCGAGGAATGAGGTCGATATCGCTGACAAGCTTTGCGCCCCCCTCCCGCCGTTCCAATGTGATCTTCCGGCTATGAAACGCTTCCAGTTCGGCACGATGCGCCACGCTTACGATCGTCGCATCGGGTAGTTCATCGATTACCGTCTGCATCATCTTGTCCTGACTTTTCTCGTCCAGAGCCGCCGTCGCCTCGTCCATGACGATGATGTCGGGGGCGTTCAGCAACAGGCGTGCGAAGGTCAGCCGTTGTTTTTCGCCACCTGACAACGTCTGGTCCCACGGCGCCTCGTCTTCGATCTTGTCTTTGAGCTGACCCAGACCGACCTTGTCGAGAGCGGCCCCGATCTCTTCCGGCGTCCAGCTCTCGGCCGGTTGCGGATAGCAGACCGCCCGACGTAGCGTGCCGGCCGGAATATATGGCCGCTGCGGTAGCATGAACAATCGGCTGCCGGCGCGAAAATTGACGCTGCCTCCACCCCATGGCCAGAGACCGGAAATGGCCCGAACCAGTGTGCTTTTGCCCGAGCCCGATTCCCCCGCGACAAGCACTCTCTCACCCGCGCCGATCTCGACATCCGTCTCCTTGACGACGGCCGTTCCGTCACCGAGAGAAACGGACACATCCTTGAGGCTGAGTATTGTCTCGCCTTCCGTTTCGCCTCGCACGATCCGACCGAGCGTATCGCTCTTTTCGGCGCGCTCCAGGCCATCGAGCGACATCATCAGGGAGGCAACACGTCGCGCGCAGGCATTCCAGTCGGCCAGACGGGGATAGTTGTCGACCAGCCAGCCAAATGCGGATTGGACAATGGTGAAAGCGGAAGCAGCCTGCATTACCTCGCCAAGAGACATGCTTCCATCGAGAAACTTCGGCGCGCACAACAGAACCGGTACGACGGGGGCAATCAACATCGATCCATTCGATACGACCGTGGTGCGCATGTATTGCTGCGCCATGAGACGCCACTGCCGCCGGACATTGCCGAAGCGCTTGTCCAGATCGCTGCGCTCCTCGTCTTCGCCGCCAAGCAGGGCGATGCTCTCACCATTCTCCCTGACGCGCGTAAGCGTGTAGCGAAACTCCGCTTCAACCTGGTTCTTGACTTCGGAAACCTTGACGAAGTTCCGGGCAATGAAGGCGATGGAACTGGATGTGATGATTGCATAGATAACGGCCGCAATCACGAGAAAGCCGGGGATCGTGATCCAGACGCCCGCGATGGAGACCGTGAGAGCCCCACCAATCGTCCACAAGACAACGATAAAGGTAGAGGCAGACACGAATGCAGCGATGACACCTGAAACAAAATCCACCGGCGCCTCGGTGGCAATACGCATATCCTCCGAGAGCCTTGCCTCGGGGTTTTGATGGTCACCATCGATCAAATTGAGCTGATAATAGCGGCCATTCGCAATCCATCTCCCAACGAGCGCCTTTGTCAGCCAGGAACGCCAGCGCCGCTGAATGCGCATCCTGACATACACCTGCGAGGTCACGATAAAGACACTTCCCAGGACGAGCAGCGGAAAGACGGATCCAAGAAAATAGACCGTCGACGCGTCGCGTTTTTCAATCGCGTCAAAAATCCCGCGATTCCAGACGTTGATGCCATACTGGAAGCCGACATTTATGCCGATCATAGCCAGAAGCCCGAGCGAAAACAGCCAGGCCAGCCGATCGCCGCGACGGCTCCAGAAACCTCGCGCGCTGATCCAGAAACGCTTCAGCAGATATTTCCTGCGAGCCTCCTCGGCCTCCTCCGGCGTCAAGCCCAAAGCGGGTTCCATCTCCTCTGGCGGGAGCGGATCATCGTTTTCATGGGCATCGTTTTCGGATGCGGTTGGGGTGCCAGTCTCGTCGGCACCAACGACCGGCTTCGGTCCTGCGTCATTATCGATCATGGGCGCTAAACGAACAATGCGTCGAAAGGTTTCACGACTTTGTGATGCGTCGTGAAATATAATTCCGTTACTGCGCGGCGCTTTTCAAAAGGCTCTAAATACACGGCTTTCTGGCCCGCTGCCGACATACCGGAATCGCGCTAGCGGATATTCTGACCGTTGGTGGAGACGGTCCAGGTGCATCGCCATGGGGTGCCTGACTTAGCGCGCGGTGCGACAGATCATATTGACGGTTAACCGCGTGTTGACTTCCCGTTTGACGAGATGGCCTAACATAAGCAGACTCTGAAATTGGACCCCGCCGCACCCGGTTTTCATGCCGTGCGGCAAGCATACGGCGCCATCATGCGACTCAGTACCATCACGAACCTGGCTTATGCTGTCACCCTCGTGCTCACGACAGTATCGGCGACCACATTCATTCTATCGGCCAGAAGCGCTTCTCAAGAGCGGGTGGCAATCCAGAATCATCTCGAACTGACCGATCTCGCCGAAGAACTGGCGATCATTGCGGACGAGCGCACAGAGGAGGCGCGTCTTTACGTCATGCGGGGCGACGAGCAGCATCTCGCAAAATTCTACGTCGACGAAGATCAGGAAAAGCACCTTGAAAACAGCCTGGACAAACTCGCAGCTCTTGGTGTTTCGCCGCAAGAGGCAGGCTCATTTCAGGACATACGAAAGAGCGCCGACGCACTGGACAAGATGGAGCGCGATGCAATCGGTTTCTATCGATCCGGCCGCCAGAACGATGCACAGCAGGTCCTGTTCGGCGATGAGCACTATCGACTGCATACGGACCTGCTGACAACCGTCGCGACGCTGAGAGAAGCCATTGCGGCCCGCTCGCAGGCAATTGTTGACCAGGCTAAAGACCGAAGCGATTTCTACGGATCGATCGCGAAGGTGATGCTTGCGCTCACCGCCCTCATGTTTGTGGCCGTACTCTATTTTGTCCTCAGCAGACGCGTTGCCTTGCCGCTTATCAAAATGAGCAACATCGTCACGCGCCTTGCTCGGCAGGATTACAGTATCGACCTGCCCGACGAAGGCCGGCGTGACGAAATCGGCGAAATGAACCAGGCTATCAGGATCTTCCGCAGCAACGGGCTGGAACGGGAACGGCTTGACGCGGAGCACCGCAGGAATCAACGCATCAAGGACCTGATCCTGCAGATGATGCATCGGATTCAGGCCTGCCAGAATCAGGAAGAATTGTCCGACGTCGTTTCGAAATTCATGCCGCAGATTTTCCCGGCCATTGCCGGCCGCCTGCTTGTTCTCAAGGAAAACAGTTCGGTTCTCCAATCGACCGGACAATGGTCCGATCCTTCGTTTTCCGCCCCGGAATTTTCGATAGACGATTGCTGGGCTCTCCGTCGCGGACGTCCCCACGCCAGCAACCCGGGCGGAGACGATGTTGTCTGCCGTCACCTACATGGCAGTTTCGGAACCGGCCTTTGCATACCACTCACCGCATTGGGAGACACCGTCGGCTTATTGTATCTTGAAATTCCGCAGAGTAGCGAGACGCTGGAGTTAGAGCGGCTATATCTCGAACTCCTCGCCGAAAATATAGGCCTTGCCGTTGCAAACCTCCAGCTTCGGCAGCGGCTGGTTGGCATGGCACGGCAAGACGCCCTGACTGGTCTTTTGAACCGTCGATCGCTTGATGAGACGCTGAACAGGCATATTGAAAAGCCAGCCAATTCTCTTGCGTGTCTGATGCTCGACATCGACCATTTCAAGCGCTTCAATGACCGGTTTGGCCATGATGCCGGAGATGCGGTGATGCAATATGTCGCCCAGGTACTGTCGGAAGCTGTCGGCGATCTGGGTGAACTATTCCGTTTCGGCGGCGAGGAATTCACCGTGCTCATGCCGGCTGGGGGCATTGAAGATGCCATCAAGGTTGCGGAGAAACTCCGGCACGCGGTCGAGCGCGCACCTTTCACCTACCGGGGCCGTCTCCTTGACTCGATCACCATATCCATTGGTATCGCAACGTCACCGGGTGCCGGAACCGTGAGCAGCGTCCTGGAACGGGCGGACGCTGCGCTTTTGAGCGCCAAGCAGACAGGCCGGAACAAGTGGGTGTCGGCCGAGAAGCCTCCAACCGATTAGGTAGAGGCTCCGCCGCGCCGATTGCGTGGTTATCGACGCAGCAGCCGACCTAGCATATTTGACCGGCTAGACGATGAGGTTCGGGTTCTTCCACAGCTGGAATCCGCCCTCGAAAGCAAGCGCATTGTCTCCGCGGCGGCATCCGGGCGGCAGGGTATCGAGTTTTTCGACATTACCGCCGCCGATGACCACCTCATCCGGTTCAAGGGCGGCAGTCAGACGCTTTACGACATCAGTGACGCGCTTTTGCCATTTGGCATTGCCCTTCTCTTCGCGATACGCCTCTCGGAGATAGTGCTCGTACGTTTTGCCCTTCCGATAGGGAAGATGAGCGATCTCCATGGGCTGGGCCACGTTTTCGACAATCATCGCAGCTCCCAGGCCTGTTCCGAGACCGAGAAACAACATGCGCCCGCCCTGATAGGAGCCGATTGCCTGCATCAGCGCATCGTTAACGATACGAACGGGGCAGCGGAAAGCGCCGGCGTAATCATAACCAACCCAGCCTGTACCCAGATTGACCGGTTCGCGAAGCGGTTTGTTGTGGACGACCGGACCGGGATATCCCATGGCGATGACGTCATAGGTCATGTCTTTCGCCATGGCGGTTACGGCGATGACCATTTCTGGCCCAGTCATCGCCTTGCCGCTTTCGACCTTGCGCTCGTCGCCACCGGCACTTGAGCGAATCTTGACGTGGCTGCCGCCGATATCGATCGCTAGTACGATCCGATCCTGTGTCATTGAACTACCGTCCGTGGTATTTGCCGGCATGGGCGTCACTCCGGATCGACCCAACCGCCGGGCGGCACGAAACTCTCCATCTCGACCGGACCCCAGCTTCCTACGGCATAGCGTGGCGGCACGGCCGGGTCGTCGAGAATGGGCTCAACGATTCTCCATGCGAGTTCTGCCGCATCCTGACGGGTGAAAAGCTGGCGTTCGCCTGCCATCGCATCGCCGATCAGCCGTTCATAAGGCGCCATGTCGCCGATGCCGTCATCGACAGCACCCAGTTCCACCGCCTCGCCGAGCATACCGTCCCCGGCAGCCTTGCGGCGCGCGCCAATGCCGATGGCGATATCTGGCCCGAGCCGAAAGCGCACATAATTTGCGGCCGCCGTCTCAACATCGCCGAATAGCGCTATCGGCGGCCGCTTGAAACGCACCACAACTTCGGTTGCATGGGCAGGCAGGTTCTTTCCGGCGCGGATGAAGAAAGGCACGCCGTTCCAGCGCCATGTGGCCACGCGAAACCGCACGGCGGCAAAGGTCTCGCGGCTCGAGCCGGACGCAACGCCGGGTTCGTCAAGGTAACCGTCGAACTGGCCACGCACCACATCCTCGCGGCTGAGCGGTGGCATGGCTTTGAGGATCTGCACTTTCTCATCGACAAGATCGTCCGAAGCGCTTGTTGCCGGTGGCTCCATGGCCAGTAGCAACAGCACGTTGATGAGATGGTTCTGGATCACATCCCGGATGCATCCAACCTCGTCATAAAACTTTCCGCGTCCCTTGATGCCAAAATCCTCGGCCATGGTGATCTGCACGCTTTCAACATGGTCGCGGTTCCAGACCGGTTCAAGAAACGCATTCGCGAACCGGAAATAAAGAAGGTTCTGAATCGCCTCCTTGCCGAGAAAATGGTCGATGCGAAAAATGGCGTCCTCTTCGAAAACCGCGTGCAGCGACTGGTTCAGCGCCTCTGCCGTGGCAAGATCGCGGCCGAACGGTTTTTCCACCATCAATCGTGCCGAGGCGGCTATCCCGGCCTTATCAAGCCCGGTCACGACGGTTTCAAACAGTGACGGCGGAATGGCGAGGTAATAAAGCGGATGACCGTGGTCACCGAGTGCGGCGCGCAGCTTTTCGAATGTCGCCTCGTTTCGGTAGTCGCCGGACACGTAATGCAGTTGAGAAGCGAATTTTTCGAAGACGGCTTCATCGATCTTGTCGACGTGGCTGGTAACCGCGTCGCGCGCCCTTGCGATCAACTGATCGCGCGACCAGTCATCGAAGGCGACACCGATGACTGGTGTTTGAAGCGCGCCGCGTTTCACCATGGCGTAAAGGGAAGGAAAGATCATTTTGTAGGCAAGGTCGCCGGTGGCACCGAACACTACGAGCACGTCCGATCGCTGCTTATCCATGGCCGGCGCCCTCATTTTGCTTTTTCCAGATGGCCACCAAAGGCATTGCGCATGGCCGAGAGTACCTTGCCGGCAAACTCCGCCTCACCGCGTGAGGAGAAGCGCTCGAACAGGGCGGAAGCCAAAACAGGCGCAGGAACACCCGTTTCGACGGCCGCCTGAAGGGTCCAGCGCCCTTCGCCTGAATCTGACACCCGCCCGCCATACTGGTCGAGATGAGGGTCCTGCTTCAGCGCCTCCGCCGTCAGATCGAGCAACCACGAGCCGATGACAGACCCATGTCGCCAGACCTCCGTCACGGCAGGAAGATCGATGTCGAACTGGTAATATTGCGGGTGGGCGAGCGGCGCAGTTTCCGCATCGGCCTCCCGGTGCTGCGTGCCGGCATTCGCGGCCTTCAAGATATTCAGGCCTTCAGCATAGGCGGCCATGACACCGTATTCGATGCCATTGTGAACCATCTTGACGAAATGCCCTGCGCCTGACGGTCCGCAATGCAAATATCCCATTGGCGCCGTGCCGGTGACGGGATCGGCCGCGATGCCTTGGCCCGCACCGGGAGCGAGCGAAGCAAAAATCGGATCGAGCCGCTGCACAGCACCCAACGGGCCACCGATCATCAGAGAATAGCCGCGCTCCAGACCCCAGACGCCACCGGATGTACCGGTGTCGATGAAGTCGATGCTACGGGGCGCAAATTCCGCCGCCAAATCGATGGCATCCCGGTAGAAGGAGTTGCCGCCATCGATGATGGCATCGCCCGCCTGCAATCTGGCGGCAAAGTCACGAGCAATTTTCGGCGTTATTGCCGCCGGCAGCATTAGCCAGACGGCGCGTGGCGGTGACAGCTTCGCAACCAGGTCGTCTGGCGAGGTCGCGCCAACTGCGCCTTCCTTCACCAATGCTGCGACATTGTCGAGATTGACGTCGAAGACCACGCAATCATGACCCTGTTTCAGAAGACGGCGCACCATGTTTGCGCCCATTCGTCCAAGCCCAACCATTCCGATCTGCATGCTGACACTCCATTTGTCCAATGCGCGATATGTACTTCATTCGCCGAGGCGAACGGTGAAATCCTGGTTTTCCCAATTCCCTGTGTTTGGCCAAAAGAAAGTAAAAACGATTGCGTCGCCCGCCGCCATATCCTGAACGGGCAAGTCGACGAAATATGTGCCAAGGCCGGAAGCACTCGTTCTGGTGTCGCTGGTCGTCACCCAGCCATCCGCACTCCAGTGCACGACAGCATCATCCGTCAGTTCGAGCCGCAACATCTTGCCGGCCGGCATCCCGGCAATCTTGTTATTGAAACACCAGATCCGAAGGTGCGACGGCGTCTTGTTGAGGATGTAGCGCTCCACACCCTGCGGCGGCACGTCGAAAACGGAACCATCGGCAAGCGACCGCAGAAGTTTGATATGTTCAGCATGCGCCCAGACCAGCGGCATCGCACTTCCTGAGGGCTGGCCGTAGAAAAGCTCGTATTCGGGGATGTCGGGCTGGTCCCAGAGCTGCTCGGGGAAAAGGCCGTTCCCACCGGCCGATTTCTCCAGCGTTACCAGCAGCGCTTCGGCCACCTCCCGCCTTCCCGCAGCAAGCTCGTAATGGGCGCGTTCGCCGGTTAAAAGCGGCCATGGCCGCCCCTGCCCGGTGCCGTCGAATGCTGCTCCATCGGCGTGCTCACCATATCCATCGCCCGTATATCTATACCATACAGGCCCCTGCGGCAGATCGGCACGCAGGCAATGGTCGATTGCTTTGATCGTCGCGAGAATATGCGGATCGTCAGGCGCGCGCAGGCCGAAGCGAACAAGGGCAAGCGCATCGGGACTGATGACGTCGCTGGTCGGCAGCGTGGAACGGTCCGGCGTCTGGTTGCGGATGGGCGTATCGCCGAATGGTCGAGCTACGTCGGTCGCGTCAGGCGAAGCGATGCGAACATAGTGGCCGGAAATGCCAAGCGCGGCGCAGAATGTCTCGTCACCGGCAAAGGTCCATTGTTCGATCTGCTCGTTCCAGCAATCAGCCGTTTCCCGTAGATGCACGGCTTCGGCAGCATCACCGTCCATATCGATAAGGTCGGCAGCGGCAAGCAGCGCAGCGATCTCGACGGCAAGGGTGAAGGGACTGTAGCCGGCATCCTCTTCCCACCTGTCCTCACCGGTCGTCGGGCCGTTTGCCAGAATATAGGCCGCGGCGCGGTGGATCATCGGCATAAAATCCGCCCGCGTGGCATGATCCAGGTGACCATGTCGATGCAGCATATCCGCCAGCAGGATCGGAAAGGCGCATTCATCCATCTGGACGCCTGGCCAATAGGGTTTGCCATCCAGCCAGAGATTTTGCGGCCAGCGGCCCGATGGCTGCTGTACCTGACGAAGATAATTGAGGATCGCCAGCGCCTCGTGGTGATCGCCGGCCGCCAGAAATCCGCCGGCCGCTTCCACCAGATCGCGCGGCCAGACCAGGTGATAACCACCGAGATCGTCATCGCTCTTCGATGCTCCCCAAGGGATCGACAGGCTTGCAACAACAGCGCCCGGTCGGTCGGCGGCACGATGTGCGGCGAGCACTGCTGTCGACACCCGATAGGAATTGATGCCGTGATGCGTATCGCGGTCGAGCGTTTCCAGCCGGTCTTGCCAGTTGCGCCAGTTGGCAACGTAGGCCTCGTGCGCCCGTTCAAAGCCATGCTTCAGACTATAAACGGCCGCCGCAGCCGCTTCATATTCCGTCTCGCCAAAGCCGAGCGCCACTGTTGCCGCGCCATTGACATCACTGAAGTCGATCTCACCTGCCAGCGAGACATTTCCGTCATCGGCTCGCTGGTACTCTTCAACGATGCGTCCGTGCCGATGCAACTGCTGCCAACCATCGGAAACACCCACGAAACCGGCGCTGACTGCCCGCCAGGGCAGATCGCAGACAAGCGCAAGATATCGTGAACGGCCGGTCGCGAAGAGGACCTGATGTCCCTCATAGTCGCCAATCCAAGCCGAGTTAAGATTGCCTGCATTGACGAGATGAGGTGCCAGCAGCGCAGTCACGCGATAATCCGAAATTTGTCCCTTCAGGGGAATGAACGAAAGCTGCTGAAGAACACTGGCCCGCGCGGGATCGCTGATCACCTGTTTCTCAATTCTGAACGAGCCATCCGTCGCCGTATTGGTAATGTGAAATGCCGGAATTCCACTTTTAAAAGGGCGGGTGACGGATACGCAGTCGCGTTTTTCTTCCGAAAAGTAACCCTCAGGCCCAGTGACAACAAAACCGAGATCGCGGGTGCAGGCACTGTCTATCCTCGGATAATAGACCTCGTTCAGAATGCCGTGGCTGAGCGTGAACCAGATAGGCGATGCTTCCGACAGCGCAGTGCCGACCCCGTTTTTGGCGCTCGACGTCCAGCGCGCTTCTATGCCAGGCGCGCCCGGTGCAAAATCCAGTCCGGTGCGCATCATGAAATGTCTCGGTTACGCTGATGAGGCAGGCGAAAGTGGCGCGAATTGCAGTCCTGAACAGTCATGACGGGGTATCTCGACCTTGAACCAAGGCTCTGTTCCTGGATAACAACAGGAAACGGGCTTACCGGTTCCTTGCTCATATCCACAACGGATGCAGCCTCGCCATAAAGCTAGGTATTGGCGAACTGGTACACAACTAAAGATTTGGTAATTTAAGCCGCGCCGCGCGTTGGAGGTTTTTGGTTGCAGGACCAACACGCTCAGCCACCGAGCCGCCGCTAGAGCGGGCGGCCGTTGTGGATCACACCGATATTGCCGATGAACCGGCTATTCCAAGTGGATATCAACCGCCCGACCAGCCCCTTGCGTTGCCTATGGCGCGTGAGAAGCGAGCGTGATCCGCTTCTTCGACCGATCCGTCGGGTTTGAATATCTCGGCATCTTTTCGCATGGCGGTTACATCGATATCGCACAGTTCCGCGAGACCAAGCGCCGTCAACTCGCGCATGGCCGGAACGCAGATGGTCCGACCACTGGCAGCGGCCAGGAAACGGGCGAAATAGCGACTGTTCGACAGGCCGCCATCTATCGAAATCGTATCGCCGATGGGAACGAAAGTCTGCGCGGCTTCGATCAACCGAACCGTCAGCAAGGCAATGCCCTCAAGCAGGGCGCGCACCATGTCACTCCGCGCCGTTGCGTGGTCCATGCCGATGAAAAGCGGTACGGCCTGTCTATCCCAATATGGCGCAGCAAGGCCTGAAAATGCAGGCACGAACACCAGTCCACGACGAACGGCCGATGAACCCTCAAAACCGTCAAGTTCGGTATTGTCAACATAAAGGCCGATCTTTCGCGCCCATTCCAGCGCGGCACCGGCGTCATAAACCCCGCCTTCTATGGCGAAAACGGCTGCGCCGCCTTGCTTCTGCCAGCCAATGGTGGGCAGAAGCTCCCCCGCCAACGGGCGTTCGTGACCAGCGATGGCCAACAGGAAGGCGCCCGTGCCGAAGGTTATCTTACAATCGCCCGGTTTGCGGCAACCGTGCCCATAAAGCGCCGCCTGCTGATCGACGATGGAAACGCGAATGGGCGTTCCCTCGATAGAACCGAAGCCGCCATTAACAGGACCGATTGCGGGCAGGCAATCCAGCGGCACCCCATGAAGAGCGCAGAGTTCCGGGCTCCAGGCACCGGTTGCCAGATCAAGCAGTCCCGTCCGCGAGGCCGTTGCAAGGTCGGTGCGGAAACAGCTTGCAAGCCGATCCAGAAAGAATGCGTCGGTTGTGCCCAGGCGTAACCGCCCTTCGGCTCTCGCCCGTGCCACCGCCGGATTGTGCCTTAGCAACCACGACAGTTTGCTTGCCGAAAAATAGGGATCGAGCGGCAATCCGCAAATCTCTTTCGATCGTTCCGCAGCTGATTGGGGCAAAGCGGCCAGGGCTTCGGCGGTGCGGGCATCCTGCCAGACGATGACCGGCGACAGCGCTTCCCCACTCTCGGCATCCCACGCCAGGCAACTCTCGCCCTGGTTGGCGATCGCGATCGCATCTACCGGCCCGGCATCGGCCAGTACCGCGCGGATGTTGCGCAACAGCTCTTCCGGATCATGCTCCACACGGCCGGGGTTTGGATAGAACTGTGCATGACGCAGGCTTGAGACGAGTTGCGCCGTGCCACCGTCGCTTATCACAAGGCATCGGGTCGACGTCGTTCCCTGATCGATCGCCGCTATGCGCATCAATTCGTCTCCTGAAAGTGAAAGGCAATCTGGGTCGCCTCAATGGCGGCGCGGGGAATGGGCACAAGCACACGGCGTTCCGGCAGCCATCGGCCGGACTTGCTCCACACTTCGGTTCCATCAAGATGAAGCGAAAGCCTGCCTTGAACACGTCTGATGAAGCGCAGCTGAAAATCGAGAAAAGCCGGCCGGTCAAGTCCCCCCGATCGCACCATGGTGGGTACCGCGAGTTTGAGCGGGTCGGCGAAAGCGATACGCACTGCCTTTGCGTTGCAGGGTTCGCGGGTGAGATCGTCGGCAACGGCAGCACCCACGCGGCGGCCTTCGCGAAACGACCAGCCACCCGTTTCCACGGCCCGCAATACGTTCCCCGTAGCGAAGAACATCGGGTTGGCCATCCGGCCGTCCTGATCGATCGTAGGGCCATCGCTGCCTGCCGCCACATCAACAGGGGATGCGTCCAGAAGCGTTGCCTCCGGCGTGAACCGCCCGGTGAGGAGAACACCATCGCACTTGACGGTGAGGATACGGCCATCTGTCAGCCGGATGTCGGCCTCCTCGACACGACCGCTCCCACGAATGTCCACAAGTGTTGCGCGGCAATGAAAGGGCACTCCGACCAATCGGGGAAACCACCGGAAAAGCGACCGCGCCAGCGGTTCCGGCTCAGGCTCGATCATCGCCACCGGCCGCGCGCCATGCGTCAGGCACGTGAGAAGCGCGGAAAAGGAAACCAGTTCCGAACCAAGGATAAGCGGCCGGCGAAAGGGCATGATGCCGTGAAAGGCGACATAGGATTGCAGCGTGCCAGTGGTGATCACTCCCACCGGCCGGTCGCCCGGCAGGAGCCGCGCTGAGCGTGGTTTTTCCCGCGCGCCGGTCGCCAGCACAACGCGCCGGGCCTTCAACGTCTCCACGCCGCGCGCAGACGTAACCAGCAGCGTACCGTCCTGTCCGAGTTCCACCACGGAATGACCGGTGCGGACATCAACGCCCGCATCCTGCACCTGCCGCTGCAGACGTCGCGCATAGGCCGGGCCGAAATAAACGCGTCCGAATTCGCGCATGCCGAAAGGCGAATGTGTGCAATGACGGGGTACGCCGCCAAGGGCTGGCTCACGCTCGAGGATCGTCACACGCGCAACGCCGCGTGCTTTTAGCTCCAGCGCTGCCGCCACGCCCGCCGGGCCGCCGCCGACCACGATTACATCTGCATCCGGAACGTTTTTTTGCATCTGCTGAAAAGGCTTCCGGGAGCTCATCGATCGTCTCCCGGACGGACCGCAAGCGGTACAGCCAGACGGTCGCCCGTCATCGCGGCCAGCCGGGCGTTGCAGTAAAATCCCTGACAGCGCCCCATGCCGGCGCGGGTGCGCCGCCGCAGACCTCCGAAATCACCCGGCGGCACCGGGCTGGAAAATGTCGCCTCGATCTCACGGCGGGTGACAAGCTCGCAATGGCAGACGATTTCGCCATGATCAGCGCGCTGCCAGTCCCGCTCGCAGGTTTCGCTCAGGTTCGGCATCGTCACATGAGGCACTGCGGGCGGGGGCATGAAGCGCGTGCCGAAACTTTCGTGAAGCGCCAGAGCGTGCTGCGCCAGACCAAGTGCCGCACTGAGACCGGTGGATCGCACGCCGCCAAGCGTGATCGCGCGCCGGTCCGGCCGTGCGGAAATCCGGTAATGTTTCTTCTCGGAGGCCGGGCGCAAGCCGGCATAGATAGCGGTCACGGGAATGGAGGCGAGTGCCGGAACGATCTCCCTGCCGCGCGTCAGCAGCGCTTCCAGCGCCGCCGTTTCTACCGTCGCACGCTCGCGGTCATCCTGTTCTTCCGCCGTCGGGCCGATGAGAACGTTGCCGAAGGCGGTTGGACACACAACGATGCCCTTGGTGATTTCGGTGGGAACGGGCAGGACGATGCGTGGCACGTGCCGGCGGGCGGCCTTGTCGAGAACGACGAATTGTCCCTTGCGAGGCTTGATGGTGAAGTCTGGGACAAGCCCCAGCCGCGCATCAACGATATCGCCGAACAATCCGGACGCATTGACAACGCTTGCCGCAAGGATCGGACCCGCCGTCGTCTCTATCCGCCACGCGCCATCAAACGCACCGGACAGGACTTCGGCGTTGCGCACCAGCTGCGCGCCAAGCGCCACCGCTTGCGTAAGATAGCCCAGCGGCGCGGACCAGGGATCGATGACATGTTCACCCGGAACTTCGAGTGCTGCGACAAGACGGTCGGACAAGCCGGGCATGGATTCCCGGGCCTGCCGGGCCGTGAGCAGACCGAGCTCGGAAATGCCGTTGCGTCGCCCCTGCTCGGCGATCGCCTCCAGGCTTTGCGCCTCGTCGGGATTCCACGCACAGACCAACGCGCCGGTTTCAACGAGGCTAAGGCCCATCTGCCTGTGGATGGACAGATATTCTGCCCGACCCGCCTTCACCAATTCCAGCTCCAGACTGCCTTCGGGCGCATCGAAGCCGGTGTGGAGGATAGCGCTGTTAGCCTTCGATGCCCCGGAAAGAATATCGGACCCCTTCTCGACGATCACGACCTTCGCACCAGCCAGTGCGAAACGACGGGCAACCGCGCAACCGACCACCCCGGCACCGATGACGGCGACGTCGAATGCTGTGGAGAGGCTCTGGACCATGGACTTGCCTTTATTTTCGTGGTTCGAAAGCGAAATCAACAGGCGCAACGGATCGAGCCGATGCACCTTGCCGGATCGTGGCTACGAATGAGATCTGCTTTGTTTCTAGTCGGACAAAGCCGTCAGCGGCTTTTCGAATTCAACCAGCGTCACGCCACTTGTCTCCTGCTGGCACATGGCGCTGATCAGGGTCATGATCTTCCCCGCCGCTTCGACGGGCGGCACGCCACCATCACGAATATTGGAAATGCAGTTGCGTCGGGAGTCCGGCAGCCCGGTCTCCGGCCTGAAGGTGACATAGGCGCCAAGACTGTCGGCTGCCGAAAGGCCCGGCCGCTCGCCAATCAGGATCACCGCCACTTTTGCGCCGAGCACGGCTCCCACATCATCCGCCAGCGCAACCCGTGCCTGCGTGGCAAGTGTGATCGGCGCAACCGTCAATCCGTTGCTTGCGAGTGAATTAAGCAACGCCGTTGCCACCGGCACTGCATTCATCTCCACAGCCGTTGCGGAAAGCCCGTCGGCGATTACCAATGCGACATCGGCTCCCTTGGCCTGCCCGTCGAGCGCCAGACGGCCTTCGTCTGAAAGAGCACGGCCGAGATCGGGTCGGCGCAGGTAATCCGCACGGTCCTGCGCGCGGCTTGCGACATGCACGACATCCGCACCCGAAGCGCGCAAGTCACGCTCCATTTTTTCAATGTCCAGCGGACGCCACACTGCCTGGCGCGCCTGCGCATGATCCAACAGAAATGTCTGTACCGCGCGCGTGGGCGGGCTTGCACCCGTGCGGCCGAGCGCCACGCGTGCATCGGTTGCCAAACGCAGGGCCTTGAGACGTTCCGGCGGGCTGGAGATGAGGGAGGGCCGGCGGTCACGCATCAGGCGGCGTCCCTTCCAAGAAAATCAAGTTCGCGAAGCCCGCGGTTCATCAGCGCAGGGTTCTCGATCATATGGCCGGCGGCATCCGTCACGCCCATATTCACCAGCCACTCCTCAAACTCCGGCGCAGGCCGACGCTTCAGCGTTTCGCGGGCATAGATTGAATCGTGATGGGAAAGCGTCTGGTAGTTCAGCATGACGTCGTCCGAGCCTGGCACGGTAATGACGAAGTTCACATCAGCGGCGCACAGCATGGTCAGCAGCACGTCCATGTCTTCCTGGTCGGCATCGGCGTGGTTGGTGTAGCAGACGTCGACACCCATCGGCAGGCCAAGCAGCTTTCCGCAGAAATGATCTTCAAGCCCGGCGCGAATGATCTGCTTGCCATTATAGAGATATTCCGGACCGATGAAGCCGACGACGGTATTCACCAGAAGCGGCGAGAATTCGCGCGCCACGGCATAGGCACGCGCCTCCATCGTTTGCTGATCGACACCAAAATGCGCATCGGCCGACAGGGCAGCCCCCTGCCCCGTCTCGAAATACATGAGGTCGCTGCCGATAGTTCCGCGCTTCAGCGACTGACCAGCCTCATGAGCCTCTCGCAGAACGGCAAGATCAATGCCGAAGCCCGCATTGGCCTTCTGGGAACCCGCAATCGACTGGAAAACCAGATCGACGGGTGCAGCGCGCTCCATCGCCCTGATAGCCGTCGTCACATGGCCAAGGCAGCAGGTCTGGGTTGGGATGTCCAGCCATTGCCGCAGATCGTCAAGCAACTGCACGACGCGGATATAGTCCGTCACAGCGCTGGTGGCCGGGTTAACACCGATCACCGCATCGCCGCTCCCCAGCAGCAACCCGTCAATGGCCGAGATGGCGATGCCACGGGAACTGTCAGTCGGATGATTTGGCTGGTTGCGGGTGGACAGGCGGCCGGAAATACCAATCGTGTTGCGAAAACGGGTCACGACCTCCCGTTTGGCCGATACCGTCACGAGATCCTGCAGACGCATGATCTTGGAGACTGCCGCCACCATTTCCGGTGTCAAACCCCAACTTACCGCCTCAAGTTCCGCGTGCCCGACCTTGGAATTGAGCAGCCACTCGCGAAATTCGCCAACCGTCAGAGAAGACACCGGCGCGAAGGCCAGTGCGTCGTGCTGGCGCGCGATCAGGGCCGAAATCTCGTCCTCGTCCGAGGCGATCAATTCCTGTGCAACAAAGGTGGAAAGCGGCAGATCGGCCAGCGCCATCTGCGCCGCCAGTCTCTCCACCGGCCCTTCCGCCGCGATCCCGGCCAATTGGTCACCGGACCTTTCCGGCGTCGCCTTTGCCATCAGGGTTTTCAGATCGTCGAAACGATAGGTCGTGCCGGCTGCGATCTGTCGATAAGCCATTTTTCCGGCCCCTTACTTCACGAAAGTCTTCGTCAGGCCCACCGTGCGGTCCACGATCAGGACGACGGCAAGCGTGAGCACGATCAGAAGAACGGAGATGGCGGCAACAAGCGGATCAGCCTGGGTTTCGACATGCTGATACATGGCAACGGGAAGCGTCGTGATGCGCGGACCGGTGAGGAACAGCGAAATCACGGCTTCATCGAACGAGACGAGAAAGGAAAGCGCTGCCGTTGCAACGATGCCAGGCGCGATCATCGGCATGGTGACGCGGCGAAAGACGGTAAGAGGTGACGCCCCGAGCGTGGAGGCGGCCTCCTCGTAGATCAGCGGCAGGCCCGCAAGCGACGTGGTGAGTACACGCAGCGCATAGGGCAACACGATGATTAGATGCGCGATCACCAGACCCGTGAATGTGCCGAGCAGGCCCGCACCGGCAAAGACGATCAGGATCGCAAGGCCAAGAACGATAGTCGGCAGAAGAAGAGGCGCGGTGAAGAAGGCGAGCAATGTATCCGCGCCAATCACCCGCATCCGCACGATGGCATAGGAGGCGGGCAGCGCAATCAGCATGGACAGAACGGTAACGATGACCGCAAGGAGCGTGCTGGTGCCCAGGGCGCCGATCATCTTGGAATTATGCATGAGATCCACATACCAGCGCAGGCTCCAGCCGGAGGGCGGGAAGGTCATGTAGCTGTCGGCCGAAAACGAGATCGGCACGACGAGCACCACGGGCGCAAGGAGGAAAAGGAACATGATGAAGGCGACAATTTTCAGCGCCAGCGGAGCGGGACGTTCTTCCATCTTCGATCTCCTTTACAGAATGGCCCGCAGCAGCCGGGAATAAAGCACCAGGGCGGCACCGAAAATAACGAGGATGATCATCGAAAGCGTAGCGGCGAGTGGCCAGTTGAGCGTCACGATGGCCTGATCATAGATTTCCGTTGCCAGAAGGAAGACGCGGCCACCGCCGAGCAGCTTGGGAGTGATGAACGAACTGACGGCCAGCACGAATGAGAGCAGGCAACCCAGGGCCACGCCGGGCATGGTGAGCGGCACGATGATCCGCCAGAACACTTTCCAAGGCGATGCGCCGAGCGTTTCAGCAGCTTCCTCGACGCGAGGATCAAGCCTGCCGAAGCCGGCGAGGAGCGCCAGGATCATATAGGGCATCAGGATTTCGGTAAGCCCGATGACGACGCCGATCTTGTTGAACAGCAGACGCACCCCGTCTTGCGCACCCAGTGCGAAGAGGATGTTGTTGATGAGGCCGTCATCCGCCAGGATTGCGATCCAGCCATAAGTGCGCACCACCGCCGAGGTGAGCAGCGGCGAAATGACCAGCACCAGCAAAAGCGTTTTCCAGCGACCCTGCGCCCGGTGAAGGTAGAGGGCGATGGGATAGGAGGCGAGCAGCGTGAGAACGGTGATCATAAGGCTGGTCAGAATGCTCTGACCAATCAGCTCGATATAAAAACCGTCGGTGAGTGTCGACGACCAGTTGTCGAGCGTATGGGCTTCCCCGAGACCGCCGCCGCCGAGGCTTTCGCGGAAGGAAAGCAGCAGCAGGTTGAAGACGGGCAACACGAAGGCCAGACCGTTGACCGCAATGATGGGTCCAAGAAGAAGGGTTGCGAGAAACACGATGGAAGAGGTACGGCCACCGGGAGCCGTGATCATGACCGCCGCCGTCATCGGTTTGCTCCGAAGACCAGAGTATCCTCCACGCGCCAGACGAGACTGACCGCGCTGCCTGCCGCGACCGGCGTTTCACCGCCGGACGTCGCGCGCTCCACGGACAGGGTCTGCCCGCCAGCGGCGATCTCGTAGTGGAGGATGTCGCCGGCATAATAGACATCGCGGACTTCGCCGGCGATGCGATTGACGGGCGCTCCGTCGAAATCGGGTACGGCGTCGCCAGCGACGGTCATGGCCATGCGATGCGGTCGTACCATCAGGTCGATCTTACCGCTGTGCGCACCGGGCGCTCGCAGCACCGCATCGCCGACCGTGATGCGGTCACCGGCGGCGTTGCCAACCAGCCTGTTGGTGCGACCGACGAAGGAGGCGACGAATGCCGTGGCTGGGCGCTCATAGAGATCGTGCGGCGTGCCAAGCTGTTCCAGGTGCCCGCCATTGAGCACAGCGACCTTGTCGCACATGCTGAGCGCCTCAACCTGATCATGCGTGACGAAGATGGAAGTGATGCCAAGCTGTTTCTGGATACGGCGAATCTCGGCGCGCATCTCGTCGCGCAGCTTTGCGTCGAGATTGGAAAGAGGTTCGTCAAACAAGAGAATGGACGGCTGGATGACGAGGGCGCGCGCCAGTGCGACGCGCTGCTGCTGGCCTCCGGAAAGCTGGGCAGGGCGACGGTCCTCGCGCCCTTCCAGACGCACCATGGCAATGGCCTCACGGGCACGGCGTTCCGCCTCGGCAGCAGGCACTTTGCGCATTTCAAGACCGAACATGACATTCTTGAGGACCGTCATGTGGGGGAAGAGCGCGTAGCTCTGGAAAACGAGGCCAATGTCACGCTTATAAGGCGCAAGTTTCGTCACGTCCTTGCCGTCGATCAGGATAGACCCCGAGGAGACAGGAGAGAGGCCTGCAATCATGCGCAACGACGTCGACTTGCCGCAGCCGGAAGGACCAAGGAAGGCAACCAGTTCGCCCTTGGGAATCTCGAGATTGAGATTATCCACGGCGACGATTGTCTCGTAGCGCTTGGTCAGTGAACGAATCGAGAGGAATCCTGGCTGCATGGTATCTGAAGTTCCCATTCTGGCTTCTTGCCTTTCTCCAGAACATCTCCGACCCGCAGGGAATCGGAAATGCCTTGGCCCTTGATCTACGCAAGCGCGGCGAAAATTCGCTGCGCCGTTTCGCGGTGCCCCCCGCGTCGGCTCCCACCTCTTCCGCCCCAGTGCCGACAGAGGAGATGATCCGAGTGTTTTGGTATGCTGCTTCCGCGACTGCCATGGGAGCCGCGGAAGTCCTTTCATTTTTTTGCGCTCTGCGCAGAAGTCTCAACGGCTGAGGGGAATGACCTTGCGGCGCCAGTCCTGCGTAATCTGGTCACGGACCTTCGAGAGGCCAATCCAATCCACCGGGATGACCTTGTCCATCGCCTTGACCACCGTGCGCTCACTCACATCGGCAGAGACAGAGGACTTGGAATTGGTCGGCGCATAATACATGGCGGCGGTAAAGGCAGCCTGGGCTTCCGGGCTCAGCGCATAATCAACGAACTTGCGCGCAGCCTCGGACGACGGACCACCCTTGACGAGGTTGAGCGTGTTGATCTGGAGGATCGTCCCTTCCTTCGGAAGAACCACCTTCATCTTGCCTTTGGAACCGTCAGCATTCACCTGGCTACGGGCGTTCCAGCCCACGCCCAGCGAAACCTGGCCGTTGACAACGTTCGGATAGACTTCCGGCTTCGGCTCCCAGGTCTGCACATTTGGAGCAACTTCAGCCATCGCATTGATGCCGGCATCGATGTTCTTGATGAAATCAGTGCCGCCATTCATATGGTCCATGATGATAGTGGTACCGATACCGACGATATCGGGGGCGCTCAGCATGGCGACTTTGCCCTTGAGGGCGCTATCCTTCAGAGCGTTCCAGCTGTCGGGAGCCGTCTTGATGGCATCGGTATTGTAGATGAGCACGAGATTGTCGAACGTTACGCCAACCCCGGCCACGCCTTCGAAGCGGGCATTAGGATATAGGTCGGCGACATTCTTGGTTACGCTTTCGTCGATCTTGTCAAACAAACCTTCGTCCGTACCTGTTTTGGCGACGGAGACGTCCATCAGAGCGATATCGGACTGCGGCGCAGCCTTCTGGGCGCGCAGCGAGCCGAGCATTGCAGCAGAGCCCTGCTGCGGGAAATATTCGATCTTGATATCAGGGTTAGCCGCCATGAAAGGTTCGATGACGGCCTTGGTGTAACGCTCCTGGAAAAGGCCGCTATAGCCGAGGAACGTCACGGTCTGCTGGGCGTGCGCCGGCAGAGCGGCCGCGCCGAGCATGAGAATCCCACTCAGAAGTATTGTTTTCTTCATTGTCCTGTTCTCCTCTATTGTTATTTGGAGTGGCGGACTGATCCGCCACCCATAAGACGATGTCAGGCGCTCAGCTTGGCCTGAACGAGCTTGTTGGCGCCAGAAATGTCCGGCAATTTCTCACCGTTGCGCAGACGCTCCAGAAGCACGAGTTCGGCTTCCTGCATGCCGATGGCGCGTTCAGCCATGGCTCTAGCCTGGCTTGGATGAAGAGCGACAACACCGCTTTCATCGCACAGGATCGCATCGCCCGGATTGATCACCTGGCCGCCGACGCTGATCGGAACGTTGATCGCGCCTTCGAGGCCGAGGATCTTGGTGGTGATGGGCGAAGGACCACGGCACCACATCGGCATGTCGACCTTGGCGAACTCCGAGAAGTCGGTCGCCGGGCCATCAACGACACCGGCCTTAACGCCGGCCATCTTCATGGTGTTGGTGATGACACCGCCCCAGCAGGCGTGACGGGTATCGCCGCAACGGTCGATGAGGACGATATCCCCGGGACGCACGAACTGCGACAGATAGTGGAGCATGGTCGAATCCGCATTGGGGATGCGCAGCGTGACGGCAGTGCCTGCCACACGTTTGCCCGGAAGGACCGCGCGGATTTCAGGATCGACGAAGCCGGAGTGAAGCACGTGACCGATCGTTGCGACTTCGACCTTCTCAAGAAGCTCGATGATGTCGGCACCGATCTGTTCGGGCATGGGGTTGGCGATAAACATTGAGTCTTTCTCCGATCAGAGAACGTGGTGGTTCGCCACCGGTACGTTGGCGCGCACCTTGGCCGAATAGTCGAAGTCAAGGACGGCACCGGCCGTTCCAACGCTGTCGGAGCATTGGGCGACGATGTGGCCCCACGGATCGATGACCATGGAATGCCCCCAGCATGCCTTCTTGCCACCCGCATGGGTGCCGATCTGGCCGACGGCCAGAAAGTAGGTCTGGGTTTCGACGGCACGGGCGCGCGCCAGAACTTCCCAATGGTCCTTGCCTGTCATCAGGGTGAAGGCCGCTGGCAGAACGATGACGTCTGCACCTTTGTCCCGCAGGGCGCGAAACAGTTCAGGGAAGCGAATATCGTAGCAGATGCCACAACCGACCGTCTTGTCGCCAACCTTGTAGGTCACCACTTCTTCGCCACGGGCAACGGAGTCGGATTCGCGATAGCTGATGCCGTTCGGCGTATCGACGTCGAACAGGTGCATCTTGCGGTAACGCGCGATCTGTTTGCCATCCGGCCCGAAAACGAGCGTCGAATTGTAAAAGCGATTGCCTTCCTTCTCGACGATGGAGCCGGCATGCAGCGTGATCGCGTGCTTCTTGGCCAGCCCCGAGAGCAGCGTGTAAATCTCGCCGTCAGGGAATTCCTCCCCGCTCTCATGCATCTCCTGGGGATTATCTCCAAGAAATGCAAAGTATTCCGGAAGAACAACAAGGTCAGGATTATCCGCCTTGACTGCCTTCTCAATAAGATCGGCAGCAACCTTAAGGTTTTCTGCCTTGTCATTCTGGGTATTCATTTGAACAAGTGAGACTTTCACGTTGCTCTCCTCTCATGTTGCGAGGAGAATTAAGAACGGGAACTGTTTTCATTACAAACGGAAAAACTCTATCGAAACCCATAAGGTAAGCTTATAGATTAATCATTTTGCGCTGCAGCGCAAAATTTAGGCGGCAGCCGTCATCCATTGCGTGGTGGTTTCACTGACGATTTCCGTCGCCATATCGGCAATGGCCCGGGCAATCGCGTTGTCGCCACGCTCCTGATAAACGGTGTGAAATGTGAGGGGTGGTACTGACGGACTAATGTCGAGAATACGCGCCTCACCGGATTTGATGATGCCGTCCACCAGCACACGCGGCAATGCGCCCACCCCAACGGCCGCGGCCACAAGGCGGGTCATGATCGACAGCGAATTGGAATTATAGATGCGGCTGTCGGACAACCCGTGAGAATCGAGCAACGCGCGCAACGCCTGATGTGGCTGCGAGCCTGTCGAGAAGGTAAGTAACGGAAAATGCGCGATATCTTCGAGTGTGACGCCCGTTTCTGGCAGCGGCAATTCGACCGCGCCAACCCAACAGGACTCGAACGTACAGAGCGGTGAATTGTAGATATTTGCAGCCATGATCGGCCCCATGATGAAACCGACATCCACCTCACCGTTTTGAATGCGCTGGGATAGTTTCAGGCTGGTGTCAATGGTCAGATCCAGGCTGACGCCGGGGTAACGTTCGTTCATGCGGCGAATGAGAAGCGGCAACCAGGCATAGACGATCGTGTCGGCAGCACCGATGCGCACGGTGCCTCTCAGCGCCTCCCGGCTACTCACGATCTGTCGGAACTCACCGGTCAGATTGACGATCTTTTCGGCATGCTGCAGCGCCAGACGACCAGCAGGTGTCAAGTTGACGCAGCGCACATCGCGCGTGAAAAGCACGACGCCAAGCTCCCTTTCGAGGGCGGCAATTCGGTTGGACACCGACGCCTGGGTGGTATTCAACCGTTCCGCGGCCGCCGAAAAGCTGTTCAGTCGTGCAGCCCAGAGGAAAGTTTCGAGAAATCGCGTATTCATGAGGTAAAATCTTCCCGCATGGCTCCGCGAGCCGGCACTAACGTCGCTGGCTCGTCTTGCCCTTGGTCCTTTGTGGTTCGAGTGCAAGTATGTCCGATGCACGCCCCCATAAGCAAGGGATCAACGCCCTGGCCCTGGCACCGCTTTTTCGCACCGGCTGGCGCTGGAAGAGGGATGACGGTCACAAGGATGTTTCAAATGAGTGGCCTGTTTTGCACCAGCTGCTTCCCAAACCATTGAACGCAAACAGGGCTCTGCGTCTCCTCGGAGCCCTGTTTCTTTAAATCTTTGATTGTCGGACCATCAGCGTTGCACCGGATCGCTGTGACGAAAGACAGATCGGCGAGACCTAAATCCTCGTGCCCCGCATACAGGACACAGCCTGCCTTAAGTCTGCAGGCACCCCTCCCCCAAACCTCACGGCTTAGGGATGACAGTTGCGAGCTTGCGGAACGGCGACAGGATTTCGAGGCGGCTTGGCACGCCCTTGGCGATGCTGATAATCGATCCGGGACCGATCTTCACCGGGACGGCTTCGCCCTGCGAATACATTGCCTCGCCCTCAACGACGACAAAAGTTTCCTCGAGGTCACGACCCGGATAGTTGTAAATACCGGGCTCGGCCTTCCAGACTGCGACGATCGTGCCATTTTCGATCGGGTCCTGCCATATCTGGCGACGATACGAACCGCCTTCACGGCCTTCGGCGGGCATGGCCGGAACAAGATCCACGTCATCGGAAATATTGAAAATCGGCATGGTCACGGGAATTCTCCTTGCTTTGTCAATGTTGGCACGGACCTTGTGGCCGCGCCGGTTCAGGCATGGGGTGGCAGTTCCGCCCCAGCTAGTTTCGTGGATATGTTGTCGCGCAGCCGGTAGTAACGCAGCGCCATTGCGGGTGCGAAACCCATAAAGAAGGGAGCTGCCTTCAGTGGTTCCAGCTTCAGGGCAAGCTCGTTCTCCGGCTTGCCAAGCGCCCATTCCGAAAGAATGGAACCGAGCATCGAGCCGGTCGGCACACCACGGCCCGAAAGACCGGTCAAAGCCACAACGCCCGGCGCGAGACCATAAAACCGCGGTACGGTGCGATATTGCATATCGAGTTCGCCGAACCAGAAATACTCCCAGCGGATCTCTTCCCGGAGCTTTGGATGCAGCCATTTGAGCCGTTCGCTCATGACCTGTCTCGTATAGGCCATGTCGCGGCCGCGGCGTCCCATGGGAAACATCGATGCGACGATCCGGCCTTCGGCATTGTATTTGTAGACGTAGATATCGCCGCGACCATCATGAATGGTCGTGTTCTGCGGCAGTACCGTCCGGCGTGTCTCTTCGGACAAAATTTGCGTAGCGGCAACGAACACGCGTTGAATCTTGAACGTCCGATCCAGCTTGGGCCAACCACCAACCGTATAAGCGCCAGTGGTGAAGATCACTTTCGACGCGACCACTTCTCCGCGATCGGTCTTGACCTTCCAGCCTCCGGTTATGTCGCGTTCGCAACCCGTCACTGCCGAGCCGGTAAATATCTTTCCGCGCTCCTGGATGACAGCACGGCCGAGACCGCGGGCGTAACCGAGCGGATTGAGGTGACCTGCCTCTTCATGCAGCCAGCCGCCGTCGAAACGCGGACTGCCGGTGACCGCTTCAACCTCGTCACGGTCGAGCAACCGGGTTTTCGCGCCCACCGCATTATAGGTCTCGACCTTGCGCCTGATCTCATCCATGGCGCCCTTATGCGGTGCGCCCATCACATAACCGTTCTGTACCCATTCGCAGTCGATCTGATAGTCGCGGATCATGCTCGAGACGCGGTTATTTGCCCGCGTTTGCCGTTCGATCAGCCGTTCCGCCCAGGGCTCGCCCAGCATCCTGCGCAGTTCTGGCAGGCTATAATGGGTAAAGGTCGGGGTGCAATGTCCGGCATTGCGGCCCGAACCGCCGAAGCCGATTTCCTGCCGCTCCAGAAGCACGACATTGATGCCGGTTTTCGCCAACTCCAATGCGGTCGTCAGACCGGTATAACCCGCGCCGACGACGCAGACATCGGCCCGCACGCGACCCGAAAGAGGCTCCGTATGCGGTGCTGAAGCTGCGGTCGCATACCACAGTGTCACGTCAAAGGGTGAGAACGAAACCATCTACCGACACCTTCAGTTCAGGTCGCTGCGCGCATCGAGCGCATCACGAAGCCCATCACCGATGAAATTGAAGCTGGTGACGGCAAGCGTGATGGCGACGCCCGGCACGATGGCGAGCCAGGGCGCCTTGTCGAGATATTGCTGGGCTCCGTTCAACATATTGCCCCAGCTCGGCAGCGGCGGCTGAATGCCATAACCGAGAAAGCTGATATAGGCCTCCAGAAGGATGGCACGCGCGACCGTCAGGGTCGCGGCAACGATGATGGGGCCGACAGCATTCGGCAGCAGTTCCCGGAACATGATCCAGCCATTGGGCAGGCCCAGCATACGGGCTGCCATGACGAAGTCGCGTTCGCGCAGAGACCGCACTTCCGCTTCAACCAGACGGGCAATTTCCATCCAGCTCGTGACGGCAATGATAACCGTGATCATGAACGGGCTCGGCTTGACGAAAGCAGCCAGAGCGAGAAGCAGGAAAATACTCGGGAAAGACAGAAAGGCGTCGACGAAACGCATCAGTATCGCGCCGATGCGCCCGCCATAATAACCGGCAACGACACCGATGATGGTGCCGATCAGTGTCGACAGCACCATGGCGAAAAACCCGACCAGCAGTGAAATGCGGCCGGCATTGAAAAGGCGCGCAGCTATGTCGCGTCCGAGCGGATCGGTGCCGAAAATATGGTAACCGGTCATCGGCGGGGCAAAACGGGCGCGCAGATCGATGAACAATTCATCGTAAGGCAAGAGATAGGGCCCGACCACGCAGGCGAAAATCATGACGGTGATCATGATGAGGCCGAGCACAGCAAGCTTGTGGCGGGCGAAACGGCGCAGCGTGCGGTTCTGCCACCAGTGGAACCGCGGTGCGGCCTGTGAGGGATGGAGGGTTGCAGCGGACATGGTCTTTCCTTCGATTGAGTGCGGCGTTTCGTCGATCCGGCTCTATCCGAGCCGGATGCGGGGATCGACGAGAGCGACCATGAGGTCAGCGAGCAAGCTTCCGATGAGCACGAGGATTGCGGAAAACATCAGAAGCCCCATCACGACGGGGTAGTCGTGATAACCAAGGCTATCGAGGAACAGGCGGCCCATGCCGGGCCAGGTAAAGACCGTCTCCGTGACAAGCGCGCCGCCGAGAATCGTCGGAAGCTGCAGACCGGCAAGGGTAATCATTGGCAGAAGTGCGTTGCCGACGACGTGTTTCATCAGAACCCGGCGCGGGGTCAGCCCCTTGGCGCGGGCGGTACGGACGAAATCCTGATTGATGACGTCAAGCGTCGCAGTCCGCATGTAGCGGCTCCAGACGGCGATGTTGACGAGGGCAAGTACCAGGCTCGGCATGATCAGGTGAATTGCATAGTCATAAAAAGACTGATCGCCGATCGTATACATGTTGCCCGCCGGTAGCCATTTCAGCCTGAGCGCGAAAACATAGATGGCCACCAGCCCGAACCAGAAGGTGGGAATTGACAGCGCGACCATGGCCCCGACCGTGGCGGTGTAATCGAACAGCGTGTAACGTTTGGTCGCGCCCTTGATACCGATCCAGGTGCCGACAAGGATGGATACGACGGTTGATGAGACCATCAACAGCAGGGTCGCAAACAAATGCCCGGAGATGATATCGAGAACCGGACGTTGGTCGCGATAGGATTTCCCCCAATCGCCTTGCAGCAGGCGCCAGGCCCATTCGAGATATTGCACCGGCAAGGGTCGATCGAGACCCATCTGGTGGGCGATGCGATCAAGCGCCTCCCGCGTCATGCCGGGCGTCAGGGCAAATTGTGACAATGGCCCGCCAGGCGCGAGGTTGAGGATGGCAAAACCGATGATCGAGACAAGCAGCAGAAGTACGAGGCTCTGCCATATTCGATGGAGAAGAAAGGTCAGCATGATGAGACTCCAGGTCGCATCGTGGAACTGGCTAGCAACCATCCACGAATAGCCGTAAGAGTGCCGGCTGCTTCAAAGCCGGCACTTCACATGGATCGGGCATAAAGCCCTGTCTGCGGTAGGCTTTACGCCAGACGCCAGGTCGCAACGTTCCAGGTATCGATACGGTTATTGACGTTTGGCTTCACGTTTTCGACGCCCTGCTTGTGACCACGCACTGTTGCGTACTGGAACAGTGGCAACAGCGGTAGTTCCTTGCGCATGATCTCCTGAATCTTCAGGTAGACGGCCTTGCGTTCCTCCGGCACGAAGAGACTGCCGCCCTTGGCCAGAAGATCATCGACGTCCTTGTTGACGAACTGCCAGGTATTCTGGCCCGAGCCGCCTTTTGCAGCACTCGACGTCGAGCGGAAGAAGTCGGAGGTATCGGGATCCGGGCCGGTCAGGAAGTCGAGCCCGACGATAACCGAATCGAACTTCGACAGCATCCAGTAGTCACCCCACATGACAGCTGGCGGCAGGTTCGAAATGGTCATCTCCACGCCGATATCCTTGAAGGATTGCTGCATGTATTGCTGAACCTGTTCGCGGATGTGATTGCCCGCTGTCGTGGAGCAGGTGAAGGCGAGCTTCACGCCATCCTTGGCGCGTATGCCGTCCGCCCCGGGCACCCAGCCCGCATCGTCGAGCAGCTTTTTAGCTTTCTCGATGGAATATTCATGCTTGGGAAGATCTGGATTGTAATAGAAAGACTGCTGCGGAACGTAGCTTTCGGTGGGTGTGGGCAAACCGTAATAAAGTGCCTCGATGATCGATTGTTTGTCGATCGCCGCATAAAGCGCCTCTCTTACCGCCGGCTCCTTGAACTGTGGACGTTCCATGTTGAACGAGAGGGATTCAATCGTCGAGCCGGGCACGACGTTGACCACCTTGCCGGCGAGATCCTTGGCCTCGTCATAATGGTCGGGTGTGATCCATTGCAGGCCCACCACGTCTATGTCGCCGGTCTTGAACTGGGTGTACATCACATTCAGGTCGGGTACGTATTTGTAGACCAGACGCTCTATATGCGGGCCATCACCAAAATACTCGGTATTGGCGTCGAGCAGAATGTAGTCACCCGCAACCCGCTCCTTCCATTTGAATGCGCCCGTTCCGACCGGCGCGTTGTTATAGGCGGCGGTATTGCGGTCAGCTTCCGCACCTAGGAGGTGCTTCGGCGTAATAAATGTGGAAGCAAGGATCGAGGGATAGGGCGCGAATGGCTTTTCCATCTTCCAGGTAATTTCCGTCGGCGAAACCACGGTCAAATCCCTTACGAATTCGTGCCCGGTCTTGCGCCATGAACGGAAGTTGGGATCGACCAGAAGTTCAAGCGTGAACTTCACGTCTTCAGCGGTGAACGGCTTGCCGTCGTGCCATTTGATGTCGTCACGCAGCTCGACCTTCCAGTTGAGACCATCGGCGGAAATGCCGCCGTTTTCGACCGTCGGCACTTCGGCGGCGAGAGCTGCCACGAAGGCACCTTTCTCGTCGACATAAAACAACGGGTCGAAGATGCTGAAATGGATGCCTTCATCTACTTCAATATGCGGCATATGTGGATTGAACACGGTAGGCTCCTGCGAGAAGCCGACCGTGAGCTGGCCTTTGGCGGCCTTGTCCTGCGCCATGGCGCGGGAAAAACCCGGAAGACCGGAAAGGACGACGCCGGATGCGCCGAGCGCCAAAAGGCCGAGTGCCTGGCGGCGGGTGGTATTGATAAGCGGCTTGTTCTGGTCGGACATTTTTTAGTTCCCCTTGATCCGATGGTTGAACACGACGATTATTTTTGCTTCCGCCTCTTTGGGCGGTACTACTCCCATCAGCAGTTGCCTGCCTCATGCGTCAAAAGGATCGGCGGCACCTGACCGCCGGGCTTCTCATTTCAAAAGCCGCTGACCAGCTCGATCTTCGAGCCGTCGCTGAAGCGGCTGAAACGGAAATCGCGACGATCGACAATCGGATTGCGGCCTGTGACGATATCAGCCATGAGTTTTCCCGCCGCCGGGCCGATGCCGAAACCATGGCCGGAAAAGCCGGTTGCAACATGAAAGCCCGGAATGGCGTCGATATTGTCGATGACCGGAATAGCGTCGGGCGTCACATCGATCATGCCCGCCCAGCGCTGCGAAATTTCGGCCTTTTCGAAAACGGGGAAGGCCTTCTTCAGCTTGGCAAAGGCGCCGTCCGTCATGTCCATGGCCGGAACGGGATCAAGCACGCGGTTATATTCGAAGGGTGAAGCCTCATCGAGCGCCCAGCGGCGCGGAATGCGCCATTCATCGTAAAAGCGGCCAGTCAGGCGCAGGTCGAGCGAGCGCCACTCATGCCGCAGAGCCGGCAGGAATTTCAGTGCATAACGGAAAGATGCGGGCACGATGTCGACGATGTTCTGGAAGCCGTTAGCGATCGTATATCCGCCGTCGAGACGCTTGCGGATCGCAAAACCGTTCGACCAGATTGCCTCTTCCGGGCCGCCTTCCAGCGGCTTTGTGCGCAGCACGGAATTCATGACCTTGAGCTGCGGCAGATCGAGACCGTTGTTGCCGAGAAACAGGCTGGACCACGCGCCACCCGCCATGACCGCCGCCTTGCAGGCAATTTCACCGCGCTCTGTCACGACACCAGACACCTTGCCGCCGGAAAGCTGCAGACCGCGCACGGCGCATTCGGTCAGGATGAAGGCGCCGCGGTCGCGGGCAGCTTCGGCGATGGCCGGGGCGGCGCGCTGCGGCTCGGCCCGGCAATCACCGGCAGTATAGAGCGCACCGGCGACATCCATGTTGGAATGAGGATATTTCGCCTTGAATTCCTTTGCACTCAGCATGCGGCTTTCAATCTGGTAGCCTTCCAGATTGCGGTTCCAGCGTTCGTGCTCGGAAAATTCCTTTTCGTTTGCGCATGTAAAGACAATGCCGGAACGCTTGAAACCAGTTTCCCGCCCTGTACGACGATTGAGATCCGCCCAGATGCGCAGCGATTCTGCCATCAAGGGCACCTCGCGTGGGTCGCGGCGGGAAATGCGCACCCAGCCCCAGTTGCGGCTCGACTGCTCGTGGCCGATACCGCCCTTTTCGCAAAGCGCAACACGCAGCCCCTGATCGACGAGTTCAAGCGCGGTGGAGGTGCCGATAATGCCGCCGCCAATGACGACGACATCGACTTCTTTCGGCAATTCCGCATCGCCATGGACGGGAACGACATAAGGACCGGGCATGTCAGAAAAACTCCTCAAGCTGGCAATTGATGGCGAATTCGGCGACGGAAGCCTCATTCGGTAAGGACAGCAGCATGGCAATGATGCGGGCAAGATCGGCGGGCTGGGTCATTTGATCCGCCGGCCGTTCGGATAAGGCGGTCGCCATATCGGTCGCAACAAAACCGGGGCATACGGCTGTCGCGCGCACGCCGCTTTCGAAGCCCGCCTGTCGGATGGCATGCGCAAGCGCGACCGCCGCAAATTTGGAGAGAGAATAGCTACCGGCAGATGCGGACTTCACCCGCTTGCCGGAGAGGGAAGCGAGGATGATGACCCGGCCACGACCGCTCTCGCTCAACGCCTCCCAGGCGGCCTTAACCAGCCTTCTCGGTGCCTTGACGTTGACCGCAAGCATGGCGTCGATGTCTTCGTCGTCTGCTTCGATCACTGTCTTCGGTATCATGATGCCGGCATTGGCCACGACAGCATCGATACGACCGAAATGCTGATACGCTTCATCGGCCCAGCGCTTCTCCGCACTCGCATCATTTGCGTCGTAATGGGCAAGATGGACCTGTCCCTCGTGACCCACAGCCCATTGCGGCAGCGACGGGCTGCGCATACCAAGCGATACCGACCAGCCTTCGCCAAGAAGAGTAGCAGCGATATGGTCGCCTATACCCCGACTTGCACCGGATATGAGAGCAACGCGTTTTGTCGTTCGTTCCATCATGCTAGCCTCACAATATGGCGGTAGGCGCGACGCAAAATGTCGATAACCTGCTTCTGCTCGTCTTCCGGGATGAAGCTGAAGAAATCGCGCGATTGCTGCGGAACGATCTCCCGGATTTTCGTTGCAAGCGCCGCTCCGGCTTCGGTGATGTAAAGCTCCTGGGCGCGGCTGTCTTCCTGCGACACTTCCCGGCGTATCAGATCGTGCGACACCATCTGGTCGATGATCCTGCCCATTGCAGACCGGTCCCGCATCGTCAGATGAGCTATCACTGAAGGACGGATACCCGGGTAGTCATCGACGAGCAGCAGGGTCGTGATCTTTCCAGTTCCCTTCGCCACATCCAGCCCGTCCAGCCGGGCATCGAGATCGCGCGATACGGCAAGGTTGATCGTGCGGATGTAAAAGCTCAGCGTGTCTTCAAGCACGTCGAGATTGATATCAGTTGGCGATGTCGGCGGGTTTTCAGTTGGTTTGGACATGAAGTTTCCGTTCGAATGGTCAAAGATCGACATTGGCGCACACGCTTTCCCGGCGTGCCGCAGTGCAGGTTTTCGGCCATGTCGTATGTCAGTTTCGTGACTGAATGAAAGGATAATTAGTAGACAAACGCAACTACTTTTTATTCCTGAAATCATATTTTTATTATTTAAATCAGACCTTTAAAAGGAAAACCTCTCGCGCCGCCGGATCCATGATAATCCGGCGGTGCAATCGGTCTTCGATGTCGCGCGATGCAAAGTCTGACGAGGTGTCCGGCTCGTCAGACTTCGATGTTATGTGCCGACGGCAGTTGCCGCAGGTTCCCAATCCGCACCGGGGATCGCCGCAACGAGTTTGCGGGTATAGGGATGGGCCGGCGACCGGAAGATTTTTGTCGGCGGCCCCTGTTCGACAACCGTTCCCTTGTGCATGACAAGCACATCGTCGCAAATCTGGCTTGCGACTCTCAAGTCATGGGTGATGAAGATCATCGCCACCTTCATTTCAGCCTGCACCCGCGCCAGAAGCTCCAGAACCTGCGCCTGTATGGAAACGTCGAGAGCAGACACGGCTTCGTCGGCCACAAGGACGACCGGATCAAACATCAGTGCACGGGCAATGCCGATGCGCTGGCGTTGGCCGCCGGAGAATTCGTGCGGGTAACGGTCATAGGCCTGCTCATCCAGCCCCACGAGCTTCAGAATTCCCAGAGCCTTTATTCTCGCCTCATGCACAGCCATTCCGTGGGCAACGGGGCCGACCGTCAAGATCCTGCCGATCGTATGGCGGGGATTAAGCGACGCGAAAGGATCCTGAAAAATCATCTGGATATAGGGTCGCAACGATCGAAACGCCGTTTCGTCCATCGCTGCTATGTCACGGCCATCGAAGCATATTGAACCGCCATCCGCGTCCAGCAATTTCAGCAGGACACGCCCGAGCGAGGACTTGCCCGACCCGCTTTCGCCAACGATACCAAGGGTCTGGCCCTTGTGAAGCTTGAAGCTGACACCATTGACCGCCTTGACGATACGGGCCTTGCGGAAAAACGAGCCGGAGCTGCGATATTCCTTCTCAAGATTTTCGACCTTGAGAACGACGGGAGCTTCTTCGCTGACTGAACGCTCAGTGCTCCGCATCCGTGGCACCGCAGCGACAAGTCGCTGGGTATAGGGGTGGACGGGATTGACCAGAACCTGGTCCGCCCTTCCCTGCTCCACAAGATATCCCTTCTCCATCACCACGACGCGATCGGCAATTTCGGCAACGACGCCGAAATCATGGGTGATGAACATGACGCTCATGTTCTTGCGCTTCTGTATCTTGCGGATGAGCTCAAGGATCTGCGCCTGGGTGGTAACGTCGAGAGCGGTTGTTGGCTCATCGGCAATCAGGACATCCGGATCGAGTGCCAGTGCCATGGCGATCATGACCCGCTGGCGTTGTCCGCCAGACAGACGGAATGGATATTGCAGCCGCATCAGAGGCGGGTCGGGAAGACCGACTTCTTCAAGTAGATCCAGAACCTTGGTCTTGCGGGTTTCAGGCGTTCCATAGCCATGCGCTTCAAGCACTTCGGCGATCTGATCCCCGATTGTCATCAACGGATTGAGCGCGGAGAGCGGATCCTGGAAAATGATTGAGACCGCCTGACCACGCAGCGGCCGGATTTTATCTTCCCTGGCCGCAAGTATGTCCATTCCCTTGAAATGGATTTCGCCGGAGCTGACTTTTATCACGGGCGACAACAGCCCCATGATCGTGCTGGCAGTGACGGATTTGCCGGACCCGGATTCACCGATAATGCACAGGATTTCACCTGCGTGGAGGTCGAAAGAGATATTCTTGACCGCGTGGGTGCGCTCCATTCCCGGCGGAAGATCCACCGTGAGATTGCGAACGGACAGCACCACGTCGGCTGACGTGGTTGGATGCGACATAAGTTCCCCTTGTTTTTTTGTAACTTTGTTCGCTTTGGCCGACGCTTCATACGTCGGAAACAATATGGTGGACTATGTCTACTATATTGTCCAGTGAGTGGCGGCAGCTGAGACGCTCGAACCGGCACCGCGTTGGCGCTGCCCAGCATTCTTGACCTTTATGATCTGCAAAATGCCAGGCGGTCCCGTTTGATGTTTGGTCAGGAGCGGACCCGGCGTTTTGCGTTTTGGGACAAGTTCTCCAACTGTCCCGCTAGCGCCCACTTGCGGAGCAACTTTCGCGTGCTTAAAAGGCGTGCAGTTTCAAATCGCGTCGGAGAGGACCAATTTCGTGGAACAGGTAAATACCCAAACCGGTAAGGGCCGGACCAAAGCTCTATGGGCGGCGGTTGCGATTATTGCTGTTGCTGCTGCAGGCGTCATCGGGGGTAAGGCCTTCTACGAAGCAAAGGTGAGCGAACTCGTTGCTCGCACTGGCGCAACTGCCCGTTCCGTTGAGGTTGATTTCCTCGGGCAGATTCATATTCGCGAACTGGCCTTGCCGCTTGCCGATGGCAAGAACATCCGGATTGCAGCTATCGATGGACGTCCAAAATTTCCTTTCCTGGATGGCGCACTGGAGCTGAACGACATTAATGTTGATGTGCCAACCGGCAAGATCTCGATGGCGCATGCGCGTGTCGAGAATGCCGCGTTCACAAAACCGGATGCGGCTGAAGTATCCGGAGACGGAAATGCCAACTCTCTGCCTAAGCGCATAGAGCGCTTTGCAGCAGAGCGTATTTCCACGCCTGAGATGACATTCACGCAGTCCATCGCCACCACCGAGCAGAAGACTGTTTATAAGAACGTAGCCTTCTCGGACATCGCCAAAGGCCGGGTCGCCCGATATTCCATCGACAACGCCAGCTACGACATCCAGATGGATCTACCGGACAGCACTGGCGCGATGAAAAAGAAGCACTTGGTCGTATCGACCGGCGCCGTAGCCGGACAGGACTTCGATGCCGCTTACCTCGCAAGGCTCTATACGGAAAAAGCGGGTCCCGAAGATAAGGACGCAAAGCTTCTCTATGGCCCGCTTTCCGTCAGCAAAATCTCGTTCTCGGACGGAGACGGTCATTTCACCTACGATGAAATACGCAGCGACGGCTTCAGCGCCCGCATGCCGGCCGAGCCGCTTCTGGAAACGATGAACGCGCTTTCGGCGGCCAAAAATACCGACGAGCTTTCACCTCAGGAACGCCAGGCAATTTTCGCCAAGGCCCTGTCCATTCTCGATATGATTGGCAAGAGCAACATGCAGTTGCTCGGGTTCAAAGCCGACGCGCCTGATGAAAGCGAAGGGGCTGCCGGCAAAAGGGTCAAGGTCGGCATTGATCGTATCGATATGCAGATGGACAGCCGTAAGCTCGACTTCGGCCTGAATGGCATGTCGATCGGAAATGGCGTCGACACGATCGAAGTCGCCGAGGCAAGCCTCAAGGGCTTTGACTGGAGTTCCACAATCGAGAGTCTCTCCAAAATCGTCGGGCTTGACGACAAGCAGATCGAGACTTTCCCGTTTAATCACCTGATACCGGAACTGGGCACCGTCCGCGTCGGAGGCATCAATGTTGACGTCGCCGCCCCGGAACAGACAGACGACGAGACTGGTGAAAAGACGGAGGGCGTGCCTGAGCGCATCAAGTTCACGCTCAGGAATTTCGAGATGGGTCTGACAAAGCCCTTCAACGGCATACCCACGGATATCGTGATCAGGCAGGATGACCTTTCTCTTCCGATCCCGGAAGATTCGACCGAGGAAGTTTTTGTCGAAGCCCGCAAACTGGGTTTCGAGGCACTCGCCCTGTCTTATGCCCTTGCCGCCGGCTGGGATGAACCGAACAAGAACCTGGTGATCCGGGAAATCTCCATGCGCGGCAAGGATATTGGCAGCGTCAATTTTTCCGGTCTGGCGAGCGGGTTCACCGAGGAGTTCTTCTCCTTCGACACCAATCGTACTCAGGCCGCCCTCCTGGGGCTCGCGGGTCGCGAGGTAAAGCTGACGATCAAGGACGAAGGTATGATGGCCAAGGCTATCAAGCTGTATGCTCTGCAAAACGACATGACCGAGGATCAAGTGCGCGGTGTTCTGACACTCGTGGCAAGCGCGGGCTTGCAGCAGATCGCAGCTGAACAGCCCAAACTCAAGAGTGCGGTGGACGCGTTGCTTCGCTTCATCAACAACCCAGGTACTCTTACGGTTACCGCCCGCTCCACTGGACCAAATGGCCTTGGTCTTTTTGATCTGGTTGCAGCGTCTGAAAACCCGATGCTTCTTCTCGACAAGGTCGATATCCAGGCGACGGCCGAGTAAGTCGTTCGATCGCACCCCCAAACGGTTCAAGCTCCGGTTCTCGGAGCTTGAACACACCGGGCGCGAAGCCTCAAGCAAAGCTTAGATGCGCCGCGCCTTGATGGTGTTCATGACAAAGCTGGTCTCGATGGTGTCGACGCATTTCAGCTTCGCGATCTTCTCCTTGATGAAGCGCTCGTAGTCCTCGAGCCCACCGCACATGACCTTGAGCATGTAGTCCCTCGAACCCGTGACGAGGTGACATTCCAGAACCTCGTCCCAGTCCAGAACGGCCGCCTCGAACATCTGGATTTCGTCATCGTGCTGGCGACTGAGGCGGATGGATGCAAGCGCGGTCATCGTCCATCCCTCGATTGCCGGATCGACGATCGCGGAATAACCTTTGATCACCCCCGTCTCTTCCAGCCGTCGCAGCCTCCGCAGACATGCAGATGCCGACAAGCCGACTCGCTCGGCAAGTTCGTTGTTGGTGATCCTTGCGTCGGCAGACAGCTCCTTGACTATCCGCCGGTCGATTGGATCTGCAATTTTTTGCGACATAAAGCACGATTCTCCGCAATATATTGCTTCATCAGACATATCCACGCTTCAGAATGCAAGGTATTTTGGCTTGATTGGATGTAAGCTGCGGACAGTTCAACGTCTGTTGAGGAGGACCTTCCGCAAATGACCGCACCGCATCCGTCTAAAACCCATATCGGCAACCACGCTCTCCATCCTGAAACCCAGATGCTCAATTACGGCTACGATCCGGAATTGTCGGAAGGAGCGGTGAAGCCGCCTGTGTTTCTGACCTCAACCTTCGTCTTCAAGTCGGCGGAAGACGGTCGCGACTTCTTCGACTATGTCTCCGGCCGCAAGGAGCCGCCCGCAGGCAGAGGTGCAGGCCTCGTCTATTCGCGTTTCAACCATCCCAATAGCGAGATCGTCGAGGACCGCCTTGCCGTTTACGAACGCACCGAGAGTTGTGCGCTCTTCTCGTCCGGCATGTCCGCCATTTCGACGACGCTTTTCGCCTTCGTCCGGCCTGGCGACACCGTACTCCATTCCCAGCCTTTGTACGGCGGCACTGAGACGCTGCTGGCAAAGACCTTCCACAATTTCGGCGTTTCGGCGGTGGGTTTCGCCGATGGTGTCAGCGAGGCCTCGGTGATATCCGCCGCAGAGGCTGCGATGGCGAAAGGCAGGGTGTCCGTCATCCTCATCGAGACCCCCGCCAACCCGACAAACAGTATTGTCGATATCCCCATGATCAGCCGCGTTGCAGACGTGATCGGCCAGAAGCAGGGGCACAGGCCAATCATCGCGTGCGACAACACACTCCTCGGTCCGGTGTTCCAGCGGCCTATCGAGCACGGTGCCGATATCTCGCTCTATTCACTGACAAAATACGTTGGCGGGCACTCCGACCTCATTGCCGGAGCAGCGCTCGGTCGCAAGGATGTCATGAAGCAGGTGAAGGCATTACGCGGAGCGATCGGCACCCAGCTCGACCCGCATTCGTGCTGGATGCTCGGGCGCTCGCTTGAGACGCTACAAATCCGCATGGAGCGGGCAAACAGCAATGCCAAGGTGGTGGCCGAGTTCCTGAAGGCGCATCCCAAGGTCGAGAAAATCCATTATCTGCCGTTTCACGATCCGGCGTCCCCGGTTGGCAAGGTGTTTGCAGATCAATGCACCGGTGCGGGATCGACCTTCTCGTTTGACATTGCGGGCGGGCAGGCAGCGTCTTTCAAATTCCTCAACGCTCTCACGATATTCAAACTCGCGGTCAGCCTTGGCGGTACGGAATCTCTCGCCTCCCATCCTGCAACGATGACGCATTCGGGTGTTCCGGCCGATATCCGCCAGCGCATTGGTGTGCTTGATTCCACGATCCGGCTGTCAATCGGCATCGAACATCCCGACGATCTGGTCGCCGACCTGACCCTCTCTCTGGATGCCGCCTGACGAAGAGGCAAATGCCGCTCCTCCCCGACTGCAATACGTATGGGTTTTCCAGTACATACGAAACACGGAAACAAACGTAGTGCAAGAAGGCGATAAGGGGAGCGGCGTTACCTTCCGCTACGAGTGGAGCCAGTCCCACACCGGCAATATGATACAGAAGCGGCGAATGACGGGTTGAGATGGCGTCGGGCAAAGGGTATCAGGTGCCTCAATTCCAGGCGGACCTCCCGCAAGCAACAAGGCTTATCCTGACATGATCCCGGATTTTCTCGTCACCCATTCCGGTGGCTTCCATGCCGACGAACTGCTGTCCAGCGTCATCCTGACCCGACTTTTCCCGCAGGCCCGCATCGTCCGCAGCCGGGCGCCGGAATGGATCACCCCCGGCGTGGACCGCATCATCTACGATGTCGGCGGCGCCTATGACGCGACAAGCAGGATATTCGATCACCATCAGCGCGGCGCGCCGCTGAGGGATGACGGTCAGCCATATAGTTCATTCGGACTGATCTGGAAGCATTTCGGCCGGGACTATCTTGCCGCCTTCGGCATCCCCTATGAACATGTCGAAACCGTCCATACCTCTTTCGATGGTAGCTTTGTGCTGCCGGTCGATCTGGTCGACAATGGTGCGGTCAGCCCCTCCGTCGCCGGGCCGCTGGTTGCGCTGACGCTACCTGTCCTGCTGGAAACTCTGAAACCTGTTTTTGACGAGACCGACCCCGAAGCAGATGATCGCAGTTTCCACGCGGCGCTCGTCATTGCCCGCAGCTTCGTCGAGGCGAAAATAGCCAAAAGCGCTGCGAAACTGCGCGCCGAGGCGCTTGTAATGCAGGCTATCGTCGATGCCGGTGAAGGTCATATTCTGGAATTGCCGATGGGCATGCCGTTTCGGCCCGCCATTGTGAAGGCGGGCGCAGACAATCTGCTGTTTGTCGTTCACCCGCGTGACAAGGACTGGTGTCTCACCGGTATCCGTCGCGCAGATGAAGGCTTTGAACTGCGGGCAGACCTGCCTGCGGCATGGGCGGGCCTTACAAATGGCGATCTGGAAGCCGTTTGTGGCATTGAAGGCGCGAGTTTCTGCCACAATGGCCGGTTTATTGCCGCCGCCAAAACCCGCGATGCCGCCCTCGCCATGGCAGAGCTGGCTGTGAAAGAGGCGATCTTGCCTGCTCCCGTAGTCTAGTTCATTGAACAACGGCACATGAGTAGGAGATCGCCCGGAAGGCGGGCCGGCGGAGCATATCAAAGGATATGCCCGCAAATGTTCTTCGGCCGCATCACTGGCCTCCCCTCATCCACGCCCAATCGGGAACACCGTGTTCGTTCCCGATAATCTACGGAGCCGTCACCTTGTCGGCGACCGCAGCACTATTGGGCAGCAGGAAAAGGACTGCGATGGCGCATAGCGTCGTCACCGCGGCAAGCCACCAGCAAAGTGTCGAAAACGCAGTCTGATAGGCATCCCGCAACAGGTCGTCCCCGATGTGGGACGATATTGCCGCTGCACCCGCCAGGTCGCCCACTGCCAGACGCTGACCTGTCTGATTCAAGAGGGGCGTAGACAAAGGCGCCAGCCGTCCGAGGGATGCCGAGGTCAATGCCGACAGGGCGGCGCTGACGACTGCAAGCGCGATGCCCTCACCGGCGACCCGCACGGTACTGAATATGCCGGTCGCCATTCCCGCACGCTCCACCGGCACGACGCCAACGGACAAGCCATCCATCAGGCCCCATGGCAGGCCGGCGCCCACCCCGATGACGAGCATGGGCAGAACGATCATGGCTCCATCCTCTGCGGTGAAGCCGGCAAGCCAGACGAGGCCAGAGGCGGCGATCAGCAGGCCGATGCCGCAGAGCATGCCCGGGGAAACATGACGCGCCAACATCGTCGCGACTATAGGCACCACCAGCATCGGAGCCGACAGTCCCAACATGATGAACCCCGCCCCGATTGCTCCTTGTTGCTCGATACCGATGAGGCGCAACGGAATGATAACAAGAAGAACAACGAAACAGGCGCAGGTGGCGATTGGCAATAGCTGCACCCCCACGAACCGCGGATAACGGAACAGCGATAAGTCCAGCATCGGTCGCGCCGCCCGCATTTCGATCAAGACGAAGGCTGCAAGCGAAAACGCAAATCCTGTGCTGAAAGCGATGAGACCGTTAGACCCGAGAACAGGCAGTTCGATCATCGCAACGGTGAAGAGGGTGAGTGTGAGGGTAAAGCTTGCAGCGCCCAGCCAGTCGAGTTCCGCCGCATTGGGATCCCTCGTTTCACGCATCCGTGGCGGGCCGAGGATCAGGGCAAGGAGGCCGATCAGGCCGCCGGCAAGGAATATTGCCCGCCATCCGACCGTTTCGATCATCAATCCCGTCAGCAGCGGACCAGATGCAAGACCGACGCCGAAGGTCGTTCCAAGCAACCCAAAGGCACGCGTCCTAGCGTGGCCGTCGAATTCCTGCGCAAGTGCGGCCGTACCTCCGGCCAGGGCCGCGGCGGCGCCCACGCCTTGACCGGCACGTAGCAGATCGATGATCCACACCGAAGGCGCAAATCCAAGCGCAAAGGAGAAGCCGGTAAACAGCGCAAGGCCGATCAAGAACACCCGCCTTCTGCCATATCGATCTGCCAGCGCGCCTGCCGCCATCAGAAGACTTCCGAAAGCCAGCATGAAGGCATTGGTGATCCAGGTGAGGGATGCAGGCGATCCCCCGAGGTCCTGCCCGATAGCCGGTGTGGCAACCGCACCGGCAGAGAAGTTCAAAGGAAGGGTCAAGGCGGCAAGACACACCGCCACCAATACCGAATTCCGGCTGGCTGAGGATCTATGAGGGGCGTCGTTCATGCGAACTCCAATCGTGAAATGGCATCGCGACACCAAGGTCGCGTATCGGCATCCATCCTCATCAGACGACATGAATTCGACAATCGGCCTCACGGGCCTTTCATTGCGGATTAAAATTCTCTAATCAGTGACAATGGATAAGTTGAGCGAGATCGATGCCTTCGTCCGGGTTGCCGAAAGGCTGAATTTTGCCAAGGCCGGGAAGAGCCTGGGGCTGTCAGCTTCTGCTGTCGGAAAAAGCGTTGCCCGACTGGAGGCATCTCTGGGCGTACGGCTGTTCAATCGCACCACCCGGCAGGTCTCCCTGACCAATGAAGGGGCAATCCTGTTTGAGCGGTATCGGTCCATCCTGACCGATCTGCGCGACGCACATGAAGCAGTAACGGACAATCTGGCCCTGCCCCGCGGCAGTCTGCGCGTGACGCTTCCGACAATCGGATACCGCTTTCTGCTGCCGATCGTGCCTGAATTTCGCCGGCGTTATCCCGATATCGATCTGGAACTCGACTTTAACGACAGGCGCGTCGATCTGATCGAGGGCGGCTTCGATGCTGCAATCCGCAGTGGCGAGCTTGATGATTCCAGCCTGATAGCGCGGCGTCTTGGTCCATTCCGCTTCATTTTATGCGCGTCGCCGGACTATTTTCAACGAATGGGCACGCCCCGGCACCCCAGCCAATTGCCAGAACATGAAGCATTGCGCTTCCGCTTTCCGACCTCCGGCAGGTTTCAGGAATGGCTGCTGGAAAACGGCGACAACCCCCTGTCGAGCATGCGTATCGCCCTCACCTGCGGTAATATGGAGGCGATAAGGGCGGCGGCGATTGACGGGATGGGGCTCGCTTACATGCCTGAATTTCTGGCGACGGACGCCATCAGGGATGGCCTGCTCGAGACGGTCCTGAACGAACATCTCGCCGCACCAGGCCAGTTTTCAATTGTCTGGCCATCAGCCCGCTTCATGGCGCCGCGGCTGCGCGCCTTCATCGATTTTGCGATCGAAAAGCTGTTTGTCGAAACCTGACTGGAGTATCCGCGCATGACAGATGCCAGCGGGCTTATGCGCGCCGGTGGAGTTCGTCCATTGAAGCCATCGGCGGACTAATACGGTGCATTTCTTGACCAATAAGACAGTGGTGGGTAAATAAAGGATGCTGATGAGGAGTTTATGACCATGGACAAAGATCGCCGATAATCCGGACTTACGTCGATGACAGCGCAGTCTTTTTAAAACGACGCGTTGGCTAGCTCAGCATTTGCATCAAAGGAACATTCATGTCCAGACTTTCTGGAAAGACCGCACTCGTGACCGGCGCGGCACGCGGAATTGGTGCGGCTATCGCCCAAGCGTTTGCTGACGAGGGGGCACAGGTCATCGTTACCGATATAGACGTGGATGGCGGCTTGTTGACCGCAGGCTCAATCGGCGGGAGGTTTGTCCGTCTCGACGTCGCATGCGAGGCAGACTGGGCGAAAATTGCCAGTCAATTTCCCAAGATGGACGTCGTCGTCAACAATGCGGGAATAACAGGCTTTGAAGGACCGTTCGAAGGGGCCCCGCCAGCCCATGATCCAGAAAATACCCAACTTGCTGATTGGCACAAGGTCCATGCGGTCAACCTGGATGGCACTTTTCTGGGCTGCCGTTATGCAATCCGCGCCATGCGAGCAAATGGTGCGGGGTCGATTATCAACATTTCCTCACGCTCAGGGCTTGTCGGAATTCCAATGGCAGCGGCCTACGCCTCATCCAAGGCCGCCGTCCGCAACCACACCAAGAGCGTGGCCCTATACTGCGCCGGTCAGGGCCTGAACATCCGGTGCAACTCAATTCACCCTGCGGCCGTGATGACACCGATGTGGGAGCCGATGTTGGGAAATGGCCCGGATCGCAAAGATCGTGAAGCCGCGCTGGTCAAAGAAACGCCCATGCAACGCTTTGGCAGGGCCGAGGAGGTAGCCGCGCTCGCAGTCCTGCTCGCATCTGACGAGGCAACTTATATGACTGGGGCCGAACTGAACATCGATGGCGGCATTCTTGCAGGATCAGCCGCAGCACCGGGAAACTAGAATAACGGGCTATGGGATGGCCGAACATTCTTGGTTCATTGCACCCATTATGATGGAAGATAGTAAAGGTCGAACTTCCACCGACCAGTTCTGTGGCACCCCCGGCAAACGCGTCAAAACCTTGGATCATTTGGGAAGAGTTCGGCCCAAATGACTGATGACGGCAATTGGCGCAAACCGATCAATCTATGCGTTGAAGATCGTCGCTAAAAACTCAAGACGCACCCAGACGGAAAAGGCCCTCCCGGTTCGGAGAGGGCCTGTTTTCATTACCATCGATAGTCGCGACGGTCTCGCCATTCGCGATGTTCGCGCCAATCTCTGCGCTCGCGCCATTCTCTGCGGGCCTGACGTTCACGCCACTCCCTGCGGGCTTCCCAGCGATCACGTCTGTCCCAGCCGCGCTCATATCTCGGCGGTCCATTGGGCCGGCAATATCCGCGCGGCGATAGATGAAAGCCGCGTCCGCAAGCATAGTCCACACTTTGAACGTTGGATGCCAGGGGTGCGGCCGGTTGACCGACAGGCATAGCGTTCGCGCCACTGCCGAACAGGGCACCGAGAATTATTCCAGCGCTTAAAATCATCTTACGCATTTCATCTCCCTCCTTCCGGGATGGAGGGATTTAGCGCCCTTGCCGGTGAACTGTGGCTGAATGAATCTTGATGTTTTCGTGGCAAAAACTCCACAATTGTGGCAGATGCCGGCTTCGCGTTTCGATCACTGCGAAAGGGTTAAGCGGCGTCAAAGCGGCGCGGCTCACTGCCCCGCCCCAGTCAATGCAGACCTGTTATTCTTTTATGTGCCAGTGGTTTGAAGGGGCTCGATGTATCCCCTCCGGTTGCAGTCCCGCGGTTTTCGTCATAGTCCTCAAGCGAATGAGGAGACGGTGATTGAACCCCAATCTGGACACAAAGCCCGAACCAAAGCCAAAGAGCAAACGCCTCATCTGGCCTTGGGTGCTGTTGGCCGTTCTAACGCTTGCAACCTTTCTCGCGCTTGCGGGCATCTATATTTACAGGGAGCTGACATCGACGGCCGAGGATCTGGCTCGAACCTGGCGCGACCTCGTGCAGTTGTTCTGGCTGATAATGCCGGACCGTCAGCCCTAGTCTAGGCTAACAGACAGGCGCTAGTGGCAAAGCCTGAGCGCAGCATGGAATCCCAAAAAAATTGAAGAGTTTGCGGCGGCGGTGTATCGGATCGCAAACTCTGTTTTTGGGAACCTGAATGCAACCGTCTTTTAGATTGCCGCCGCTGGAGGCGCTTGTTGTTTTTGAGGCAGCGTCCCGTTTGGGCAGCTTCTCCCGCGCGGGCAACGAGCTGGGCCTGACGCAGAGCGCCGTCAGCCGGCAGATTGGCAAGCTGGAAGCGTTCATTGGCTCCAAGCTTTTCGAGCGCGTGCCGACAGGCGTGCGACTGACGACCATCGGCGAAAACTACTCGATCGATATATCGCGGCTGATCCTCGATATCGCAAGTGTCACGGACGGCGTCCGCTCGTGGACCGGCGCCAGCCAAATCACCATCGCCTGCTCTCGCGGGATTGCGGATCAATGGTTCATGCCTCGCCTGCAGAAACTGAAACGCGATATTCCCGGCATCGAATTGCGGGTGCGGGTAACTGACGATGTGGCACATCTGCGTCTGGATGAATTCGACCTGGCTATTTTCTATCGCAAGGAAAGACCGATTGGCGTCTGGCTATCGGAACTCGGCCAGGAGGAGGTCGTCCCCGTTTCTGCCCGCGGCATGACCAATCTTATGGAGCAGAGGGCACCGGTTTTGATCTCCATCGAAGATTCGATGCGGGAATGGCAGGATTGGAGCGACTGGTGGCGCTCGTCACACCTGTTGCCGCCACAGGATGCAATCCAGTGGAAACTCGGAGACTATGGCCTCTGCGTCGCGGCGGCATCGCAGGGGCTTGGTGCAACGCTTGGGTGGACCTGGCTCATCCGCGACCAACTGGATAGCGGAGCGCTCGTTCCTGTGCATTCCCATGCCATGCGCTCGGAAGGCAAATTTTACCTGATGCGACCGGCAGATCGCCACCAGCGTAAAATTGTGCGCGAGGTTTCCGATTGGCTGATTGCAGACAACCATAAAACCGCGCGTTGAAAGCCGTCATGCCTGCGCAGGAGGTGTCTTGCGGCGCCGGTCCAGGAGAAACCGCGCGTAGCCGATGATGGTGAACAGCAGCCAGGCGACCTGTGAAATCAGCGAGCCGAGGTTGAAATTCCATATCAGCGAGTAGATCAGAAACACGCCACCCAGAACATTTAAGAGAGTGTAGCGCCAGTCTTCTATCGTCAGAAGTCGTAGCTGCAACAGGGCATAGGCGAAGAGATAAAAAAACGCTCCTGCAAGGCCGACAAGATCCGCTAGCCCCATTTGTAACCACTCCATAAACACGCCCGCCCGGCGAGCGCCTGCTACACCGGACCCGCTCCGGCGCATCCCTTTACTCCGCTTCGCAGATAACCGGATGCGCTCAGATTTCATGACCCCATGCGCAAAAATCATACCCCCCTGCGCGCATCGGTATCTAGTGCCGAACCGTCGAGTACGATACGCCACTGCCAGCCGCGCCTCGTCCGGCCCCGATAAAAAACAGGGAACCCAAACATGACATCCTCCCCCTTTTCCTTCTCGCTCGACCGGCGGCATTTTCTTGCCGGCGCGGCCAGCCTCGCGGCGCTTTCTGCCGGTTTAATCACAGACGCCAGTGCGCAAGGCGCGGACACACCGAAGAAGGGTGGCGTTTTGAAATTGGGTATCGGCGGCGGCAGCACCACGGATAACCTCGATCCCCGCATCCTGAAAGACTGGGTGCCGGTCAATCAGGCCTTCATGATCATGAACGGCCTTGTCGAGATCGATGCCAGCAATCACGCTGTGCCTGAATTGTTCGAAAGCTGGGAAGCGCAGCCCGGCGCCGTGGAGTGGGTCTTCAAGCTGCGTCAGGGTGTCACCTTCCACAACGGCAAGACCCTGACGGTGGAAGACGTCATCTACTCCATCAACCTGCACCGTGGCGAAACCACCTCTGCGGCACGCTCGGTCGCGTCTGCGCTCAAGAGCGTCGACAAGCTCTCCGACACCGAGGTCAAGATCGTCCTCGAAAGCGGCAATGCCGACCTTCCTTACATCCTGTCCGACTACCATTTCCTCGTTGTGCCTGAAGGCTGGACGGATTTCAGCAAACCTGTCGGCACCGGGCCATTCGTGTTCGAAAGCTACGATCCGGGCGTTCGTTCGCGCTTTACCCGTAATCCGAATTACTGGAAGCCGAATGCCGCTCACGTTGACGCCGTGGAAGTCATCGTCATCAACGATATCGCCGCACGCACCAATGCCATGATGTCGGGTCAGGTCCATGCGATCAACCAACTCGACTTCAAGACAGTAGACCTGCTGCGCCGTAACCCCAACCTCAACATCGTCCAATCGGCTGGCGGCCAGCACTTCACGTTCCTGATGGATTGCACGCAGGCGCCATACAAGGACAACAATATCCGCCTTGCCATCAAGCACGCCATCGACCGCGAGCAGCTTTTGAAAACCGCGCTGCGTGGCTACGGCCGCATCGGGAACGATCATCCGATCCCGAGTTCTGACCGCTTTTATGCCGCGGATCTGGCGCAGCGTCCCTACGACCCCGAGAAGGCGAAGTTTTATCTGAAGCAGGCTGGCCTCGATACGCTCAAGGTAGAGATTTCCGCTTCCGACGCCGCCTTCTCCGGCGCTGTGGATGCAGCGGCGATTTTCCGCACGAGTGCGGCCAAGGGCGGCATCGATGTTTCTATCAAGCGCGAACCCGCCGATGGCTACTGGGACAACGTCTGGATGAAAGCTCCATTCTGCATGTCATACTGGGGCGGACGCCCGACAGCAGACCAGATGCTGACCATCGCTTACCAGTCCACCTCGGCGCAAAATGATACGCACTGGAAGAACGAAAACTTCGACAGGAAACTCATCGAGGCGCGTGCACTTCTCGATGATGCGAAGCGCAAGGAAATCTATGCCGAGCTTCAGGCGCTCATCTCCAATGAGGGCGGCGCCATGATCCCGATGTTCGGAGATTATCTGGATGCGACATCCAAGAAACTGAAGGGCGTGACCACGCATCCGATGTTCAACTTCATGGGTGCCCGTCTCGCTGAAAAGGTCTGGTTGGACGCATAATGACTAAGCTTATCCTGAAGCGCATTGCTTTGGGTATTTTGACGCTTCTGCTGGTGTCGGCGCTTATTTTCGCCGGCACTCAGCTTCTTCCCGGAGATGTGGCGTCGGCAATACTCGGACAGAATGCGACGCCTGAATCTCTCGCCGTGCTGCGCGCCGATCTCGGTCTGGAGCAGCCCCTTCTGCAACGTTATCTTTCCTGGCTCGGCGGTTTCGTAACCGGCGACCTTGGAAATTCGCTGGCAAACCACCAGCCTGTCGCAGCTCTCCTATGGCCGCGGTTCTGGAACACCATGGCGCTGGCGCTGTATGCCGCCGTCGTGTCCGTTCCGGTTGCCGTACTTCTGGGTCTGTTCAGTGCCATCTGGCGCGGCAGCCTGTTCGATCGGGCTGTCAACATCGTTGCGCTGGGCTTTGTCTCCCTTCCGGAATATTTTCTGGGCCTGTTGCTGATCCTTTTCGTGTCCGTGCAGTACAATCTTTTGCCGAGCCTTGCCGACACTTATCCGGGTATGGGCTTTGCGGATTGGCTGAAAGCCACCACGCTTCCTGCTCTGACGCTGGTTCTGGTTACTGTGGCGCAGATGCTGCGCATGACCCGCACCGCCGTTCTTGCGGTGATGGATCAGGCCTATGTCGAAACAGCCTATCTCAAGGGATTGCGGACCAAACGCGTGGTTCTTCGCCACGCGCTTCCCAACGCCGCGGCCCCGATCGTCAACGTCGTATCGTTCAACATCGCCTATCTCATCACCGGTGTGGTGCTGGTAGAGGCCGTGTTCAACTATAACGGCCTTGGCCGTTTCATGGTCGATGCCGTTTCGAAGCGGGACCTTCCACTGGTACAGGCAGCAGCCCTCGTTTTCGGCGCAACCTACGTCATTCTAAACATCATTGCCGATGTGTCGGCAATTGCGCTTAACCCGCGCCTGAGGCATCCGCGATGAAAATGCTCCGCACCATCACCCCAACCGCATGGGTCGGTCTTTTCATCATTTCGGTCAACATCGTCCTGTTCGCAGCCGGTCCGCATATCGCGCCTTTCGGGCAGGAGGAGATCGTCGGTTCGCCTTTCGATCCGCCTTCGGCAATGCACTGGTTTGGCCTTGATCAGAACGGACGCGATATGCTGTCGCGCCTTTTGGCCGGTGCGCAAATCTCCATCGGCGTTTCGCTGGCGGCGTCCCTGCTCTCCTTCACAATCGGCATCACGCTTGGTTTCATCGCGGCCATCTTTGGCGGCTGGCTCGATATGGTTCTTTCGCGCATCGTCGACACTGTCATGTGTATTCCAGTGCTGATCTCGGCTCTTGTCGTGCTGCAGGCGCTAGGCTCGTCCATCCCCGTGCTGATAGTGACCATTGCGCTTCTGGATTCCACCCGCGTCTTCCGTCTGGCGCGCATTGTCGCCCAGGGCGTGAATGTGCTGGAATATGCCGAGACCGCGCGCCTGCGCGGAGAAGGCCTGATCTGGCTAGTGTTCAGGGAGATACTGCCCAATGCCCTGCCGCCGCTCATTGCGGAATTCGGCCTGCGTTTCTGCTTCACCTTTCTGTTCGTGGCCGGTCTGTCCTTTCTCGGGCTTGGCGTTCAGCCGCCTTTCGCAGACTGGGGCGGCATGGTGAAGGACAACCAGCAGGCCATTCTTTACGGCCTCTACGCACCGCTTTATCCGGCCGCTGCCATCGCCGTTCTCACCATCGGCGTCAATCTCGTCGTGGACTGGCTGCTGGCTGGCCGCAGCGCAATTCAGGGAGCAGACCGATGAGTAACAATGAGGTCCTGAAAATTCGCGGCCTGAAAGTTGCCGCACCGAATGGAGCAATTCTGGTTGATGGTATCGATCTGGATCTCAAGCGCGGTGAGGTCAAAGGGCTGATCGGTGAATCCGGCGCCGGTAAATCCACCATCGGGCTTGCCGCCATGGGATATGGCCGAAACGGTTGCCGAATCGTTGGTGGAGAAATCGTCGTGAATGGCGTTTCGCTGATGACGGTGGATCGCGCCGGTCGTGAGGCGGCGCGCGGTGCGCGCATCGCCTATGTGGCGCAAAGTGCAGCTGCGGCGTTCAACCCTGCCATGAAGATTGGCGAACAGATTATCGAGGGGCCGCTTTACCACGGCGTCATGAACCGGCGGGAAGCCGAAGCCTGGATGCTGGAACTGCTGCAAGCGCTGCAACTTCCCGATTATCAGCATTTCGGCGACCGTTACCCGCATCAGGTCTCCGGTGGGCAGTTACAGCGCGCGATGGTGGCCATGGCGATGTCATGCCGCCCTGACATACTCGTGCTGGACGAACCCACAACGGCACTCGATGTCACCACGCAGATAGAGGTTCTGGCCCTGCTCCGCAGCCTCATCCAGCGCTACAATACCGCCGCCCTCTACATCACGCATGACCTTGCCGTCGTCGCGCAGATTGCTGACAGCATCATGGTCTTGCGCCATGGCAAAAAGGTAGAAGCAGGTTCTGCCGAGGATATCCTCGAGCACCCGCAGGAAGACTATACGCTCCGTCTTGTTTCCGAACGCCAAGCCAGCATGTCCGGCGAATCCGTCCAGAACAGGGGTGGTGAAATCCTGCTCGAAGCGCGTGACGTCACCGCCTACTACGGTCGCAAGAAGGTGCTGGACAACGTTCACTGCGAAATCCGAAAGGGCGAAACACTGGCAGTCGTGGGTGAATCCGGTTCGGGAAAATCCACTTTGGCCAGGGTTATCGCCGGGTTGCCGCCGCAATCTTCCGGTGTCGTTTCGCTTGCTGGACACCGGCTTGCGGACAAGTACTCCAGGCGTTCGCGCGAAGATCTTCGCCGTATCCAGCTCGTTTACCAGCTTCCGGATGTGGCGCTCAATCCACGCCACACCGTCGGCGAGATCATCGGCCGTCCCATGTCGTTCTATTTCGGAATGAATGAAGATGAGCGCGCCTCCGAGGTGAACCGGTTGCTGGACCTGATCGGTCTGCCCCGGGAGTTTGCAGAGCGCCTGCCAAAAGCGCTTTCCGGGGGGCAGAAGCAGCGCGTGTGTATCGCACGCGCACTTGCCGCAAGACCCGATCTTATCATCTGCGACGAGGTGACATCGGCACTTGATCCTCTCGTGGCGGAAGAAATTCTCAGACTGTTGCGCTCGTTGCAGGATGAACTGGGCGTCTCCTATCTGTTCATCACCCATGACCTCGGCGTCGTTCGCCGGCTCGCCAACAGGACGATGGTGATGCAGCATGGCCGCATTGTCGAAACCGGCACGACCAAGGAGGTTTTTGCACCTCCTAACCAACCCTATACCGAACAGCTCATCACCTCGGTCCCCGAACTGCGGCGCGACTGGCTGGATGGCGTGCTGGCAAAACGTGGCCTCCCCGCCGCATGATCTGCGGGGCGGTTCACTCTTTGATGGGTGTCGCCTCGCATTCTTTCATTGTTGTCTCCCGGCAAAGCGATGCCCGCTTCAAATGACCCGACTGGAATACCCCAAATGACAATACGTGTTGAAGAACATATCTGGATTCCCATGAGCGATGGCGTACGCCTTGGTGCTCGCCTTTGGCTGCCGGAGGGCGCGGAACAATCGCCGGTTCCCGCCATTCTCGAGTATATTCCCTATCGCAAGCGAGACGGAACCCGCGGGCGCGACGAGCCGATGCACGGCTATTTTGCCAGCCAGGGATATGCCGCAATTCGCGTGGACATGCGCGGCACCGGCGAATCCGATGGCCACATGGCAGACGAATATCTGAAGCAGGAACAGGACGATGCACTCGAGGTGATCGACTGGATTTCCCGCCAGCCGTGGTGCAGCGGCAATGTCGGCATGATGGGCAAGAGCTGGGGCGGCTTCAACGGCCTGCAGGTGGCCGCCCGCCGTCCGCCGGCACTGAAAGCCGTCATCACCGCTTATTCGACCGACAACCGTTATACCGACGACATTCACTACATGGGCGGCCTGCTGCTGAACGACAATCTGTGGTGGGGCACCATCATGCTTGCTTATCAGAGCCGTCCGCTCGATCCGGAGATCGTCGGTGACACGTGGCGCGACAGCTGGATCGAGCGCCTGGAGAAGCTCCCCTTCTTTCCCGCACTCTGGCTGGAACACCAACGTTACGACGATTACTGGAAACACGGCTCGGTCTGCGAAGACTGGAGCGCCATTCAATGCCCGGTCCTTGCCATCGGCGCATGGGCAGACAGCTATACCAATGCCGTCCCGCGGCTTCTGGAGAACCTTCAGGTCCCGCGTCGCGGCATCATCGGTCCGTGGGGCCATATCTACCCCCAAGATGGTGTTCCCGGTCCCGCAATTGGCTTCCTGCAGGAAGCAACGCGCTGGTGGGACCATTGGCTGAAAGGCAAGGAAACCGGCGTCATGGACGAGCCGATGCTGCGCGCCTTCGTCAGCGACACGATCGAACCGACCGGTACGCGCACGACGACGCAAGGCCGCTGGGTGGGCGAAGCAACATGGCCTTCGCCTGAAATTGCAACCCGCTCACTTTACCCCGGTGCAGCGAAGGAACTGCGCGATACGGCAAGCGAACCGGCAATTCTCAGCATTCGTTCGCCGCAAAGCCACGGCAAGGCGGGCGGGGAATGGATGGCGACCGGATGCCCCGGCGAACATCCAACCGATCAGCGGCTCGACAACGGTGGCGCGCTCGTTTTCGAAACCGCCTTGATGGAAGAGGATTTCGATATTCTCGGTGCGCCGGTAGCGCGTCTGCGTATTGCCGCAGATTGCCCTGTCGCGCAGATTTCACTGCGCCTCAACGACGTCCTGCCGGATGGCCGTGTCACACGTGTCAGTTATCAGGTTTTCAACCTGACCCACCGCGATAGCCACGAAAATCCGGAAGCATTGGAACCCGGCAAATTTTACGATGTCGCAATCAAGCTCAATGATTGCGGTTATCGTTTTGCCAAAGGGCACCGGCTGCAACTCGCCATCGCCACGGCCTACTGGCCGATGGTATGGACATCGCCTTACGATGCGACGATCAGCGTTTCCGTTGCAGAAAGCGCGCTTGACCTGCCCGTGCGTGCCACCGGTGACGACAAGCCTGTGCGTTTCGAGGCCCCCGCCCACGGCCCATCGACACCCATGACGCAGGTCGATCCCGGCACGGTCCGCCGCTGGACCGAACAGGACCATGAGACGGGTATCAACACCTATGTCACGGAAGGCGTGGGCGGCTTGTTCGGCGAGGGCGTGTTGCGGTTTGACGACATCGACACCGAACTCAGCCATAGTCTGCGGCGTGAATTGACCATTCGCGACGGAGATCCCCTCTCCGCGAAATACGTCCTCACCCAGACATATGAAATTGGCCGGGATAGGTGGCGCATCAAGATCGAGAGCCGCACCGAGATGCGCTCCGACAGAGAAAATTTCTACCTGACAGGAGAACTTTCGGCACTCGAAAATGGCAGCCTCGTCAAAACCCGGAAGTGGGATGAGCGCTACAAACGCGACCTCATCTGATGTCGCATGGCCCTTGCAGCTATTTGCGGGGGCCTACAACATACCATTGTCTCGATACCGTATCTGTCAGCTTTCCTGTTCAGGAGCGATCAATGTCACGGTTGGGAAACAGGATCGATATCGGCCTACGTCTCGTGTCAGAAGCGGGAGACCTTGAACTGCGGCATGAGCCCCAATAAAAGAGTCTGGCAAAACGTCTGTGCGGGATCCGCCTGCACGACGATACTGCGTGAAGACCTTCCCGCTAAAAACAATGCAGAGCGAGTAAAAGGGATGGCCAAGCACAACTTTTTGTCGAGACGCAAAAATTAGAAAAACTAATAGTTGACGCAACCGTGCAAGCACGCTATAACGAACCATCGAATTTGCTTGCTTAGCTTTGCTTGTTGCGCGATTGGCACCGCGTTCTGAACGAACCTTTCCTTTCAAAATCGCTATCAATGTTCGCAGCGCTTTTTAGTGCTGTGGGTCCTCTATCGCTATGAAAGGGTTCATCATGACCACTGGCACAGTTAAATGGTTTAATTCCACTAAAGGCTTCGGCTTCATTCAGCCTGACAACGGCGGCACAGATGCCTTCGTTCATATCTCCGCCGTTGAGCGGGCTGGTATGCGCGAACTCGTCGAAGGCCAGAAGATCGGCTTCGACCTGGAACGCGACAACAAGTCCGGCAAAATGTCGGCCTGCAATCTGCAGGCTGCCTAACGGGTTTTGCTTCCCTTTGACCACGGATGTACTGGCACTGCCGGAAGCACCCCGAACCAATCAAGGCCAGGCAAATTGCCTGGCCTTTTGTTTTCCGCTCGCATGCCGAGCCTTACCACCGGAACACCCATGACAGAAAAATACAGTATCTCGCGCCAGAAGGCCGAGGTTGCCTTCAGCAACATCCAGACGCCGTTCTTCGCAAAGGACAAAGCGCTCGACGAGCTTGATTCGATCACGCAATCCCGCGACGCCAAGACCTTGCGGCTGCGGGAAGCACGTCTTGCAAAGGAACAGTCTGATCGCATTTCTGCGACATCCGCTCTTCTTGCCAAGCGTGCCCGTGCACGATGATGGTTTTGACGGCATCGTCAGAACAGGTGCCTGAAGCCAATTCGCATCAGACGGCTTCCTAACCATCCCGGTATATACAGACGCCGGGCCTTGAGCTGTTGCATGCCTGTCAACTCCCAGGCAAGCTTACGTTCCAGCTGCCCAAGCGCGGCGCCAGTTATATTAAATCACTAAATTAGAATTATATTTAAAAACCGAAGCTATCGGCGTTTACGTCTCGCTCCAAGTCATCGTGTAACGCGTTCCCTTGGCCTGTTCCGGGTGCGTATGCGTTTGCTCGACACGAGCACCAATGTTCTGAGCCATTGCCATAATCAGCTTTGTTCCGAGGCCAGTACCACGCGGAGATGCGTCGGGCTTTGAACCGACACCATCGTCTTCGACAACGAGAACAAATTGCCGATTTTCTTCCGAAAGTCCGACGCGAACCGTGCCGGATTGATCTGGATAAGCGTATTTCAGCGCGTTGGTCAGCAGCTCGGTGATGATGACACCCAGAGCTACGGCATGGTCTGCCTTGAGGCTGATGTCACAAAGCGATGTTTCGACGGTAATGGACGAAGATCCGGGAACCGCCTGAAACAACCCATCGATGATCGACGTCAGGTACGAATTGAGCGATACCAGACCTATATTGTCGGTATTGTAAAGGCTGCGGTGAACGCCGGCGATCGCCGAAATCCTGCTTTGGGTTTCCAGCAAGGCGACTTCGGCTTCCTCAGACTTGATGGTGTTTATCTGCAGGCGAATCATGGCGGATACCAGCGAGAGGCTGTTGGCGACCCGATGGTTCATCTCCTTCACCATCATTTCCGCATGTTCCTTGGCCTTCACCAGCAACCGGTCGGATTCCTCCTTCGTCTGACGCAGACGATGGTTTTCCAGCGACTGATCGATAGCCGTAAGCAACAGCGGGAAAAAGTCGTCACCGACATTCTTTATGACGTAGTCGGCGGCACCCGCCTTGAGGGCGTCGATCGCGATCTGGGCTTCGTTCGATCCCGTTACATAAAGAACGGGAACCCGCCCCGGCAAGGACTGAATCGCGGCAAGGAACTCCATTCCCGTCGATGTCTGGAAGTAATGGTCCAGAACGACGATATCGAACTGCTCGTCTTGAAACATCTTGAGCCCGGACGCCACGGATGCGGCATGGACCACCTCCATTCCGTGACGACCGAGGATCCGGCTGGAAAGCCGCGCCAGAGCCGGATCATCATCAACATACAAAACGCGCAATGCCATCATGCCTTCAAGGTACTTGAATTACGGAGAAGAACAGGCCGAGGTTCTTTATCGCACTCGCAAAGCCTTCGTAGTCGACCGGCTTGGTTATATAGACATTTGCACCAAGGTCATAACATTTCTGAATCTCGGTTTCGTCATCCGTCGTCGTCAAAACGACCACCGGCAAACGGCGCGTATATTCGTTACTCTTGATCTCCTCGAGAATTCGGATACCCGACATATCAGGGAGGTTAAGATCGAGCAAAACGAGAAGATATCGATCTTTGCTGACAACGCCATCGCGGTTTTCACCGAGGATGTAGTCGAGTGCCTTTGCACCGAGCGTAAAGGGCATGATCTCGTTATTCACACCTGCGCGACGTACGTTCTTCTCGATCAGCCGAGCATGACCTTCGTCATCCTCGATCATAATGATCGTTACCTCTTGACCGGTTGCCTTCATTTTTCGCCTTCTTTCGTCACTTTTCTGAGATCGCTCGGCAACAGCAATGTAAATGTACTGCCTTTGCCAAGTTCGGAACTCACCTTAATGTCTCCTCCTAAACTTCTTATTAGCGACCGAACATGGGCAAGGCCGATGCCTTCCCCCGGCTGATCCTGATCACCGGCGCGGCGAAAGAGTTCGAACACCCGCTCCAGATCATGCTCGCCAATGCCGCGCCCGTTGTCGCTGACTTCGATGCTGATGGCACCCCGCCCGGACGGATAAGCACGGGCAGTCAATCGCAGCGGTCGTCCCGGCATCTGGTATTTCACCGCATTGTCGAAAAGATTGCCAAGGATTTGGTCGATAGAGATACGATCCGTCACGACTGTCAGCTTTGATGTCTCGACACTGATCTCGCCGCCATTGGCATTGATCTGGTGACGAACCGTCTCGGAGAGCGATGACAGTAATGTCTCTATGTCGACTTTTTCCGGCTGCAGCTTTCGCTGACCATCGCGCGATATCTTCAAGATCGCATTGATCAGCTGGTCCATCTTGCGTGTCGAAGAGCGGATGAAACTGATCGCCTCGGGAAGATCTTCCTCGACAGCCAGTCTGGCATCCCGAACCACGTCGTCGGAAGGCATTTTGCCGTCTGCGAGCACATATGCGGTGACCGGCTTCAGGGACGTATCGAATTCGGAGAGGAACCCCATGATATTGACGAGCGGCGCACGCAAATCATGCGTGACGATATAGGCGAAGCGCTGAATTTCCTGATTGGCGCTGCGAAGATCACGGGTTCTTTCCTCAACCCGCTCCTCCAGATGGCGATTTAACTCGTCAACATCTTCCCGAGACCGGTTCAACGCACGGATATATGTGAAAACCAGAAAGATTGAACCGCCGACAACAAGCAGGATCGCCAGCGTGCCGCCGAGCGTTACCCATTGCAATGTATTGGCGGCGCCAAGTTGGTCTCCGACGATGATGCGGAGCCGATCGTCGGTCTGCGATTGCAGCTTCGACAAGATCGCCCTGATTTCGTTCATGAACCGTTTGCCGTCATTCTCACGGACGACTTCGACTGCCTCGGTGATGCGTCCTGCCTTTTGCAGATCGATGGTTTCCTGGGTTTCAGCCAGCTTGTTGGCGACGGCATTACCGAGATCCGTCAGATCCTGCTCGTATTGCTTCTGGTCCTTCAGCACTTCGAGAAGTCTGGACTGCCTCTGCGGCAACAGGCTCAAGGCCTCCTGATATGGGCTCAGATACTCGATGTTGTTGGTCAGCAGATAACCCCTCTGCCCCGTTTCAATGTCCTGCATCGACGTCAGGATATCGAGAATGGCAGCCCGCACACGGCGCAACTCGGCTGTTTCTTGCGAGTACCGGTTGTTCACCTGCACCAGCCACAGCGAAGTGGCGACCATTCCGGTCAATATTGCAACACCCACAGCGAGCATAAACAGGCTTCGCTGAGCAAAAGGCGAAAAACTAATCACAGTTGTAAATTCCCGGCATGCACCTCATTCGCGCGCAAACTAGAATATGCGGCGCATTGAATCGAACGTTTTATTTTCGATTCATATGGGAACCACTTTTGACGACGCGCGTTGAGCAAGGCTGTAAAAAATATTCCGCTCAGAATAGCGGATAGCGGTGCGAAACTTCACGGTTTTTCAACCCGGAATGCCAGAATTGCCTTAAACAACCTGAACCAGATGGCCCGGGGAAACGGTTTTATAGTTTCGCGTCGGCGTTTGAAATCCCATCGGCCGTATCGGGCTTTTCAGTTCATCGTTGGATATGCCGCGCTTTATTCCGCGTCGCGCCGGATCGGGTACCGGCACTGCCGCCATGAGTTTCTTCGTGTAGGCATGTTGCGGATTGTCGAAAACAGCAGCGCGCGGACCGATCTCCACAATCTCACCGAGATACATCACCGCGACGCGATGGCTGACACGCTCCACCACCGCCATATCGTGGGAGATGAAGAGGAAGGCGAGATTGAGGCTCTGTTGCAGGTCGAGGAGCAGGTTGCAGACCTGCGCCTTGATCGAAACATCGAGAGCCGACACGCTTTCGTCGGCAACAATGACCTTCGGATCGAGGGCAAGCGCACGGGCAATCGCGATGCGCTGGCGCTGGCCGCCGGAAAATTCGTGAGGATAGCGGCTCGCCATGTCGGCGGTTAGACCAACCTTTTCGAGGAGATCGGCAGTCTTTTCCTTCGCCTGCTTCGTGGTGCCCAGTTTGTGCTTGATGAAGGGTTCGGAAATCGCCGTACCCACCGTCATGCGCGGATTGAGCGACGAGAACGGATCCTGAAAGATCATCTGTACGGACTTACGCATATTGCGCAGGCCGACGGTATCGAGCCGCATCACATCGTAACCATCGAGCGAAACCTCGCCGGCCGTCGGTTCGACAAGACGCATGATCGAGCGGCCGGTCGTCGACTTTCCGCAACCGGACTCGCCGACCAGTGCAAGCGTCTCCCCCTGAAACAGATCGAAGGAGACGTTTTCGACCGCGTGAACCGCACCCGTCTGCCGGGCCAAAAGGCCGGAGCGGATGGGAAACCGCGTCACGAGGTTCTTGACCGACAGGACAGGTGTCTGTCCGCTCGCAACCGTTTCGGCCACTTCTACCGGCTCGGTCGACAGGCCGGTTTTCATGTCGAGCACCGGAAAGCGCGTCGGCCACTGCCGGTCGCGCATCGAGCCGAGCTTCGGCACCGCCGAAAGCAACGCCCGCGTATAGGGATGCTTGCCGCGCTGGAATATATCCCCGGTTGGTCCGGTCTCGACCTCATCGCCCCGGAACATCACAATGGTGCGGTCGGCGATCTCCGCCACGACGCCCATATCATGAGTAATGAAGAGGACCGACATGCCCTCCTCTTCCTGAAGCAGTTTGATCAGATCGAGAATCTGGCCCTGAATGGTGACGTCGAGCGCGGTCGTCGGTTCATCGGCGATCAGCAGTTTCGGCCGGGAAGCGAGCGCCATTGCGATCATCACGCGCTGGCGCATGCCACCGGAAAACTGATGCGGATACTCGTCAAAGCGACCGGCCGCGTTGGGAATACGAACCTTTTCGAGAAGCCGGACAGTCTCCGCCCTTGCCTGCTGCTTCGAAAAGCCCTTGTGCCGGATGAGGACCTCGGAAATCTGGCGGCCGATCGTGAAGATGGGATTGAGCGACGTCATAGGCTCTTGAAATATCATCGAGACGTCGTTGCCCCGCACGCCCCGCATTTCCTTCTCGGAAAGCGCCAGAAGATTGCGCCCGTTCAAGAAAACTTCACCCTCAATCCGGCTGAAAGCGGGGCTAAGCAGGCGCATGATGGACAGCGAGGTGACGGACTTTCCCGAACCGGACTCACCGACAATCGCGACGGTTTCGCCCGGAGCGACATCGAAGGAGACGTTACGGACGACGCTCTTCCAAGCATCATCGACGAGAAAAGAAGTGGTCAGGTTTCTAACGGAGAGAACAGGTGTCGTATTCATGATGTCATCGTCCCACAGCATAGGCCTGCATCAGTCGCGGGGTTGCGGCGGCCCGCAGCAGGCCATCGGCATCCCGCTTTGCGGCAGTCAGGCGCCCCACCGACCACGCATCGGCAACGGTGACCTTGTGTCCGCGGCGGCGAAGCTCCTGCAGCGTCATATCACCCACGGTGCTTTCCACCATGATCTCGCCCGGCGAACTGGTGCGCGGATAAAACGAGCCCGGAAAATGCGAGGTATGGAACAGCGGCATGTCGATGGCCGCCTGCAGGTTCTTGCCGTGATGCGCATAACGCAGGAAGAAGGGCAGCTGCCACTGATCCTGCTGATCGCCGCCCGGAGTACCGAACACCATGGAAGGGCGTCCCTGATGCAGCGCGAGCGAGGGTGTCAACGTGGTGCGCGGGCGTTTTCCAGGTGCGAGCGAGGTCGGCAGGCCTTCCTTCAACCAGAACATCTGGGCGCGGGAATTAAGCGCAAAGCCCAATCCCGGAACGATTGGCGATGATTGCAGCCAGCCGCCGGAGGGCGTGGTTGAGACCATGTTGCCCCAGCGGTCTATGACATCGATATGCACGGTATCGCCGCGTTTTTCGGTAAGATGCGACATGGTGGGCTCGTAGACGGTGCCCTTGCCGCTCATTTCGGCGAGCATGGCCATGGTGGCGTCCACCTGCTTCTCGTAACCCGGCACGATGCCGGGACGCAGATCGAGCGATGCCTCTGTGCCGATCAGTTTACGACGCCCGGCATTGTAGCCTTCAGAGAGAAGATATTCCGTCGGAATCTGGCCGAAATCAGGATCGCCGTAATAGACCTCACGGTCGGCAAAGGCGAGCTTCATGGCCTCAACGATGGTGTGGATGAAATCGGGGCCGGACGGGTCCATGGCCGCAAGATCGAAGCCTTTCAACAGGGCGAGCGACTGCAACAAAACCGGTCCCTGCCCCCAGGCAGGCGTCTTTGCAATCGTCCAGTCATGATAATCAAGCGTCTGCGGCGCTTCGATGGTCGCGCTCCAGTCCGCCATATCCTGCGCCGTCAGCACGCCCTTGTGCTTGGTGCCGCTTGCATCCATGACTTCAGCGGTGTTGACGTAAGTGTCGATGGCTTCCGCTACGAAACCCCGATAGAAAGCGTCGCGTGCGGCTTCAATCTGGTTTTCGCGACCCGAACGCGCTTCGGATTCAGTGACGATCCGCTTGTAGGTTTCCGCAAGTACAGGATTCCTGAAAAGGGCGTGCGGCTCGGGTGCGGCACCACCCGGCAGCCAGGTCTCGTAGGATGTCGGCCATTCCTTCTCGAAGAATTCCGCCAGCCCCTTGATGGTGGCGGAAACGCGCGGCAGAGTCGGATGTCCGTATTCGGCATAATAGATGGCTGGTTCCAGCACCTCGCGCACGCTCATCGTGCCGTAGTCGCGCAGCATCAACATCCAGCCATCGAAGGCTCCGGGAATGACGGTTGCAAGCAGACCATCGCCGGGGATCAGCTTAAGCCCCTCCGAGGTATAGTGCTCGATGGTAGCGCCACTCGGAGCAGGCCCCTGCGCGCAGATGACTTCGACCTTGTCCTTCTTCTTTGAATAAAAGACGGCAGGCATGTCGCCGCCGGGGCCACAGAGATGCGGTTCGACGATCTGCAGCACGAAGCCGGCGGCAACCGCTGCGTCGAAGGCGTTACCTCCCTTTTCGAGGATTGCCATGCCCACGGCCGATGCGATCCAGTGCGTCGAGGTGACGACGCCGAATGTGCCAAGGATCTCGGGGCGTGTGGTAAATTCGGTCATTCAGTCAGTTCCTTATGAGAAATCATGCTTCGCGCGGATCGAGCGCATCACGCAGGCCATCGCCCAGGAGATTGAAGCCTATGACGACGAGGAAAATTGCAATCCCGGGCCACATCGTCATCCACGGCGCTTGGCTCAGAAAGTTCTTAGCGGTGTTCAGCATGGAACCCCACGACGGCGCCGGTGCCTGCTGGCCAAGGCCGAGGAAGGAAAGGCTCGCTTCCGCAATGATGGCCGTCGCAACCGTCAAGGTTGCCTGCACGATGATGGGAGCAAAGACATTTGGCAGGATGTATCGTGTCATGATGTCGAAGTGGTTGAGGCCAATCGACCTTGCCCCCTCGACATAATCTTCCATCTTGACCGCCAGCACCTGACCACGGGTCAACCGAACGAAAATCGGCATGGCGGAAAGCCCGATGGCGATCATCGCATTGGTAAGGCTCGGGCCAAGGAAGGCCGCAAGGGCAATAGCCATGATGAGGAACGGCATAGCCAGCAGCGCTTCGGTGATGCGCGAGATGACCATATCCACCCAGCCACCGAAATAACCGGCGATCAACCCGAAGGGCACGCCGATGACCACCGCAATCATGACGGAGACAACACCCGCCATCAGCGAGGCGCGCGCGCCATAAATCATGCGCGAAAGGATATCACGGCCAAGATCGTCGGTGCCAAGCCAGTGGGCGGCGGACGGCGCCTTGCGGATGGCCGACCAGCTGGTCGCAATAGGGTCAGCAATCGGCAGGATCGGTGCTGCAACGGCAAGTACCGTGAAGAAAAGCACGATAATCAGACCGGCGAGCGCCGATTTGTTGCGCTTCATTTTCTTCCAGGCGCGGCTTTCCTGCCGCGGCACCGGTACGGACAGGTTTTGATCGAGAGCGGTCATGATATCAGGCCTCAGATCGTCGCCCTGAGGCGAGGGTTAAGCAGGACATAGGCAATGTCCGCCAGCAGGTTCATGAGGATGAAGCCGACCGCGGTGCAGAGCACGATGCCCTGGACGACGGCGTAATCGCGGGTGAAGACCGCATCGACGGTCATCTTGCCGAAGCCGGGAATGGTGAATATCTGCTCCGTCAGAACCGCACCGGCCAGCAACTCACCGAAAAGCAGTGCCAACAGCGTGATGACGGGCAGAAGCGCGTTGCGAAAACTGTGAGACAGGATGATCTCGCGCGGCGAAAGCCCCTTGGCCCGGGCGGTGCGGATATAGTCTGAACTCAAAACCGCAACCATTGCCGAACGCGTGTGGCGCATCAACGTTGCCGCAAGCGCATTGCCGAGCACGAAGGCGGGCATGATCATCGTCTCGATGGAGCGAACGGGGTCGACGAATATCGATTCATATCCGGATGCCGGCAGCCAGCCGAGCTTCACTGAAACCAGCAGGATCAGCATGATACCGAGCCAGAAATTCGGGATCGACAGGCCGGAAAGCGCCACGATATTGGCGGTGTAGTCGATCCATGTGTTTTTCTTGACGGCGGCCAGAATGCCGATCGGAATACCGATGACCATCGCAAAGAACATCGCCATCACAGCCAGCTGAATGGTGACCGGCAGCTTCTGGCCGATCAGTTCCAGCACCGGCTGGTTGGTCCTCAGCGAAATACCGAAATCGCCGGTCACCACGCCGCCCAGCCAGTTGATGTACTGGAGCGGTACCGGGTCGTTCAGGCGATACTTCTCCCGCAGGAATTCAATCGTCGCCGGATCACGCTCCTCACCCGCCATGGCGAGAACCGGATCACCCGGCAACAGTTTCTGCAGCGAGAAGACGAAGATGGAGATGATCAAAAGCGTCGGGATCGCGACCAGCAGTCGCTTGCCGATATAGACAGGCATGGCATTGCCCCCGTTCGTGCACGTTCTGGAGGGCCGCACGGCAAGCCGTGCGGCGGATTTGAAGCGCTTAGTCCTTGCTGACGCCGAGAAGGCGGATCATGCCATCAGGCGAAGGCTCCCAGCCCTTGACCTTCTTGGAGATGGCATAGGCATAGGGCTGATGGCCGAGATAGATGATCGGCATGTCGTCGTTTAGGATGACGCTTGCCGCATCGTATTTCTCCTTGCGGACCGCATCTTCAGTCGAGGCGCGTGCTTCGTTCAGCAGCTTGTCGACTTCAGGATTACAATATTTCACATCGTTGATGCCGCCCTTGCAGGTGACGAACTGGTGAAGATTGCCATCGGGATCGATACGACCAGACCAGTCGGAACGGCTGAGCTGATAGTTGCCGGCGGTCTGTTCGGAAAGAAGCGTCGCAAATTCGGTGGCCTTCAGCGTAACGTTGAAGCCAGCCTCCGCCACCATGGACTGGATCACCTGCATCATCTGCGTCTGCGTGGTGTTGTTGGCGTGCTGAAGTTCGATATCGAGCTTCTCGTAGCCAGCCTCCTTCATCAGCTGCTTGGCCTTGTCGATATCGCGTGGCGGCACCGGCAGGTTCTGGTTGAACCATGGGCTTGTCGGCGGGAATGACTGATTGCCGGCCTTGGACGTACCCTCAAACACGATCTGGCCGATCGCTTCGCGGTCAATCGCGTAAGAGAAGGCCTGACGCAGGCGCTTGTCCTTGCCGAGCGGATTGTCAGCGCGCGCGCCGTTGTTGATGTTGACATACATGGCCATGTAGCCCGGACCGATCACGTCCGCATATGTCAATTTGGGGTCATTCTTGACGGATTCCGCATCGGACGCCGAGATACGTTCGGCAATGTCGAGATCGCCAGAGCGGAGGTTTGCAAGCTTCACAGTGGTATCGGGAATTGGCAGGTAGACGATCTTGTCGACCTTGATCTTGTCCTTGTCCCAATAATCCGCGAATTTTTCGAGGACGATACGGTCCTGCTGGATGCGCTCGACGAATTTGAACGGTCCGGCGCAAACCGGCTTGGAGCCGAAATTCGCGCCCAGTTCCTTGGCGGCCTTCGGCGCGACGATCATGCCCGCGCGATCTGAAAGCTGGGCAAGCAGCGTGACATCGGGCGTCTTCAACGTGAACTTGACTTCCAGCGGCCCGGTGGCCTCAACCTTTTCAACCGAGGACAACTCGCTCTTACGGCGGGATTCCGGAAGGGTCATGTTGCGCTCGATGGTGGCAACGACGGCGGCCGCATCCAGCGTCTCGCCGTCGTGGAACTTCACGCCGTCGCGAATTTTCATCGTCAGCACCTTGCCACCCTCGGACCAGGCCCATTCGGTGGCAAGCTGGGGAACGATCTTCATGTCCTGCGAGATATCCACCAGCTTGTCGCACATGGAGGTGTAGACGATACGGCCGACGAAGGTGCGCGATTGCGCGGGATCAAGCACGTCCGCGTCATCGTTGAGGCCGATGCGCAATTCGGAAGCCATGGCTGGTGCGGTCAGAAACGCGCTTGCCAATAGCGCCGCAGTCAGTGTGTAGATTTTCTTCATGTTCGATCCTCTGGTCTGGTTTTCTTTGACTTTTATCATTGGCCGGCCCCGAAGGACCGGCGGGTTTACGTCCGCGGCCTATGAGGCCGGGGTAAGCGGATTGTCGGCTTCGTTGATGCTCTTCGCCGCACGGTCTTCCGCAGCGCTCTCCTCCTGAAACCCGAGCGAAGTGGCGCGGATCAATCGTTCCTGATGCATGAGAAGGTGCTGGCGCATCGCCTCTCCGGCACGCGCCGGATCGCGATCGGCAATGGCATCGACGATGGCGACATGCTGTTCGAAAGACGCCTTGCCATTCGTGCCACTGCGCCGGGCGAGTTCGCGTATCGACTGCCAGGCATCGTCCTGGCGAATACGGTTCACGACATCGAAGATCGACAGGAACAGCTTGTTGCCAGCACTCTGGGCTATCTGGCGGTGGAGCGAGCCGTCCCACAATTCCTTGGCATCGGCATCCGTGCTTTCGCCGGTCTTCTTGACGAGCGCGCGCATGCGCTCCAACTCGGCGGGCTTGGCGCGCATGGCTGCAAGCTGCGCCAGTTGCGGTTCGATGCGCAGGCGGACTTCCATGATTTCCATGATATCGGTGCTGGCGACCATTTCGGTCACCTGGGTGGACCAATCGTCCGGCTTTTCACCCACAAAGGTTCCGGCCCCCTGGCGACGCCAGATAAGACCCTCGGCCTCCAAAACCTCCAGAGCACGGCGGATTGACCGGCGGCCGACATTGAAGGTCTCGGCAAATGCCCGCTCCGTCGGCAGACGGCCGTCATTCGCGAGATTCTTTGTCTGAATGTACTCGCGCAGCTTTGCCAGAGCGTAGTTTGAATTGTCGTTAGGGTTTGTCGCCAAGCCGCACCATTTGCGTGAACCAATCGAACATTGGTTCATTTGGTGAGAAATTTCGGCAGACGTCAAGCCCATTTTTGAGCCTTGATTACAAGCGCTCAAAATATGGGCATACGCCGATTTTCAGGGACATAAATGCATGCTTTCAAGGCAAGGATGACAATGCCGGCGAGCAAATGAATTACGACCGAAATGCCACCCTTGTCCTGTACGCGTTTACGCCAGCATTGACATCATTCGGAGCTTTTGAGTCCGTTCAAAATCTCGTAAGCCACGGCAACACGATCCTCATTGGGATAGTTTTTATTGGCCAGAATGACGATACCGAGTTTTTGCTCCGGTATGAACGCCACATAGGCGCCGAAACCGTTGGTGGAGCCGGTCTTGTTGATGAAGACATCGCCACGCGGCTTCATCGGCGGCGAAATTTCCGATACCGGCACCGTCTTGAGCAAGGCGCCGGAGTTCGTTTCGATCAGTGTTTTCAGCGCGGCCGGGTGGGCATATTGCTCCCAAATCATATCCTGCGTCATCGCGCCGACGCTGAAATATCCCGTATGAGTGTTGGCGATCGCCTGCTGGAGTTTTCCGTCCAGCTTTTCCAGCCCCATATTCGCATTGACGAAACGGATCATGTCGGTCGCCGTCGATCTGACCCCGTAAGCCTCCGATGAGAGAATGGCTGGCGTCATGCGGGCCGGTTCGCCGGTTCTCTTATAACCCTGCGCATAATCGGCCATCTTTGCCTTGGGCACCACGGTGAAGGTGCTCTTCAATCCAAGCGCCGGAAACAGTACGTCCTGCATAGCGCTGTCATAGCTTTGGCCAATTGCCTTTGCGGTGACGTATCCGAGCATTCCGATGCTGGGATTGGCGTAGGTTCTGTGCGTTCCCGCCTTGTATGCAGGCATCCAGGCCTTGAGATAGGCCAAAAGCTGCGGCTCCGTCTTGACATTGTCCGGCACCTGCAACGGAAAGCCGCCGGCGGTGTGAGTGCCAAGATGCATCAGCGTGACATCGCCAAACGGCTTGCCCTTCATGGAGGGAAGATAGTCTTCGACCTTGCCTGATAGTGACAGTTTGCCCTGCGTCTCCGCATAGGTACTGAGCGTGACCGTGAATGTCTTGCTGATGGAACCCAGCTCGAAAAGCGTATGCGGGGTAACCGGCTGGCCCGTAGTTTTGGACATGACACCGTAGGTGAAGACGTGATTTTCGCCATCGACACTGATACCAACGGCCAGACCCGGAATACCGTTCTTCTCCATCACCGGCTTGATCGCTGCATCTGTTATCGCTTTCAGCCTGGCATCATCAGCGGCAAAAGTCTGCGTGAACAGGCTCGTCGAGATCAATGTGGCCAATGCAATATGTCTGCGATTAAGTTTCATCTTTCGCGTTCTCCAAAACCTCAAGTGGATTTTCGGCGCCTGCGCCGTCCCCAGCGAAAGACGTTTAACCGCCCTACATTGCACGAACAAATCATGATATCTCGGACGAGGCATAACAAAATCTAGGTCTTGAATGGTTCGGCAATTTCTTCCACTGAACGGCTTGAGGGCATTTGAGGCATCAGCGCGGCACCTCAGTTTCACCCGCGCGGCCATAGAACTCTGCGTGACGCAGGCGGCTGTGAGCCAACAGGTGAAGGGCCTCGAAAAACGACTGGGGGTTTCCCTTTTTCAACGGCTTCCAAGAGGCCTGAAAATCACCGCGGAAGGCGAAGCCCTGCTACCGACGGTCACCAGCTCTTTCGACCAGATGGCGATCACGCTCGACAGGATCGAAGCCGGTCAGGTGCGCGAACTGCTGTTTCTGGGCGTCGTGGGAACCTTTGCCGTGGGCTGGCTGCTGCCGCGGCTGAGGGAATTTCAAAAGCGGCACCCGTTCATCGACGTGCGCGTTTCCACCAACAACAACCGCGTGGACATGGCCGCCGAAGGCCTCGATTTCGCCATTCGATTCGGCCAGGGCTCCTGGCATGGCACGGATGCATTCCGGCTTTTCGAGGCGCCCCTTTCGCCTCTCTGTACGCCGAAACTGGCGGAGACACTGAAATCCCCCGCTGATCTCGCGGACGCCACGCTGTTGCGCAGCTACAGGTCTGACGAATGGGCCACGTGGTTTGCAGCGGCTGGCGTAACACCGGTGGCGCATGTGAATGCCGGCATCGTTTTCGATACCTCGCTCGGCATGATGGAGGCCGCATTGCAAGGGCTCGGCGTGGCGCTCGCCCCGCCATCGATGTTCTCGCGGCATCTGGCATCCGGGGCTATCGTGCAGCCCTTCCCCGTCACCATATCGCTTGGCAGCTACTGGCTGACGAGGCTGCAATCAAAGCCGCCGACACCAGCCATGCAGGCCTTCTCGGACTGGATGTTTACCAATATCGGTCCTGCGCAAGACGGCCTATGACAGGGCGAGCAGAACGCCACCAATCGCGCAGATGACCACCACGATCCATGGCGGCGTCTTCCACACCGTCAACAGGATGAAACCCGTCAGCGCAAGCGCAAAATCCTTCGGCATGAATATGGCGCTTGTCCACACCGGATCATAAAGCGCGGCCCCGAGAATGCCAACGACGGCGGCATTTGCGCCGCGCATGGCAGCCTGCGCCAGAAGGTGCTTGCGAAAGCCCTCCCAGAAGGGCAGCGCACCGACGAGCAGTAGCATGCCCGGCAAAAAAATCGCGACAAGCGCAATGCCTGCTCCCGCAATACCGTTCGGGTGCGGCCCCACCACAGCGCCGAGGTAGGCCGCGAAGGTGAACAGCGGGCCGGGAACGGCCTGGGTTGCACCGTAACCGGCGATAAACGCATCTTCCGTCACCCAGCCCGTGGAAACCACTGCCGATTGGAGCAACGGCAGCACCACATGGCCGCCACCAAAGACAAGGGCGCCGGCACGATAGAACGCATCGAACAATGAGAGGCCTTGCGAGCCGGCCATCGCCACGAAGACCGGCAGGAAGGCCAGCAGGAGCGCGAAAGTGGCAAGCGCAATGTATCCGACACTTTTCGGCACCCGGAATGCGAGATGAGTAGCCTCCTGCACGGTATCAGTGCGACAGAAGACAAGCCCCGCAATGGCGCCCACGGCAAGCGCCAGAATCTGGCCAAAAGCCCCCGCGACAAACACGACGCAGATGATGCCGACGAGCGCGATGCTGGCACGCTGTCTATCTGGGGCAAGGCTCTTTGCCATGCCCCAGACAGCCTGCGCCACCACGGCGACCGCAACGATCTTGAGGCCATGCAACAGGCCGTTGCCGACAGGTCCTTCTATGGACGCCGCAACCATGGCGAATAGCAAGAGAAGAATGGCGGACGGCAGGGTGAAGGCCGTCCAGGCCGCCAGCGCACCGAGCGGCCCTGCCCGCAGCAACCCAAGTGCAAAACCGACCTGGCTGGAGGCCGGCCCCGGCAAGAACTGGCAGAGCGCCACGAGATCGGCATAACCCGCCTCGTCGATCCATTTGCGCCGCACAACCAGCTCATCGCGAAAATAGCCGAGATGGGCGATGGGACCGCCGAAGGAGGTGACCCCGAGCTTCAGGAACGCCGTAAAAACTTCGCCGGGCGTGCCGCTTCGAGGGGTGGCCGCTTCAGTGCGGATGGTTTGCGTTGACGACTTCACGAAAAAGCTCCCTGAGCGTGCAACGGCTGTTCGTCTACACAATGTCCGTATCAAAAACGATATCGATATCAGACACTATTATGACAGGGATATGAAGAGGCGGGAGCGCATCCGGAATGGCCGGGGTCGTTGGACGCGCTCCATATATTTGTTTTCACGCCTTTTCGAGCCTCAGACGATCAGTCCCTTCATGGGCCGGATGGCCTCCGAACCGGGAAAGACCGCCTTGTCGAGCATGACAGCGCTTGCGCCGAGATGATCGACCGCGAGGCCCTTGATGATCGCGCGAATATCCGTCGTGGGCGCAAGGTCCCGCCCATCCCGCAACTGCGCGAGCTTGAGGCCGGGCCAATCGGCGATGACACGCCCGCCACGGATGCTGCCGCCGGCGAGAAAGGCCGTTGTTGCCGTTCCGTGGTCAGTTCCTTCCGTACCGTTGATACGGGCGGTACGGCCAAATTCCGTCGCGACCAATATGGCCGTATCCTTCCAGACCGGCCCCAGCTCCTGCTCGAAGGCGGCAAGCGCATTGTCCAGCCCGCTCAACAATTTTGAAAGACGCTCGACCTCATGGGCATGGGTGTCCCAACCCTCGAAGGCCAGCGCCGCAACGCGCGGCCCTTCCGGGTGCGCAATCAGCCGTGCTGCACCCCGCGCCATCTGCTCCATGCCAACAGGATCACCCGGACCACCTCGCGCCTTGATATCGACGCCGGAGGCGATCCTGCCGGTTTCGATGCCCTCGGCAAGCAATGCCGCCAGCATCGGGTCCGTCTGGCCGTAGAGATCGGCAAGGCGCGGGGCGAGATCGCCATCGGCGGGCTTGAGAACGGATGGCGCCCATCCCAATATCGGTGCCTTGCCGCGAATGACAAGCGGAGCGCTGGCGCCAATGGCAAGGCCGCTCACCCGCTGCCCGGCCGCAGCTGGATTGATGGTTTCACCCGCCGGCAGCTGTTCGAGCAGACGGTTCAGCCAACCCGTCTCGACATGGCCGGGGGTCGGAAAACCAGATTCCAGCACATCCTGGCCATCAAAATGCGAACGGTCACGATAACCGGTTGCGCTGGCGTGGACCACCGCTGCCTCGCCCTTCCGGTACAGCCGCTGGAAATTGCGAAGGGATGGATGGAGCGCAAAGAAACCATCCAGCGCGAGGGCTGGATTGTCGCCTTCAGTGCGCATGGCGATCTGTTGCCTTAGCGCCTCATAGTCGGGGTCGCCGACGGGCGGCACGGCGGTCAGCCCGTCGAGCGCGCCGCGCAGGATGATGGTGACGAAACGTGGGTCGCGCCCGCCGGCAGCAAAAGCAAAACGCGGCATGAAGGCCCAGGCAAAAAGAGCGCCGCCTGTGCCAAGAAGAGCGCGGCGGGTTGGGGAAAGATGTTCACACAGCATGGTCAACGCCTCTGGAATTCGGGGGAAAGGAAAGCAATCGTCAGTCCCTGCGGTTTGCTCTCAGCCCGCTGCACGGCCTTTTTCGTCTCCTCGGACAAAAGCGGCCCCAGCCGGTCTGCGACGAAGTCGCGCGGATCGGTTGAACCCGCAACCTGATGGGCGAACAGACTGGCGGCATCGATACGCGTCGCCAGCCCCTCGGAAGAACCCCAGCTATCGGTGACATCGGCAAAACCGTTCGGGCCGGAGGGGTTCCACAGCGGCTGACCCAATGCGTTGAGCACTGAAATTACCTGCTCGGGTTTTGGCACTATTCCACTCGCCCTGATGACGGTCGTCACGAAATCTAACGGGGGTCTGAGCTTGGTCAGCGCCGGGCTCCAAGACTGTTCAGCCTCGATAAGCGCCATATAGGTGGCGGAAAGATCGCCGTGGCTCTTGGTGTAGGCGGCAGCAAGTTTCGCCACCAGTTCCGGTGGTGGATGGTCGCTAACGAAATGCCGTACCAGCTTGTAAGCGAGATGGCTGGCCGTCGCTGGATGATGCGCGAGATCTCGCAGCGCCCGCCGCCCCTGCTCTACCCCCGCTTCACCATAGGTGATGCCCATCACGGCATGGTCGCCGGGTTCATGGTTGTTGGCGTTAAAGGAAAATCGGCCAAGCGGGCCCGGACGCTTCTCGTCGCGATAGACGCTCCAGCCGGTGATGATGCGGGCAAGTGCTGTAACGTCGGCCTGACTATAGCCGCCATCCACCCCGAGCGTATGCAGTTCCATGATTTCGCGCGCGAGGTTTTCGTTGAGTCCGCGCTTGCCATTCCTGTTGGCCTGCGAATTCGGTCCGATCGATTGCTGATTGTCGAGAAAATACAGCATGGCGGGATGGGTCTCGACTGCGACCAGCATATCCTCGAAATTGCCAAAGACATGCGGACGGATCGCCTCACGCTCGAAAGCGCCGGCGAGAATGTGCACATCACCGCCCTTGCCGGTGGCAACCGCGAAGTGATTGGCCCAGAACATTGCCAACCGCTCGCCAAAACCGATCGGCGGCTGGCGTATCGTGCCGTTGAAGCGGGCGTCCGCCTCCGCAAGCAGTATCTGCTGGGGAAAATAGGGGCGCTTGGTGGCCGTTGCGTCCGGCTTCTTGTCCTGTGAAGCACTGGCAGGCGGCACCATGCCCGCATTGTCCATAGCGTTTGCGGCAGTTGCCATTGCCGGCGATGGTGGGCTCATGGCTCCTGCGGTCGCACCCGCGGCGCCGGTGGTGGCCGCGACGGCAAGGACAGCAGGTTTTTCACGCTCGGCCTTGATCTCCTTGTTATACGCCATCAGCGATATCAGAAGATCGGCGCTGGAATGAAGCTGTGCGCCGACAGGAATTGGTGTGGCGCGTTCGGTAATTTCCAGCCGCAACAGATCGCGCGGGTCGTCTTTGATCGCCTGGATATCGCCTTCACGCGCGCCGAGGCCGAAACGCCACAGACAGAGTGCTGCATCCAATTCCCTGGAATTTGACATGGCCGATACGAACTCCGTTTCGTTATCGACCATTCAACGGGCGCCAGGGCCAAAATCCGTCGCTGTTGAAATGTGATTATTTCGTGGCCGGTTTCGGCGCCTCACGGGCGAGCAAGCCTTCCGCCAGCCGGCGCCGCGCCTCTAGCGACAATGTGCGGGCGAACTCCACGGCCTGCATCTCGGTTGCGGCGCGGACCTCATATTCCGCCTTGCGGGCACGCTCGAGCGCTGCGGACAATGCCTCCGGGTCAAGCGTTTCTGCCCCCATCAGGGACGCCGCCTCGATACGCGCCTGGCGCGCCTCGGCGGAGGTTTCCCGCATGGTCCTGCGTGCATCGCTAAGGCTGCGCCGGAAGGCCTCCCTTTCGGTCTTTGGCAATTGTTCGCCCGCAAGCGGCATGCGGGCAGCGGCAGCGGCCGGGTCGTTCCGCAGATAAACGAACCCTGCACCGGCAAGCGCGCAGACAAAAAATGTATTCGCGACGAGAAGGACAACGACTATCCAGCGGAAATTCTGATCGCTCATTTCGTCTCCTCGGTCATTTCGTTTTCGGTTTGCAGGTTTCCGAACGCGGTCAACGTATCGCCCAATGTCAGGGCGGGCGGTGGCGTGAGGTTGATGACGGCAACCGCTCCCGTCAGCGCACCCGCAAGGCTGATGCCGATCATGCCCGCACCCAGCCCGTACCGGACGATCCATCTGCGTCTGGTGGTCTGCGCCTTTGCCTGCGCCATGATCTTCGCGTTGAGCATGGCCGAAGGGTCGCGAAGACGATATGCCGACAGCGTAAAATCGAGAGGCGCCGCCTGCGCAATCAGGCGCCTGCCGTCTGCCGTCTCCGCATAAGCCATGGCCTCCGGCCGCCGGTCTTCCGGCCAGCGTTGTGGATCGGCACCATAGGCCGCCACAAGATCGGAAAAAACCTTGTTATCCATGAGCGTCTTCTTCGCCCCGTTCATTGGTCGCCCTCATTCAAAATCGCATGGAGTGCCCGGCGGCCACGCGCCAGAAGGCTTTCCAGTGCGTCCACACTGACATGCATGACATCAGCCGCCTCGCGGTTCGACATCTCCTGATAATAGACCAGAACGATCGCCTCCCTTTGTCGCGCGGGTATGGCCTGCAAGGCGCGCGCCACGGCACCGCTCTCGTCACCATCATATGGCAGGGCGGCATCGGGCAGCACACTGCCGTCAATCTGTTCGGGCGGCTCAGCAACCGATATTTCCCGGCGCTTTCGCAACCGGTCGTAACAGAGGTTCAGCGCCACCCGGTGGATCCATGTGTCGAATTTCGCACGCCCCTGCCGCCACGTGCCTGCATGTTTCCATATGCGCAGGAAGGTCTCCTGCGCGATGTCTTCCGCCTCTGCCGGATCACCCAGCATACGCGTGGCAAGCGCCATGATCCTCGGCAGTTTGGCCGTCACCAGAGCCTGCATCGCGCGGACATCTCCCGCAGCGACATCCGTCACCAAATCTGCATCCGGATCGCTTACCATGTATCGGGGTTTGTCTCCGTACTGTCCTGTCGGACACGGGCGAAATCCATGCGGAATGACGGCGGCTTCAGTGAGGATGTCCCGCACCTTGCCACTTTAACGCAGACCCGCGCAAAATCCGTCGCCGATTTCTGGGAAATATTCGCGTGCACTTTACGGCAGACCGCGGCACCGTCCGAACACATTGGAACGGCTGTTTCAACTATCCACAGATACCCCGGCAAGCCTGTCCGGCCCGAACGCTTCAAGCAATCCGCGATAGGGCTTGGCGAGTGGCGTGGCATAGGCGCCGCGCTTGGCGGTCGAAAGCCCCATCGATACCAGCGATTCCGCCTGTTTCACCGCCGCAGCGACGCCATCGATAACAGGCACGCCGAATTCGCTGCGCAGCTCGGCGGTCAGATCCGCCATACCGGCGCAGCCAAGCACGATCGCTTCGGCGCGATCTTGACGCAGGGCCAGTGAAATCTCCTCCCGCAGCCTCTCCCTGGCATTTGATGCCGGATCTTCCAGCGACAGGACGGGAATATCGGCGGCACGCACATTGCAGCGGGCAGACATGCCATAACGGTGAACGAGATGTTCGAGCGGCAGCCGCGAACGCTCCATCGTCGTAACGATCGTAAACCTCTGCGCGATGAATGCCGTGGCTGAAACCGCCGCTTCGCAAATCCCAATTACGGGTATGTCGGCGAGCGCGCGGGCCGCATCGAGCCCGGTGTCGTCGAAACAGGCGATGACGGCTGCCCTGGCACCAAGCGTCGGCGCCTTGGCAAGCTCGAGCAGCAGGCCGGGTACCGCGAAAACCTCATCGTAATATCCTTCGATGGAGACAGGCCCCATGGAAGAGGTCACTGCCAGGATTTCCGTATCGCAGCTGGCCGCCCGCGTCGCCGCGTCGGCGATCGTCGCTGTCATGGATTGCGTCGTATTCGGATTAATGACGAGGATGCGCATGTTCTGTTTTTTCATCAACGCGAATGGCGACGGTTCAGAGTGACGATCAGGCCAAGCGTGGCCGCAATAACCAGGAAGGAGAAAAGGGTCGTGACGGCTCCGAGCGCGTAAAGCACCGGCGTCGTGACGTTGGTGGTCATGCCGTAGATTTCCAGCGGCAGGGTGTTGTAGGTGCCTGACGTCATCAGCGTACGGGCAAATTCGTCATAGGAAAGCGTAAAGCCGAACAGGCCGACGCCGATCAGGCTCGGTGCAATCATCGGCAGCACCACATGGGCAAACGTCTGCCAGGCGGATGCCCCGAGATCGCGGGCGGCTTCTTCATAGGATGGAGAAAAACGGTTGAAAACCGCCAGCATGATGAGCACGCCGAATGGCAGCGTCCAGGTCAGGTGCGCGCCAAATGCTGATGTATACCATGAAGGTTCCAGCCCAAGCTGTTGGAAAAGAACGCCGATACCGAGTGATATGATGATCGATGGCACCACGAGGCTTGCGACGGAAAGATAGAATAGCGGCGTCGCGCCGATGAATTTGCGCCGGAAAGCGAGACCCGCCAGAAGCGAGACGAGCACCGTGACGACCATGACCATGACGCCAAGCCCGAAGGAACGGCGGAACGAGCCGCCAAAATCGCCGACCGCCTGCTGTTCGAAAAGATTTCCGAACCAGTGCAGCGAAACGCCGTTGAGTGGAAAGGTCAGTCCGCCATTCGGCCCCTGAAAGGCAAGGATGAGGATCGCCGACAGCGGGCCGTAGAGGAACAGCACGAAGAGCAGAAAAAAGAAGGCGAGGACATAGAATTCACGGCCGCGTTTTTCCGAATGCATGGGTCACAGCTCCTTGCGGATATCGACGATGCGCAGGATGCCCGCGACCATCAGAAGAACGAGGATGAGCAGGATGACGGCATTTGCGGCCGCCGCGGGATATTGCAGCAGCGACATCTGGTTCTTCATCATCAGTGCCACCGACGCGCTCTGCCCACCGGACATCACCTGAACCGTGGAGAAATCGGCCATGACAAGCGTCACGACAAAGATGCTGCCGATCGCCATGCCGGGTTTGGCAAGCGGAATGATAACGTTCCAGAGGGTCTGCCAGCCAGTCGCCCCGGCATCGCGCGCCGCTTCGATCAGCGATTTGTCGATGCGCATCAGCGTGTTGAAGATGGGTGTGACCATGAAAAGCGTATAAAGATGCACCATGGCCAGCACCACGGCAAAATCCGAATAGAGCAGCCATTCGATTGGCGCAGGTACGATGCCGGCGCTGACCAGCGCGCTGTTGACCAGCCCGTTGCGCCCGAGAACGGGAATCCAGGAAATCATGCGGATGATGTTCGACGTCAGGAAAGGCACGGTGCAGACGAGGAACAGAACCATCTGCATGGTGGTAGTGCGGATATGAAAAGCGAGGAAATAAGCGACCCAGAAACCGCAGAACAGCGTGATCGCCCAGACGATGGCGGCGAATTTCAGCGTGTTGATATATGTTTGCCACGTGACCCAGGAACCAAGCGTCTCGGTATAGTTGAAGGTCACGAAACCCGGATACATCTGGGCAAAATCATAATCCCAGAAACTGACGACGGCGATCATGACGATCGGTAAAAGCAGGAAAAAGCCGAGGATCAGGAAAAGCGGTGTGGCCTGAATATAGGACACAAGCTTCTGCGGCAGGGCGAAGCTGCGGGACGGCTTGTCCTTTTTTTCGCTCACGCCGATGAATCTGACTGTCACCAAGGCTTTTCTCCTGCTGGCTGCCTGTGAAAGAGAGGCCGCGTCGGCGCGGCCTCATGTCTGCGAAAGGTGAGAAGATCAAGCCGCGATGAACTCGTTCCAGCGACGAACCATGTAGCGGTCCTCGTCCATGACGGAGTTCCAGCAGGCGACCTTGCCCATTCGCTCCTGGAACGAACCGCCGTCGCGCACTGCTCCGGCCTTTTCCATGACCTTGCCATCAGGCGCGATGATATCGCCCTGCGCGGGCTTGCCTTCGACCCAGTAACCCCACTCGTCGGCCGACATATGTTCCTTGGCCGTATCCATGGCGGCGGAGTAATAGCCCTGACGGTTGAGGTAGGCGCCGACCCAGCCGGAGGTGTACCAGTTGATATACTCATAGGCCGCATCCAGCTTGGCACCGGAGAGGTGCTTGGCAAGGCCAAGGCCGCCGCCCCATGAGCGATAGCCTTCCTTGAGCGGCTGGTATTTGCAGGCGATGCCCTTGGAGCGAACGGCGGCGACGGCGGGCGACCACATGGACTGGATCACGACTTCACCCGACGCCATGAGGTTGACGCTTTCATCGAAGCTCTTCCAGAAAGCGCGGAACTGGCCGTCCTTCTTGGCCTTGATGAGGAAGTCGATGGTCTTGTCGATCTCCTCCTTCGTCATGTTGCCCTTGTCGGCATATTTGATGTTGCCCATGGCTTCCATGATCATCGCCGCATCCATGATGCCGATGGAGGGGATGTTGAGGATAGAGGCCTTGCCCTTGAACTTGGGGTCCATGATATCGGCCCAGCTGGTGATATCGCGGCCGACGAGATCGGGGCGAATGCCGAGCGTATCGGCATTGTAGATGGTCGGAACCATGGTGAAATAATCGGTTTCGCTTTTCGCAAACTTCTTGTCGCCGGGCTTTTCGACGAAACCGACCGTGTGCGGGGCGGTACCCTGGGCCACGACGCTATCGGGCGTCAGCTTGCCGTTTTTAAACAGCGGAACGATCTTGTCGTAATATTTCAGCTTCTTGATTTCCATCGGCTGAATGACACCCGCCGGGTAGACCTTCTTCAGGATCCAGTATTCGATATCGGCGATATCGTAGGAGTTCGGCTGGGTCACGGCGCGCTGCGCGGCCGCATCCGAATCCGTCGCCGTCATCTCCAGTGTGATACCGAGATCAGCCTTGCACTTTTCGGCAATCGCATTGAGGTTCGAAACACCCGTGCCGAACTGGCGGATCGTGATCGGGTTCTGCGCCCATATGGTCGGGAAACCGGTGACAAGGCCGGAGCCGATGGCCGCGCCTGTTGCGGCGGCACCTGCCTTTAGAAGGCCACGGCGGGACAGGCCCTTGTTGCTGTTGGAGTTGTCGGTCATTTCAAAGTTCTCCTCTGGTTATTTTTGGGGTCACTTCTCTACCCGGCCGAGCACGATGGCATCGGCCGCATTCCATGAAAGCGGTATGGCGTCGCCGGTCTTTACCGGCTTTTCGAAGAAGGCGACGTCGCTGAGGATGGCGTTGAAATCCTCAATGCCCGCGCCGGTCACGGCGATCTTCACGCTTGCACCGCGATACTCGACATTCGAGACGATGCCGGTAAAACCGAAACCGGGTCGATCCGCCTCGCCGACGCGCACACGGTCGGTACGAACGGCGATATCGACCGCGCCGTCATCCGGGGCAACGCCGCCTGCCGTGAAGGTGCCGCCGCCCGCAACCTCCAGCGTGACGAGATCGCCGTTCTTTTCCTTGAACCGGCCGGAAATGACATTGTGATCGCCCATGAAGCGGGCGACGAAAGCGGTGGCCGGGCGCTCAAACAGCTCGCGCGGCGTCGCTGCCTGCTCGATGCGGCCATCATTCATGACGACGATGACGTCGGCCAGCGCCATTGCCTCTTCCTGACTGTGTGTGACGTGAACAAAGGTGATGCCGAGCGCGGTTTGCAGCTTCTTCAGCTCGGCCCGCATACGGATCTTGAGGAAAGGATCGAGTGCTGAAAGCGGCTCATCTAGCAGCAACGCCTCGGGGTCGGTGATAAGCGCGCGAGCCAACGCCACACGCTGCTGCTGCCCGCCGGAAAGCTGGGCCGGGCGCCGGGTGGCATAGGGTTCGAGCTGCATCAGCCGCAGCATCTCCAGCGCCTTGGCGCGGCGCGCTTCCTTGTCCACCCCCTTCATTTTGAGGCTGAAGGCAACGTTGTCGACGAGATCAAGATGCGGAAACAGCGCATAGGACTGGAACATCATTGCCGTGCCGCGTTTGGCGGGCGGCAGATCGGTGACGACCACATTACCAAGCCTGACATCGCCGCTTGAAATGCTTTCGTGGCCGGCGATCATTCGCAGTGTCGAGGTCTTGCCGCAGCCCGAAGGACCAAGCAGGCAGCAGTAACTTCCTGCCGGTATCTTGAGGCTTATGGCATGCACCGCGGTGGTGTTGCCATAAATCTTGGAAACGGAAGCGATGTCGATTGCTGCGGCTTTGCTCATGAACACTCTCCTGCGACGTCTTTGTCATGCAGGAGCCGTGCCAATCGGCTTTGCCATTGATATAAAACGGGAATTTCGATGTGTCCACCAGTCCCGCCATCGGTCTGCTCAAATTTCCATCGATTGTTTTCGATTTGGTGCGGAAATTGTATGCGATCCGAGCGACCGACAGGGGAACATGAAATCGGGAAAAGAGCGCCATCGGAACGAACTGGCTGACACCACTGGAATAGCGGACATTTTCCCGGCAAACACAACACAAAGGCTACTGCCGACGCACGCACCGCTCCGGTCGCGTGCGTCGGTACTGTGCTTAGATCATGCCAAGGAACTGCTTGAGTTCCGGCGTCTGGGGATTGGCAAAAACATCTTCCGGCGGGCCGATCTCGTGCACGCGGCCCTGATGCATAAAAACAACGCGCGAGCAGACGTCGCGGGCAAACTTCATTTCATGCGTCACCATCAGCAGCGTCATGCCTTCCTTTGCCAGTTCGCGCACGACGGCCAGCACCTCAGACACGAGTTCAGGGTCGAGCGCCGAGGTAATCTCGTCACAGAGAAGGGCGATAGGCTGCATGGCAAGGGCGCGGGCAATCGCCACGCGCTGCTGCTGGCCGCCGGACAGTTCATCCGGATAGGCATCGAACTTGTGCGCCAGCCCGACACGCTCCAGCATCCTGCGCGCCGTCACCTCGGCCTCCGGCTTGGTGACCTTTTTCACCACCATCTGCGAAAGCATGACATTGCCGCCGGCCGTCAGATGCGGAAAGAGGTTGAATTGCTGGAAGATCATGCCGACCTTCAGCCGCAATGCCTTCAGATGCAGCTCATCGTCCAGCAACTGCGCACCTGCCACCTGGATCGAGCCGGCGCTGATCGTCTCCAGTCCGTTGATGCAGCGAAGCAGCGTCGATTTTCCAGAGCCGCTTTTGCCGATGATGGCGATCACCTCGCCGGGTTCGACATCCAGATTTATGCCCTTCAGCACCTCATTGTCGCCAAAGCTCTTGTGGACTTCAGTGATTTCGATGAGCGACATTGAGCTTCCTTTCTAGGAACTGGCTGGATTTCGACAGCGGCCAGCAGAGGGCGAAATAGATGAGAGCAACCAGCCCATAGACGGTGAAGGGCTGGAAGGTGGCATTGGTGACGATCGTGCCGGCCTTGGACAGTTCAACGAAACCGATGATGGAGGTGAGTGCTGTGCCCTTGACGACCTGCACGGAAAAACCGACCGTTGGCGGAATGGCAATCTTCAGCGCCTGCGGCAGGATGACGTAACGCATCTGTTGCAGGCGGCCCATGGCAAGGCTGGCGGACGCCTCCCACTGGCCCTTCGCAATCGCCTCAACGCAGCCGCGCCAGATTTCCGCAAGGAAGGCAGCGGTCCAGAGGATAAGCGCCACGCCAGCCGCAAGCCAGGCCGGAACATCAACCCCGAGGAGACCTAGGCCGAAAAAAGCGATGAAAAGCTGCATAAGCAGCGGGGTGCCCTGAAAGACTTCGATATAGATGCGGGCAGCACGGTTCAAAGCCCGGCGCGGACTGATGCGCAACCACAAAAGCACGATGCCCACCATACCCCCGCCGATGAAGGAAACGAGCGATAGCAACAGCGTCCAGCGGGTGGAGAGCAGCAGGTTGCGCAGAATGTCCCAAAAGGTGAATTCAGTCATCGTGCCGCCCTCCTCGGGAAAAGAAAGCTGCCGAGCGCCAGCATGCCCTGCCGCAACAGGATGGCGAGCAGCAGGTAGATGACAGTTGACAGGATGTAGGCTTCGAAGGCGCGGAACGTGCGCGACTGGATGAAGTTCGCCGCAAAGGTCAGGTCTTCCACCGCAATCTGCGAAACGACGGCCGAGCCGAGCATGACGATCACCACTTGCGAAGAAAGCGCCGGCCAGATGCGTTGCAGCGAGGGTGTGAGCACCACATGGCGAAACGTTTCGAAGCGCGTCATGGCAAGGCTCGCGCCCGCCTCGAACTGGCCCTTCGGCGTCGCCTGAATACCGGCGCGGATGATCTCGCAACTATAGGCGCCCAGATTGACGATCATCGCCAGATTTGCCGCGGTCAGCTCTGTAAGCTTGAAACCAAGTGAAGGCAGGCCAAAGAAGATGAAAAACAACTGGATCAGAAAAGGCGTATTGCGGATGAGCTCCACATAGGTGCCGACGATGGGCTTCAACCATGAAGGTCCGAGCGCCCGGGCCCAGGCGCAGGCGATGCCAAGTGAAACGCCGACCACGCCGCCGACCAGCGTGAGTTGGCTGGTAATGGCGATGCCTTTGGCAATTTGTGGCCAATATTCGCCAAGCCACAGGAAATCAAATTGATAGCTCAAGAAACAGTCCCCTTGCGCCGGTGGAGAAAGGCGTCATCCCGGCGGATCCGGGATGACCATGGCAAACGATGATCAAAGGTCTTTCGGCAGATCCTGGCCAAGCCACTTGGTGGCGATCGCATTCAGCGAGCCGTCGGCCTTGGCTGCAGCTACGGTGGCGTTGACCTTTTCCAGTAAGGCCGGCTCGTTCTTGTTGAGGCCGATGTAGCAGGGAGAGTTCTTGATGAGGAACTTCAATTCCGGACGCTTCGGGGGGTTCTTGGCGAGGATGGCGGCTGCAACCACGTTGCCTGTCGCGACAACTTCCACCTGGCCCGAAAGGAAGGCAGAGATGGTGCCGTTATTGTCCTCGTAACGCTTGATGGTGGCGTCCGAAGGCGCGACCTTCGTCAGTTCCAGATCCTCGACGGCACCGCGCGTGACGGCGATGGTCTTGCCCTTAAGGTCTTCGGCCTTGGAGATCGCGACGTCGGCCGGGCCGAAAACGCCGTTGAAGAAAGGCGCGTAAGCATCAGAGAAATCAATAACTTTTTCACGATCTGCATTCTTGCCGAGGCTGGAGATAACGAGATCGACCTTGTTGGTCTGGAGATAGGGAACACGGTTGGCACTGGTGACCGGGACGAGTTCCACCTTCACGCCCAGCTTGTCGGCGATCATCTTGGCCATGTCGATGTCATAGCCCTGCGGGGTCATATCAGCAGCAACGCTGCCGAAGGGCGGGAAATCCTGCGGTACGGCCACACGCAGCGTGCCGCGTGCGGTGATGTCGGCAAGGGCATCCGCCTTGGCGGGCGCGGAAAGACCAAAGGCGGCAGCCATGGCGGCGGCAGCGATGAGGGTCCGTCTGAAGATCATATGTCATTCTCCTTGTGTTGATTGTGTTGCATGTGAATTTTATCCGGATCGCCGCCATTCATTTCCGGTAGGGCGAGCGACCGGCGAAGGCCGGCGAGAGGATCGGGGCGTCGAGTGAGGTCGAGGCCGGTTTCCACCTCGTCCAGATGCTCGATGGAAAGCTCCGCCGCTCTCACGAAATCGCCCGCAGCCATCGCGTCGAAGATACGGCAATGCCCCTCATGGGACTGGAGGGCATGAAACTCCGACTGGTAGAGCATGGAGATCAGAATTGTCCGGGCGGTCAGATCGCGTAGCAGCTCGATGAGCACGGCATTGCCGCAAAGCTCGGCGATGCGGATATGAAAATCGCCCATGAGGCAGGTAAGGCGCTGGCGGTCACCTGCGGCTATTGCGACTTTCTCTTCCTCAAGATGTGCGACGAGGACCTTGCGCCCCTCCTCCGACAGCATCCGCATGCTGCGAAGCAATCCGGATTCGATAATCCGCCGCGCCTCATAGATGGTCATCGCCTCCTCGGCGGAGGGCTCGACGACGAACCACCCTCGCCGCGCGCTGACATGGACGATGCCACGTGTTTCCAGCCGCATCATCGCCTCCCGTACCCGCGTACGTGAAACGGAGAAGAGTCCAGCCAGCTGATTTTCGCTGAGCCGCGTGCCCGGCCGGATGCGCGCCGAAAGAATGCCGGAAACGATGGCTTCTTCGATGTTTATCTGACGGTCCTGCTTGGTATGTAAATCTTGCATACAAGACTGAAAGCAAGGCCCGTGCCAGAACAGATATTGTTTTAAAATCAAAATGCCGCGAAAAAGCTCGCGCCTACTCGCTCAAATTTTGAGCAAGAAAATCGACAAACATCAAAAAAAACGCAGAGCTGTGCAAACTTGACGGTATGGCCGTCGCGGTTTCTTTCTAGCCGGCTTTGAACCGGTCGAATGCCGTCAGATACTTGACCGTGGGATCGGCGTCCCAGCGGTAAATTTCGGTTCGGAGGAAATGCAGCTCTTCTTCGAGCTTTTCCTCCGCCAGTTCCACCCACCAGGATTTCGGCCGGCCATCGGAACCATCAGACCAGCGATAGCCCCGCTTTTTCAGATGATCCTTCATGTCGAACGGGCTGTTCTCCGCGTAAATGCGAACCCGGGAGTGCTGGCTGGCTTCATGGAGTTCCATGAAGGGCGTCCCGCTTTGGCCGGCGCGTACCTGTTCCAGCACCTCCAGCAGAGCGAAACAATCGTCGACTGCTCGGTGGCCGTCATGGAAATAGCCGGATTGCCCGATGAGGTAGGCGAGCTTGCTGCCCTCAAAACCCCGACCACTCCAGTCAACCTCAGAGACGGAGCAGGCCCAGGCCTTATTGCGGAAGATCGGCGAGAAGGCCTCGCAAAACGGACGATCGAAGCCGGCATTGTGGGCAATGATCAGATCAGCACCTTCAACCAGGGAGGTCAGCCGGTCGATGTCTATCGTCTGTCCGGCAACCATTTCATCGGTGATACCCGTCAGGCGCGTGATTTCTTCCGGAATGGAAGTGCCCGGCTGTCGCAGACCGCCATAGACCCCGGTGACATCGCCGATCGTGCCCTGATCGTCGAATGTGAAGGTAATGACGCCGATTTCGATGATCTCGTCAGTTCGGTGGTTGAGGCCCGTGGTCTCGGTGTCGAGGATCACGCCCTGACGTGGAAACCCCGGTCGCGGCTGCTCGCATATCGCGCGCGGCTGCAACTTGCGCAGGACGCGGTAATTGCCTGTGGATTCGAGATATCCGACCAAGGCCTCATCATCAGGAACCGATTTCAGCGTCGTTTCACGACCACCCGCTTTTCGCCCGCGCTCAGCCTGAGGAAGCCGCGCCGTCGCGGAAGCGAAAAAATCCAACTGGGAGGTCATTGTTCTTCTGTCCGCTTTGGCCGGAAATCGATATTGAGTTTTCCAACATATGCGCAGAGGCTCACACTAACAACAGCGGTTGCCGTGATCCACAGAAACCGGGGGCATTGCCTGCATCGGATTCAGAAAGGGGGCGGAATGTTCCGCCCCCTTTCTGCATTACCGTTATCGATCGAAATACCCGTGGTCAGCGTGTGTGGTGAACCGGTTGCAATGCATAGACAGGTGTAGGAAGCCCCTCCATGCGCGCTTTCAACTGCAACGCGAGATATTGCGAATAATGCCGCGACTGGTGCAGGTTGCCGCCGTGGAACCAAAGCGCCTCCTGCTGCGTCGGCTTCCACATGTTGCGCTGCTCGCCTTCCCACGGCCCCGGGTCTTTCGGCGTATCCGAACCGAGACCCCAGACCTTGCCGACCCTGTCTGCCGTTTCCTGATCGATGAGATCAGCGACCCAGCCATTCATCGAACCATATCCCGTCGCATAGACAATGACGTCAGCAGGGATCTCCTTGCCGTCAGCGAGCTTGATCGAATTTTCGGTGATCTCGTCCACCTGACCGGCGGCAAGCTTCACCTTGCCATCGATGATCAGCTGCGAGGCGCCGATATCAATATAATAACCGGAGCCGCGCCGCAGGTACTTCATGAAGAGGCCCGAGCCATCCGCACCCCAGTCTAGCTGGAACCCGGCTTTTTCCAGTGCGGCGTAAAAATCGGCGTCGCGCTCCCGCATCTTGTCGTAAAGCGGGATCTGGAACTCATGCATGATCCGGTAGGGCAGCGACGCGAAGATGAGATCGGCCTTCGCCGTCGTCACCCCATTCGCCAACGCCTGTTCGGAATAGAGCGCACCGAGCCCTATATCCATCAGCGTATCGGATTTGACGATATGGGTCGTCGAGCGCTGGATCATGGTCACATCGACACCCGCTTCGTGGAGTGCGGCGCAGATATCATGGGCCGAATTGTTGGAACCGATCACTGCGACCTTCTTGCCCTTGTACCCATCCGGCCCCGGATGCTGCGAGGAATGGTGCTGATCGCCGTTGAAGCGCTCGCGCCCCTTGAAATCCGGAATATTGGCCTTGCCCGACATGCCGGTGGCAAAGACCAGTTGCTTTGGCCGGAGCACGACTTCCTCGCCATCGCGATCGACGACGATCGACCATTCCTTCGCCGCCTCGTCCCACTTGGCGGATTTGGCAGTGGAGCGGGTCCAGTAGTTCAGTTCCATCACCTTCGTGTAGAATTCGAGCCAGTCGCCGATCTTGTCCTTGGGAGCAAAGACCGGCCAGTTCTTCGGAAAATCGATGTAAGGCAGATGGTCGTACCAGACCGGGTCATGCAGGCAGAGCGACTTGTAGCGCTTGCGCCAGCTATCACCCGGCCGCTCGTTCTTTTCGAGTATGATCGTCGGCACGCCGAGCTGGCGCAACCGGGCACCGAGCGCGATGCCGCCCTGCCCACCGCCGATGATGACGGTATAGGGCTGCTTGTCATAACCGAGCGTGCGCGCTTCCTCCTCGCGCTCCTCCATCCAGGTTTTGGCACCAAGGTTCTGGCCGTGCCTTGCGCCGAGCGGGCGGGTGAAGCCCGATTTTTCCTCATGGCCCTTCAGTTCGGAAAGCGCCGTCAGCAGCGTCCATATCTGCCCGTTCCTGAAGCGCACGAGGCCGTAGCCGCGCCCTGTCGCCGTCTCGAAGGTGATCCAGCTTTCAAGCACACCATCCGCCTCCGTTGCCTCCTCGCCGGTAGCGATGCGCCAGTTTGTGGGTCTGGCCGTCGAAAGCTGCGCCTGCAGCATGTCGCGCACCTGATCGCGACCTTCAACGGTCTTGATGTTCCAGGTAAAGGCAACGAGGTCGCGCCAGTAGCAATCCTCGGCAAACAGATTAACGGCATCATCGATGCGGCCAGCTTCGAGTGCTGCCCCGAACGTATCGAGAAGCGCCTGAAGGCGGGTGGTGGGGGTCTTGTCGAGCATGTATTCCTCCTCCTGCTCAATGTGGAAACGGGACGGCTCCTCAACCGCCCCGCACTTCAAATCGGCCTATCGCGACAGGTCGATCAGGATCTTCAGATGCTTGCCGGCCGGGTCGAGCAGCTGGTCGAACCCTTCCGTGACCGCCTCGCTGAGTGAAACGTTTTTGGTAACGATCCGGCTCGCCGGGATCTGGCCGCTGGCAATCAGCCGGGCAACACGCGGCCAGTAGTGAGTCGGATAGGCCCAGGAGCCGCGGATATCGATGTCCTTGAAAGTCACGTCGAACCAGTTCAGCGGGTTTTCGCCGGGGTGGAGGCCGGTCTGCACCACAACGCCCTGCTTGCGCACGGCATCGGCGCAGTTCTTCAGCGCATATTCATTGCCGACGCATTCGATGGCAACATCGCAGCCAACATTGCCTTCGGTCTCGGCACGGATGACATCGCCCACCTTTTCCGTCTTGGGATTGATCGTGCGCACCTCGCCAAGCGCCGCCCGCGCCAGCGCCAGACGCGTGTCGTTGAGATCGGAAAGAAATATCTGCGAGGCACCGGCCGCCCTGGCCGCCATGGCGACGAGAATGCCGATCGGCCCGGCACCGGTCACAAGCACGCTGCTGCCGGCCGTGACACCGCCACGGTCGCAGGCATAAACCGCGACTGCCGTCGGCTCGATGAGGGCCGCTTCCTGATCGGAAAGCGCATCGGGTATCGGCTGTACGTTATAGTCGTTGAGAAGAGCGGCCTGCGCCATGCCGCCGGAATGCCAGGACAGACCGGCGAGAGCGAGATTTTTACTCAGGTGATAAAGACCGCGATCAGCATAATAGTCGCCATGGCGCGGCATGATGAGCGGCTGGATCGATACCCGGTCGCCGGGCTTTACATGGCTAACGCCCTCGCCTACGGCCTTGACGACACCGCCGAATTCATGACCGAGAATTTGCGGCCCGTGCGCGCCGGTGAAAGGATGCGGCTCCTTCGGCACGAAGATCGGGCCATAGGCATATTCGTGCAGGTCCGTGCCGCAGATGCCGCAGAACTTGTTTTCGACGAGCACCTCACCCGGACCGGGCTCGGGCGGCATATCCACATCCTCGATGCGTAGGTCCTTGGCGGCGTGAAAGCGCAGTGCTTTCATTGCATTTCCTCCTGTAGTTCTTGCACAGAAGGATCAGCAAGCGGCATGCCAGATTGGCTTGCGCCATATCTTGACGTATTTTCAATTGGTTACAAATTCAGCTCTGAGGCTCGCCGGCAGAATGCAACAGGTTCCGTGCAACAGGTGTTGCAATGGTCGCACCGGTTCGGCCGCAGTCAATTCAGGCGTTTGAGACGGCGGTGAATGGTGGAGCGGTTGACGCCGAGGCTTCGCGCCAGCGCCGAGACGTTGTTGCCGCAGTCCTTCAGCGCCCGGCGCAGATCGTCGTCATCGCGCAAAGCATCATCGGTCGCGACTTCGGCAAAGAGGTGTTCAGGCAGGCAACCCGGATCGATCTTGCCGCCATCGGAAAGCGCGGCTGCAACCCGCAGTGCATTGAAGAGTTCGCGCAGATTGCCTGGCCAGTCATGGTCAAGCAGAATTGCCCGTGCCGCCTTATCGATCCTGTAGGTCTCGCCGTTTTCCTTCTCGATGCGGCGGAGAAACTGATCGATCAGCCAGCCGAGATCCTCGCGCTCCCGCAGCGCCGGCAGCGTCACCGTTGCGGCGTTCAGGCGATAATAGAGGTCCTGCCGGAAACGGCCTTCCTTCACCAGCTCGGCAAGATCGCGGTGCGATGCGGACAGTACTCTCAGACGCACCGGCTTGGCTTTCAATGCGCCAACCGGCTGCACCTCGTTTTCCGAAAGCACGCGCAGCAGGCGGCTTTGAAGAGAACGCGGCATGTCGCCAATCTCATCCAGGAACAAAGTGCCGCCACTTGCCTCCTCGATGAGACCGCGCTTGCCCTTCTGGCTGGCGCCGGTGAAGGCACCGGGTGTGTAACCGAACAATTCGGATTCGATCAGATGCTCCGGGATCGCCGCACAATTGACGGCGACGAAATTGCCGTCGCTGTTGCAGCTGTCATGGATCGCCCGTGCCAGATATTCCTTGCCGCTGCCCGTCTCACCCTGAATGAGGATGGGAATATCGCGGGCGGCAAGCTTTGCTGCCCGCGCCTGCACCTTTTCCATCGCGGGATCGCCGTTGCTCATGTCCCTCAGCGCTCGCGGCAAGCGTGGCTCTGGCGTGACAGGAGCGCGAATGCTGACGGCGGGCGCGATCGCGCTGGCAAAAAGCACCAGACCGTTGCGGGCGCGCAAAAGCCGCTCGCCATTCGGCCGCCCGCGCATAAAGCGCGGCAGGTCGTCCACATCGATATCGAAGACCGAGGAAATCGGCTGGCCGAGAAAATCGCGGGTGGCAAGGCCGTGCATGTTCATGGAGCGCGCCAGCGCCCCGAAGCCACCATGGGTCATGCCGGTGATACGTCCGCTGCCATCAAGGGCGATCGCCGCATCGGGATCGACGTCAAGAAACTCAGGTGAACGTGCAAGACGCAACACCCAGTCATTGCGGGTGCGGGTCATGAGATTGGCAAGCTCGATGCGCCGCGCGGTGGAGGCAACGAGATGCAGCGCCAGTTGCTGGCTGGCCTTGGCCGTCGGCGAGCGCAGCTGGGAAATGTCGAGCACGGCGGTGAGATCGCCGAGCGTATCGAAGACGGGCGCCGCAGTGCAGGTCAGCCCGATATGGCTGGTATCGAAATGGTCATCCTGATGGATGATCACCGGCTCGCCGGAAACGAGGCAGGCGCCAACAGCGCAGGTGCCGGCCCGGTTTTCCGACCATTCCGAGCCAAGGTAAAGCCCCGCCCTCCGCAACTGGTTGTCGAAGGTCGGGTCGCCCATGAAATCGACGGTAACGCCGCGCGCATCCGACAGCAGCAGGACGTAATTCTGCTCGGCAATCTGGTTGAACAGGGCTTCGAGACCGGAGCGGCCGATACGGATGAGCTCCTCGGCCTGCTCGCGATGCTCCCGAAGCTTCAGCTCGGGCACGATATAGGCTTCCTGCGCAATCGTTGGGTCGAGCTTGTAGTCATTGAGGCAGCGCAGCCAGGACTGGATGACCGGCGTATCACGGGGGCTGACCGCGCCCATGCCGACACGTTCGATCTCTCGTATATGCGACAGCGTCGATACCATGCACGCATCCTCCGGCACGGATGGTCGCATATTAGGAGATCGCCCACAATCCACCTCTTACGGTGGTTCGGTCGTTCGAAGCGATGCAACAGTCTCGAATGCGACCGCCTCAGGTGTTTGGGCGATTGATAATGTTCTCGCAATTGGCCGGATTGCCGATGATTTCGCTGGTCTTGATGGTGGAAGCGGGATCCGCGGTGATCTTGATGATGCAGTCGCGGCGATGCTCCTTGATCTTCATGCCTTCCGTTTCCGATATCCGCACCTGCCCGTTCAAGGTGCGGATTTCCCGCTTGTTGGAGAGGCCGGCATAGGTCTCAACGTCCACCTTCAGCCAATAGGATTCCGTCGCGCCCTTTTCGATGATCACCTTGTTAGGACGGCCGAGTCTGGCGATAGCCGCATCCAGGGGCTGGCCCACGAGGCTCGCCACCGTTTGCGATGCGTCCGTCTGCCCGGTCGTGGCGCACCCAGAAATGGCGGCCAGCACGCCGACCAGACATCCCGCTTCAAGCCATCTCATTTTCAGTTTTCTTCCCTCACAGAATACCATCAGCCGACACGTTCCGTCGTCAGCGTTGCAATCTAGGCTCGATAATTTTGCTCTGAAAGGAGGTGCGACCCAGATGCTGATCAACTTGTTATGATCGACAGGGTCATACAGGTGTTCTCATCTGTTGCGGAACACGGTGCAGGGAATGCCGGCCTGGCGGATTTCGCCGCAAAGCTCGTTGGCCTGGGCGCGTGTATCGCGGCCGATGCGGGCGGCATAACGCGGGCGCGAACCGAAATTGCCGCCTCGCTGCCGCACGATCAAAGCCCGCTCGGCATTAAGCGGCCCGGATAGTTGGCCAATGGCGCGGGTAAAAAGCCGGTTCGCCACCGCCGGATTATAATGCGCGGCAAGCTGCACGCCCCAGGGCGCCCAGTCGGCCGACGAGATGAGGACAGGATCGTTCATCGTTCGCGTATCGGCCAGACGCAGACAGGCATCGATGAAAGAGCGGGTCTCATCCAATGCCGGGGCCGCCTTTTCCGGCGGGTTGTCCTTCCATTTCTCAACCGGATATCCCGTTATCGCAAACACATAATCCCGGGTTTCCGTCGGCAGCCGACCGGTCGCGATAAAATTCCGCAATCCCCCCTCGCCCGCATTATAAGCTGCGGCGGCGAGACCGAAATTGCCAAACTGCTTATTCAACTCGGACAGATACCGGGAAGAGGCCTCGAGTGCGGCGATTATGTTGAAGCTGTCTTTGAGACCACGCAGCTTTGCGGTTCCAGGCATGAACTGTGCTATGCCTTCCGCGCCCTTCGGGCTGACCGCATTGGCCCGGAACAGGCTTTCCCGCCAGATGAGCCGGGCGAAATAATCCGGCGGAACGGCGTGGCGCCCGGCCAGAACCTCGATGGCGTGACACAGGTCGTTATTGTAGCTTTCGACACGGATGCACAATTCCGGCGCGACATCATGGGTGTAGGCGCAGGAGACTTTGCCATCGACCTTCTCCTCGGCCCCGGTCGTGCCACTGGCAAGCGCCAGCAACCACAGAGCAAGACTCACGCAGCGTGTCGATATCACCGCCAAGCAAAACTCCCCGCAAATCCCACGCCCGATACGCCGATTATCAGGCATTCTGCAAGATATGCCCAGACCTAGGGCTCTTCTTCAATGGAAGCTTCGGTTTGGGCCTTGCCGAGGCTTCCATGCGTCCAGAATAAAGGTCGCATTTCCGCGTCGGCAAGGCCATCTTGTGTGCTTAGAAGTCCTGCCAATCCTCATGTTCGACGGCGACTGCAGCGGAACCGCGCACCGCAAGCGGGCGGGATGCCGGGCGACGCGGAGTGGCAAAGGTAGCCTGCTGCTCGAAGCCGCTCCGCGACGACGATGTCGAGTGCGATGCGTCATCGAACCGGAATTGCCCTAGAAGCTCAAACAACGCTGCCGCTTCCCGTGCAAGGCTGTGGCTGGCAGCCGTCTGCTCCTCAACCATCGCGGCATTCTGCTGCGTTCCCTGGTCAACGGTGTTGACTGCCTGATTTATCTCGGCGAGCGCGGTCGACTGTTCGCGCGCGGCATCGACGATCGCTACGACATTGGTGTTGATGTCGCGCACCTGTTCCGCGATTTCCTGCAAGGCAGAGCCCGCTTTGGTAACAAGGCCAACGCCGTTTTCAACCTGCGTGCCAGACGCGTTGATCAGGCTCTTGATTTCCTTTGCGGCAGTCGCCGAGCGTTGCGCAAGTTCGCGAACTTCCTGCGCGACCACGGCAAAACCCTTGCCTGCTTCGCCTGCGCGGGCAGCTTCCACGCCTGCATTCAGCGCAAGCAGATTGGTCTGAAAGGCAATCTCGTCGATAACGCCGATAATATTCGAAATCTCACGCGACGATTTTTCGATCTGGTCCATGGCACTGATCGCATCGCGCACAACCTGACCTGAATGTTCGGCGTGGTCGCGGGCACGGCCGACGATTTTTCCAGCCTCTTCCGCACGGCGGCTTGAATCATTGACGGTGGTGGTGATTTCCTCGAGGGCTGCAGCCGTCTCCTCGATAGAGGCGGCCTGCTGTTCCGTACGTCTGGCGAGATCGTCGGCCGCGGACCTTATTTCATTCGACCCCGAAGAAATGGCGCCGGCATTTTCAGAGACCAGCGTCATGGCCTTCTTGAGCTTTTTCGAGGCTGCGTTGAAGTCGGACCGCAATCTTTCAAGCGAGGGGATAAAGGGTTTGTCGATGCTCTGCGAAAGATCACCGTCAGCCAGATTGGTCAGGGACTGCGCGAGCTTTTCGACATTTTCAACACGTCCGGTCACGTCGGTGGCAAATTTGACGACTTTGAACACCTTGCCGGACAAATCGAAGATCGGATTATAGGAGGCCTGAATGAAAACCTTGCGACCGCCCTTGCCAAGCCGCATGAATTCATCCGCCACCAGATCGCCGCCGGCAAGCCTTTTCCAGAATTGCGCATATTGCGGGGACTGTGTGTAGGCGGGTTCGCAGAACATCGAATGATGCCTTCCCTGCACCTCGGCGAGCGAATAGCCGAGCGCCGCCAGAAAATTCTCGTTGGCCGTCAGGACCTCGCCGTTCGGAGAGAACTCGATGATGGCCTGCGCCCGCGACAGGGCGTCGATCTTGCCCGCATCTTCCGCCGCCTTCAGCTTGCGCTCGGTAATATCAGTGGCGATCTTGACCACTTTGACCGGCTTGCCGCGACGATACACCGGATTATAGGAGGCCTCGATCCAGACTTCCCTGCCACCCTTGCCAATGCGCTTGTACTGCCGCTGATCGAACTGGCCGGCCGAAAGCTTTGACCAGAAGGCCTTGTAGTCCTGCGATGACACGACTTCAGGTTCAACGAACAAGCTGTGATGTCTGCCGACTATTTCCGCCAGCTCGTAACCGAGCGCACGACAGAAATTCTCGTTGGCGGCGAGAATCTTTCCGGCCATATCAAATTCGATGATGGCTTGAGATTTGGAGAGCGCGGCAAGAACCGCGAAAGCATTGGCACCACGATCAAGAAAACTCACGCGCGATCCTCCGATGGCAGCTGGACAGTTTCTACTGAAAATCGTTCGCCAACAATATGATTGCATTATTAAATAATATTTAAGGATAATCTTGACGTTGATCACGCGAGTTGATGGTACGGGCGAAATTTGGGCAATACGCGTCTTCCTGCCGCAAAAATCTGCATATTAGGTCAAGCACGCGCTTCACGTTACAAAGAGACATTGTTTCATATTTATTCTTCAGAACGGGCGCGGCTGGGCCCGGCATATGATGCCTATCGCCGAAGGGTGAGGCGCTGGATTTAAATATCCATGCGCGTCGTGTTTGATCATCGCGCCGGCACCGTCATGACGCACAACCTTTATTCCTTTGCAAAATTGCACCTTCCCGCCTCCTTTCGGAACGATCGGCGCATGGCGACATTGTTTACCGAATGGGGCTTTCTTTTGGGAGGAACACGCCGTGAAGAAGAACATGATCTGCATCTGGTACGATAGGGATGCCGAGGCCGCAGCCAGATTTTATGCCGAGACCTTTCCCGACAGCACCGTCAATTCCGTCTATCGGGCGCCGGGCGATTACCCCTCCGGCAAGGAGGGGGACGTGCTGATGGTGGAATTCACGGTGGCAGGCGTCTCCTGTATCGGCCTCAACGGTGGCCCGACATTCAAGCACACCGAGGCTTTCTCGTTCCAGATTTCGACTGAAGATCAGGAAGAGACGGACCGATACTGGAATGCCATCGTCGGTAACGGCGGAGAAGAAAGTGCCTGCGGCTGGTGCAAGGACCAATGGGGCATCTCCTGGCAGATCACCCCGCGGGTGCTGATGGAAGCAATGTCCGCCGGTGGCGCCGAGGCCAAACGTGCCTTCGCGGCAATGATGGATATGAAGAAAATCGACGTCGCCACCATCGAGGCGGCACGTCGGGGTTGATGCTAACAGATCATTCAGCGACAAGTAGCGAAGAAAGACATTTCAAGTAAAGAACTGAAAAACAACGGAAAATCAGATAAAACCCGTTTATCTGATTTTCCCTGGACGCCTATGCGTGCCTGTACCTTCACTCATCACAAAACGTTCAACAAAGTGTAAGCGATCCGTCAAAGACGGCTGCTAGCAGAGCCCGTGGCTTCGTGTTGGGGACGTGACGTCCTCGCCGGTCATGCCATTACTCCATCAACGGGGCTCAACTTATGAAATCTTCCGCTCTGACCTCTTTCGTGGCAGGCGTTGCCATTGCCGCCGCCTTCGGCGCCACGGCTGCCCACGCAGAAAAGACCAAATTCGAATTCTGGCACGGCCTTTCCGGCGATCTCGGCGACCGCGTTCAGGAAACCTGCAAGAAGTTCAACGACTCCCAGGCTGAATTCGAAATCGTCTGCACGTCGCAGAACGACTACGACGCCACGCTGCAGAACACCATTGCCGCCTACCGCGCCAAGAAGCAGCCCGCCATTACCCAGATCTACGATGCCGGCACGCTGGACATGATGTTGTCCAAGGCTTTCGTTCCCGCCAAGAAGCTGATGGCCGACAACGGCTACAAGATCGACTGGAACAACTATTTCCCCGGCATTGCCAATTATTATGCAACGGCTGACGGCGAGCTGAACTCCTTCCCCTACAACTCCTCCACTGCGGTCTTCTATTACAATGTCACCGCTTTCGAAAATGCCGGCATCACCTTCAAGCCCGACACATGGGAACAGGTTGAAGAAGCCGCCCGGAAGCTCAAGACGGCCGGTTTCGAATGCCCGCTGGCCTTTAATTTCGACACCTGGATGCTGATGGAACAGTTCTCTGCCATCCACAACCAGCCAATCGCCACCAAGGGCAACGGTTATCAGGGCCTCGACGCCGAACTGACGATCAACAAGACGAAGTTCGTTGATCAGGTCAAATTCTTCAAGAAGATGCAGGACGAGAAGCTGTTCGTCGTCAAGACCAAGCAGCTCGGCATGGATATCCTGCCCGCTTTCACCTCGCAGACCTGCCAGATGTTCATGTCCTCGATTGCCGGCCATGGCACCGTCGGCAAGACCATGCCTGAGGGCGTGAAGTGGGACGTCGCCATGCTGCCGATCTGGAAGGGCACCGAGCGCCACAACTCGCTGGTTGGCGGCGCTTCGCTCTGGGTCATGGCTGGTCGTCCGGAAGCTGAATACAAGGGTGCGGCCGCATTCCTAAACTTCATCGCGCAGCCTGATATGGTTGAGTGGTGGTCGACCGTTACCGGCTACATCCCGGTCACCAAGACCGGCTTCGACGCCATGAAGGCCAACGGCTTCTACGACAAGGCGCCCTACAAGGGCCGTGAAAAGGCAATCGAAAGCCTCACGTTTACGCCGCCTTCCGAATATACCCGCGGCATCCGCCTCGGCGGCTTCACGCAGATCCGCAAGGAAGTCTCGACCTCGCTCGAAGCCATCTTCATGCAGAACGCCGATATTCAGACCGAACTCGACAAGGCTGTCGAGCGCTCGAATGCCGGCCTGCGCCGCTTCGAAAAGACCTATGCCGGCGCCAAGCTGAACTAAGCGGTCCTTTTCGCCTGGGTTTGCCCGTCTCCGCGCGGGCAAACCCTTAATGCCATTTTCTGTTTCGGATATTTCATGGAAAAGCGCGCCGTTTTCAAAAGCACATGGTTGCCGCTGCTGTTCGCATTGCCGCAGCTGGCACTGATCCTCCTGTTCTTCTACTGGCCCGTGGCGGCGGTGATCAACTGGGCCTTCACCCTCCAGCCGCCCTTCGGCGGCGCGGCAGAATTCGTTGGTTTCGCCAATTTCCAGGAAGTCTTCTCTGATCCATTCTACTGGCATTCCGTTACCGTCAGCCTGATCTTCGCGACCGTCGGCCCCTTCGTCGCCATCCTCATCGGCCTCACCCTGGCGCTCTCCGTCGACCGCCAGCTTCCCGGCTCCGGATTTTTCCGGGTTCTGTATATCCTGCCCTTCGCCATCGCAGGTCCCGCCGCAGGCATGGCCTTCCGCTTCATCCTGTCGCCGGAACGCGGGTTGGCCGCTTCACTCAACGCCGCCTGGCCAGATATCTGGAACCCGGCGAAATACGGCGAACATGCACTGGCGCTCGTCATCGCCATCTTTATCTGGAAATGGGCGGGCTACACCTTCATCTTCCTGTTTGCCGGCCTGCAATCCGTGCCCCGTTCGCTGACGGAAGCTGCGGCGATGGATGGCTCCGGCCCGATCCGCCGCGCCATAGACATTCAGGTGCCGTTGCTCGCACCCACGCTGTTCTTCCTGATGGTGACGATGATGACCGAGGGTTTCGTCGGCCAGGACACGTTCGGCATCGTGCATTCGCTGACGGCGGGCGGCCCCAATCGCGCCACCGATGTGATGGTTTACCGCATCGTCACCGAGGCCTTCGAAGGGCTGAACTATTCCGGCGCCTCGGCACAAACCATCGTCCTCATCGGCCTCATCATGGTCTTCACCTTCATCCAGTTCCGCTTCATCGAGCGGCGCGTCCATTACAAGTGAGGCCTGAGAGATGATACAGCGCACGCCCTATGCCGACGCCTTTACCTACGTGGTCATGGTCGCGGGACTTCTGCTTCTTATCGGCCCCTTCATCGTGGTATTGGCAGGCGCCAGCCAGACGGTGCAGCAGGTGAACCACACGCCCTTCAGCTTCATGCCGCAGGGCGAGCTTTTCAAAAATCTCAGCACCGCCTGGAACCGCGCCAATCTGGGCAACGCCATGTTCAACAGCCTGGTGATGGCCTCGCTCGTCACAGCGGGCAAGGTAGCCCTTTCCGCTCTGACCGCCTTCGCCATCGTGTTTTTCCGCTCGCCGCTGAAACACCTGTTTTTCTGGTCCGTCTTCATCACGCTGATGCTGCCGCTCGAAATTCGCGCCGTTCCGACCTATGCCGTGGCAGCGGATGTGTTCCAGCCGTTCCGTTACCTTATAGCGCTGGTGAGCGGTGTCGAAGTCAACATCGAATGGAACCTGCTCAATTCCTATGCGGGCCTGTCGCTGCCGCTTGTCGCCACGGCCACCGGCACCTTTCTCTACCGGCAGTTTTTCATGACCCTACCTGATGAACTTGCGGAGGCGGCGCGCATGGATGGCTCCGGCCCCGTGCGTTTCTTTTTCGACGTGCTGCTGCCGCTCTCGCGCACCAACATGCTGGCCCTAACCACCATTCTCTTCGTCTCCTCGTGGAACCAGTATCTGTGGCCGCTGCTGATGGTCACCGACCCCTCCTACAAGACGGTGATGATGTCGTTGCGTGCCCTTTTGCCTTCGGAGGACGGCACGCCGGACTGGAACGTCACGCTTGCCGGTTCCCTCATCATCATCATGCCGCCGCTTCTCGTCGTGGCGTTCCTGCAACGCTGGTTCGTGCGCGGTCTAGTGTCATCCGACAAGTGACGACGCGACGCGTGGCTCTCAACAACAAGGTTCTTAATATCATGGCTCAGATCGATATTCGGCAGGTCCGCAAATCCTATGGCAAGACCCCGACCCTGCACGGCGTGGATCTCACTTTCGAAACCGGCGAATTCGTCGTCATCCTCGGCCCCTCGGGCTGCGGCAAGTCCACACTTCTGCGAATGATCGCTGGGCTGGAGGATATCACGTCAGGTGAAATCGCCATTGGCGGGCGCGTCGTCAACACGCTGGAGCCGCGCGAGCGCGGTTGCGCCATGGTGTTCCAGAACTACGCACTTTATCCGCATATGACGGTATCAGGCAATATCGGTTATGCGCTGAAGGTCGCAGGCGTTCCCAAGGCTGAACGTCTTCGCCGCATCGAGGAAACGGCCAAGATCGTTGGCCTTTCCGACTATCTCGAACGCAAGCCCGCCGCCCTTTCCGGTGGCCAGCGCCAGCGCGTGGCCATGGCCCGCGCAATCATCCGCGAACCGCAGGTATTCCTGTTCGATGAACCGCTGTCCAACCTCGATGCAAAGCTGCGTGTGACGATGCGCGCCGAAATCCGCAAACTGCACCAGCGCCTATCGGCCACCTCCGTCTTCGTCACCCATGATCAGGTGGAAGCCATGACGCTGGCCGACCGGCTGGTGGTGATGAACAAGGGCAATGTGGAGCAGGTCGGTCATCCGCTCGATATCTATCACCGCCCCGCCAGCACCTTCGTAGCCTCCTTCATCGGCTCACCGGCGATGAACCTGTTCAACACGCGGGTGGAGGTCGAATCTCCATCCGTCATGCTGGGCGGCCAGCCGGTGAAACTCTTCCCCGAGACCGCGCTGGAGCTGCGCGGGCGCGACGTGACAGTCGGCATTCGCCCTGAACAATGCCTGGTCAGCATCGAGGGTGCGGGCGTGCCCGCAACCGTGGACTTTGTAGAAGAGCTGGGCTCGGGCCGCATCGTACATGCGGAAATCGCCGGCGAAACTTTCTCCGCAGCCATAGGCGAAGATCTGTTGGTCAAACCCGGCCAGCGCATCCACTTCGAACTGCCCCCGGCCCACCTCCACTTTTTCGATCCGGCCACCGGCAAGCGCATCGAAACGGAGGGTGCCATCGAGACAACCCGCATCGGCAACGAAAAGCTGCTGGCAGTTTGATGGCGGACGTTTGAGCACGGATCAGTCCGGCGCGGTTTGGGGGTGTCCCAACCACGCCGGATCTCCAAACGACGTTTTCGATCTCGAACTACGATTTCGAAATCATCCAATACATTAGCTATATAGACCAATATTTTGAATTTACGACATTTTCTCATTTGAATCATTGCGCGAAATACGTCGAAATTTGCTTGGCGATCACAACGTGAAGCACATTGCTTGCCGGATATTACGTCAACACGATGAGGCAAACCCGTTGCAGGCAAAGCGATCTTGCGAAATGAATGATTTCAGGAAAAATCTTTCTGTTTGGAAATCATAATCGCAATAGTCTTTGCCGCACCGAGCCGCCAGCAAGGCTATCGTCGCGATGAGGACCGAGCCGGTCTTCGATCCTTGGCGGCCGACAGAGAAAACGCTCGGGTCAAAACTTCAACGAAAGAGTGAAGCCCAATGGCAAACGATCGCAAACTGCATCTCGGCGCCTTCATGCGGCCCGTCAGTCTTCACACGGGTGCGTGGCGTTATCCCGGATCCTTCCCGGACGCGAACTTCAATTTCGGCCATCTGGCGCGATTTGCGCAACAGCTTGAAGCCGCGAAATTCGATGCATTTTTCATGGCCGATCATCTGGCGGTGCTTAACATGCCGACGGAAGCACTGCGCCGCAGCCATACCGTCACGTCTTTCGAACCCTTCACCCTGCTTTCGGCGCTCGCCGCCGTCACCTCCCGCATCGGGCTGGTTGCCACCGCCTCCACAACATTCGATGAGCCCTACCACGTAGCGCGGCGTTTCGCCTCACTCGATCACCTCAGCAATGGTCGCGCCGGCTGGAACATCGTCACCACAGCAAATCCGGATGCGGCGCTTAATTTCGGCCGGGACGAACAGCCTGACCACACGGAGCGTTATGGAAGAGCGCGGGAATTTTACGACGTCGTTACCGGGCTGTGGGATTCCTTTTCCGATGATGCCTTTCTCCGGGATGTCGATAGCGGGTTGTTCTTCGACCCTGAAAAAATGCATGTGCTTAATCACAAGGGACCGGAATTTTCCGTGCGCGGTCCGCTCAATATAGCGCGTCCGGTGCAGGGCTGGCCCGTCATCGTTCAGGCCGGGGCTTCAGAGCCGGGGCGCCAGCTTGCAGCCGAAACTGCCGAGGTCGTTTTTGCGGCAACACCCACGCTTGCGGCGGGAAAAGCGTTCTACAGGGACGTCAAGGACAGAACCGTTGCGGCAGGCCGTTCCCGCGACGGCATTGTCATCCTGCCGGGCGCTTTCGTTCTGGTCGGCGATAGCGTGGAAGAAGCCAAGGCCAAACGCGCCAGGCTCGACAGCCTCGTCCATTATGAAAGCGCGATAGCCTCGCTTTCGATTGCGCTCGGCCACGATGCTTCGAGTTTCGATCCCGATGGCCCCTTGCCTGACATTCCCGAAACCAATGCAAGCAAATCCAGCCGCGAGAGGGTGATCGAACTTGCAAGGAGCGAGGGGCTGACGGTGCGCCAGCTGGCGCAGCGGCTGGGTGGCTATGGGGGTCTCGCATTTGTCGGCACGGCAAAAACCATCGCCGACGAGATGGAACAATGGCTATACGAAGAGGGGTCGGATGGCTTCAACGTCACCTTCCCGTTCCTGCCTGCCGGACTTGACGATTTCACGACCCTGCTTGTGCCCGAACTGCAAAGGCGCGGCCTGTTCCGAAAGGACTATGAGGGACCGACATTGCGCGATCATCTCGGTTTGCAACGTCCGGCCAATCGTTTTTTCCCTGAATAACGCGCCGTCGCGCCGATCCGGCCAGCGGTAGGGAGATTTTCCACGCCCGCCCTGAAGTTTGGGATGAGGTTCCAGAAGGCTGGATTGACGTCATAAACGCCTGCCCATACCCTTTAAATACACAAATTACATAAATTAGGTACACTATTATGAAGGCTAAACATTCTCGCCGCCAGATCCTGAAACTCAGCATTGCCGGGGCTCTCGCAGCACCCTTTGCCACGGGCAGCGCGCAGGCCCAGAGCTCACAGGAGTTTCCTGCTGAGCTGAAGCTGGATTGGGGATTTTACTCCTCACACACGCTGCTGATAAAGAACAAGGGCTGGCTTGAGGAAGCGTTCAAGGATGTCGGCACCAAGATCACCTGGGTACAATCCCGCGGAAGCAACAATTCGCTCGAATTCCTGAAGGTCGGCTCGACGGATTTTGCCGGTTCGGCAGCACTTTCCGCGTTTCTGGCCCGCGCCAATGGTGTGCCGCTGAAGGTGATCTATGTGGCAAGCTGGGGTGGTTCTTCCATCATACAGGTTCGCCCGGATTCGCCGGTCAAGACCGTCGCCGATCTCAAGGGCAAAACCATTGCGGTCACCAAGGGTACCGCGCCCTATTTCACCCTCCTGCGCGCCCTTGCCCAAAACAAGCTTTCGATCGATGACCTCAAGGTCGTGAACCTGCAGCATCCGGAAGGATTCAACGCGCTTCAGCAGGGACAGGTTGATGCATGGGTCGGCATCGATCCACACACATCCCAGGCAGAACTTGCCGGTGACAGGGCGATTTTCGATGAGCGTAGCTGGCGCGACGGCAGCGTCTTCAGCGTTTCCGAGGAGTTTCTGGCGAAATACCCGAAAGCGGTCGAACGCCTCCTCGGTGTCTGGGTCGAGACACAAAGATGGATCCGTGAAAACAACGGCGAATTCATCGATTTCGTCACGAAGGTCACCGGAAACGATCCCCAGATCACCAAGCTGACGATCGAAAAGCGCGACTGGAAGGATCCAGTTCCGGGCGAGGAACTGCTGAACTCGATCCGTATCGTGACCCCGTTGCTTGGCGACGATGTGCTGCGTCCTGGCGTCAATGTCGACAGCGTCCTTTCGTCGCTGATCGATCCGGCACCGGCGAAAAAGGCGCTGGGAGCATGAATTCTCATCCGCGCGAATTTCAGCGCGTGAAGCAGACTACGAAACAACTCCCTGCCCGACTGCCGTTCGTGCAAATAGTGGGGAATTTCCTGGGACGGTTCGACCTGCGCGGCGCGATCGTGCCGGTCGGCTCATTGTTGCTGCTGGAATTCTTTGTGCGCGTGGGCTGGGTAAGCCCCTATGTGCTGCCGCCGCCCTCCGAGCTTTACGACACGTTTCTAAGGCTCGCCGAGGGTCCTTTGTGGACGAATGTCGCAGCCAGTACCGCACGTGTCTTCGTCGGCTTCGTCATTGGCTCCCTTCTTGCAATCGTCGTCGGTTCGCTGGTCGGGCTGGTCGTTGCCGCCGAGCGTTATATTGAACCGACGTTTCAGGCGCTACGCGCGGTTCCGAGCCTCGCCTGGGTGCCGCTGCTGATGATCTGGTTCGGCATTGGCGAAACCTCGAAAATCGTACTGATCGCCAAAAGCGCGTTTTTCCCTGTTTATCTCAACCTCTTCTCCGGCATCAGGAATGTCGACCGCAAGTTGGTGGAAGTGGGCGAGATGTATCGCCAGCCGCTGCCAGTGCTGGTTTGGCGGATTTTCATTCCCGCCTCCTTGCCGCATCTGTTCACGGGCTTGCGTTACGGCCTGTCGCTGGCCTGGCTGAGCGTTGTCGCAGCGGAACTTCTGGCGGCCTCCGAGGGCATCGGCTACATGCTTTCCGATGGGCGCGAACTCTCCCGACCCGATCTGGTGATGATAGCGATTATCTGCCTTGCCGTCCTCGGCAAGATTTCCGACAGCCTCTTCAAGATAGTCGAGGAACGTTGCCTCAGATGGCGCGACACTTATCCCCTTCAGCAAGGAGGGCGCCTGCGATGAGTTTGCTCAATGTCGATGTTCGCGAAAAAGCCTTCGGAGACACGGTTGTCCTTCAGGATATTCACCTGACGCTCGGCGATGGTGAAGCGGCGGTTCTTCTCGGACCAAGTGGGTGTGGGAAAAGCACCTTGCTGCGCATCGCCGCCGGCCTCGATCGGCATTTCTCAGGCGCTGTGAAGGTTCAGCAGGCAAAGGAAGTTCAGGCATCGGACTCACCGCCCATCGCCTTTGTCTTTCAGGAACCCCGCCTGATGCCGTGGCTGACAGTTGCCGAAAACATCGGTTATGCGGCCGGCAAGAAATATGATGTCGAGCGGGTAGAAGGACTGATCAACGATGTGGGCTTGAGCGGCCATGGCAGCGCGTTACCGAAAGCCCTTTCAGGCGGCATGGCGCAGCGTGTCGCCATAGCAAGAGCGCTCTATACCCGGCCGCGCATCTTGCTGCTCGACGAACCCTTCAGCGCGGTCGATGCTTTCACGCGGATGAGATTGCAGGACCTAGTTCTGAAACTCGTCGAACAGCGCGGCATTTCCTTCCTGCTCGTCACCCACGATATTGACGAGGCGCTTTATCTCGGTGACCGCATTTACATGATGGGTGCCCATGACGGCCGTATCCAGCAGCGGATAGAAGTGGACGAGCCGCGCCCGCGCGACAGAAGGTCGCCGCAACTCGCCACCCTCAAGAACGAGGTGCTGACTGCCCTGCACAACGCCCACGTCATCTGACTGGCGCCGGCATCTTTCGCCGCCCTCACCCTTTCACGCCGGACGAAATCATGATGGCTTCCGTCACGCGTCGCTGGAAGATGATGTAGGCGACGATGACCGGCAGCGCCGCCAGCATGGCAATCGCCATCAGGCGTGCATAAACGATGCCGAAGGTGTCGTTGACCTGCGTGATGCCGACGGGGATCGTCATCATGTTTTCGGACGTGATGACGAGGAAAGGCCAGAAGAAGGCATTCCACACCGTAATGAAGGTCACGATCGCCATGGCGGTCGTAATGCCCCAGTTCAGCGGCAGAAACACCTTGAACAGGATCGTGTATTCGCCGCCACCATCCAGAACCACCGCCTCCCGCATCTCCTTGGGCACGCTGTCGAAGAACTGCTTGTAGACGATGATGACGATTGGCGTGATCAGCTGCGGCAGGATGATGCCCGCCCAGGTATTGATGAGGTTGAGGTTCTTCATCAGGATGAACTGTGTCACGACAAGCGTCTGCGCGGGCACCATGAAACTCGCGAGCACGATGCCATAGAGCAGTCGCCGTCCCGGAAAGCGGATCTGCGATAGCGCATAGGCGCATAACATCGAAATGATGAGCACAGAGACCGTGACGATCGCGGCAGTGCCAATGGAATTCACGTACCAGGTCAACAGCCGCGTATTGAAGATGGCATTCACATAGGCACCAAGCTGGAACTCATCAGGCAGTAGCGACGTGTTGCCCGCAACATTCTCGTCCGAGCGCAACGACGTCACGAACCCCCAGTAAAGCGGGAAAATCCATACCAGTGCTGCCGAAAATGTCAGCAGGGTCAGGACGACGTTCTCAAGTCTTTTGGTCAGGCTCATGAATTCCTCCGGATGCGTAGCAACTGGAACTGGAGAACGGATACGATGACGATCAACAGGAAGAGCACGGTCGCCACGGCCGATGCATAACCGCCATTGTTCATCTGGAAGGCTTCCCGGTAGACCTTGAGGAGAAGCACGAAACTGGAATTGAAGGGTCCGCCGCCGCTCAAGAGGTAGATCTGGTCGAATATCTTCAGTTGCAGGATCAATTGCAGCGTCAGGATCAGCGCGGTCACCGGCCACAGAAGCGGCCATGTGACGCGCCGAAACTTTTGCCATGTCGTTGCGCCATCAAGAGCTGCGGCCTCATAAAGCTCGGTCGGAATGTTTCGCAAGCCGGCAATGAAGAGCAGAACGTTAAAACCGTTCGTCCACCAGATGGTGACGACAGCGACCATCGGCATGACCCAATTGGGGTTCTTGAAAACCGCGACGGGTTTGCCCGCCAGCAACGAAATGACCGGTTGGAGAATGCCGAACTGCAGGTCGAGCATCCAGGCCCAGATCTCAGTGACGACCGAAACCGGCAGGACATAAGGCAGGAAAAACAGGCTCATGGCGATTGTCTGCTTGATGCCGGACAATCGGCTGACCGCAAGCGCAATCAACAGGGCGATGAGCGTTGTTGGCACCACCGTCAGCAGCACGAAATAGCCGTTATTCTTGAGCGAGGTGACGAACAGGCGGTCGCTCAGCAATTTTATGTAGTTCTGCAGGCCGACCCAGTTGCCGTCGCCGATAAGCGGCGCATCCGTGAAGCTGATGCGTATCATCTCGATCAGGGGGTAAAGAAAGAACGTGGCGAAGACCACGATGAATGGCGTCACCATCGACAGTGCGATCAGCGACTTCTTGCGCCGGTTTTCAATCATAGCCATGGAATGCCTCCGGGACCTCCCGCATTGCACGCTGCCCTCCGGCTGACAGCCAGAGGGCAGTCTCGGATTACTTGAGCTTGCCCTGAAGCTCGGACTTGATCTGCTCGACCGCATCCGCGCCGCTCATGTAGCCCTGGATGGCCGGAGCGATGATATTAAGCGCCGCATCGTAAGCGGGTGAGGCAACTCCGGTAATCGTGGTCTTCGGATCGAACACTGCCGCCTCCGCCAGCGAGGCATATGTGGCATTCGGCTGCATCGCCTTGTATTCGCTGCTTTCGGTGATCGATTTATAGGCCGGAATATGCCCCGCATCGGCCCAGCTGATGGCGTGTTTTTCCATCCAGCCAATAACCGTCATGACAGCGGCGCGTTTCTCGCCGGAAACAGTCTTGTCACCCTGGTTGGGGATCGCAAAGGCGTGCGAATCCGCCCAGGTGGCGCGCTTGCCCATGAAAGGCGGAACTTCCACAGCGCTCCATTTGAAGCCGAGCTTGCCGTTCTTTTCCAGATCCTTGTAGGTCGGAACTTCCCAGACGCCATTAAGCTGGAAGGCAGATTTGCCAGCGGAGAAGAGAGCAACGGACGCCGGATATTCCGCCTGCTCGGGCGCCCATCCGTTTTCCCGCCATTTCGACATGGTATCGATCGCCTTGGCAGCCTTTTCCGCATTGTCGCCGGCAAGCACCTCGTTATTGGTGACCAGTTCGCCGCCCTGTTGTGAGAACAGTGTATAAAAGACACGCCAGACACCGGCTTCGCCACCCGACTGATAGGTAACCGGCGTCTGAACGCCCTTGTCCTTCGCCCAGGCCAGCGCCTTTTCGAAATCCTCCATCGTCTTGATACCGTTCAACTTACCCTCGGCATCGAGATAGGGAGACCCTTTCAGAAGATCGGCGTTGTAGTAGAGAATAAGGGCATGGATATCAAACGGCACCGCATAAAGCTTGCCGTCATGGGTTGCTGCCTCGACGGGTGCGCTGAAAAAGTCGCCGGTCTTCAACCCGGCATCATCAAGGTCTTTTGTGGTAATTTCGCTCAATACTTTTTCATCAAGGCCGAGCGGCGCGCGCGACAGGTGATAGGTCATGACATCGGGCCCCTCACCCACGGCGGACGCCGTGCGTACCTTGGTATAGAACGGAACGCCCCACTCTAGCGTCGTTCCCTTGATCTGAATGTCAGGGTGTTCCTTGTTGAAGGCAGCAATCAGCGCTTTCATGCGCACACCGTCGCCGCCCGACAGAAAGTCCCACCAGACGATATCCTGCTTCGCCAGTGCCGGCAGGGCGCTCAGGCCCAGAACCGTACCAACAAGCAATGTCTTGATCAGTCGCATCGTTCACTCCTCCCGTTTGTTGGAAACACCCCGTTCAAGGGGCGGTCTACTACTGCATCGAAAGGCGCCTCCTCGCGCCTATCGCAACCTTTTGCCGTCGCTGCCGAAAACCATGATGTGATCGGGCGAAGCACTCAGTGAGACTGACCGGCCATCCAGCCGCTCGCGCGAGCCCTGCCGCTGCACGACAAGTTCTTTCCCGGCACGCGTTCGGGTATAGAGATAGGAAAGGTCGCCAAGCTCCTCCGCCACCTCGACATTGACAGGCAAAGCACCCTCTTGCGTGATCACCAGATGCTCGGGCCTTATGCCGATTTCGACCCGCTGACCGGGGGAAACCGGATGCGAAAGCCGGGCTTCGAGGTGCTTTTCACCACCTTCAGGCGTAAGCGTCACGATACCGTCCCGCTGCCCGACGATGTCGGCAGCAAGGAAATTCATCGCGGGCGATCCGATGAAGCCAGCGACGAAACGATTGTCCGGATCGTCGTAAAGGGTGAGCGGCGCGCCGGCCTGTTGCACGATGCCGCCCTTCAGCACGAAAATCTTGTCCGCAAGCGTCATGGCCTCCACCTGGTCATGCGTGACGTAGATCATCGTGGCGCCGAGCTTGCGGTGAAGCCGGGTCAGTTCCAGCCGCATCTGCACGCGCAGTTCCGCATCCAGGTTCGACAGGGGTTCATCGAAGAGAAACACCTTCGGCTGTCGCACGATCGCGCGGCCTATGGCCACGCGCTGCCTCTGGCCGCCGGAAAGCTGCGATGGCTTCTTGTGCAGATTGTCCTCGAGCTGGAGGATGCGGGCAGCTTCCCCCACTCTCTCATTCACCTCCGCTTTCGGCCGGCGGGCGAGACGCAGGCTGAAAGCCATGTTCTCGAACACCGTCAGATGCGGGTAAAGCGCATAATTCTGGAAGACCATGGCAACGCCGCGATCCGCCGGCTCGACAGCGGTGACGTCGCGCTCGTCGATGGCGATGTGACCGCCGCTGGTTTCCTCAAGACCGGCGATCATGCGCAACAGGGTGGATTTTCCGCAACCGGATGGCCCCACGAAAACCGCGAAGCTGCCCGTCGGAATCTCCATCGAAACGTCCCGGATGGCTGCAAAGGAGCCGAAGGACTTGGCGATATTGCTGAGACGGACACCCATCACCGCCTCACTGAACCTTCACGCGCAGAACATGATAGGACAGCGCCGGCACAGAGCCTTTGAGCGCCCCATCCTCGACACCAATGCCGCTGCCCGGCACCGGCACGACGCGGTCGGGTTGATCCGGACCGTTGCCGATCCTCAGATCATATCCCGCCATGGAAAGATGCAGGCTGAGTGACACAGGCGAAAAGCCGGTGAGACCGACATTGAGCTCTGCTGCTTCGGTCAGATGACGATTGAGGACAAACAGCGTCACCACGCCCTCGTCCTCATCAAACACGCCGGCGACATCGAGATATTTGACGTCATCGGCCGCGTTGCAATCGTAGGTCGGGCAATCGACGGCAATGTTCAGTGCAACGCCACGACCATAAAGCGAGGCGAACTGATAGGGATAATAGATGGTCTGGCGCCATGCCGGTCCGTTCTTTTCAGCGCGAATGGGGGCGATGACATTGACGAGCTGGGCAATGCAGGCGATGCGCACCCTGTCCGAGCGACGGATGAACTCGTTGAGCAACCCGGCCACGAAGAGAGCATCCTCGAAATTGTAGGTCTCCTCCAGAAGTGCAGGCGCTTCCGGCCAGTCCCAGCTCTTGATGCGTTTACCGTCGTCTTCGCGGATATGGTACCAGACATTCCACTCGTCGAAGCAGATGGAGACATCGTTCTTGGCGCGCTTCTTGGCTTTCACGTAATCGATGACACCGGCGATAGTCTGAATGTAACGCCCTGTTTCTTCGATCTTGCCGAAGTAATTCAGCGTGTCGCGGCTGTTATTGCCGAAATATTTATGCAGCGAGATGTGGTCCACATTCTCGTAGCATTCTTCCAGCACCTCGCGCTCCCATTCGGGATAGGTCGGCATGCCGTCGTTGGAACTTCCGCAGACGATTGCCTCGATGGTGGGGTCGAAACCCTTGAAGGCTTTCGCGGTTTCGTTTGCCAGCCGGCCATACTCCACCGCCGTCTTGTGGCCAATCTGCCAGGGGCCGTCCATCTCGTTGCCGAGGCACCACATCTTCACGCCATGCGGCTTTTCGGCGCCATGGCTGCGGCGAAGGTCGCTAAGCTCGGTGCCGCCGGGGAAATTCACGTATTCGAGAAAGTTGCGGGCATCATCCAGACCACGGGAACCGAGGTTGACGGCGAGCATCATCTCGATGCCTGCCATCGACGCCCAGTCTGCGAACTCGTTGACGCCGATCTGGTTGGTTTCCTTGGAGCGCCATGCAAGATCAAGCCGCACGGGCCGTTTGTCACGGGGGCCGATGCCGTCTTCCCAGCGATAGGCCGAAACGAAGTTGCCGCCGGGATAACGGATCGCCGGAATCTTCAGATCCTGCACGAATTTCAGCACATCCTTGCGAAAACCGTTTTCATCCGCCTGCGGATGGCCGGGCTCGTAAATCCCGCCATAGATCGCCCGCCCCATATGTTCGATGAAGGCGGAATATAGGCGATCGTCGATACGCCCAATCCGGAAGTCCCGGTGGACTGAAACCCGCGCTTTCATAGGCTCTCCTCCCATGCGCATTTATATCTTAAAATATGATATAAACCATATTTCATAATATAGTTGCCAATGGAAGCCGCGCCTGTCAACCGCGAAAATCATACTTTATGAAATTGGCCCGATCAGTCTGCGGTGCGCAGACGCAATACGATGTCCTGATCGTAATTCCCAAAACCCCGGCCGAAGATGTTGAGCCCGCCCGGATGCTTTGCATCCGCCTTTACCTCGATCCGCAAGCGGATTGAGCGGTGGCTGGACAGATCTATATCCGCAAGCGTCACATCGGAAATGCGCGTACCATCGACATAGGTTCCCTGGGCAGTAATGCGCCAGGTTTTGAGCATTCCATACTGCGAGCCGGACAGTTTCCACCAGTCGGGCGTAAACGTACCCCGCTTGTCGCCGAAATCGCCGGGCGAGGTCCAGACCCCGATCTCCTTGCCGTTGACGGAGAGGGTAATGTCTGACGGCCAGTTGCTGTGCGTTCCTGGCACCTCGGAACTGACCTCCATCGAAAACTCGACTTCCTCGACGTTTCGGCCCTGAATCTTGGCATTATTGGGGAATTGATACTCGACGTGACCCGATGTGAACCACAAAAGTGCAGTCTTCATGCGGTCGGGATCCATGAAGGTATCAGGGACATCCAGAAGTCCGATAATGCCCTCCGGCGAACAGATGCCGCAAGGCGCCGTCACCGAACTCTGCGTATAGAGGCCGAGCGGCATGGCGACGGCAATGTAGTTGGATACAGCCGGCGTCTCGGGGCTTCGAAACGAAACGATAAGCTCGTCGCAGGTCGCAAAACAGATTTTCTGGCTGCCCTTGCGCGCCTTGCGCGTTTCGGTTCGCAGCAGCCCCGCCTCTTCAAGAACGGTCACACCGGCCGACACGGTGGACTGGGGAAGGTCCAGCCTCTGCGCGATCTCGTTGACATTGAGACCGTTGGCCTCGTGCAGCAGCTTCAATATCTGCACACGGATCAGCGACGCCGCCGCCTTCAAAACATCGAATTCTTTTTCAGCGTCAATAAGTAGGAAATTGGGAGCCATTGTCTAATCTTCAGATTTAGCGATCTAGATCAGAATTTCTGGCTTAAATATTTTATGCTGTCCAGCATTGTTTGTCGGGTCGATATATTCAAAGTCAGGCACGCAAGGAATGATTGCGAATGGAGGCAGCGCAGGCGGTTTCGATACCGCATGCGCTGCCTCTTTTTCCTTACCCGCGCTTGCGCAACGTGCGGGTGCCGGTATCGACAAGATTCTGCGCTGCCTCATCCACAGTGGCGCGGCCAAAGGCGAGTGAGTCGGCAATCGGACGCATTACCCCACGGTCGAACTCATTGGCGCCGATGGGGGCAGGCTCAGGATAGGTATCGAGCTTGCCGGACAGGCTCTCGATGTAATCCACCGTCTTGCGTTCGGTCTCGTTGAGGCTTGGCAACACAGCTTCGCGCACCTTCTTCGCCGGCGGCACGCCGCGTTCGACGCCGAGAACCTTGCCCGCTTCCAGATCATTGACGAAGAAGTTGATGAACTTCGCAGCAGCTTCCGGAGTGGTGGAGGTGGACGAAATGCACCAGATAAGCCCCGGCCGGTAATAATGCCCGGTCGGTTTTCCCGCCCCCTCGCCCGGCAGCATGCCAATGGACAGGGTCTTCTTGTTGAGCGCCTGGTAACCGACAAGCTGGTTGGAATAGGCAAAGCCGATTGCGGAATTGCCAAGAGTCAGCGCGTTGGATTCGATGGTATTGTCATCGCGCGTCTGGATATCGGCAGAGACGCAAAGCTTGTTCTCGCGCAGATCCTCCCAATAGGCGAACCATTCCTTGGCATCTTCCTTGTTGAAACCGATGGTGCCGTCCTGGAACAGGAGCTTGCCGCGCTGGCGCAGCCAGACATCGAAGACGTAGTGATAACGGGCGCCATAGGGCACCGCCCAATAATTGCGCCGCGCCGGAGCGTTCTTCTTGAAATCGCGCGCCAGTTCCGCCAGCGCCTTCCAGGTGATCTGCTCCTTCGGCACGGAGACGCCGGCCTCCTTCAGCGTCTCTGCATCATACATCATGCAGAACGAATTCAGCCCGAGACCGACGCCGTAAAGCTTGCCGTCGATGCGGCAAAGATCGACTTCGCTTTTGCCGAAATTGGAAAGATCAAGCGACGAGCCGACAAACTGGTCAAGTTCCATGCAGGCGCCACGGCCGGAATAATCGGCAATGGTGGAAGGCTCGAGCTGAAAGATATCGGCGACGTTACGTCCCGCCATGGACGTCGCAAGCTTGGTCCAATAGTCGGAACCGGCGATCATCTCGCCGCTGATTACCGTTTGTGGATCTGCCTTCTGGTAGAGGGCAATCACATCATTGGTGCGCTTGTTGCGGTCAGCCGAACCCCACCATACGCAACGAAGCCGGGTTTCGGCCGCCATCGCGCGGAAACCGCCCGCCGCCGCGCCAAGACCTGCCAGTGCCGCCGTCACCAAAAATCCACGTCTATCGATAGTTTGCATCTGCTCCTCCCGCGTTTTGCAAATTTCTCACTTATCACTTAAATTCTTGCAAATTTTCATTATTTGCAATATTTGCATCATAATAGAATTTTTTGCAAGCGCAGGAGAAGACATGAACGATACGCCCGACATCAGCCGCCCGCGCCAGTCGGATATCGCCCAGCGTGCAGGGGTTTCCATCAGCACGGTCTCACGGGTTCTCGCCGGGGAAAAAGGCATCAGCGCATCGATCCAGACCAAGGTTCTTGGCGTGGCGGCGGAACTTGGTTATCCGCTGCGGCCAGTCACCAGCCAGACCGGCGGCATCTCGCTGGAGGGCAAGAAAATCCTCGCCCTCATGTCCGCCGAACGAGCGACCGGCGATATCGGCGCCTTTTATCACGATATTTTCGACATGCTGCGCAGCCTTGCCCAGACAGAGGGTTTCGAACTCGATATCCGGCTGCTGCACCAGAGGCAGATCGACGACGCCCTTACACAGCGGGTCTGCGAGGTCGATGGCCTTCTCGCCATTGGTCTTGACCCCGAAGAGGAGATCATCCACCGCATCACGCAGGGTGTGCTGCAACCGGTTCTCGTCAATAGCGCCGATCCCTCGATGATGCTGGATTGCGTCTCGCCCTCCAATTTTTACGGCGGGGCGATGGCAGCGCGGCGGCTGCTGGAACTTGGGCACCGCAAGGTCGCCTATATAGGTCCGCAACACCGTCACACCATAAGAGAGCGCATGCGGGGCTTTCGGCAGGTTATCATCGAGGAAGAGGGTGCGACCTATGAGGAGTTTCTGCTTTCCACGGCGGATAGCGGCTTCGGGCAGGCCGGTGATGCGGTTCGTCAGCTGCTGGCCAAAAACCCCGATCTGACCGGCATTTTCTGCATGAACGATGCGATCGCGCTCGGCGCGCTGGGAGCAGCACAAGAGCTTGGCCTCGGGGTACCGGACGATCTTTCCATCATCGGCTTCGACGACCTGCCCTTCGCCGAACTTTCCACTCCCCGGCTCAGCACAATCCGGGTAGACCGCCGCGAGATTGCCCGCGAGGCGGTGGAGCTGATGCGCCGCCGGCTGGCGGAGCCATCGGCCAATGCCCGGCAGGTTCAGCTGGGTGTACAGCTTGTGGAAGGACAGACCGCCGGTCGAGCAAAAAAGACGGGAAAGGCGGCGCGCGATGCATGAGCCAGCAAACCATGATCCAATGACCAACTTCAATCCGCTTTACGGCAATTCACTCAAGACCCGCGCCGACGTCAGACGGGCATTGGACGACAGTTTCGCACCGCTGCTTCCCTATTTCTCAGAGAGCGGCGCAAGAGTGACGTTAAGCGGCACCGCCGCGCATTTTGACCGGGCAGCGGCCGATCTGGAAGGATTTGCGCGACCACTCTGGGGCATCGCGCCGCTTGCGCTCAGCGGCGATGCCTTCGCCCATTGGCCGCTTCTGGCCAGAGGCATCGCCAATGGCACCGATCCCGCCCATGCCGATTACTGGGGCGACGTGCGGCAGAAGGATCAGCGGCTGGTGGAACTGGCCGCCCTCGGCTTTGCGCTTCGGCTTGCGCCGCAACATCTGTGGGAACCCTTGTCCGAAGCGCAAAAGGCGAATGTGCGCCATTATCTTCTGGCGGCGCGCGAGCGCATCTATGCCGACAATAACTGGAAGTTTTTCCGGGTGATGGTCGATGCGGCGCTCGATCATCTCGGTATCGAATTCGACCGGAGCCTCACCGAAACATATCTGAAAGAGCTGGACGGATTTTACATCGCCGACGGCTGGTATCGCGACGGCAACTATCGCCGCATCGACCACTACATCGCCTTCGCCATGCATTTTTACGGGCTGATCTACGCGAAAATCAGCAAACCGGATGATGCATACGCCGAACGCTACCGGGAACGTGCCCGCCTGTTTGCCGGGGATTTCGCAAGCTGGTTCGATGAGGATGGTGGCGCGCTGGCCTTTGGCCGCTCCATGACCTACCGTTTCGCCTGCGGCGGCTTCTGGGGTGCCCTCGCCTTCGCGGATGAGGAAGCGATGCCCTGGGGGGAGATCAAGGGGCTTTATCTGAAACATCTGCGCTGGTGGGCGGGAAAGCCGATTGCCGACCGCGACGGCGTGCTTTCCATCGGTTACGCCTATCCGCAACTGACCATGTCGGAAAGCTATAATTCGGCGGGTTCACCCTATTGGGCCTTCAAGGCTTTCCTGCCGCTGGCCTTGCCGGAAAGCCACCCCTTCTGGCAGGCGGAGGAAAAGCTGCCAGACACATCCACAAAACCACGGCCGCTCGTTCATCCCGGCATGGTGATGATGCGCAGTAAGAGCAACGTCACGGCGCTGACGAGTGGGCAGGAAAACCTGTCCATGCGCGGCGGGCCGGAGAAATACGCCAAATTCGCCTATTCCTCGCGTTACGCTTTCGGCGTGGAAGTGGACGAGCGCGGTTTCAAGACCAATGGTTTCGACAATATGCTGGCCTTTTCCGAAGATGGCCGCCACTACCGGGTGCGCGAAACCAACCGCACTGTGCTCTTGGCTGGCACCAATCTTCGAGCGACTTGGAACCCATTCCCCGATGTCGAGGTCGAAACGACGCTGGTTGCCGCGGGAGAGTGGCATATCCGGTTGCACCGGATTACTTCCGCGCGGCCACTTTTGGTCACCGAAGGCGGCTTTGCGATAAACCGCAACGATGGCGACCGCGATGCGGTGACCGAAGACAGCGGCCGGGCAACGGCCGATTGCGGCACCGACATATCCGCCATCATCGATCTCGGCTCCAGCGCATCCCGCCAGGGCGTGGCGTTGAAGGCGCTGCCCAATACCAATCTCATCAATGCCAAAACCACGGTGCCGCAATTGCGGGGCGACATTCCAGCGGGCAAAACCCTGCTCGCCTGCGCCGTCTTTGTGGGAGTGGCGGGACCTGAAAGCGAAACAGCTTTGGCGACAGTTCCCGCACTTCCGGACATGGAAGCGCTTGACCGCCTGTTTGTTGAGCGCGGTGTTCCCGTAAGCAGTATGGCGGCGGCGGGAGAACCGCAATGATGAGCCCGCGTCCGCGTCTCAGCCTTGCCATGGACCCGGAGCGGACGCAGCATGTGCTGACGCCACAGGCGCTTGACAAGCTGTCGCAGAGCGTCGACATCCTCGATACCCGGCCGATCTCCGATTTTCACGACCCAGCTGTGACTGCCCAGTTGGAGAGAACAGATATTCTTCTGACTGGCTGGGGTTGTCCCGAGATCGACATGCGGGAACTGGCAATGATGCCGAACCTTCGGTTGATTTCACATGCCGCCGGGACGGTGAAATACTTCCTGTCCCAGGCAGTTTTCGAACGAAACGTTACGGTGTGCAGCGCGGCCGAGGCGAATGCGCAGCCGGTCGCGGAGTTTACGCTGGCAATGATCCTGCTTTCCGGCAAGCGTACCTTCGGTTTCCGGCGCATCTACGGAGAGGATCGCGCACGGCGAAACGTCGACCGCCTGCAGTCGCAGGTAATCGGCAATCTCGGCCTGACCGTCGGCATTGTCGGGGCGTCACGCATCGGGCGTCGGGTCATCAATCTGCTGCAGCCCTTCGATCTCGATCTTATCCTTTTCGACCCGTTTTTAAGCGCGGTGGAGGCACAAAAGCTCGGTGTGCGTCTCGTATCGCTCCGCGAGCTTATGGCGGTAAGCGATGTCATTTCCCTGCACGCGCCATCCCTGCCGCAAACCCGGCATATGATCGGCGCCGACGCGCTTGCCCTGATGAAGGACGGAGCGACCTTGATCAACACGGCCCGCGGCGCGCTGGTGGACGAAGACGCTCTGCTGGCGGAACTGAAAACCGGACGCATAGAGGCCGTCATCGACGTGACCGATCCGGAGGTTCCGCCACCAGAGTCACCCTTTTACAGCCTTCCGAACGTGTTCCTGACGCCGCATATCGCCGGCGCCGTCGGCCTCGAACGCGCCCGGCTCGGCGACATGGCGATTGCCGAGATCGAACGCTTCTGCCGCGCAGAACCATTGCAACAGCAGGTACGTCCGGAACATCTGGAACTGATCGCATGAGAATTTTCGAGCCGGGCCTCTGCTCTGTCACCTTCAGGTCCATGACGCCGCAGGCCGTGATTGACCTTGCCGTCGCAAATGGCATCAAGGCGATAGAATGGGGTGCCGATATCCATGTGCCACCTGGCGACTTAGAAAACGCAAGGAATGTGGCGGCGCGTACGGTGAAAGCCGGTCTTAGCGTCTCTTCCTACGGATCCTACATCTTCGCACCGGATTTTGCGCCGGAGGATGTGACCGCAGTTCTGGAAACCGCGAAAGCGCTCGGCACCGGCCATATCCGCATCTGGCCCGGCAGCCGCAAACGCCCATCCGCGGATTATTCACCAGAGGAACGCCGTGCGGCGACCGACGCGTTGGCGGCACTTGCCCGGCGGGCAGACGACTACGGAATGACAATCGGCCTCGAATATCACCCCAATTCGCTGACCGACACGCTGACCTCGGCCTTGCAGCTCATGCAGGATTTGCCGATGCCTAACCTGTTCTTTTACTGGCAGCCAGCCCCAGGTCTACCGCTGGATGACGCCCTTGCGGAAATATCCGCGCTCGGCTCGCGCATCTGCCACCTGCACGTCTTCGCGTGGCTCACCGATGCCAGCCGCCTGCCGCTCGGCGAGCGCGCGGACTATTGGCGGTCTTGCGTTGATGCCTTGCCAGCAAGCGACTGGACTAAACCGGCTTATGCGATGCTGGAGTTCGTCAAAGGTGACAACGTCGCCCAGTTCTCGGAAGATGCGGCGGTGCTGGGCGAGATTCTCGCCCGCTCTTAGAACCGCTTGTTTTTTATCGAAAACCGACGCGGCGGACTAAAATTCGCTATCCATCACAACCGCCCGCTGCCCTCATCCCTGTATCCCCTATAGGGAACCAGCCAGCCCAAGTCTTTGGGCTGATTGATTTCCTCGCCGCGCAGACGCGTCAGCTGGACTCCTGTGACACGCACAGGAATAAGGGAAGGTCTGTTCCTCCCCCCGGTTTTTCCTCTTATATTCGCCGCCCATCTGCCCCGAACAGATGCGTCTTCGCCAGATCAAACGCAAAGGGAATGGTCTCGCCGATGCGGATATGGCGCTGGCCGTCCAGCAGCAGGGTGGCGGGCTGGCCATCTGGGGTGCTGGTATAAACCACCGTCGAGCCGCCGAGATGTTCAACGAGCTGGATGGACGCATCGCCAAGCGAGGCCGATTGCGCCTGTGGGTTTACGTGTTCGGGACGAATGCCGAAAGTGAGTGGCTCGCCTTCCTCAGCCGCGACCGGCTTTTCGAGCAGAATGCGCTGGCCGGCGACCTCAATGGTACGGTTGGAGCTGTCGCCTGAAGCCACTTTCGCGGAAAGGAAGTTCATCTTTGGCGAACCGATGAAACCCGCCACAAACTGGTTGGCCGGATTGTTGTAGAGATCAAGCGGGCGGCCAACCTGCATGATGCGGCCGTCACGCAGGACCACGATCTTGTCGGCCATCGTCATGGCCTCCACCTGGTCATGCGTCACATAGATCATGGTGCTGCCGAGCGTCTGGTGCAGCTTGGCAATTTCGACACGCATCTGCACGCGCAGTTCCGCATCGAGGTTGGACAGGGGTTCATCGAACAGAAAGATTTTCGGCTCGCGGACGATAGCCCGACCGATGGCGACACGCTGGCGCTGGCCGCCAGAAAGCGCCTTCGGCTTGCGCTGTAACAACGGACCGATCTGCAGGATATCGGCAGCTTTCTGCACGCGCGCCTCGACTTCCGGTTTCTTGTAACCCGCCGTCTCCAGCCCAAAAGCGAGGTTCTTGTAAACGCTCATATGCGGATAAAGCGCATAGGACTGGAACACCATGGCGATACCGCGCTTGGAAGCGGCTGTTTCGTTGACCCTTTCGCCATCGATGCGAAGATCACCCTCGGAGATTTCCTCCAGACCGGCGATCATGCGCAGAAGCGTGGATTTGCCACAGCCCGAGGGGCCAACGAAAACGGTGAACTCGCCCGGCTCGATCTTGAGATCGATGCCGTGGACGACCGGAAAGGCGCCGAACCGCTTGACGATTTTTTCCAGAGTAATGCTGCTTGCCATGCTGTTTCTCCCGACCGTCGCGCTGCAGACAAGGCAGCCGCGACGGTGTTGATGTTCTGCAATTCGTTTTCGGTCCCGTTTCGTCCGTTCAGCGTTTCATTCCGGTGGTAGCGATGCCTTCAATCAGCAGCCGCTGGAAGAACAGGAAGAACAGGAAGACCGGTACCAGCGACAGGTTGGACATGGCGAAAAGCGACGTCCAATCCGAGCTGCCGGTGGAATCCACGAAGGATCTGAGGCCGAGCTGCACGGTGTAGGTGTTGATGTCGTTCAGATAGATCAACGGACCGAAGAAATCGTCCCAGGTCCAGATGAAGGAAAAGATCGCGGCCGTTGCCAGAACCGGCAGAGAGAGGGGCAGCATGATCTTCCAGTAGATGCGGAAGGGCGAGCAACCGTCCATCACCGCTGCCTCATCCAGCTCACGCGGAATGCCCCGGAAGAACTGCACCATCAGGAAGATGAAGAAGGCGTCGGTTGCCAGATATTTCGGCACGATCAGCGGCAGCGACGTATTCACCCAGCCCATTTCCAGAAACAGGATATATTGCGGGATGAGCACCACGTGATAGGGCAGCATCAAGGTGCCAAGCATCAGCGCGAACCAGAAATTGCGCCCACCGAACCGCAGGCGGGCGAAAGCGAAGGCGGCAAGTGAGCAGCCAACGACGTTGCCGATGGTGGCGAGCACCGAGATGAAGAACGAGTTCCAGAAGAATTGCCCGAAACTGACCTGAAGCCCGGTCCAGCCGCGAATATAGCCGCCGAAATCAACCGACGAAGGAATGAGCGAGGAGGAACCGAACAGCTCGTCCTGCGGGCGGAACGAACCCGAAATCATCCACAGGATCGGATAAAGCATCGCAAAGGAGGCAAGGATCAGCGCCGCATGCAGCAAAACCGACATTAGCGGTGAGCGTTGCGGGCCTTGTCCCGGCCGGGGAGCGGTAACAGCGTCAGTCATCGTAATGCACCCAGTATTTCGCGCTGAGGAACGAGAAGGCCGTGAACAGCGCGATGATGATCACAAGAATCCAGGCAAGCGCCGAGGCATATCCCATGCGGAAGAAACCGAAGGCTTCCTGATAGAGATAGAGCGTGTAGAACAGCGTCGAGTTGATCGGCCCGCCCGTGCCTTCGGAAATGATGAAGGCGGGCGTGAAGGCCTTGAAGGCATCGATCGTCTGGATCACGGCGTTGAAGAAGATCACCGGCGTCAACAGCGGCAGCGTAATACGGAAGAACTGCCGCATCTTGCTCGCGCCGTCGATATCGGCGGCCTCGTACATATCCTGCGGGATTTGCCGGAGCCCTGCGAGGAAGATGATCATTGGCGAGCCGAACTGCCAGACGGACAGGATCACCAGCGTGTAGAGCGAGTAGTCCGGATTGGAAATCCAGCTCGGCCCCTCATAACCGAAAACCTGCCACAGGACCATGTTGACGAGGCCATCTGACGCGAAAAGCTGCCGCCAGAGAACAGCGATCGCCACGCTGGAACCGAGCAGCGACGGCAGATAGAAGATCGCCCGGTAAAGCGTGAGCCCCTTTATGCCGCGATTGAAGGCGAGCGCCACCAGCAGCGCAAAGATCAGCTTCAACGGCACCGAAAGCAGCACATAGGTAAAGGTGACCTGCATGGCGGCGGCGAATTTAGGGTCGGCAGTGGCGATGCGCACATAATTGGCCGCCCCCACCCAGTCCGGGGATTGAAGCAGGTCATAATTGGTGAAGGACAGATAAAGCGACACCAGCGCAGGCCCTAGGGTGAGACCGAAGAAACCGATCAGCCACGGCAGGAGAAACAGGTACGCGTGAACGTTGCGGTCCAAAAGCCGCTTCACGCCTGCCCGCTTCGGGAGAGCCGCGCCACGGCTCTCCTCCACGAGAGTTTCAGATCGAAAGGCCATCTGCCATCACTTCCGTTTAATGACGGTTTCGGATTCCTTGACGAGCCGGTCACCACCCTCAGCCGCCGAAATCTTGCCAAAGCCGATCTCTTCCGCTGTACGTTTCAGGACGAAGGCGAATTCGCCTGCACCCGGAGGGGGTGCCGGCGGCAGATCGCCAACGCCGGGGGTAATCTCGGCAATATATTCCACCATGCTCTTGCTGACGGCATCGAGCTTGGCGGTCAGCGCGTTACGCATCGATTCCGACGCCGGAACGCCGCGCTCCACACCCAGAACATCGACGCCCTGTGGTTCGGCAACGAGAAAGTTGATGAAACCGACCGCCTGCTCGATGCCGGCACTGCCATTGGCGACGCTGATGAGCATGGATGGTTTCAGGTAGTGACCGGAAGGACCATCCTTCTTGCTTTTCGGATAGGAGGTAATCGCCAGCTTTGCTTTGTTGAGTGCCTGATAACCGACAAACTGGTTGGAATGGGCAAATGCCGTTGCCGCCTTGCCCGTCGTCAGCGCGTTGGTTTCAATATTCAACTGGTCGAGCGCCTGAATATCGGCCGGCACGCATGCACCGCTCTTGCGCAAATCCGCCCACATGGTGAACCATTTGGTCGCGTCGGTCGGATCAAAACCGATACCGCCATCCTGTGTGTAGAGTGATTTGCCGTTCTGACGCAGCCAGTTCTCGAAGCTCGGCTCGACGCCGCTGGCATCGGCCGTGGCGTAATAGCCGGGCTTGGGCTTGTTCTTGCTGAGCTTGGCGGCGTTTTCGGCAAACTCTTCCCAGGTCTGCCCGATCGCTGGCGGAGTCGCGCCGGATTTTTCCCAGGCCACCTTGTCGAAGAAGACAGCGCTGGAATTCACGCCAAGATTAACCCCGTAAAGCTTGCCGTCGACCCGACCGGAGTCGATGTTCATCTTGCCGAAATCTTCTATCTTCAGGCCCTTGCCAATATAGTCATCAAGGGGAGCAAGGGCGCCGCGCCGACCATATTCGAAGATGTAGCGATAATCCATCTGGATCAGATCAGGCGCGTTGCGGCCTGCCACCTGCGTGGCAAGGCGCGGCCAGTAGTCGCTCCAGCCGGCAAATTCCCCGGCAATGTCGAGATCCGGCTTGATTTGCTTATATGCGGCGATCGCCTTGTTGGTGCGATCCGCACGCTCCTGCGATCCCCACCACAACATACGCAGCCGCGCGGCCTGAGCCTGCGCCGAACCACCTCCCAATGTTGCGAGTGAAAGGGCCGCAAGCCCTGCTGAAAGCACACTTCTCCTGTGAAGCATCACGGGCATTGGCAACTCCTCCCTAATTGACTGCCAAATTGATGATGGGGGTAAACGACTATTGCCGTTTTATAACTAATTGGTTACATGGGAACACCGATCGCCAACATTGTCAAGCGGGTGCTAAGATGGACGAAACGACGAAAAACCAGCTGCCCGATCCGGCCGTCGAGGAAACGCCTGCCCCCAAGCGCAAACGCGGGGCGGCACAGGTGCGAAACCCGGAGAGAACACGCGCCGCCATTCTTGAAGCCGCCCGCCGCGAGGTGGCCGCGAAGGGCCTGGCGGGCGCGAGAATCGATGTCGTGGCGCGGCGTGCCGGCACCAACAAGCGGATGATCTACCATTATTTTGGCGACAAGGACGCGCTTTATCTCGCCGTTCTGGAGGACGCCTATCGCCACATCCGCCACACCGAACGGCGGCTGGACCTGACCCGCAAGGCGCCTTCGGAAGGCTTGCGGGAACTTGCGCTTTTCACTTGGCATTATTTTCTGGATCACCCGGAATTTCTGAGCATTCTCGCAACAGAAAACCTCAATAAAGCCCGATATCTCAGGCAATCCGCTACGATTGCGGCGATGCATTCGAACTTCATTTCCGAGCTTGAGGACGTGCTGCGGCGCGGCCGCGATACTGGCGAATTCCGTGACGGTCTCGATCCGATCGACGTCTATCTGACGATCGCCTCGCTCGGCGCCTTTTATCTTTCGAACCGATTCACGCTGTCGACGATCTTCCAGCGCGACCTTACCGACCCCGCCGAACTTGAACGCTGGGGCCAGCATATCGTCGATACCCTGCTTGCTGCGGTGCGGCCGGTCTGAGCCGTAAAAACCGAATTTCCCTTTAACAACAGCGACGACGCGCCATTCGCATCCGCGAAGCGCGTCTTTTCCTTTTGCGGCGCGGCACAAACCCGTGATTTCTGCCGCCGCAAGTGCATGTGAATTTCCTGCCAAAAACACCTTGACAGATCGCATCCTTCACGATCACAAATAACCAAATGGTTACAAATTGCCATGTTTTACGGAAGCGGCTTTCGGGAAAAGGCCGCCTTGGGAGGAAATTCATGAAACGTATCGGCGTCATCATGCACGGCATCACCGGCCGCATGGGTTACAACCAGCACCTCGTGCGCTCCGTTCTCGCCATTCGCGATCAGGGCGGCGTGGTTTTGAAGAGCGGCGAAAAGGTCATGCTCGACCCCATTCTGGTCGGCCGAAACGATGCGAAAATCGAGGAAATCGCTAAAAAGCACAATGTCGCGCGCTGGACGACCGACATCGACGCCGCCCTTGCGAACCCGGATGACACGCTTTTCTTCGACGCCGGCACGACGCAGATGCGTGGCAGCCTGCTCGAAAAAGCCATCAAGGCGGGCAAGAACGTCTATTGCGAAAAGCCGATTTCCGACAGCGTGGCAGAGGCGCTGGCAATTGCCAGACTGGCCGAAAGCGCCGGTATCAAACACGGCGTGGTGCAGGACAAGCTGTTCCTGCCCGGCCTTCGCAAGCTGGCGATGCTGCGTGACAGCGGCTTTTTCGGCAAGATCCTCTCGGTGCGCGGCGAGTTCGGCTATTGGGTTTTCGAAGGCGATTGGCAGCCGGCGCAGCGTCCTTCGTGGAATTACCGCCTGAAGGATGGCGGCGGTATCATCCTCGATATGCTGTGCCACTGGCGTTATGTGCTCGATAATCTATTCGGACCGGTGAAATCCGTAAGTTGCCTCGGCGCCACCCATATCCCCGAGCGTTTCGATGAACAGGGCCACGCCTATGCGGCGGATGCCGACGATGCCGCCTACGCCACCTTCGAGTTGGAAGGCGGCGCCATCGCCCATATCAACTCTTCCTGGGCGGTGCGTGTGCGCCGCGATGATCTCGTCACGTTTCAGGTTGATGGCACGCATGGTTCGGCCGTGGCGGGTCTCACCAAATGCTGGACCCAGCACCGCACCAATACGCCGAAACCGGTGTGGAACCCTGACCAGCCCCAGACCATCGATTTCTACAAGACCTGGCAGGAAGTGCCTGACAACGTCACTTATGACAACGGTTTCAAGGCGCAGTGGGAAATGTTCGTGCGTCACCTCGTCGACAACGACCCATGGCCCTATGGGCTGATGGAGGGCGTGAAGGGCGTGCAATTGGCCGAACTGGGGCTGAGATCATGGAAGGAACGCCGCTGGCTCGACGTTCCCGCACTTTCCTGAGGAGGCGACAGTGAGCGAACTCAAGCTTCCAAAGGACGACCGCAGCATCGAGGTCTACAGGCTATCAGGCGCGCCGGTCGCCATTGAGAAACGAAGTGCGGCGGATTTCAATCGTGTCGCCTTCGCCGCCGCCCATGTGGTGGCCGATCCCCTCGCCGACAACGATCCATGGTTGACGCCCGCCATCGACTGGGACGCTACCCTGCGCTTCCGCCACCGCCTTTGGGACCTCGGCCTGGGTGTTGCGGAGGCCATGGATACGGCCCAGCGCGGCATGGGACTGGCGTGGCCGCAGGCGCAGGAACTGATCTCCCGTTCGCTGAAGGAAGCGGCCACCCGCAAGGATGCGCTGATCGCCTGCGGCGTCGGCACGGATCATCTTGAGGGCGGCGGATATGACCTGAACCAGATTATCGACTCCTACCTGGAACAGCTTGATTTTGTTCAGGGAGAAGGCGGGCGCGTGATCCTGATGGCAAGCCGGGCGCTCACCGCTGCCGCCCGCTCCCCGGACGATTATCTCAAGGCCTATGCCAGGGTCCTTTCCCGTGCCGAGAACAAGGTGGTTATCCACTGGCTGGGAGAAATGTTCGATCCTGCGCTTGAGGGCTACTGGGGTGCCCGCGACCATATGGCGGCGATGGACACCTGCCTTGCCATGATCGAGGAGAATGCAGACAAGATCGACGGCATCAAGATTTCGCTTCTATCCAAGGAAAAGGAAATCGTCATGCGCCGTCGCCTGCCCGCTGGTGTTCGCATGTATACCGGCGACGACTTCAATTATGCCGAGCTGATCGCCGGTGACGAAAAAGGTCATTCGGACGCGTTGCTCGGCATTTTCGATGCCATTGCTCCGGCGGCATCCAAGGCGCTCGCCAGCCTGAAGCGCGGTGCGGATAATGAATTCTTCGACATTCTGGAGCCAACGGTGGCGCTTTCACGCCATATCTTCAAGGCGCCGACCCGCTTTTACAAAACCGGCGTGGTGTTTCTCGCCTATCTCAACGGCTTGCAGGACCATTTCACCATGGTTGGCGGGCAGGAAAGCGCCCGCTCCACGCGGCATTTCGCCGAGCTTTTCCGGCTGGCGGACAAGGCCAATGTGCTTGCCGAACCGGATGTGGCGACGCATCGCATGAAGCAGTTTCTGGCTGTCAGAGGCATTGGTTAAGCGCGAGAGCGAAGGTGGCTGGAGGCCTTCGCAAAAGGGAGGAGTACCGTTATGGGCGTTGAGGGCCTTTCAATAAATTTTGCCACCGTGCGGCAGGGACGTTCCTTCGGGGCAATCGTGGATGCATGCCTTGCGCATGGCATCACCACCATCTCGCCCTGGCGCGAGCAGGTTCACGCTGCAGGCCTTGCTGAAGCAGCACGCATTGTCGAGCAGAACGGCCTTCGTCTCAGCGGCCATTGCCGGGGCGGCTTTTTCCCCGCCCCCGATGCAGAAGGCCGCAGCCGCGCCATTGAGGACAATAAACGCGCCGTGGACGAAGCCGCCGCCATGAAGGCAGATTGCCTGGTGCTTGTCGTGGGCGGCCTGCCCGCGGGTTCTCGAGACTTGAAAGGTGCACGGCAGATGGTGGAGGACGGCATGGCCGAACTTCTTCCCTATGCGAGGGCAGCCGGCGTGCCGCTCGCCATTGAACCGTTGCATCCCTTTTATGCCGCCGACCGCGCCTGCTTCAACACTTTGAAACAGTCGCTCGACCTCTGCGACCGGCTGGGTGCCGGAACCGGTGTGGCCATCGACGTCTATCACGTCTGGTGGGACCCGGAGCTGGAGGAACAGGTGGCGCGCGCCGGGCGAAACGGGCAGATACTGGCACACCATATCTGCGACTGGCTGGTGCCGACCACCGATCCGCTCAACGATCGCGGCATGATGGGCGATGGCGTGATTGACCTGAAGGCATTTCGCGCCATGATCGAGGCCGCCGGCTTTTCCGGTCCGCAGGAAGTCGAGATTTTTTCGCATCGTTGGCAGGCACGCCCGGTGGACGAGGTTCTGTCCACCGTCGTCGAGCGTTTTAAAACCGTTTGTTGATTGGGTTCGGGAGTAAGGAAATGCCTGAAAGGGTGAAACGCAAACGTTATGCACTGGTCGGCACCGGCAATCGTGGCACCACCATGTGGGGGCGCGAACTTCTGGCCGGGTGGAGCGACTATGTCGAACTGGTCGGCATTTGCGACCTGAACCTGATGCGCGCAGAACGGGCCCGCGCCATGATGGGGTCGGCCGCTCCGCTTTACGACGACTTCGACCGGATGATGGCCGAGCAACGCCCGGAACTGGTAATCGTCTGCACGCCCGACGATACTCATGACGACATCATTATCCGCGCGCTCGAGGGCGGTGCCGATGTCATCAGCGAAAAACCCATGACCACCACCCCGGAAAAGATTGACCGCATCCGCGCGGCGGAGGCCGAAAGCGGCCGCCGCGTCGACGTTTCCTTCAATTATCGCTTTTCACCGACGGCGGCGCGCATCAAGGAGCTGATCGACGATGGCGCGATCGGCACCGTTACCTCGGTAGATTTCCACTGGTATCTCGATAACCAGCACGGTGCGGATTATTTCCGCCGCTGGCACGCTTTCACCGAACATTCAGGCAGCCTGTTCGTCCACAAGGCCACGCACCACTTCGATCTTCTGAATTGGTATCTCGATTCCGACCCGGTGGAAGTGAAGGGCTTTGGGCAATTGCTGCATTATGGCAAGAACGGACCGTTCCGGGGAACGCGCTGTCGTACCTGTCCGCACAAGGGCGAGTGCGATTATTTCATGGATCTCGGGGCCGACCCGTTCCTGGACGCGCTTTACGAGGACCCGTCGACTGTGGATGGCTATATGCGTGACGCCTGCGTCTTTCGCGAGGAGATCGACATCCCCGACACGATGAGTGCCTCGATTCGCTATGCGAACGGCGTGCAGGTCTCCTATTCGCTCAATACCTATATGCCGATCGAGGGACACCACATCGCGTTTAACGGCCATAAAGGACGCATCGAGATGCGCCAATATGAAAAGCAGCCGTGGACTGAGCCCCCAGCCGACGAAATACTGCTGGTAAAAAGTTTCGGTGGCGGTGTCGAGCGTATCTGGGTGCCGCATGAGCCGGGCGGCCATTATGGCGGCGACAATCGCATGCGCGACATGATCTTCAAGCCCGGTTCGAACGACCGGCTGCGGCAGCGGGCGGGTTCGCGCGCCGGCGCCATGTCCGTGCTCTGCGGCGTAGCCGCATTGAAAAGCGCCCGCGAGGGTGGTGCGGCGGCGGTGAAATCCCTGCCCATCTAGATATTTTCGGCCTGCGGTGCTTTCAACGTCGGTCCGCAGGCCGCAATTGCCAAAAAAGAACGGATAACATTCTGCAGATTACGCGCTTCCTCCATACCGGTAAAACGACGATCGGGGGAAGAAAGAGTTAATCATGTCCAGTTTCGAATCCTTCATTCCGCTCATCATCATCGGCACCAGCCTGATCCTTTTTTTCAAATGGGTGGGGCGTGATATGAACAGGGAAGAGAAAAAACCGAAATCGCGCCGCTGACGCAGGAAGAGACATCGGAACCGGCAAGTGCAATCGCCAGATGGCGCATTTTTCCGCATCGGCCCATTGCAAAATCAAAAATTGAGGCTATATTCGGCAAATCGACAATTGCTTGTGACGTCGCTCCTGGGACTCTACGTTCCCGTCGGATTTCCTCTCAAATAATCGATCTAATTCCGCAAGGTATCGCGGAAACCAACAACGATTACTACGAAAGGAAATCGTTATGAACACTGGTACTGTAAAGTGGTTCAACGCCACCAAGGGCTTCGGCTTCATTCAGCCTGACAACGGCGGCACGGACGTTTTCGTTCACATTTCGGCTGTTGAGCGCGCAGGTCTGCGTTCGCTGAACGACGGCCAGAAGATCACCTACGACATCGTGCAGGACCGCAAGTCCGGCAAGAGCTCCGCTGACAACCTTCGCGCAGCTTGATTTGTCATCGGCCCCGCTGGCTACGCATGTACCAGCAGTGGCGCTGAGTGATTGTGAGAGGTCGGGTTAAATCCCGGCCTTTTGTTTTTTTTGGCCATGGGGAGGCTCTCATGCGCAAAAATCCTTATCGTTCCGGCGATGCTATCTTTCTGAAGGCGGGCGTACTTGGGGCCAACCAGCCCAAAGGTCCAGGCCGGGTCGTAACGGCTCTGCCAGAGACACAACAAGGTGCGGTTCGCTACAGGGTGCGTTTCCAGCACGAGAACTTCGAACGTAATATAGCGCTCGATGAAATCGATGTGGTTGCGTCTTCATCGCGGCCCGTGGAAATCGAAGGCTCGTCTTCGCGCGTTGCGGGATCGAGCTGGATCAATTCGAATACGATCAGAATCAAAAAATAGCAGCGATGGCTGCGTTAAGGAGATAAGTTGCAGGTACTCGTCAGGGATAACAATGTAGAGCAAGCCCTCCGCGTCTTGAAAAAGAGGATGCAGCGCGAGGGTATCTTCCGTGAGATGCGCGCACGGGAATCTTACGAAAAGCCGTCGGAAAAGCGTATCCGCGAAGAAGCCGAAGCTGTGCGCCGCCACCGCAAGATGGCGAAGAAAAAATTGCAGCGCGAGGGATTGCTTCCTGCTCCCAAAAAGGTTGCCCGCGCTCGATAACTTTCAATTCGCTCCGCAAAGGAGAATGCCATGACCGCGACTAAAGAGGCTGTTTTCAAACCCGGAAAGCTGTCCTCGCAGGACAAGGCATCCATAACGGACAAGGCGGCGAAACAGATCATAACCGCCGAATCCGACCAGCGCGCCAAGAAGACGGAACGGCTTCGCCAACTTCGCGAAGCTCAGGAGGCGGCAATCGCCGCCCCTCCACCCACCCGCACCAAAAAGTCATCCGGCAAGAAATAACCCGGTTGCACTTTTTGACGTCGTCTTTCCGAAAAACTTCTTGAACCTGATACGCAACAGGCGCACGCTTCGCCTGTCAGCAATCCGCTGAAGAGTGCTGGTGTTTGAGGGCAGAGTGTCCTCGCCCCCAAACGAAAGGAGGACGAGATGTCTTCCGACTTTTATTCATCAAGCCTTTCACGGAACCTCGTCCGCACCGGCGGTTTGGGTTACCGGGAAAACGCATCGCTTCGCCTGCTTCTCAGTGCCGCCGAAGAAACAGCAATGCGCCTAGATCAGGATCGCGGCGCATCCTCCGGCTTTGCGGCGTTTCCTGATTTTGGCCTCCAGCCCGACATGGTGCGGAGAACCTTCTACGCAGGGCGTATCCGCCTCTCCAAACCGACCCTTCCCTTCGGGAAACTTCCGCTTAACGGACTGCCTTTCCCCTGACGATGAAACCGCCCCGCAGCCTGCCTGCGGCGCGCGATCATGCCCCGGACCACACAATATCGAATATCTGTTCAATACCAGGAGGACACCATGGCCAAGGGTCAAGTACGCAGCAACAAAGAAGTCCGCAAACCGAAGAAGGACAAGACGAAAGCTCCGGCTGCGGCACCAGCTGCCGGCACGCAGGTCAAGTTCGCAAACTCCACAACTGCGGATGGCAAGAAGAAGTAGGATTGTTCCGGACAGCCCGCTCATAACAGCGCGACGCCCCGGCACGAATTGCCAAACCGCGACCCGATACACAAAGGGTCGCGACAAATAAAACATATAATGGAAATGCGGACTTGTTTTGGCCACATTGCTCTTCTAGAAAGTTCATACAGCAACTGCTGGTGAGCGCAAAATATGTCGTTCGCAGTTGTTTCCGTCGCTTTAGACTTTTGACCACGGATGTACTGGCACTGGTGTTAATGGCGATATGAGGAAGGTCGGTGCAATATTGCCCCGGCCTTTTTTGTTGTCTGCCTTGGTGAGATAAAGAATGTCGCCGCACCGGTCACATACTCGTCAGGGGCTATGGAATTAACTTGCCTATTGCGCGCAAAAAGCGCACCCTTCCCCATCGGTACTTAAAGGGCGTTACCGCCGTCAGGCATCCTTGCCGTCTCAAGCCCCATTTGCACATGCCTCCCGTCTACAGCGCCCCGTGCGGAATTTCCCAGGGCGCATTGAGGCACATGCCCCCCGAAAACCGGCAACGGTCATCGACCGCACCGGCGTATCGTTTCGAAGCGTTGGAGCGTCCCGTGCAGCCTTTTAAGGGCGCGCGCGAGGCTTCGGCTTTCTGAACCAGTAAGAAAAGAGGCCATCATGTCTTCTGCGCCCCGTAACTGCCTGATCTCCTCTCAAGATCTCGAAATGCTCCAATTGGTCCTCGAGAGCATCGGTTTTAATCACCTTTCCGACGATGATGACAAAAAGCTCCATAACAGAGCCGCCCGCAAGGTTATTGAATTATATCAGGATGGTTTGACCGATCCGGCAGACCTCACCGACGAAATGCGTTTCCTGTTCGGCGTGCAGAAACACGACCGCATCAAGCCGTGGAAGCCGCTCCCCCGATATGCAATCCAGGGCCTGCCACTGCTTTACCACCGCCATTGAGGGGAGAGAGCAGATGCGCGAATATATCATGGTCAGCACCGGCCTGTGGCTGGGGCTATTTCTGACCTGGTACCTCGTCACCATGTACGATACGGCGGATAGCGTCTTTACGGCGAACACCGTTCCGTCGCTACCGCTGCTTCTGACATCGGCCGAATGCGAGACCCAGTTCGGCATTCTTTTTTCGATGACCGAAAAGCTTTTGAAGGCAGGCGGGCCGATAGTTCCCGACGACTTGCGAAAGAACATAGAGCATTGCATTTCTTCCGATGAGGCAAGCCGCCTGAAACTCAAAGACAATCAACTTATCCGGCTTTTCCCCTGAAGCGCCTCCCGAAGCGGACGGTGTTCGCCAAAATCACTGGTAACAATAATGACTTGGCAAATGAGATATATCAGGAGAAACTGATTTAGTCGGACATCAGTCCGAGAGTTTGCGTCTGCGTGGAGGGTGAGTATGACGTATGACTGGAGCGGCCGCAGAATGCGCCGCATGCGTGCCGCGAAACTGACGATCATCAGTCTCGTCGCGGCCTTTGTTATCACGGCTCCAATCTTCGCGCATTACTGAAGCCTGCAGCGACAAGACGCGATCACACGGGTTGCCCGACCCCTGCCCGCTTTCTCAGGCGACCTTTGAGCCATGTCTGCACTGGCTGATCAAAATGGACCGTCAGGTACCATGACAGACACGTCGTCCCTATCAGGAAAGCGACACCGACCGGCAAAGCGATGTTTTCCCTATCAACGGCAGGCATCAGAAAATCCGTCCAGGCCAGCAGCGGAATATGCAGCACATAGACGGCGTAGGAAGCTGTGCCGAGAAACGTCGACAAGATTCCCACCCTGCGACCCGGCACTATCCTGCTGGCTACGAACAATACCGTCGGCCAGACGAGCAGAACCACCGCGAGATCAAAGAAGGGCCGAAGCTCACGCGAAATTGGCACGGCGAGGATGACGCAGACCAGCATAAGACAGAGGGCCGCCTGGATGGGCTTCAGCTCGGTTATGCGATTGCGGAAGCGGTAAACCAGCACGCCTGCGAAAAACGAGAAAAACACCCTTCCCATGCCGGCATACATTTCGTGCCATCGAAACCCCGCATGCAACTTCCCAAACTCAGCAGCCGCCACGACAAGGACGCAGGCGCTGACAGCCAGCACCACGATTGTCTGTTTCGTAGTCGCCCGCACACCCCACCGGCCATAAACCGCATTCACCACCAGCTCGTTGAAAAGCGACCATGCCGGACTCACCAGAAACAATGCGCCGTTCAATGTAAGCGTGAAGGGTGCCGGAACGAAAAGAAGCCCGGTCAACAACGCTATCGCCAGTTCACCGGGATTGATGTGGCGATGAAGATCATCGATCGGCGTCGGCAGGCCCAACAGGTAGAGGCAAATGAAATAGGACGCCATCAACGCCAGCCCCAGCCCATACAGTGGATAAAGTCGCGCAAGGCGCGCCTTCATGAAGAAGCCTGGCGTAATCGCCCCTTCGCGCAGTTTCATGCTGTAGGCATGCGCCAGCACAAAACCGCTCAAGGCGAAGAACAAATCGACGGCGAGATAGCTCGAAGCGTCGTCTCTCCCGAAAAACTGTTCGGCATGGCGATGTACGATGAAGAGCGCAGCTACGCCCCTTATGCCATCGAGCAATATGAAGCGTTCCGGGGAAGACTGGACCATGGGCGTTGATGCTCGACAGGACTGGATTATAATTACTTCACGAAAACGAGGTTTACAGCGCAGCGGTTCATCGCATCCAGTCAAAAACTGTTCAACGTCAAACATACCCCGAATTCTTATGGGCAATTCCCCATAAGCCACGCTCTTTCGCAGCCGTCAAAGGCATGCTACGTCCGAATGTCATCGATGCTTTGACCTTCTGACTCTGTGTACCACGCCTCGCAAAAACCGGTTTCGATTTTAGCAAGTGTCCTGGGCGCAAATTCAAACGGGTTGTTCGGCGGCAAACAACTTTCGCGGAGTCCCACCATGTCCACCATCGCCGACCGTATTAAAAAAATCATCGTTGACCAGCTTGGCGCAGATCCCGGCACGGTTGTCGATGACGCCAATTTTGTCGACGATCTCGGTGCCGATTCGCTCGAAGTGGTTCAGGTTGTCATGGAAATCGAGGAAGAATTCGGAGTGGAAATCCCCGATTCGGCCGCAAGCACAATCCTGACCGTTGGCGACGCCATCCGCTTCATCGAAAAAAACAAGGCTTGACCGGCAGCGGCGGATATCAACCCGCCGACAGGGCCGCAACAGGATCGAGGTTCGATGCGTTGCGGGCCGGCAGATAGCCGAAAACGACGCCTATCAGTGTCGAGCAGACGAAGGCAGCAATGATCGACACCGTGGAATAGACCATGGCGAAATTGCTGCTGAAGGCGGAGAAAAGCGCCCCGAAGCCGAAGCTGCCCAAAATTCCCAGCGTTCCGCCGATGATGCAGACGAGCACTGCCTCGATCAGGAACTGGCGCAGTATATCACTGCGCCGTGCGCCGACTGCCATGCGCACGCCGATTTCCGATACACGTTCGGAAACGGAAACGAGCATGATGTTCATCACCCCGATGCCGCCGACCAGAAGCGAAATCACCGCGATCGCCGCAACCAGCAGCGTCATGGTCTGCGTTGTACTGGTGATGGTCTGGCGAATATCGTCAGTGTTGAGAATGTAGAAATCCCGCGTTCCATGCCGCTGGGTGAGAAGAACCGTCACCGCCTGTTCGGCAATTGCGGCGTCAATATCGTCACTCACCTGCACCGTGATGCTGCGCAGCGACAGGCTGCCGAGAAAGCGTGACTGGACGGCAGTATAGGGGAGATAAAGTGAAAGGTTCTGGCTTGAACCGAAACCGCCCTGCTGCGCCTGCGTGATGCCGACGATGCGGGCCGGCATCTTGCCGATGAGGATGACATGACCGATGGGGCTGCCGTCGAAATCCGCAAACAACGATTTGCGGGTGTTCTCATCAATCACCACCTCCTGGGCTTTCTGCGCGACGCTTGCGGCATCGAAAAAGCGCCCTTGTGACGGCTTCGTGCCCTTGGCGACGAAATACCGCTCGCTGACACCATTCACAAGCGCATTCGCCTCCTTCGCGCCGAAACGCACCGTACTGGAGGTCGAGACCGTGGGCGTCACAGCCGCGACATAGGATTGTTTGGCAAGTGCCTCGGCGTCGGAGACGACCAGCGTGGTGATCTTGCCCGACCTTATGTCGCCAAAATCCTTGCCCGCGAAGATTTCCAGCGTGTTGGTGCCGAGGCTTGAGATATTCTGCAGCACGCGCTGCTGTGACCCCTGCCCCAGCGCCACGACGCTGATGACCGAGGCGATGCCGATGATGATACCGAGCATGGTGAGAAAGCTGCGCAGCTTGTGCGCCTGCATCGACAGGAGCGCCATGCGCAATGCCTCCCGCAGCGAGGATGCGAGACCAGCGAGACTGGAGGCCCCGCCGGAAACCATAGAGGGTTTGGCGTCATCCTTCCGAACCGGCGCGGCATCCGCCCTGCGGTCTGAAATTATGGCGCCGTCGCTGATTTCGATGATCCGTTCGGCACGTCGTGCAATTGACATATCGTGCGTGACGATAATGACAGTGCGCCCTTCGGCATGCAGCTCGTCGAGGATGCGCAACACCTCGTCGCCGCTCGCGCTGTCGAGCGCACCGGTCGGCTCGTCGGCAAGAATGATTTCGGCATCGTTCATAAGGGCGCGCGCGATGGAAACGCGTTGCTGCTGGCCGCCGGAAAGCTGGCCCGGACGATGATCGAGGCGGTCCGCCATGCCAAGGCGACCGAGCAACCTGGCGGCATCGCTCCTGCGATCGCTTTGTGACTTTCCGGCGTAGATCGCCGGAATTTCGACATTGCCGAGCGCTGTCAGTTCGACAAGCAGATGGTAACGCTGGAAAATAAAACCGAGGTTTTCTCGCCGCAATTCCGAAAGCTGGTCTGCATCGAGATTGCCCGTCTCCCGGCCCCTGATGCTGTAGCTCCCTGAGGTCGGCCGGTCGAGGCAACCGAGAATATTCATCAGCGTCGACTTGCCCGATCCGGAAGCGCCGACGATCGCCACCATCTCGCCGGCCTCGATGATGAGGTCGATATTCTTGAGTACGGTAATCGTACCTTCACCGGACGGATAATCCCGCCGCACGGATTTAAGGCAAATCAAAGGATCAGCCATTGTTCAAAAACCCATCGGCGGGCCACCAGGCCCGGGCATGGCGTTTTTGGTGGTGTCGATGGAAAGTTCGCCGGTCACCACGCGCTCGTTCTCGGCAAGGCCGGAACGCACTTCCGCCGTTACCTTGTCGTTAAGACCGATCTGGACCCTGCGTTCGGAAATTCTGCCATCGGTGTCTACCACACGCACGGCATAGTCATCGTTGGCGCCCTTGCTACCAAGGGCCGCCGCCGGAACGGTTAGCACGTCCTTGGCTTCACCAAGGACGATATGGACCTCCGCCGTCATATAGGTGCGCAACTTGCCGTCCGGGTTCGGCACTTCGAACACGCCATTATAATAGATCGCCTCCGACGACGAGGTGCTGGAAGAGGACGATGTGGTCGAGGAAGACGTCGAGGAGCTGAAGCTGGAGTCGCTGCGCACTGATTCAGGCGCCGGTTCAATGGACGTAAGCGTCGCGTCGTAACGCTGCTGCGGCTCACCCAGCACCGTGAAGTAAACTGGCAAACTGGCTTTTACGCGCGTCACATCTGCTTCGGAAATTTCCGTGCGCACCGTCATCCGGTCGAGCTGGCCTAGGATCACGATTGTCGGCGCGGACTGCGTGGCGTTGACGGTCTGCCCTTCCTGACTGACGATAGACAGAACAGTGCCTTCGATGGGCGCGGTGATCCTCGTATAGCCGAGATTGGCCTTTGCCGTTTCGACAGCGACCTGTGCCTCCTCGATCTGGGCGTCGATCGCTTCGATCTGCGCCTGGGTGACTGCGAGCGCTGCAGTGGCGCTTTCGAAATCCGCACGGGAGGCGGCATTTTTCGACACCATTTCCTGTTGGCGGACAAGGCTCTGGCGGTTGAGAGCAAGTGTCGCCTGCTTTTCCACCCGCTGCGCCTTCACGTTGGCAAGCGCTGCCAGCGCCGTGCGCAGGCTGTTATTCTGGGTAACGGAATCGATCTCGGCAATGAGATCGCCCGCCTTGACCGTATCTCCAAGTGCGACCTTGACGGCGGTGATGCGACCGGAGGCCTGCGCGCCGACGGCCACCAGACGAACGGGTTTGAGCGTTCCAGTCGCCAGAACGGTCTGCTCGATATCACCGCGCTTCACAGACGAGGTGATATAACCGGGCGTTGCGGCCCGCGTATATTGTGACGAAAACCAGTAGCCACCCAGGGCGAGCGCGACAACCGTCAGCGCCACACCTGCTTTGCGAACCATTTTCATCGTCCTGTCCTGTCCTGTCCGGCCGGTCTACTCAAAAGAAGAAACCGACCTCATGTCGTGTTTCACAAGGATGAAGCCGTTGTCTGCTTCGATCCATTCATAGGCGGCAACAGACTTTCTGGCGGATGCCTTGCGGCAGGCGCCGTGACGACGCTTGCCGTGTGCATTTTCGCGCCGTTCCTTGGCACAGACGGGTTGGTGCCACTGTTCTTCCTGCCGGGATTTCGCCGCCGGATCTCGCATCGGCCTGTCACCGGCCGCAGCGACCGACCAGACGAAGCTCAAACCAAAAACCGTCGCCAGCATCAGGTAGAAATATCTCATCATCATCTTCTCGCTTGAAAATCACGCGGGGGATCGCAGGCGAGCGATCCCCCGGCTTCAGCCGTTTCCGGCTGATTTCCTCCTTTGCTGGGGGGCTATTAAAGGAGGAAACTTTGAAGAGTGGCGTCAGCCCCGCTCTGCGTGAGGCAGCGGCGGCATCCTGTCGCCATGCGGAGGCTCGATACGACCGTCTCGTGCACGGCCATCATGCGGGACGGGAGGCGGAGGCGGCATCAATGCGCGTTCGAGTTCAGCAAGCTTCTTCACCTGCTGCGGCGAAAGTTTCGGTTTCAGCGTAGCCGCTGCGTCCTGAAGTGCTTTAGCCTGTTCTGCCTTTTTCATTGTGATGCCGGCCAGTTCCTCACCGGCAAGACGCGGCTCTAGCCCCGTCGCACCCGGTCCCTTCGGCGGCAATGGCTTGAGTTCCGAAGTGGGCAAAACAAGATCGATCAGCGCAGTGGTATAGGCGCGCCACGGACCAAGCTGTTCAGGTGTGACGCCGAGATAGATTTCCGCTGCCGAAAGTTTCGTCGCCAACCCCAATATATCCGGGCCCAATATATCCGGCCCCATCATATCCGGGCGTAGCATCTCAGGCCCGGCCATCTTGCGGCCATGCGGCAGCCTTTGCTCCGGACCACTATTCGAACCGAAGTCAGGACTGGCCAGCGGCGGCACTGGTTCACCCTGCTCCGCAGCCCGGGAGGTGGCCGAAGCGCCAAGAACAGTTGTCACGACGACGGCGGTGGCGATTAGAGCGTTTCTCATCTTACCTTCCTTTTCGTTTTCCAACCTGAGAAGACGATAGGAGCTAAGCGTTTCCGGCTTTGGTCCGAATGTTGCGGGTCTTGTTCCACGCGCGGCCTATTTGTAACCGAATGTTGCCAGAGCGGCCGCAGCAAGCTTTCGTTGCAAAAATCCGCCGTTTCTTTGCGCCGCTTATGTATAGTGGCATCAAAAGGTTGGACGATATGGCGACAGTTTCGGTGACACATATTTTGATCGTGGATGATGATCCGGAGATACGCACATTGCTCGCGAAATATCTCGGCTCGCAGGGGTTTCGCGTTTCGATGGCAGCCGACAAGCGTGAGTTCGAAGAACAGTTCGCCTGCTCCGATCCGGATCTCATCGTGCTCGACGTGATGCTGCCGGATGGTTCCGGCCTCGATATCTGCCGCGATCTCCAAGGCCGCCGGCCGCGCACGCCCGTCATTCTCCTGACAGCGCTCAAGGAGGATGTCGACCGGATCGTCGGGCTGGAAATCGGCGCCGACGACTATCTTGGCAAACCCTTCAATCCGCGAGAACTGACGGCGCGGATCAAGGCCGTGCTGCGCCGCGCAGTACCTCAGGAAGTACCTCGCGGCTCATCCACCGCTTATGGTTTTGCGGACTTCACCGCCGATCCGGAACAGCGCTCCGTCATCCACGCCAGCGGTGAGAGGATCGAGCTGACGGGGGCGGAGTTCGATCTGCTGAAAGTCTTCCTCGACAGGCCCGGCCGGCTTCTTTCCCGCGATCAGCTGCTCGATCTTACGCAGGGCAAGGACCGGGGACCGTTCGACCGCTCCGTCGACGTGTTGATGAGCCGGTTGCGCAAGAAGCTCGAAACCGATGCCCGGGCTCCGATCTTCAAGACCGTTCGCAATGGCGGTTACCAGATGACGGTTCAGGTCAGAACCCTGCCGGTGCATCGATGAGCTCGCTCAGAAACCGTATCGCCGCACTGTTGATCGTCTCCATCATCGCGGTCATCGCGCTTGCAACTGTGGTGGCAGATCAGACATTGCAGCCGCCGCCGCCAGATGCCACCATCGAGCCCGTTGCCCGCAGCCTTGCCTTTGCCGTGACCATGGCCGAACGCGACCCCTCGCTGCAACAACCCCGCTATTTCCGCATCGAACAGAAGCCGCCTGAAGGTGATCTCGATGGAATGCTTTCGGAGTTTCTAGAAAAGGCCCTTGCACAGGTTGGCGAGCCGCGCACCGCAATTGTGATCCGCGCGCCAGGAAGTAGTGCCCCGGTGGCGGCTATAGCGCTGGAAAAAAGCGGATGGCTGGTCGCGGAAATTCCGCATATGGGTCCTCCCCCGGGCGGCTGGAAGATTTTCGGCATGTGGATCGGGCTGATCATTCTTGGCAGTGCTGCTGTTTCCATCTTTGCTGCCAGAAAGATCACCCGCCCCCTCGACATGCTGGAAAACGCCGCTGCAAGCATCGGACCCGATGGTTCGCTACCCCATTTGTCGGAAACAGGTCCGGGTGAAATCCGCGCCACGGCGCGGGCCTTGAACGAACTCGCCCGCCGCCTGAAGGCGGCAATGGAAAGCCGAATGCGCCTCGTCGCAGCCGCTGGCCATGACTTGAGAACCCCAATGACCCGCATGCGCCTGCGGGCAGAATTCATCGAAAACGACGAAGAGCGGGGCAAATGGCTGGCGGACCTCGAGGAACTGAACGCCATCGCGGATAGCGCCATTCTGCTTGTGCGCGAGGAAGTGAGCCAGGATACCGTCAAGATGATCGATATCGGCAGGCTTCTCGGCGAAATCGTCAGCGAACTTTCTGATCTCGGTTACGCTGATACCCTCGACTTTATGAAACCGGAAGCCGCCATGATCATCAAGGCCGCTCCGCTTGCGCTTAAAAGAGCCTTGCGCAACCTCATCCTCAATGCCGTCACCCATGGCAAAACGGCACGGATCGATCTAACCGAGGACGAGAGCGAGGTCGTCGTTACAATCCGCGATGAAGGCCCTGGCATTCCGCAGGAACTGATCGGCCGGGTTTTCGAGCCCTTCTTTCGGGTCGATCTCGGGCGGCGAAAGTCGATCCCTGGTGTGGGGTTGGGTCTTGCCATCGCCAGGGAAATCATCGAGCGCTTCGGTGGCACGATCACCATCGCGAACCACAAAAAACAGGGCCTGATCCAGACGGTGATCTTGGCAAAAGTGGCATGATCTCATGCCACAAAATACCCTATGCCCGTTAAGATGACCGCGCCGTCATGCCAAAAGCAGGCTTTCGGCATAGGCCATCATCAGCGGCCCGACGCCTTTGGCGTCATCGGATACAACCGGCTCGGTCAGGTAATAATCCGGAGACCCATCGCGATAATTGCCCTCGAAACCGCCAAGGCCCGCGACATGCACGATGCCGGTGAGACGGACGATACCCTTTTCGTCCACCTTGAGCTGTCTCTCAAGCAGGGCATCAAGCGCGGACCGGCCCGCCGAAAGAGCCGCCTTTGCCTCCTCGCCCTGCAAAAGCCCCAGCCGCGCAGCCCGCAGTAAGGCATAGGCGAACATCGCCGAAGCGGAGGTTTCCTCGTAGTTTCCGGCAAGATCCGGTTTGTCCAGCACCTGCATCCAGAGACCGGTTTTAGTCTGCCGGGCAACAATACCGGCCAGAAGTAGGCCCGCGCGTTCCCGAAGTTCGATCGTTGCGCCATCAGCCGGCAACATCACCAACGCATCGACCAGCGCCATGGCGAGCCAGCCGACGGCGCGAGCCCATACGGCCGGGGATTGGCCGCTCACGGGGTCGGCCCAGCGCTGGTTGCGGCTTTCGTCATAACCATGGACATAGAGCCCACCGGCATCCGCCGTCAGCGTGAGTGCGGTTGAGAATTGCTGTAGCGCATCGTCGATCAGTTCGGCGTCACCAGTCGCCTGCGCATATTCGATCTGGAAAGGAAGTCCCATATAAAGGCCATCCAGCCAGACCTGATGCGGATAACGCTTCTTGTGCCAGTAATTACCGGAGCCCGTACGCGGATGGCTGCGGAGTTGGCCAGCAAGATGTTCCGCCGCAGCGAGATAACGCGGATCGCCCGTTTCCGCTGCCAGAGGAAACAGAATGCGACCGGCAAGGATGTGATCGATATTGTATTCCTGAGGATCGTAACCGGCGAGCACTCCGTCTGCCGCTATCTGGGTGTCAGCCAGACGATGCAGATGTTCGTTCCAGCGACGCTCGCCGGTCGCTTCGAACAGGTGCTGCAAACCCCGATAGACACAGCCATCCTCATAACACCAGCTTCCGCCCTTGTAGTGCCTATATCGGCTGGTGAATTGATCAAAATAATCAGTGGCTTTCATGGGTTTTCTCGATTGAAATCTGTGAATGGGAAATGCCAGAGGCGCTCAGCAGCGCAGGATCGTCGCAAATGATTTCAGCCTGTTCGAAAACGATCCCCTCATGCAGCATGGGGCGCACCCCATCGGCCATGATCGGCGGTGTGGCCACGGCTGCAGGATCACGCGAGACGATGGTGAGATTGCGAATGGCGATATTGCGGATTGGGGCCTCCGCTAAACCGAGAAAGACGCCGGCGGCATGTGCCAGATGGCGGATTTCCACATCTTCGACAGTAATTCCGTCGATAAACGGGGTCCCGTCGTCGACAGGTGCAGGGTCTCGCGACTGCACCCAGCCGTCATGCCCATCGGCATCGCAATGGTAATGGGCATTGGCGGAAAGCGCGGTCTGCACGCCATCCAGCAACACCCGGCGCATGGTGACATTGCTGACTGAACCGCCACGGCCCCGCCGCGTCTTGAGACGCAGGCCGCGATCCGTGCCAACCATGTCGCAGTCCTCTACCGTTACGTCATGCACGCCACCCGACATTTCCGAGCCGATCACCAGCCCGCCATGGCCGCGCTCCATCAGGCAATGGCGTACGCTGACGCCGCGTGTTTCCGCCAGATGGTCGTCCTCGCCGTTCGGCCCGCGTTTGCCTGCCTTCACAGCAATGCAATCGTCGCCCACTGAAAAGCGCACGCCTGATATCGTCACGTTGCGGCAGCTTTCCGGGTTGAAGCCATCGGTATTGGGGCTGTTATGCGGAGCGCTGATTGTGAGACCCGCCGCTGTCAGGGTCTCGCACCCCTGTGGATGGACCGTCCAGGACGGTGCATTGCGAATGGTGAAACCGAAAAGCCCGACATTGCGGCAGGAAACGAGATGCAGGCCGCGCGGTCGGCGCGCGCCGTCACGGGTTTCTTTCGGCCAGCTCCACCAGTCGCCTCTGTCGCCGGAACCATCGAGAACGCCTGTGCCTTCGATCACGAGATTATCTGCGCCGATGGCATGGACCGGCGCAGCGAAACAGGCATCCGGTAGCCCTTCCCAACTGCCGAGCATGCGGCCCGTCTCATCGCGGGCAGGCAGGATCGGCCAGCCATTGCGGGTGGAGGGTGCGCGCAGCACGGCCCCTTCCGCAAGATGAAACGTCATGTCGCTTTTCAACCGCACGGGAAACGCTGTCCAAAGGCCGGCAGCAAATCGCAACGTGCCGCCCGCAGGCACGGCGGCAACTGCCTCTTCCAGAGCGCGGGCGTTGGCGCGTGCGCCGGCTTCGTCGTCAAGCGCAATATCCGGCGTCAGCGAAAATGCCATCGCCTCGACAAGCCCCGCGCAGGGCGCTGTCCTGAACTCCAGGCTTGCGAACCCATCCGCTTCGAACACATACCGCGTATCCGGACGCAGATCATGCAGCAGCGTCACCACGGTGGCGGATTTTCCGGTTCGTAAATCACCATCTTGCGAAGTCAGCCGCCATGCCGTCTGCGGCAGGTGATATCGCGCACCGGGTACAGCGAGGCAAAGCGCCGCCGTTCGCGCCGAAAGCGCGATGATAGAGGGTTCGTTCATGCTCGTTTCTCGTTGTTCGTGCATGTCCCGCGAAAACAATCGGCGGGAATGCCCATGTCACCCGGCAACCGGATAAAGAGCCCGCCGCCGCAAGGGCGGCGGGCCATTGTCGTCAATCGAATTTGGCCAGAACGTCATTGGTGGTATCGATGATCTGCTCAGCCGCCTCTTCCGCCGTCAGCTGGCCATAGGCATATTCCTCCAGCGTATCGATGAAGCCGGAGCGGATTTCCGGATGTTCGTTGAAGGGCGAAACTACCGGTCCAGATGCCGTCATGACGATGGCGTTGGCGGCGCGCACTTCCGGCTCACCCTTGTCGCCCAGACGCTGCGCCGCAGCCTTGGAAGCAGGCAGGCCGCGAGACGTGCCAAGCGCATCGATGCCCTCAGGCTCGTTCAGCAGGCAGTTCAGGATTTGCGCGGCCGCTTCAGGGTTCTTCGAGTTTTTCGAGATCGAAAAGACCATGGAAGGCTTGCGATAAACGCCTTCCGTTACGGCATCGGCGAGCTTCAGCATCGGCACGGGTTTCAGCACCTGCCCATCCTTTAGGGGATCGGCATATTTCGAATAGGTGGAATCCCATTCATAGGAACCAGCGATACGGCCTTCGGACCAGGACGGCTTTTCATAAAGATTGACGTTGCCATCGGCCGCTTCCTCTTTCTGGGAGCGAATGGAGCCGGTTTCTACCAGCTTGCCGACGAACGAGATACCTTCCGCCAGTTCCTCCGACGTCCAGGCGACACGGTTGGTCTTGGGGTCGACCAGATCCTTGCCGGTTTTCTGCACCACGGCGAGTGTCACGAGAAGCTGGGCAGTCTCCTTTACGGCATTGAAGGTGTAATGATCCTTGCCGAGCTTTTCCTTGATGGTTTTTGTTGCCGCGAAGAATTCATCCCATGTCTTGGGGATTTCAACACCAGCCTTCTCGAAGGTGGTGGCGTTGAAAAAAAACACGCGGCCGGTGGTGGAGACTGAAAGGCCCTGAAGCACTCCGTTCATAGAACCCGCTTCCAGATCCGTCTCGGCCCATTGCGAAAGATCGAGAGGTTTCAGCTGACGCAGATCAGCAAAACCTTCACCATTCTTGGAAAACAGCGGCAGCCATGGCCAGTTCACCTGAACGATATCAGCCTCCGTCTTGCCTGCCATTTGCGTGGTCAGTTTTTCCAGATATCCGTCGAAGCCGGTAAACTCACCTTTGACCGTGTGGCCGTATTTTTCACCGCAGGCGGCAATTGCCTTCTGGGTGGCGACATGACGGCTTTCGCCGCCCCACCACGACATACGCAGTTCCGCGGCACCCGCCGCAGGCGCAGCCACGGTGGCCAGATAGGCAGCACCGGCCAGCATCGCCATTGTTCTCGTCATCTTCATTGTTCTTCTCCTCCTCGAAAAATCAGGCACGCTCGTCCCCTCCTCACAGCGAGACATTGCGGCCATCGGCCTTGTCGAAAATATGCAGCTTCTCGGGGTCCGGCTTCAGTCGCAGAATGCCGTCGCGCCCAAGCGCCTCGAATTCGGCTGCTCCCACCACGCTCACGAGCTTCTGTCCGCCCAGATCGGCATGCAGATAGACCTCGTGCCCCATGAATTCGGCGTTGGTCAGTTTCGCCTGCAGCGCCGGCCCATCGGCCTCACCGGCGAGCGAAAGATGCTGCGGACGGATGCCGATGACGGCGTCTGCCGGTCTGGCTGAAAGCCGCTTTTCCAGATGGTCGCCTATCGGAAGACGTTGCCCACCGATGACGAACTCCGCCCCGTCGATCGCCACATCCACAAGGTTCATTTCCGGCATGCCAATGAAACCGGCGACGAACAGATTGGCGGGCCGGTTGTAGAGTTCCTTCGGCGTGGCGACCTGCATGATGCGCCCGGCCTGCATGACGCAGATACGGTCGCCCATGGTCATGGCTTCCGTCTGATCGTGCGTCACGTAGACGACGGTCGAAGAGAGGCCCTCCGCCTTCAGCTGGCGATGCAGATCGGTAATGCGCACACGCATGGAAGCGCGCAGCTTCGCATCGAGATTCGAAAGGGGCTCATCGAACAGGAACACGCCCGGTTTCTTGATGAGGGCGCGGCCCAAAGCAACACGTTGCGCCTGCCCGCCGGAAAGCTGTTTCGGCAGACGATCCAGCAAGGGCTCGATTTCGAGAATGCGCGCGACATTGTCGATTGCCTTCTCGATCTCGGGCTTGGCAACACCGGCAATCTTGAGGCCAAAAGCAAGATTGCCGCGCACCTTCATATGCGGATAGAGCGCATAGTTCTGGAACACCATGGCAATGGAGCGCTTGCCGGGCGGCAGGTCGTTGACGCGCTGATCTCCGATGAGGATTTCACCGCCGGTGATTTCCTCCAGCCCCGCCACCATGCGCAGCGTGGTGGATTTGGCGCAGCCGGACGGGCCGACGAAGACCATGAACTCGCCGTCCTCGATTTCGAGATTGATGCCGTGCACGGCCTTGAAGCTGCCGCCATAGACTTTTTCGAGATTTTTAAGTTGAACGCTTGCCATTTTCAGCCCTTGACCCCGCCAGACGAGATCCCTTCAATGAAATACCGTTGCGCCGCGAAAAACACGACGAGCGCAGGCGCGATCGTCAGCACCGACATCGCCAGGATGCGGTTCCATTCGAAGGCTTCGGTGGTGTCGATGGAGAGTTTGAGCGCCAGGCTCACCGGATATTTATCGACCGAGGACAGGTAGATCAGCGGTCCCAGAAAGTCGTTCATCGTCCACATGAACTGGAAAAGGCAGACCGAGATCAGCGCCGGCGCCAGCATCGGCACGACGATGTAAACCAGCGTCTGCAGACTGTTGGCGCCATCCACACGGGCGGCTTCCTCCATATCCGAGGGCAGCGAGCGCAGGAACTGCACAAGCATGAAGACGAAGAAGGCATCACCGGCTAGTGCCGAGGGAACCCATAGCGGCAGGAAACTATCCAGCCAGCCGAGGTCACGAAACAGGATATATTGTGGAATGCGGGTTACGACATTGGGCAAAAGCAGGATGGCGATGACAGAGCCAAACAGGATTTTCTTCAGCGGAAAATCGAAGCGCGCAAAGGCATAGGCCGCCATGGTGCAGGAAATCGCCGTTCCGATGACCTTCGGCAGGATGATCAAGAACGAATTCCAGAAAAACCGGCCGAAGGTGTAGGGCGTGGAAGTCTCCCAGCCGCGGATGTAACCGTCCAGCGTTGGCGTCTCAGGAATGAAACCTGCACCGGAAAAGATCTCGGAATTGGTCTTGAAGCTTGCGCCGACCAGCCAGATCAGCGGATAGAGCATGATGAAGCCGACCGCGAACAGCAGCGTGTACCGGACAGAGGTCGATAACAGCCGGAGCCTTGCCCGGCGGGCGGCCTGCATGTCGTTTAAGGTTGCGATATCGGTCATGGCATCAATTCCGCTTGTCGCCGGCGTAATAGACCCACTTTTTCGAGGACCAGAAGGCCACGAGGGTCAGCACGGTGATGATGGTGAAAAGAACCCAGGCGATGGCGGAGGCATAGCCCATGTTGAACTTCTTAAAAGCCTCATCGTAAATATAGAGAGGCAGCAGATAGGTAGACTTCAACGGCCCGCCCTGGGTGATGATGTAAGGCCCGTTAAACTCCTGGAATGCCTGCACCATCTGCATGATCAGGTTGAAAAAGATGACCGGCGTCAGAAGCGGCAGGGTGATGAAAAAGAACGTCTTTACCTTGCCTGCGCCGTCGATTGCCGCTGCCTCATAAAGCGACTTGTCGATGGATTGCAGCGCGGCGAGAAAGATCACCATGGCCGAACCGAACTGCCAGCAGCGCAGCAGCGTAATTGTAAAAAGCGCATTGGCGGGATCGCCAAACCAGTCGACCGGCGACAAGCCGATTGCCGCCAGCGCCATGTTGGCCAGCCCTTCGCTGGCGAAGATGTAGCGCCACAGCACCGCAATCGCGATCGAACCGCCGAGGATGGACGGAACGTAAAAGGCGGTGCGGAAAAAATTGATGAATTGCAGCTTGTAATTGAGTATCGCTGCGATGAACAGCGCGAAGGCAAGCTTCAACGGCACCGTCAGAAACACATAAAACAGGGTGACGTTCAGGGATTTCATGAACGTGCGATCACGGGTGAAAAGCCGCTCGTAATTGGCCAGTCCCGCCCATGTGGGGTCACTCATCAGGTCGTAGCGGGTGAAGCTGAGATACAGGGAACCCAGAAACGGGATCGCCGTGAAAACCAGAAGTCCGATGATGTAGGGCGTCAGATATCCCAGCCCGAGGAAGCGATTAGATTTCATGACGCTCCTCCCCCACCCCGGAAAGGCGCGGATAACAGAATACAATTTCGTGCAAGTGATTCTCCCGGAACGGCTGACGGCGGGCGCATGATGGCGCGATTTCTCGCCGCAGCCGATCTCCTCCCTCATTGATACGGCGCGCATTAGCAGTTTGTGAGGTGACAAAACCAAATTTCCGAGCCAAGGTGAATTAACAAAGACGAGGAAAAAGATGGACGAAATCGAAGGTGGTATTCTCTCGTCCGTTCCGCCTGCGGCGCTCACGCTTAATCTCACGCGCGCCACGATCAAGATGGAGCACTCCCGCACCTGGCAGATCGACAAATCCAATCAGGTGGACGATCTCATTATCTGCCTGGAGGGTCGCGGGCATTATCTCGTGGACGGTGAAGCACGGGTGCTGGAGCCTGGCGACGCCATGCTGATTTTCAGGGGGCAGCATTTTATCGGCTGGAATGAACAGGCCGTCACCTATCGGGGAGTGGCACAGCATTTCACGTTGGATATTTACGGTCGTCACAACCTTGTCGCGCAGATGGACCTCAAGCCGAAACTTTCGCTGAGCCGCTGGCCGCTGCTGGAGCCGCTGGTGCGCCACTATCGGCAGAGCGCTCCGCCCTCCTCTGTCACGCTTGGCCAGCATCACCTGTTCATGGTGTTGCTGATCGCATTTATCGATGATGCATTTCTCGGATGGGTCGACCGTCCGAGTTTCCAGCCGGAAGGTGCCGAAGCCCTGGATCTGGCTGTCATGAAAGCGATCACGATGATTTCCGCCAATCCGCTCGACCCTGAAATCGCCGCAAGGGCGACCGACGCAGCCCCCTATAATCGCGACTATTTCCTGCGTGAGTTCCAGAAACGGGTGGGGCGCACGCCGAGGAAGTATCAGGAATTCAAACGCATGGAACGTGCCATGCATTTTCTTGAAGCCGGGCTTTCAGTTGCGGCTGCGGCGGCAGAAGTGGGTTATGGAGATCCCTATTATTTTTCGCGGATGTTCAAGCGCACATTGGGGTTGAGCCCCCGCGACCACATGAACAGGATACGCCGCAGCAGGCACGGCAATCTGATGGCGTTTGACGAGCACGAACAGCAGAGGCTGCTTGCCACCGAAATGCAAAAGGCCCCGGCATAGCGGGGCCTTCTTGCGATAAAGCTTTGGAACTACCGGAAAAGTGACGGCAACCAGAGTGAAAGCGACGGAATATAGGTGACGGCGAGCAGCACGGCTATGCTGGCGCCGAAGAACGGCCAGATCGTTCGCATCGCTTCCCGTATCGTTATGCCGCCAACCGCACATCCCACGAAGAGCACCGTTCCGACCGGCGGCGTATTGAGACCGATACCGGCGTTCAGGATCATCACGACACCGAAATGCACGGGATCGATGCCGAAGGCCTTCACGACAGGCAGAAGCACCGGCGTGGAAATGATGACCATAGGCGCCATATCCATGAAAGTGCCGAGTAAGAGCAGAATGACGTTGATGACCAGAAGCACGATAATCGGATTGTCCGAAATCGCGCTGATTGTCGCGATCATCAGTGTCTGTACCTGCAGAAACGCCATCAACCAGCCGAACGACGCAGCCGTGCCGATGACGAGCAGAACCATCGCTGTCGTACGAACCGCCCCCATCACCGCTTCCACGAAACCGCTCCAGTCCAGCTCACGATAGACAAGCATGGCAACAAGGAAAGCGTAGAGAACGGCAATGCAGGAGCTCTCCGTCGCGGTGAAGATACCCGAACGAACGCCGCCGAAGATGATGCCGATCAACAGAATGCCGGGAAAGGACGCCAGAAGATAATACATCAGCTTCGAAAAGCCGGGAAACGGCTCGGACGGGTAACCCTTGCGCCGCGCGACGATATAGGCGGTGACCATCAGGGCCGCAGCAAGCAGCAGGCCTGGAATGATGCCGGCGGTGAAGAGATCGGCCACCGAAACATTGCCACCCGCCGCGATCGAATAAAGTATCATATTGTGCGAAGGCGGGATCATCAGCGCGATGATGGCGGCGTTGACAGTGACGTTGACGGCGTAATCCCGGTCATAACCGCGCTTGGCCATTTGCGGGATCATCAGGCCACCAACGGCCGAGGCGTCGGCGACAGCCGAGCCGGAAATGCCGCCGAACAATGTCGAAGCGACGATGTTGACCTGCCCCAGACCGCCGCGCAGATGACCGACAAGACCGGCCGCAAAACGGATCAGACGATGGGCTATACCGCCGCGGACCATGAGGTCACCCGCGAAGATGAAGAACGGGATCGCCATCATCGCAAACACGTTCATGCCGGAGTTCATCTGCTGGAAGACCACGATGGGCGGCAGGCCGAGATAAAGAACGGTGGCGAAGGAGGCAATGCCGAGGCAGAACGCAATCGGCGTACCGATCAGCATCAGAAGGGTGAAGACACCGAAGAGGATTGTGTAAGCCATTTACGCGGCCTCCTGCACAAACACATCCGCCGCGATTTCCTCGCCGATGACGAGATCGATAAAGCGTTCGGCTGCAAACAGCGCGATCAGAAAACCGCCACCGATCAGCGGGAAGAAATCCATGCCGCCCGGCCATCCAAGAACAGGGATCGTCGCCGTCCATGTTCCGGCAGAGAGGACGGTTCCGTACCAGCACATGCCAACCCCGAAAAAGAAGATCAGTGCCAGACTGGTCAGGTCCATCGCCGCCTGTATGCGCGGCGGCATCATATAGCGCAGAATATCCAGCCCCAGATGCACGCTTTCACGCACGCCCACCGCCGCCCCCAGCATGATGAACCATGACATAAGGTGAAGCGACAGCGGCTCGGACCAACTTGGTGAATCATTCAGGATATAACGGGCAAACACCTGCCAGCCGACGATAAGGGTCATGGCGACCATGCCGACGCCGGCGATGTAAAGTGACGCACGGCTGAGCGCGCCGAGAAATGGGCGGATCGCCCGCATGAAGTTTCGCATTTGCCTTCCTCCTCCAACCTCAGACCAATGACGACAAAAGAAAACCGGCCCTGTTGCCAGAGCCGGTTTTCCCTATGTCACTTGACGGCTTTTACCCGCTCAAGAAGGTCTTTCATTTTTGGATCGGTGACGAACTTGTCGTAGACCGGCCCCATCGCGGCGGCGAACTCTTCCTTATTGACCTTGATGACGTTGGCGCCACCGGCGCGTACTTTTTCTTCCGAGGCCTTTTCGCGCGCACTCCACAATTCACGCATCTTGCCAACGGAATCCTTGGCTGCCTGACGCAGCAGCTTCTGATCTTCCGGCGACAGCTTGTCATAGGAAATCTTGGAGATGACGAGGATTTCCGGATTGAGGGAATGTTCCGTCAGCGAATAGTTCTTCGCCACTTCATAGTGACGGGCGGATTCGTAGGACGGCCAGTTGTTTTCCGCACCATCGACAACGCCTGTTTCAAGCGAGGAGTAAACCTCGCCCATCGGCATCGGCGTAGGGTTGGCGCCAAACGCCTGCATCATCGAAATCCACAGATCCGATTGCTGCACGCGGATTTTGAGGCCCTTCAGGTCCGCCAGTTTTTCGATGGGCTTCTTGGTTGTGTAGAAGGAACGCGCACCGGAATCGTAAAAGGCAAGACCGATCAGGCCGTGCGGTTCGAAAGCTGCCAGAACCTCATCGCCGATCGGGCCGTCTACGGTATTGTGCATGTGTTCCGTCGAACGGAACAGGAAAGGCAGGCCGAGAACGGTGGTTTCCTTGACGAGATTGTTGAAAGGCGCAGCGTTGACGCGGTTCATGTCGATGACGCCGAAGCGGGTCTGCTCGATGGTATCCTTCTCACCGCCGAGAACCGAATTGTTCATGACCTGCACCTTGATGCGGCCATTGGAGCGTTCCGACAGAAGTTCGCCCATATATTTCACGGCTTCAACCGTCGGATAACCGTCGGGATGAATATCGGCCGAGCGCAGGGTGATTTCCTGCGCCTTGGCGGAAACGCCTGACAGCGCGATCCCCATCGCGATGCACATCATGCTTGCAATCTTTTTCATTTCTTCCTCCTCCGTTGTAACAATGGCCCCACCCCTCCAAGGCTAACGGACCGAATTTTTCACGCCCATCCGGGCCGGCATGCAAAGACCTTTCATCTGCAAAGGATGATGGGGACCTCCCTTTCCCCAACTATCCCGAATTGAAACTACACCGCCTTGAGTGGCGGCAGCTTGAACAGGGCTTCTGGATTTTCCACCAGCGCTCGGTGACGGGCCGCATCGTCCGGCAGCCAGCCGAGTGTGAGCTCCGCAAGGCGGGCATCATCCGGATAGGCAGCCGTCTCACGGACCGAATTGTGCGGCCAGTTCGTCCCCCAGACGATCCGCTCCGGCGCATGGGCAGCGATACGGCGCGAAAAGGCTGCAACATCTTCGTAGGGCCAGGCGTCGCGCGAACTTTCATAAACACCGGCAAACTTGAACCAGAGATTGCCGCGATCGATGAGCTTCAAAAGTGCCGCCATCTCCGGGCCATCCGTGTCGATACCCCTGAAGAATTTACCATGGTGGTCGAAGACCCAGCGCGAGCGGATTTTTTCAAGACGCGGCAAATGATCGAGAAGCCCATTGCCGTCGAACTGAACTGCCACCATCCAGTCGGCAGCATGGGCACGCTGATCCACCGCTTCCAGTTCCGATAGGCTCACCGCGCCGCCAGGCAAATCCATGATACGGGCGCCCACGGCACCGGCAGCGGCAAGTCTTTCCATGTCCTTTTCAGTCGTGTTCTCATCGATAATCACCACCGCGCGGGCTGCCTCGCCCATTTCTGCCACGCAGGCCAGCGTGTTGCCGTTATCTCGCTGTTGGGCGTTGCCCTGGGTGATGATGACGCGGTCGATGCCGAGCCATTGCATGAGCTGGCGATAATCCTCAGGCCCCGGCAGCGCACCCGGCGGCAGGCCCGGCCCACCCGGCAAGGCTGGATAACCGGGCAGATACATATGCATCTGAGTATCGACCGCCCCTTTTGGGAATGCTGGCTGCGGCGGTGTCCCGCTTAGTTTTCTGACAAGTTCGCTCATGGCTGTGGCATCCTGAATTCAACGAGTGCGTCGCGGTTGATCTCGATGCCGAGACCGGGACCATCGGGAATGGCGACGACACCGTTCACCGCCTCTATCGGCTGTTGCAGCACGGCCTGACGGAACGGATTATGTGTCCGATCGAATTCCATGATCGGCTCGATGGGGTTTACCCGCACCGGATCGGGCACCATCGCGGCCATGAACTGCAGGGCAGCGGCGATCTGCACGCCCGTGCCCCACACATGCGGCACAATGCGCACGCCGTGCAGCGTGGCAAGCGTGGCAATCTTCTGCGTTTCGGAAAAGCCGCCGCAACCGCAGAGGTCTGGTTGGAGAATATCCACGGCACCGGCGGAAAGCGCCTGCCACATGCCGTAACGCCCGTGCCAGGTCTCGCCTCCCGCAACCGGGATTGGTTGGCCCGCCCGCACGCGGGCATAGGCATCGAGCTGCTCGGGAACCACCGGCTCCTCGAACCAGTCGATGCCGTATTCAGCCGCACGATTGCCGAGCGCGATGGCTTCGGTAACGGTATAGCCGTGATTGGCGTCGATCATCAGCCGCATATCCGGCCCGATCGCTTCGCGCACGGCGGCAATGACCGCAAGATCCTCCTCGATGCCGAAACCGATCTTGATCTTGCAGGCGTGAAAACCCTCTGCACGGCGCTCCGCCATCTCATTGGCATTGTCGGAGATACGGTCGACCCCATCACGCTTGAAGCTGCCGGTGGCATAGGCGCGCACGCTTTCGCGCCAGCGCCCGCCGAGCAGCATGGAGATGGAGGTGCCGTAATGCTTTCCCTTGATATCCCACAGCGCGATATCGATACCGGACAGGGCGGTAATGCTGAGGCCGCGCTGGCCCTGGTCGCGCAGGGCATTGTAAAGCACAGCCCAGATCTTTTCGGTCTGGCGGGGATCCTGGCCAATAAGCCAACCGGAATAGGCCTGAACCACGGCGGCGTTCGGTCGCGCCGGACCGAGGCATTCGCCCCAGCCGACGGTCCCGTCATCGCATTCGATTTCGACCAGAACGTGGGCACGCCGGTCAAAGCGCATGGATGCGCTTTCAAACGGCGTGGCCAGCCGATGTTCGAGCAGATGCGTGCGCACCGCTGTGATCTTCATCGTTCCCCTCCCGTTATACCTTGATCACACCTTGCGCTTGTGCGTGCCGATCAGGGCATCGAGCATGCCGATTTCCTCATTCGTCAGATCCTTCAGCGGCGAGCGCACCGGACCCGCATCAAAGCCCTGCAGGCGAACGCCAGCCTTGATGGCGGAGACAGCGTAACCCTTGGCGCGATTGCGGATCGCCATGAACGGATAGAAGAATTCCGTCAGGATGCGTTCGCAGGTGGCGCGCTCGCCGGCCCGCAGCGCCGCATAGAACTCGTTGGCAAGGCCCGGCACGAAGTTGAAGACGGCCGAGGAATAGGTGGTGAAACCGGCGCCGAGATAGGCTTCGGCAAACAGTTCCGCCGTCGGCATGCCGCCGAGATACATCAGGCGGTCACCCATCTTGGCGGTGATCTGGCGAACGAGACCGATATCACCGGTGCCGTCCTTGAAGCCGACGAGGTTCGGGCACTCATCGCAGAGACGCGCCAGCGTATCCGCCTGAAGCACCGAATTGTCGCGGTTATAAACCATGACGCCGATGCCGACCGACTGGCATATTTTCTTGATGTGCGCGTAAAGGCCTTCCTGCGGCGCATCAATGAGATAATGCGGCAGAAGCAGGATGCCATCAGCACCGACTTTTTCCACCGCGCGTGCGATATCAACCGCAACTTCGGTGCCGTAGCCGCAGCCGGAAACGATTGCCGTTTCACCGGCCACTTCCTTGGCAGCCGAAACGATAGCAGGGATTTCATCCGGCTTCAGCGAGAAGAACTCGCCCGTACCGCCGGCGGCAAACAGCACCGGCGCCTTGTAACCGGCAAGCCACTCGACATGCGCCCTGTAGCTATCGGCCGCAAAACGACCCTCGGAATCAAAATGCGTTACCGGGAAGGAGAGCAGGCCGGAGCCAAGCGCCGCCTTGATTTGTTCAGGGTTCATAATCCGTATTCCTCTGCAAGTTCACTGACTGGAAGCCACCTAAACCGCTTGCCGCATATTTGTCAACAAGTCATCATACAAGTTATATGATGAATTTTGAAAACCGGCGCGCATTAGCGCGCCAGCCAGCCACCATCGACATTGAGGATGGCGCCATGCACGTAGTCAGCCGCCGGCGAGGCGAGGAAAACCGCCGCCCCGGCGATGTCTTCAGAATGCCCCCAGCGGCCTGCCGGGATGCGTTCCAGAATGGCCTTGTTGCGGGCAGCATCCGCCCGCAACGCCTCGGTATTGTTGGTTTCGATGTAACCGGGCGCAATGGCATTGACGTTGATGCCCTTCGCGGCCCACTCATTTGCCAGAAGCTTGGTCAAACCCGCAACGCCATGCTTCGCCGCCGTATAGGACGGTACGCGGATGCCGCCCTGAAACGACAGTAGCGAGGCGATATTGACTACCTTGCCCGGACGACCTTTCGCCAGCAATTCCTTGGCGAAGGCCTGCGTGGTGAAAAACAGCGCCTTGAGATTGACGTCCATCACCTCATCCCAGTCGAGTTCTGAAAACTCCACGGAATCGGCGCGGCGAATGATGCCGGCATTGTTGACGAGAATATCGAAACCGGCGTCGGCAAAGCTGTCCCTGGCGGCGAGTGGATCGGCAAAATCAATCGACAATGCGGCGGCCTTGCCGCCGTTCTTCGCGATCATGTCCAGCGTCTCGTCCGGCGCGCGGCGGGCGGCGCAGACAACTTCCGCGCCGGCCGCGGCGAGGCCGACGGCGATTGCTTGACCAAGCCCCGTATTGGCACCCGTCACCAGCGCCTTACGCCCTTGAAGCGAAAAGGGATTTTTCATTTCAGATCCCCCGGCTGAATGAAGTCCATGTCGGTATAATCGACATTGTCCCCAGCCATGGCCCAGATGAACGTGTAAGAGCCGATGCCAGCGCCGGAATGGATCGACCAGGGCGGAGAAATGGCACCCTCTTCGTTGGAAATGAAGAGATGCCGCGTTTCCTGCGGCTCACCCATCAGGTGCAGAACGCGCGACTTTTCATCCATGCCGAAATAGAGATAGGCCTCCATGCGGCGATCATGAATATGCGACGGAATGGTGTTCCAGACGGAGCCGTCCTCGAGCGTCGTATAGCCGAGCACCAGCTGGCAGCTTTCCATGACCAGCGGGTGGATGAACTGGTTGATTGTGCGCTTGTTGGAGGTCTCGGTCGCACCAAGCTTGACCTCCTTGCTGTCGGCAAGGCTGACGAGCTTTGCCGGCAGGCTGCGATGCGCCGGGCATGAAGTGACGTAGAACCGGCCCGCGCCATCGAAGGTCACCGCACCGCTTCCCGCACCGAGATACAGAACGTCGCCACGATTGAGCGTATACGTCTCGCCACCAGCGTTGACGGTGCCGGTGTCGCCGATATTGACGATGCCCATCTCGCGCCTGTCAAGGAACGACGGCGTCTTGGTTTCCTCGACCTTGTCCAGCATCAGCGGGGCACCATCAGGCACCGCGCCGCCCATGACGAAACGGTCGTAATGGGTATAGATCAGCCTGATTTCGCCGGAACGGAACATGTCGTTGGCGAGGAAATGCTTGCGAAGCCCATCGGTATCGAGCGTTTTTGCATATTCCGGGTTGACGGCCTGCCTTGTTTCGACGGTCAGCATCAAACTCATCCTTCATGATTGTTGCGTATAGGACATAATATATGTTATCCGCTTTTTGTACGATCTGTATGACAAGGTCAAGAGGAACCTGGATATCTCGACCACGCCTGAGACGTTGAATGGGGTTTCCCGCAGCCTCGATGATCCGCAGTCCATTCGTTTAGGGAGAATTGCAATGAAACGGCTTCTTGTTACCGGTGCGGCTGGCCAACTCGGCCGCGTCATGCGCAAGCGCCTCGCACCCATGGCCGAGATATTGCGTCTTGCCGATCTTTCGCCGCTCGATCCTGCCGGGCCGAACGAGGAATGCGTGCAATGCGATCTGGCCGACGCCAGCGCCGTCGATGCGATGGTCGCCGATTGTGACGGCATCGTCCATCTTGGCGGCATATCGGTGGAGCGGCCTTTCGAGCAAATCCTTCACGGTAATATCATCGGGCTTTATAACCTCTATGAGGCGGCCCGCGCCCATGGGCAGCCGCGAATCGTCTTCGCCAGCTCCAATCACACGATCGGTTATTATTCCCAGACAGAGCGGCTTGGCCCCAACGTTCCCTTCCGGCCGGACGGTCTTTACGGCGTGTCCAAATGTTTCGGCGAAAGCCTCGCCCGCATGTATTTCGAAAAATTCGGCCAGGAAACGGCGCTGGTCCGTATCGGCTCATGCACGCCGGAACCGCAAAATCACCGCATGTTGTCGACCTGGTTTTCGCAGGATGATTTCGTATCGCTGATCGAGGCGGTTTTCCGCGCGCCGGTGCTCGGCTGCCCGGTCATCTGGGGCGCATCGGCCAATGACGCGGGCTGGTGGGACAATTCCCACCTCGGCTGGCTTGGCTGGAAACCGAAGGACAACGCCGAGACTTTCCGGCAGCACATTGCCGAGACAACACCGCAACCAGACCCTAAAGATGCGGTGGCGCGTTTTCAGGGCGGCGTTTTCATCGACAATCCGATCTTCAAGGCGACGTGAAATGCCATTCGGGACCGACAGGCATGATAACCGGTCTTTCCTGCGCGTGCAGCGGGATTGCAAGCCGGACCGCGAATGACGTATCGAGGAATACCGGACGCTAACCTGCACCCTTTTTTAGAACGGCGATGACAATGACAAAAGCGATAACCTCCGAACCGGCAGCTCCGCAAGCCAAGACGCTTGTGGTGAAGGTTTCCGAGGAGCTCCGCAGCCAGATCGCCAAGGGCCGTTATAAGACAGGCGAGCGCCTGCCTTCCGAAGCGCAGATGACGCAGGAATTCGGCGTAAGCCGCACCGTGGTGCGCGAGGCCATCGCCTCACTGAGGTCCGACGGGCTGGTCGAGCCGCGTCAGGGTGCGGGCGTCTTCGTGCTGGAGCCAGCGCCTGTCGAGCGACGGCCGTTCCATAATGTCGATCTTGCCCGCGTCTCGTCCCTGATCGAAATGCTCGAACTGCGCACCGCCGTGGAAGGTGATGCCGCCGGTCTTGCGGCCGTTCGCCGCTCCCCGGCGCAGGAGGAGAAAATCATCGAAGCCTTCGATGCCTTCCGCGCCAGCGCCGCCAAGGGCATTCCGACAGCAGAGGCCGACTTCGCTTTTCACCTGGCTGTTGCCGACGCGACCAATAATCCGCGCTTCAGCGAGTTTCTACAGGTGCTTGGCCCCACGCTCATTCCGCGCCGCGCCGTTGCCGAAAACGGCAAGGAAACCGTGCTTTCGCCCGCTGACCTCAACCGGCTTGTCGGTGAGCACGAAGCGATCCTGATTGCTATACAGGACGGCGACGAAGAGGCGGCAAGAAGCGCCATGCGCCACCACCTGAAAAGCAGTCAGACGCGTTACCGCGCCATGCTGCGCGCGCCGCGCTGAATTTCAAGCTTGAACGACATCGCATGACCGAGGAGAACGACATGCAGCAGCTTCCGACATTCCCCACCGTTTCACCCGACGATGGTGTTGAACGCACCGTGCTTTCCGAAGCGCCGGAGCTGATGGTGGTTTCGTTCCGCTTCAAGACCGGCGCCGAAGGCAAGCTGCACAACCATCCGCATGTGCAATCCACCTATGTCGCCAGCGGCAGCTTCCGCTTTTACCGCGATGGCGAAGCCTACGACCTGCAGAAAGGCGACAGCCTCATCATTCCCGGCCATGTCGAGCACGGCTGCCTCTGCCTGGAAGAGGGCGAGCTGATCGACTGCTTCACCCCGCGCCGCGACGACTTTCTCTGAACCTGGCCGGCCTCAGGCCCGGGACAAATCCCGAAGGGTGCGTGGCAGGCTGTTCACGCACTCTGCCCCTGCTGTAGTAACGAGGAACTGGTCCTCGATCATTAGCGCGCCCAGACCTTCGCCGTAAAACGGCGCTTCAAGTGCCACGACCGTGCCCGGAAGAATGACCTCCTCATTGTCATGGGAAAAGAATGGCCATTCCTCGATGCCCACGCCGCCGCCGACGGAATGGCCGAAGTGACCGCGATAATATTCGCTGAATCCGTCTTTGCGCATCGAAGCCAGCATGGCGGCGTGCACCGCACCGAATGTATTGCCGGGACGAATCGCTTCCAGCCCGCTGGCAAAAGCTGCCTCCAGCGCCTTGAAAATATTGGCCGCGAGCGGAGAGACCGGCCCCCATGAAAACGTCCGCGCGCCATCCGACGAATAACCATCGACCAGCGTGCCAACATCGGCCTTGATCAGGGCACCGGGCGCGACGACCGCCGTCATATCCGACAGGACCGGACCAACCGATATATAGTCCCAATGACCGCTCAGCGAAAAACCCGACTTCAGGGCATGCGACTGAGCGCCGGCTTTCCACGCATTGGAAAGCTGGCTGAGCGCCACGCCCGGCCGCACGGCCGCCGCCATCTCGACCAGCCCGGCCTCAGCGGCCGCTGCGGCCCGCCTGAGAAGTTCAATCTCGCGCACGGATTTCACCGCACGCAGACGTTTCAGCACTGTCGAACCATCAACCCAGGTCACAGCGGGCGTCGCCTCACGAAGAGCCGAAAAATCGGCGGCCGGCATGAATTCGAGATCGGCACCGATGCGCGCCGCAGACAGCCCGCGTTCCTGCAGAAGGTCGGCTAGCAAAACAAAGCAGGCGGCGCGATCGAATGTCTCCGGCCTCTGTCCGCCGGAATTGTTTCGGCGATAGGCACCGTCTACCTGCGAGACGTTTTCGACACCCGACATATCGACCATATCGATCCAGATGCGATGCCGGCGCAGATCGACATCAGGCGCGGCCTTCTCGACAAGAGGTGCGGCGTGATCGCTGACGACGGCGGCAAGCCCGGACGCAGCATCGGCTGGCACAAGCGCAATCGCCGACCCCGCCCTGCCCCACATCGTCGCAACACCGGCATGTGCTCCAACCGCATAACGGAAGGCTTCGGGCTGGAAAAGCACCAGCGCATCCATGCCCGCCTCACCCATCAACTGCTGCGCACGGCCTCGATCGATATCGCCCATAAGAACCCCGGTAGATTGTTTCACCCGCCGTGTTTTCAGGCGGGCGCAATTATATCAAGATTCCGATTTATCAGCGGCTGCTGAGAGAAAGAAGCAGGAAAACAAGATAAGGTAGGAGGTTGGGGATAGTCCTCCTATAGAACAGTGCTTTAGCACCACCACAGCATCCGCATTCCGTCACCCTGACGAGGTCCGGGGTCCAGCACGGTCAATCCCTTGATTGCAAAAGGCTCCGGCCACGGCGCTGACACACCGTAGCCGGATGCCGGGTCAAGCCCGGCATGACGCAGGAGAGGTAGCCGACTTTATCATCCATCCGGAGACCGCGGAAAACCCGCCGCCTCGTGTCGCGTCACGCCTCCAGCCACTTAACCTGCTCAGCCGTCAATTTGATATCCAGCGCAGAAAGGCTGTCCTCCAGTTCGGCAATGGTGCGCGGCCCGATCAGCGGAATGACCGGGAAAGGCTGGGCGATGACATAAGCGAGCGCGATGTGGATCGGATGGCGGCCGAGTTTCCGGGCAAGCTCGATCGCCCGGTCGCGGCGGTCGAAGTTGCGGTCGGAATACCAGACGCGGACGATTTCCTCGTCATCTCGCTTGTCCCGCCCCGCCCGGTCGGTGAAGAAGCCGCGCCCCTGGCTCGACCAGGCGAAATTCGGGATCTGGCGCGATTGGAGCCATGCCTTCCACTCATCGTCCGATGCCGCCACACACCCCGCCCAGATGGGATCGAGCATTTCGGCAAGCGAGAAATTGTTGGAAAGTGCGCCCGGCGCCTGTTTGCCGTTCTCTTGCGCATAGGCGGTGGCCTCGTCCATACGCTCGCGCGTCCAGTTCGATCCGCCAAAAATGCCCCGAATGCGACCACGCCGGACTTCGGCATCCATCGCATCGACAAATTCGCCGACCGGCACGTCGGGATTGTCACGATGCATGAAATAGACATCGACATAATCCGTCTTCAGACGCTCCAGCGACTGGTTGAGCTGCTTGGCGATCATGTCCGGATAGCAGAGGGGCGAATGCGCGCCTTTGCCGATCAACACGATTTCTTCGCGCGGCACGTTGCGGCTGGTGTGCCAGTCACCGAATATTGCTTCCGTCTTGCCGCCGCCATAGACATAAGCCGTATCGAACAGATTGCCGCCCGCCTCATAAAAAGCATCGAGCGTCAGGGACGCGGAGGCGAAATTGGGGAAGAACTCGAAACCGAGCGCAACCACCGAAGCGGGTTTGGTGAGGCCGGGTATCTGCCGCTTCGGAACCGCATTGCCTGCCACGACCTTGCCACCGGCAATATTCGTGATGCGAGAGGTTGCTTTTTCGACGCTGTATTCCAGGCCAACGGCGGCACGCCACTGGTCCATGACACGTAGATTGCCGAGGCTGTCGGCCCAGCCCATGCCGGGCGCGCCGAATTCCTGCTTGCCCTGCCTTATCGCCTCACCTGCCGCATCGACTTCGAAGGAATAGAGCCAACGGTCTTCCGGCAATTCGATGGTTTCGACCTTGTCGCCCCTGAAAATATCGATCCGGCCGGTGCCACCCTTGTGGCCGGCGGCGAACCAGAAATCCTTGACTTCGATACGGCCTTCCGAACCGATGATGCGCAGCACATTGTCCTGGCCTGCCATGATCGAGCAGGAGACTTCGGCAACGATACCGTTCGAAAATTTCAGAACGGCCGAAGCCCATTCATCGACGCCCGACTGGCCGAGATGGGCCGCACCTACAATCTTTTCGGGTTCAGCAAAGGGTTTTTCATCGACTGCACCGGCAATCAGCCGCACCATGGATACGGGATAACCGCCGACATCGAGAATGCCGCCGCCTGCCGTCTCATTGGAAAACAGACGATGATCGGCACGGAAAGACCCCATGTTGAAACCGAAACTGGAGCGGATGATGCGGATATCGCCAACGGCACGGTTCGTGATCAACTCCACCAGTTTTGCCGTCTGCGGATGCAGGCGGTACATATAGGCCTCGCCCGCAAAGACATCAGCCTTTTTCGCTTCGTGGAAAATGGCATCGGCGTCATAGGCGGAAAGCGCGATGGGCTTTTCCACCAGCACGTTTTTGCCCGCACGGATCGCCTTGATCGCCCATTCCGCATGGCCGGTATGGGGCGTGGCGATATAGACGGCGTCGATATGGGGATCGGAAAGCAGCGCATCGTAACCATGGATGATGCGCGCGCCGGGAAAGGCGTCAGCAAGGCCGGGCTTGTCCGGATTGCGGGTGGCGATAGCCTCGAGCTTACCCGTGCGGGAATGGGCAATGCCGTCCGCAAAGGTCTTGGCGATGGTGCCCGGGCCGATAATGCCCCAGCGGATCGGTTGGTCGGTCGTCATGAAATCCTCGTCTTGACTTGCGTGCTTGGGAAAGGGTTCAGCGCAGGCGATTGCCCTGACTGTCGAAAAGAAATGCCTTGCGGGCGGAAAGACCGACCGTCAGCCGGTCACGATTGGCGACGTCTCGCGATTCCGGCCGCTCGATGACAAGTTGCTCACCGCCTTCCGTACGGGCATAGACATAGCTGGTATTGCCGAGGTGCTCGGCGACATCGACGTGAACGGTGAGATCGGCATCGCCCTGCCCGACATCGGCAAAATGTTCGGGCCGGATACCGAGCGAGACCTTGCTTCCCTCATCGAGCCGGTCCTTGATCGGCAGGGTCAGCCGCACGGCAGGATCGCTGTCGAGCGACAGCGTAACGCTTTGTCCACCTGTACCGATGACGGTCGCCTCCAGAAAATTCATCTTCGGCGAACCGACGAAACCGGCAACGAAACGGTTGGCAGGGTCGTCATAAAGATCGAGCGGGGCACCGACCTGTTCGATATTGCCCGCCCTCAAAACCACGATCTTGTCGGCCAGCGTCATCGCCTCGGTCTGGTCGTGGGTGACATAGATCATCGTGGTGCCAAGCTGCTTGTGCAGCCGCGAGATTTCCACCCTCATCTGCACCCGAAGTTCCGCATCGAGGTTCGACAAGGGCTCGTCGAACAGAAAGACCTGCGGTTCGCGCACGATGGCGCGGCCGATGGCGACACGCTGCCGCTGCCCGCCGGAAAGCTGCTTTGGCCGGCGTTCCATCAACTCGTTGATCTGCAGGATTTCGGCGGCGCGGCTGACACGCTTTTCCGTGTCGGCCCTGGGATTACCGTTCATCCTCAGGCCGAAGGACAGGTTTTCGGCAACCGTCATGTGCGGATAAAGCGCATAGGATTGAAACACCATGGCGATGCCGCGATCGGCCGGATCGGCATCGTTGACCGTTCTGCCGCCGATACTGATATCGCCGTCCGATATATCCTCCAGCCCCGCGATCATACGCAGAAGCGTTGATTTGCCACAGCCGGACGGGCCGACGAAGACCACGAACTCGCCATCGGCAATATCGAGATCTGCACCATGGATGACTTTCAGCGCACCGTAGCGCTTGACGACATTCTTGAGCGAAAGTTCCGCCATGCGGTCTCTCCCCTTACTTGACTGCCCCGGCGGAAATGCCGGCGATGAAGTGGCGCTGCAAAGCCACGAAAACGATGAGAATGGGTGCGGTGAGCAGAACTGCACCGGCCATGATGCCGCCCCAAGACACTTTGGTGAGCCCGATGAGGGTGCCAAGTGCCACGGGTGCGGTCATCATTTCCGGGCGGGAGTTGATCAGCAGCGGCCAGAGATAATTGTTCCAGGAAGCGAGGAAGAGGATGATCGACAGCGCCGCCATGGTGGGGCGCGCCAATGGCAGGGCAATGCGCAGGAATATCTGCCATTCCTTGACGCCCTCGACCCTTGCCGCATCGAAAAGCTCCGTTGGCATCATGGAAAAGGATTGCCGCATGAACAGCACGCCGAGCGAGTTAAACAGTGGCGGCACGATGAGTGCCACCCAGGTGTTGGCGAGCTTGAATTCGCGCGCCACCATGATGAACTGGGGAATGACGACAACTGCAAAAGGCAAGGTGATGGTGCCGAGAATGATGGCGATCACCACCGAGCGTCCGGCAAAACGATAGCGCGCCAGCGCCCAGCCCGCCATGGAGGTCAGAAACACCGAGAGGACCGTATAGATGACCGCAACGGTGATCGATATGAACATCGCCCGCAGGAAGTTGGTATCCGCCTGAAGGTTTTTGAAGTTCTCGATGAAATTGGTGGACGGGACGAGCACGATGTCGGGGCTGAAAATGCCAAAATCAGGCATTGTCGAGAACACGAACATCATCCACAGCGGAAATAGCCAGATGAGGGCAAGCGGCGTCAGCGTCGCATGCAGCGCGATCTTCTGCCAGAGAAGCGATCTGGATTTCGATCTCATTTCGGCTCCCTCCCGACCCAGAGATTAAGAAGCGAAATGGCGATGGCGAGCGCCGCCATGGTGTAGGCGATGGCCGAGGCGTAGCCGAAATTGAGCGAAGTGAAGCCCTGCCGGTAAAGGAACAACCCCAGCGTTTCCGTACCGCCGCCCGGCCCACCCCTGTTGGTGATGAGGAAAGGCTCGGCAAAAAGCTGCATGGTGCCGATGACGGACAGGACCACGCAGAAAAGGATGATGGGTTTCAACAGCGGCAGTGTGATGTGGAAGAACTGCTGCCGCTTGTTCACCTTGTCCAGTGTCGCCGCCTCATAGACATCGCCGGGGATGGATTGCAGGCCGGCCAGAATGATGATGGCGTTATACCCCGCCCAGCGCCATGTGACGGCGATGATGACCAACGCCATGGCCGCATTGGCATTGTCGAACCACGAGATGGGCGAAAGGCCAACGGAAGTGATGAGCTTGTTGATGATACCGAAATCGGCACTGAACATCAGCCGGAAGACTGCCGCATAAGCGACTTCTCCGACGACGACGGGTGCGAAGAAGGCAAAACGGTAAAGCGGGCGTACCTTCAACAGTGGCGAGTTCAGAAGTACCGCCATGACGGTCGCAAGCGCGATCATGACAGGCACCTGAATGACCAGAATGATCAGCGTATTGTAGAGCGCGTTATAAAACGCCGGATCGGAGACCAGCCTCCCCCAGTTCATGGAGGGCGCAAACCGCCAGGGATTGATGCGGGTGTTCTGAAACGACAGCATGAACGAGCTAACGATCGGCCAGACCCAGAACGTCGCGAAAATCAGAAGATAGGGCGCAAGGAACGCATAAGCGATCCTGTTCCTTGACGGCATGACGACCTCCAGATGCGATGGTTGGAAAGCTTGGAGAGGCCGGTCCTGCTAAACCGCAAGGCCTTCCATCCGAGAGCTTCATTCCGCGACCGGCAGCCCCGTGGCCGTTTCGATCTGCTTTGCGGCATCGTCGAGAGCTGCTTTCGCATCGGTATAACCACCCGCGAAATATTTGGTCTGCGTCGCCTTGTAGATCGCATCTGCATCCGACTGGAACGCGGTGCCACGGCTGGGCACGATTTTCGGCAGGGTCGCCAGAATATCGGTCCAGACCGCCTGCCCACCCCAATAGGGCTGCTTTTCCTTGACGAAAGGATCATCGATGGCGGAGAGAAGCGAGGGAACGAGGCCGAAGGACTTCAGCATCGTCACCTGCCCCTCATTGGTGGTCAGCGCGTAGTCGATGTACTTCCAGGCGGCTTCCTTGTGCTTGGACGCCGAACTTATCGCCAGCGAAGAGCCACCGAGATTGGCTGCATGCGGACCGTCAGGCGTAAGGCTCGGCATCATATAGACACCCCACTTGCCCGAAAGACCGGGAGAGCCGGAGCGAACCGTGCCTTCATACCAGGCGCCATACATCTGGCTCGCGGCCTTACCGGCAGTATTGGCCTGAATCTTCTCATCCCAGATCGCAGCCGTGATGATGCCGGCATCCCTCATCTGCTTGATCTTTTCAAGCGTCGCGACACAGGCAGGTTTGTTGATGGTGATGTTCTGGCCGTCGGTCGAAAAGTAACCGCATCCCTGCTCGTTGGCGATCATGCGGAACCACTCGCTGTCGCCGTTGAAATCGGCCTGCGCCATCACGGTGCCGGGATTGGCGGCCATGACCTTCTTGCCAGCCGCGATGAAATCATCCCAGCTTTTGATGGTGGCCGGATCGACAGCAGCCTTTTCGTAGAAATCGCGCCGGTAAAAAACGGCCACCGGACCCGAATCCCAAGGCACCGCATAAGCTACGCCATCGACCTCCAGTTCCGTGCGCTTAAAGTCAGGAAAAAGCGCCTGTTTTTCAGGCGTATAGCCAAGTGCAGTCAAATCCGTGAAACAATCCGGGAACCGGCTCCAGAACAGTTCCGCCTCGAAATTTTCGACCGTTACAATATCCGGGAGGCCGTCGCCACCCGCTGCGCAAGCCGCCAGCGTCTTGTCGAAAACCTGATCGTTTCCAAGGTCTTCAACAACAATCTTGATGTCAGGATTTTGCTTGTTGAACCCTTCGACAGTGGATTTAAGCGCCGATGCGGCGACATTCCAGCTCCAGATGGTTACGGTCTCGGATTGCGCCATTACCGGTGCTGCAAGGAGCACCAGAGCCGTCGACGCGCCAAGAAATTTAAAGCACATTGAAAACCTCCCTTTTTTCAATTGCCGTTCTTTAGCGAACATGGGCACATTACCGGCGGCAGGAAATCTGTCTCGTACAAAGGGAACATCGATTTGGCGGAAAGTAAGATTGCCGAAAGAGCCTTCTACCAGCCGGGTGCAAGCAGCATCGAAGGCATGCCGACCACGCTCCAGCTTTTTTACAACCACCCGCCCATCATGCTCAGGCCGCACTGGCATGCGCAGGTGGAGGTGAACTATGTGATGTCGGGATCCGTACATTACCGGATGGGCGACCACGACCTTTCGCTCGATGCCGGCCAGATGTGCATTTTCTGGGGCGGCCAGCCGCACCAGATGGACCGTTCCTCCGATGATTCGATTTATGCGGGCGCGCATCTGCCGCTCGTCCATTTTTTCCGCATGCGCCTGCCGGCTGCGGTTTCCAGCCTGCTGATGGGCGGCGCAACGATGGTGAGTGCGCAGACGGACCGGGCCGACGAGGAAAATTTCGGCCGCTGGTTCCGTTACGTCACGTCGGGTGATCCGGCCAAGGCGCAGCACGCGGTGGAGGAATTGCTGCTGCGGGTGGAGCGCATGTTCCTCGAGCCCTATACCGTCATATCCTCCGCCGTCAGCGGCAAACGGGAAGAGAACGACGAGAGCATGGCGCCCTCAATCGGCGTGGTACGCATGTGCGATTTCATTGCCGCCAATTTTCTAGACGACATCGACGCGACCGAAATTGCCCGCGCCGCCTCGCTTCATCCGAAATATGCGATGAACCTGTTTCGCAAATCCACCGGCATGACGCTGATCAAATACCTGACCTTGCTCAGGCTTTCCCGCGCCCAGGCGATGCTGATGAACGGCAAGGACAATATTCTGCAGATTGCCATGGAAAGCGGCTTCGGCTCCGTCAGCGCCTTCAACAAGGCGTTTCGTCAGATCGCCGGCATGTCGCCTTCCGATTTCCGCCGCGATATGCGCGCGACGGCGGCTTAATTTTCCGCCTCTTCAAAATCGGAGTAGCCGGCACTGCGCTGGCCTGCCGCCTTGCGATAGGCGCGGGGCGAATTGCCGAGCATTCGCCGGAACATGGTGGTGAAAGCCGGAATATTTTCATAACCGGCATCCAGCGCCACATTGGTCACCGCCTCGCCCGCGGCAAGCCTCGGCAAAGACGCAAAAATGCAGGCCTGCTGGCGCCAGGTGACAAAACTCACCCCCAACTCTTTACGAAATAACCGCGTAAAGGAGCGCCGGCTCATGCCCATGGCGGCGGCCCAGTCATCGATTTCCACTCTGGCCACAGGCTTTTTCAGGAACTCGCGGCAAAGACCGGCAAGACGCTGGTTATCGGGAAAGGGTAATCCCAGCGGGCGTTCCGGCAGACGGTTGACCTCATCGAGCAGAAGCGCCCGCACCAGTCCCTGCCGGTGAAAAGCGGCAGGTTGCAACTCCTCGCCCAGCAATTCCGAAATCAGGCTGGAGGCAAGGGCGGTAATTTCCACCACCCTTGGGGCCCCGGCTTGAAACAGATCGGGGTGAACGTAGATCGAATGCATCTCCACCGTTGAGATGATCTCAGCCTCATGTTTCAGCCCGGCTGGAATGATAAGCCCGTGACCGGGCGGTATCATCCAGCGCCCGGCGGCGGTGCTGACCAGCACGACGCCCTGGCGTGCGCACCATATCTGCACCCGGCCATGGCTGTGGACCGGGGTACGGTGTCCTGTCGGATAGGCACGGTGAAGCGCCAGCACCGGCTCGTTGGTGCCGTCGATCAATTTCAGGCTGCGCTCATGGTCGTCATCCGCCAGACGGGCGGGTTTTAGCGATTTGATTTTTCCCATTTGGCCCATTCACAAAGAAACTCGTCCAGAACACGAAAGCAGGCCAGAAACAATATGAATAAAAGCGGGAAGAAATAAAGACACGTTTCCCGTCTCTCGCGGGGAATCTGGAGAGGATACATCATGGCCACCGTCACCAGCACCGGGTTCAGCCCGCAACGCACGGCGTTTTCAATCATTGCAGCCGCCAGCTTCTGCCACATGCTCAACGACATCATGCAATCGCTACTGACGTCGCTTTATCCGCTGCTGAAGGCCAATTATGCGCTCGACTTCATGCAGATCGGACTGCTCACCTTCGCCTTTCAGGTCACGGCATCGCTGTTGCAGCCGGTCGTCGGCATGGTGACCGATCGCTGGCCCATGCCTTTCTCCCTGCCAGTCGCCATGCTCTCGACCTGTGCCGGCCTCATCACGCTCGCATTCGCTCACAGCTTCGAGGTGCTCGTAATCGGCGCCTGCCTGATCGGTGTCGGCTCGGCGATCTTCCATCCGGAGGCGTCCCGCGTTGCCCGTCTGGCATCTGGTGGTCGCCACGGTCTGGCACAGTCCTTCTTCCAGGTTGGTGGCAATACAGGCACGGCCATCGGCCCGCTGCTGGCCGCCTTCATCGTCATCCCGTTCGGTCAAGCCAGCCTCAGCTGGTTCTCACTGATCGCGCTGATGGGCTTTGCCGTCTTGTCCTGGGTCGGCGTCTGGTATACCCGCCACCGCCGCGCGAATGTCGGCAAGGCTCCGGCCAGCCGCGCACTTCCGCTGGCACGCGGCACCGTGATGATGACGCTTGCCGTGCTGGTGGTTTTGACCGCCACCAAGAACGCCTATCTCGCCAGCCTTTCCAGCTATTTCACCTTCTACACCATCGAGAAGTTCGGGCTGGGCGTGCAGGATGCGCAGGTTCTGCTGTTCCTCTTCCTTGGCGCTTCTGCGGCGGGCGTTTTCTTCGGTGGTCCGATCGGCGACCGCTTCGGCTCGCGCGTCGTCATCTGGTTCTCGATCCTCGGCGTCATTCCCTTCGCGCTGATGCTGCCCTATGCGAACCTGTTCTGGACGACCGTTCTCGTCGTCGTCATCGGCTTCGTCTTCTCTTCCGCCTTCTCGGCAATCGTCGTGTTCGCGCAGGAACTGGTACCCGGGCGCGTTGGTCTCATCGCCGGCATGTTCTTCGGTTTCGCCTTTGGCTTCGGTGGCATCGGAGCCGCGGTTCTCGGGATCTATGCGGATAAGGAAGGCATCGAGTTCGTCTATCGCATCTGCTCCTACCTGCCGCTGCTCGGCCTGTTGACCGTGCTTTTGCCAAAGTTGCCGAGCCACCGGTAAAGACCCTACGCTCTCAAGCGTTTCGTCATGGCAGTCACCTGTGATAATCACGGTGACTGCCGTAATTCGTTGAGCGAAGACCAGCCACATGCAGATACCGATAAAATCGATCCTCGTCTTTCATGCTGCGGCAAGGGCGGGCAGCATTTCGCGGGCGGCGGAAGAGCTGAGCGTTACGCCTTCAGCCGTTTCCCAGCAGATCCAGTTGCTTGAAGGCCAGCTTGGCACGACGCTGATGGCGCGGACCGGCCGCAAGGTGACGCTGACGGAGGCGGGCGAGCGGTACTTCTCGATGATCACTGCACAGATCGAGCAGATCACCGATGCCACCGAAAGTATTCGCGGCTTCCGCTCGGTGACCACGCTGACAATCAGGGCAACCCCGACCATTTCCAACAAATGGCTGCTGCCGCGTCTCGGCTCCTTTCTGGAGGAGCATCCCGAACTGGAAGTGCGCCTTGACGGCACCAACGAGCCGACCGATTTTTCGCAGGAGCTTGTCGACATAGAGCTGCGCCATGGCGATGGCCGCTGGCCGGGCCTGTTTGTGGAAGGACTCGTGGAGGAGGAGTTCCTGCCGGTCTGTTCACCGGACATGCCCGGTGCCGGTACATTCCTGCCCGAAGATTTGCAGAACCAACGGCTTATCCACTCGGTCAAGGCGCAGGCGCAATGGAACCACTGGTTCCCGCTTTCCGGCGTGACGGCTGAAAAGCGCTGGCGTCGCGTTCTGTTCGATCGCAGCCACATGGCCATAGACGCCGCCGTTCTGGGCATCGGCGTGGCGCTGGAAAGCACGTTGATGATGGAGCAGGAACTGCAACGCGGAATGCTGATCCCGGCCGTGGCCGATGCGCCCCGCATCAAGCTCGTCACGCAATGGATCGTTTGCCCGCATTCCCACCTGCGTCAGAGAAAAGTGACGCTGTTTCTGGAGTGGATGCGAAAACAACGCGACGAGTGGCGTGCCCGTCGCGTTGTCTGATGCTTCAGGCTCCCTGTTTCAGTCTCAATAAAGACCCATCAACCGTATCGGCCCGAGCGTCAGCACCGGGAAAAGCACGAGTGCGAATATGGCGAGTGTCAGCACCGTCATTGGCGCCAGCGAACCACGAATGACGTCCTCGATCTTCATGTTCGCCACCTGTGCTGCCGCGAACAGGCAGACCCCGACCGGCGGCGTCACAAGGCCGAGTGTCAGCGTCATGACAGTCACGATCAGGAAGTGGATCGGATCGATGCCCAGCGCCTCCACCGGCGGCATCAGCACCGGAATGAGGATGAACATGGCAGGGATAGCCTCCATGAAGATGCCGATGATCAGCAGGAAAACGAAGATCACCAGCATGCCCGACATCGGCCCAAGGTTCATCGCCTTCAAAAGCTCGGCCACCTGTTCCGGCAGGCCGTCGAAGGTGAAGACCCAGGCGGCAAGCTGCGAGGTGGCGGCGATGAACAGGATGGTGCCGGAAATGCGGGCCGTGGAGATCAGTATTTCCGGCAATTCGCGAACCGGCAGCGTGCGGTAGACCAGCACACCCAATACGGCCACATAAACAACCGCGATGGCCGCGGCTTCCGTCGGCGTGAACAGGCCGCTGGCGATACCGATGATGAGGATCAGCGGCGTGAGCATCGGCAGGATGGCGCGAAGGCCGGTGACGATAACCAGACGGAAATTGAAGGGCGTCGGCGGATTGTAGCCGTAATGCACCGAATAGAAGTGGTTAAAGACAAGAAAAGCGAAGGCGATGAAGAGGCCAGGCACCAGACCCGCAATGAGCAGCGTGCCGATCGACACATTGGCGATGGAACCGGCAATCACGATCAGGATCGACGGCGGGATGATGGAGGAGAGCGTGGATGTGCAGAGCGTCATGCCGACGGCATAACCCTTTGGAAATCCGTGTCGCTCCATGGCCTTGATTTCGATTGCGCCCACAGAGGCGATATCGGCGACCGAGGAGCCGGAGACGCCGGAAAAGATGACCGACGAAATGACGTTGACGTGGCCAAGTCCACCGGGAAGCCAGCCGACCATCGCCTCGGCGAAATCGAAGATGCGCTCCGCCACACGCCCGCGCTCCATCACCGTACCGACCAGAATAAAGAGTGGCACGGCGACGAGAAGGAAAGAGTTCATCGACGAGAACATCGTCTGGGACAGAAGGTCCATGGGCATGGAGGTGAAGAGCCACAGCGTGCCGACACTGGCGAGCGCCAAAGCGATGGCGAGCGGCACACCCAGCATGCTGAGACCGAAAAAGGCGATGAGAAGAAAGACCGACATGGCTCAATGTCCTGCTGAAATAGAGATATCGGCGTGGGCGATCTCGTCCGCGGGGATACCGATCTCGGGGAGCGCGATCAGGTCCCGCCTGCTGCGCAGCGATTCGATGATGGCCAGCACGGCGATGACGGCCGAGACAGGCAGAACCATGCCGATGGTCCACATGGGGATGGGCAAGGTCGCGGCGGTCTCGTTCATCATGATCTGCTGGCGCACCAAGGTGAAGCCCGTCCAGCCCATCATGCCGAAGAAGAACACCGAAGAACCGACATAGATCGGCACCGCCAACCGCCTGAACAGGCGGTGGAACAGCACCAGAAACACCACGACCCGCGCGCTTTCAACAGTGCGGAAACCGGCGGCAAGGCCAAGGAACACCATCCAGATGAAGAGAAAGCGCGTCGCCTCCTCGGTCCAGGGGAGCGGGCTGCCGATGAGGCGGCCAATGACCTGGAGAAGAACGACGACAAGAATACCGAAACAGGCCGCCCCGGCGGCGACATCAGCGATGACCTTGACGATGGTGCCGAGCACCGACGGTTTCGTATCGCGCATGACAATACCCTTCCACTGCTGAAACCGGATATCCGGTAAAACGAATGCCACCCTGCCGCTACGGCAAGGCAACCCTTGCTGACGATGGGAGCGGCCGGGTTGCTAATCGGTGCAAGCCCGACCCTCCTTTCACTGGCGGCGTCAGTTCGTCTTGAGGAAAGCCTGCGTCTTGTCGAAAAACGCCTGATCTTTCACGAGGGCGGAGAATTTTGCCGAAAGACCAGTCGCGACAGCCACGAAAGCCTTGCGCTCGTCGTCGGTCAGCGTGTTGACCTCCATGCCGTTCTTCTTCAGCGTTGCGAGCGACTTGTCGATATCGGCAGCATCGTTCTCGGCTTTCCACAGCTCGGTTTCCGTGGCCGCGTCCCTCAACGCCGTTTTGAAGCCTTCGTCGAGGCCTTCGAAACGGGCCGGGTTCATGCCCAGCACCCAGGCGTCAGCGATGTGGTTGCTGATCGTCAGGTATTTCTGCACTTCATAAAGCTTGGCGCTGACAGGCACGTTGACCGGATTTTCCTGCCCGTCGACGACTTTCAGCTGGAGCGCGTTATAGACTTCCGCAAAGGCCATCGGCGTCGGGGCAGCACCCATGGCGCCGAAGAATTCGACCCAGAGCGGATTGTTCGGCACACGCAGCTTCATGCCCTTGAGATCGGCAGGCGATTTGATCGGCGCCTTGGAGTTGGTGATCTGGCGCAACGGCCGAGACCAGAGATCGAGCCCGAGAATGCCGATCTTGCTCAGATCGCCGGAAAGCTCCTTGCCAAGATCGCTGTCGAGATAGACCCGCAACTGGTCGATATCGCGGAACTGATAGGGAATGGCGATGGCCGTGAATTTCGGATTGAACGTTGCGTAAAGCGATGTCGAGTTCAAGAGCATGTCGAGCGAACCGCCGGCCAGCTGCTTGACGCCCGCCGAAGGATCGCCGCCATAAAGCGTGCCGTTCGGAAACACCTTGATCTTGAGCTTGCCGTCGGTCTTCTTCGAAACAATCTCGGCGAACTTGTTGGCCGCGAGCGTGATTTCCGACGTATCGGAATCCGGCGTCGAAAGCGTGAGCGTTTCCGCCTGCGCGATCGATGCAACAAGCATGGTGGCGGCAAGAGCCAGCCCGTAAAGTTTTGAAATTTTCATGTGTTCCTCCCGTTGTTGTCTCTAAACAGTTTCGAGCGTTCCTCCGAACGCATTCATGCGTTTAACTTCAAGGATCACACCGCTGTGATCAAGCTCGCCCGCGCCATGCTCGACCATGGAGCGGAACAGCCGGTCAACCTCCTCGCCGACCGGTAATGTCAGGCCACGGCTCTTGGCGAAAGCCAGCGCCGTGGACGTATCCTTCAGCTGATATTTCGCCGGCCCGCCGGGGCGGAAATCGCCTTCCACCATGCGTTTGCCGTGCTGGCGGAAGACGGTGGACTCGGCAAAACCGCCAAGCAAAGCCTGGCGCACCTGCGCCGGGTCGGCTCCCCCCGCTTCAACCAGGGTCAAAGCTTCCGCTACGGCACAGATCGTCGAGGCGACGATCAGCTGGTTGGCCAGCTTGGCCAATGAACCGCAGCCCACCGCACCGACATGGGTGACGCGGCCGAGGCAATTGAGGAGTGGCCGCAATGCGTCCACATCCCGCTGCTTACCGCCGGCCATGATGGCGAGCGTTCCCTCAGTCGCCCCTTTTTCGCCGCCGGAAACCGGTGCGTCGACATAAGCGACGCCATGAGCCTTTGCCGCCTCCGCCTGTTCCCGTGCGCTGTCGACCGGAATCGAACTCATCACCAGCAGAAATGCACCAGGCTTCATGGTGGAAACGACACCCGAGGCGCCGAGCAGAACCTCGTCGCAGACCGGCCCGGAACTCAGCATACAGAGCACGACATCGGCTTCGGCTACAGCTTCGGCAGCCGTGGCCGTCGGCTGCACGCCCTTTGCCGCCAGAACCGCAGCTTTTTCAGCACTGCGGTTCCAGGCCTTGACAGAAAAACCGGCCTCCGCCAGACGCGCCGCCATGGGTACACCCATGATGCCCGTTCCGATGACAGCGATTTCGCGGATGTCCTGCATTTTTTCCACCCTTCAAAGCCATTGCCGGTTGAGGAAACGAACCGGCAACTCTTCTTCGATGAGGGCGGGAAACGCCTCGCGAAACCGGTCGAGATGGGGTGTTTTCAGATGGTCGTCGAAAGCTTCGCGGCTGTCATAGACCTCATAGAACACCACGTTGTTTCCGGATTCCGGCCGCACCACATCGAATTGCCGGCAACCCGGTTCATCCTGAACCGAATGGGTGGCATCATCTTGCGCTGCGTTAAGAAAGGCATCCATCGCGTCAGGCTTGACCCGGAATTCCGCGATTACCACGAAAGCTCCATTCGGCATGTCCCGTTCTCCGTCCATCACGCCGCAGCGTCTTTTTGCGGACGGAACTGGTTTTCCATGTCCTGGCGAAGCTTCACCACATCCAGGTCGCTCACCAGTTCCACATCATCGAAGCTGACGATCTGATCCTTCTTGATGGCGCGCTTCAGCTTGACATTATGGGCAAGGCCGATCGGCAGCGCCTTGATGTCGAGGCTGCGGGTGGCAGGGATGGCATTGGCCCAAACCGCGTAACCGCCCTCGCCATCAAGCATTTCGCCGGGCTGCATGTCCTTCTTTGCCGTCGCGACCGCATCGCCGCGGAACTCCTTCGAGCAACCGGTGGCCTCATTGCGCAGTACGGCCGAAAGCACGCTTATCGAAGTTTCGAGACCGATGATGTGGAACGGACGCCACATAGAGGCGTACCAGCCCGAAGGATCGGTCAGCAGTCCATATTGCTTGAAGCAGGCGCGGGCATATTCGTTATGCGCCTTGAAGGTGACGAAAACGCCGTAACGGATGTTATTAAACACCTCGCGACCATCCGGCTCCTGGCTTGCGGCAATATCCACGAGACCGGAACGCGACATGCGGCCGCCATCGGCAGCAGGGCGAAAGACGCGGGCGAGATCATGCAGGCCTGCGGGCGGGAAGGCCAGACCGTCATCCGGGCAATCCAGCCCCGTGCCGTTTGCGACCGCCGCCATTTCGATGGCCGCCTTGGTGCCGTCGGTAAATGAATTGTACATTTTCGGATTGAAGTCGCCCTTGGCCACTTCCTCGTCAGTCCAGCCGAAGTAGCTCCAGACCGTATCAGGCGTCGAATACCGGTAACGCGGCTCGAAATTCATCCCCTTGCCGGCGGAAACGACCTCGAAGCCGGTGGCGCGTGCCCAATCGACCAATTCGCAGATCAGGGCCGGCTGGTCACCGTAAGCCATGGAGTAGATAAGGCCCTTGGCCCTCGCCTTTTCGGCCAGGATCGGCCCGACCATCACATCGGCTTCCACATTGACCATGACGACATGTTTGTTGTGGTCGATGGCTCCGAGCGCATGGCGCGCGCCAGCCAGCGGATGGCCGGTCGCCTCGATCACGCATTCAATCTCGCCGCAGGCGAACAGTTCGTTCACATCGTCAGTCACATAGGTCTTGCCGCTCTTCAGCGCATCGGCGCAGCTCGTCGCGTCATAACGCTCCTTCGGCCAGCCGACGCGGTCAAACGATTCCCGCGCCTTGCCGACATTGAGATCAGCGACGGCGACCATGTGGAAACCGGCGATGCGCTGCGCCTGCGCCAGAACCATGGAACCGAACTTGCCGGCACCGATGAGACCCACCCTGACGGGCTTGCCACCGGCTGCGCGCTGCGACAGAAGAGAATAGAGATTCATGTTTTGACATCCTTCGCTGGGGAAATTGCTGGCGAGAGTGCCCAGTCAGCCCGGCGAAGGCCATGCGATACCGAGGCTACGAAGGGTTAACCCTCGCGGCACCGAAGACATGACGTTTCTGCGTTCCTCCCGGATCCCGGCACACACTTGCGCCGGCTCCCGCGGTCGCCTCCCAAAGCAACCCTGGGAACAGAGTAGGAGCGTTCAAATATTAGTTCTATTTAGAAAAACAGATTTTTCTTTTAATTTTTCTAACAAACTATCAAGCCGATTTGCGCAGCATCAGATCGGCACTGAGGAGAATGCGCTCGCGCATCCGTGTCGTGTCATCCGCCTCCTCGTTCAACTTCTGCAGCAGAAGTTCGATCGATAGCCTGCCGATCTCGTTGTAATTTTGCGCCACCGTAGTAATCGGCGGGCAGGCATAACGCGAAAGCGGATGATCGTCATGGCCGGCTACCCTGAGATCGTAATCCGTGCCATGGCCGACCCTGATGCCCTTCTGGAAGGCGGCGGCGATGACGCCGAAGGCGATACGGTCATTGGCGCATAAAATAGTGCGGGAGGGCAAATGCCCTGTCCCATCCAGTAACCGGGTCGCTTCATCAAAGGCGAAACGCTCGAAATCCCAGGTTACGGTGCCGGGAACACCGATGACATGCGGCTCGAAACCAAGACGCTGCATCGCCTCCTCATAGGCCGTGCGGCGCGTTGCGGCGTTGGTATTGACCTGCGGCATGTCGAAGAAACAGGGCGGCTCGCCCGAACGGCAGAGATAATCCACCATCAGCCCGACGCTCTGGCGGTTGTCGGTGCCGACGAAGGCCGAGGTTTCGTCGAGTGGAGAATCGACATAGACGATCGGTATGCTGGCCGCCAGCTGCTCTAGCGTGGCGCGATGGGACTTGACGCCGAGCGGAGCGATGATGGCGCCCGCGACATTCATCGACTTGAAGGTGCGGATGGCCCGATCCTCGATTTCCGCCTTGCCGTCGGACGACAGCACGAAGGCAAGGAACCCCGCCTCGTTGGCGATGAGTTCGATACGGCTCGTCAGCGCCATGTAGAACGGGTCGGTTGAGTTGGGAATGATGATGCCGATGATATTGGAGCGGCGGCGGTTGAGGTTGACGGCGAAGATATTCGGTCGGAAGCCCGACTTCTTCAGCGCATCCTCGATGGCATCCCGCGTCTTCTTGCGGACCGAGGCCGGATCATTGAAGTATTTCGAAACAGTCGGGCGGGAAAGGCCGACGAATTCCGAGAACTCTTCCATCGTCCTGATAGATTTGGCCAAAGTGCTTGCCCCCATGAAATATTACATGTGGTACTCTATATCGACCGGCCTTCGCACGAAAAGCCGGTCGAATACGGTTATCAACGGCCAAACGATCATTCGGCTGCAAATTGCACTTTCATCGTGGCCGGATCGGACGGCTTTTTCATAAAGAACGGCAGCATATCCGAAAGCGGCAGCCGGTGCGACACCAGCCGCGCCATGACATCGCCATCCGTTTCCAGAATGGCAAGCGCCTGCGGTATGTTGCGGTTCAGCGAATGTGAGCCGACAAGCTTCAGCTGCCGCCGGAAGATTTCGAAAGGCGCAACCGAGATACGGGCATCCGGCGCGCAGACACCGAAAAACAGCGCCGTGCCGCCATCCGCGACCAGCGGGATCATTGCTTCCGCAACAGCTGCGATGCCGGTCGCATCCGCCACGAAATCGAACGCCTTCTGTTGCCGCAGCAGCGCCTCAGACCCGGAAACCGCCGTCTGAAGTCCAAGACTTTCAGCGAAGTCCAGCCTGCTTTCGTTGATGTCAGCAATCGTCACCGTCGCGATGCCGCGTGATTTCAGCGACAGGGCGAGCAGCAGGCCGATGGGGCCGGCGCCAAAAACAAGCGCATTGCCCGGCACCGACCCACTCTCGCCAATACCCGCGCTCTGCATGCCGTTGACGACGCAGGCGAGCGGTTCGGCAAGTGCTGCCACGTGATAGGGCATGGAACCTATGCCATGCAGTTGGTCGGCGCGCACCACGCTGAATTCCGCAAAACCGCCATTGTGGGAAACGCCATAGGCCTTCAGCGTGCTGCAAAGGTTGGTAAGCCCTTTCCTGCAACTGGGGCAGGTGCCGCAGGGCAGATTGGGATCGACGACAACCCTGTCGCCGACCTTGATGCCTGTGACGTCTGCCGCCACCGCCGCGACTTCACCGGCATATTCATGGCCGGGAATGACGGGAAAGGCACCGTCACCGTAACGCGCATGCAGCACGTCGATATCGGTATGGCACAGCCCCGAAGCCTTGACCCGGACAAGGGCATGCCCCGGTGGCAGATCGGCGACGGGCACGTCCGTAAGCACGGCACGTCCCTTCTCGACGAATTGAATCGCATGCATGGTCATCTCCGGCTTTTCAGCTCATCCAGTTGCCGCCGTCGACATTATATGTCTGGGCGAGAATATAGTCGCTGTCGGAAGAGGCGAGGAAAACTGCAAGGCCCTTGATGTCATCAGGAGTGGCGAAACGGCCGATCGGCACGGATTTGGCCACCGCCGTCTTCTTCTCACCCGGCTTCAAGCCTTCCCATTTGGCGAAATGCGCATCGACCACTTCCCAATGCTCGCCATCCACGACACCCGGCGCAATCGCATTGACGTTGATGCCGTGTTTGACGAGCGCCAGCGCCGCCGACTGCGTGGCGGAAATGATCGCCGCTTTGGAAGCGCAATAAAGCGTGACGAGCGCCTCGCCCCGCCGACCGGCCTGGCTCGCCATATTGATGATCTTGCCGCCGCGCGCGCGCGCGATCATGACATTGGAGACGGCCTTCATCATGAAAAGCGGCCCCTTGAGATTGATGTCGAAAACCCGCTCATAGCTCTCTTCGGTAATGCCGTTGATCGGCGCCATATCGAAGATCGCGGCATTGTTGACGAGAATATCGATGCCGCCGAATTCCTCATCGACCGCCTTTACAACCGCATCGATCTGACCAAGGTCAGTCACGTCCAGCCGGATGGCCTTGGCGGATGGGCCGATAGCGGCTGCAGAAGCGGTTGCCCTGGCAATATCGATATCGGCGATGATGACCTTTGCACCCTCATCGGCGAAAGCCTGTGCAAAACCAAGGCCGATGCCGCGGGCGGCGCCGGTAATCAGCGCGACCTTGTTCTTCAATCTCATGTCGATCTCCGTGATGCATGGCGGGTAATGGATGAACTCGGCCATGCGAGTTTGTGTTAGATGCGATTTTCTCACTCCCCTCATTCCTGTGCTTGTCACAGGAATCCAGCTGACGCGCGTCTCCGTGGCGAGAGAGTCCTTTTCAGCCCAAGGACTTGGGCTGACTGGATTTCTGTGACAAGCACAGGAATGAGGGCGGCGGGTGCGCCAGCCCCACCCATGCCGCCCGCCGCCAAAGTGACGAACGGGCGGCACGCCGGGAGGACGCGGCTACTTGATGTAGCCCGCGCGGGTCATATCACGCTCGACCTGTTTCTGGGCGCCTTCGAGCGCCGTATCGACGGTCTGCTGGCCGGAGAGTGCTGCCGCAATCTGCTGGCCGACAACCGTGCCGATCGACTGGAATTCCGGTATGGCGACGAACTGCACGCCGGTATAGGGAACCGGATCCTTTGTCGGCTTCGACGGATCGGCGGACATGATGGCTTTCAGCACCGTATCCGCAAAGGGTGCGGCTTTCTTGTATTCTGGCAGCTCATAGGTGGATTTGCGCGTACCGGGCGGCACGGCGACCCAGCCTTCGCTTTCGCCGACCGTCTTCACATAGTTCTTCGAGGTCGCCCATTTAACGAATGACTTGGCGGTTTCGAGCTTCTTCGTTGTGTTCGGAATTGCAAGGTTCCATGACCACGACCAGCTCGATCCGTTCGGCGTTGCCTCTACCGGAGCACGGGTGAAAGCGGTCTTGTCGGCAACCTGGCTCTGTTTGGGATCGTAGATACGTCCCGCAGCCGAGGTGGCGTCGATCCACATCGCGCAATGGCCGGATGCGAACAGCGTCTGGTTCTCGTTAAAGCCGTTGGTCGCCGCACCGGGCGGGCCGTAGGAGGTCATCAGCGCAACATAATCCGAGATCGCCTTTTTCCACGGCTCGCTCGTCAGCTGCGGCTTCCAGTCCATGTCGAACCAGCGTCCACCATAGGTATTGATCATGGTACCGAGGAAAGCCATGTTCTCGCCCCAGCCCGGCTTGCCGCGCAGGCAAATGCCATATTGCTGTTTCGACTTGTCCGTCAGCTTGGCCGCGAAGTCCTTGATCTGGTCGTAGCTCGGATTATCAGGCATTTTCAGGCCGGCCGCGTCGAACAGGTCCTTGCGGTAAAGGGTGAACGAGCTTTCGGTATAAAACGGCACCGCGTAAAGCTTGCCGTCCACCGTCAGGCCCTTTTTGATCGGATCGAGCAGATCGGCGTAATCGTAATCGTCGCCGAGATCATCGACCGGAGCCAGCCAGCCCTGCTTGCCCCAGATCGGCGCTTCGTAACCGCCGATGGTCATGATGTCGAACTGGCCGCCATTGGTGGCGATATCGGTGGTGACGCGTTCGCGCAGAACATTCTCCTCCAGCACGATCCAGTTGATCTTGTTTCCTGTTTCCTTCTCCCAGGCGCTGGAAAGCTTCTGCATGATGATCATGTCGCCATTGTTGACGGTGGCGATGTTGATTTCTTCCGCCTGCGCAAGTCCGGCCAAAAGGCCCGCTCCAACCACAGACGACGACAGAATTCCAATGAATTTGCTCATGAGACCCGCTCCTCCTTTACGGATGTCCACGCATAACAATACATGCGTAAATTTTTATCTCGCAAAATCGCGCCATTTGTCAACATCCAAAAATAAACTGTGACGTGAGCACTCTTGGATATATTGCTATAACTCGCTGTTTTAAATTCGATAATGTCATCAAAAATAATTACATGATCCGCTTTACTTGCTGCATCGCAACAAAAACATCATCAAAAAATATCTTGACGCGCGTAAATTTTAGCTGATATCCGGAAAATAACAGAGCCGGGACGCCGGGGATTTGTACCCACCGGAAAGGTGGGAGCCGAATGTATATGGAGGAGATGATGAGGCAGGTATCCGCACTTGCGCCGCACGCGAAAGGCCCGACCATTACGGCGGGTGAAATCCTCGTGGAAATCATGGCGACGACAGTGGGCGACGGCTTTCTCGAGCCGCAAACGCTGATCGGCCCCTTTCCAAGCGGCGCGCCCGCCATTTTCATCGATCAGGTCGCGCGTTGCGGCGGCAGCGCCGGCATTATCGCGGCGGTTGGCGATGACGATTTCGGCCGCCTCAACATCGAGCGGCTGCGCCGTGACGGCGTGGACATATCGGCCATCGCCACCATTGCGGACCGGCCGACCGGCAGCGCTTTTGTCCGCTACAGGGAAAACGGCGCACGGGATTTCGTTTTCAACATCGCCCATTCGGCAGCGCGCGAAACGCACATGACTGATAAGGCGCAGGCTCTCATCGAACAGGCGGGCCATGTGCACGTCATGGGATCGGCATTTGCGATTGCCGGTATCGGCGAGATCATTCTCGAGGCGATCAAAAGCGTCAAGGCGCGCGGCGGCTCGGTGTCTTTCGATCCGAACATCCGCAAGGAACTGGTGCAGGGTAACGAGGGCCGCAAGCTGATCGACGATCTCCTTGATGTCACCGACCTTCTGCTGCCTTCCGGCGAAGAACTTCAAGCTGCCTCCGGTCTGGATGACGAGGACGCAGCGATAGAAAAGCTCCTCGCCTCCGGTATCGGCGAGATCGTGCTGAAGCGCGGCGCGCAAGGCGCCAGCCACTTCAGCCGCGCCTATGGCCGCATCGACGCCCCCGGACTGACGGTCTCGGAAATTGATCCGACCGGCGCCGGCGACTGTTTCGGCGCAACTTACCTCACCTGCCGCCGCCTCGGCATGCATCCCGAAAGAGCGCTCGCCTATGCCAATGCATCCGGCGCGCACAACGTCATAAAGCGCGGCCCCATGGAGGGCGCTGCCAGCCTTGCCGAACTTGACGCCTTCATGACCGCGCTATTGTCGGAGGAAGTCCTATGACCGCCATTCTGGAAAACCTCGCCGCCGCGCGCCGTGCCGGCAAGCCCGCAGGCATCACTTCGGTCTGCTCTGCCCACCCCGTTGTCCTGCGCGCCGCAATCCGCCGCGCCGCTGCCGGTCAAACAGCCGTGCTGATCGAGGCCACCTGCAACCAGGTCAATCATCTCGGCGGTTATACCGGCATGACGCCGCGCGACTTCGTTACCTTCGTCAACAGCATTGCGCAGGAAGAAGGACTGCCCGGCGAGCTCCTGATTTTCGGCGGCGATCATCTCGGTCCCAATCCCTGGCGCAAGGAGAAAGCCGAGGACGCGCTGACAAAAGCAGCCACCATGGTCGAAGCCTATGTCACAGCCGGTTTTCGCAAGATTCATCTGGATGCGTCGATGGGCTGCGCCGGTGAGCCGGCCGCACTGGATGACGTGACCATTGCCAATCGTGCGGCAAAACTCGCGGCTGTCGCCGAAAAGGCAGCCGTGGAGGCGGGCCTGCCAAAACCGCTTTACATTCTCGGCACCGAAGTGCCGGTGCCGGGCGGCGCCGATCACGTGCTCGACACGGTGGCGCCCACCGAGCCGCAGGCGGCGCGCACGACCATTGACCTGCACCGTGAGATATTCGCGCAGCACGGTCTTTCCGATGCGTTCGAACGGGTCATTGCCTTTGTCGTGCAGCCCGGCGTGGAATTCGGCAGCGACAATGTCGTCGCTTACAATCCGGATGCGGCCACGGCGCTCAGCGCCGTACTGGACGGCGAACCGCAACTGGTCTTTGAGGCGCACTCGACGGATTATCAAACGAGAGCAGCGCTTGGCGCCCTTGTGCGCGATGGATATCCGATCCTGAAAGTCGGTCCGGGGCTGACCTTCGCTTACCGCGAAGCACTCTACGCTCTCGATATGATCGCATCCGAGATGGTCGGCGGCTATGGCGACCGGCCGCTGGCGCGGACCATGGAACAGCTGATGCTCGGCGCGCCCGGCGACTGGCAGGGTCACTACCATGGTGATGACATCACGCTCAGATTGCAGCGTCACTACAGCTACAGCGACCGCATTCGCTATTACTGGACAAGGCCCGAGGCGCTCGCAGCCGTTTCCGCCTTGCATAAGGCGCTTGACGGGAAGACAATTCCCGAAACCCTGCTGCGCCAATACCTCGGCGAGCTGCCGCTCGCCACGGTTGCAGGCAAGGATATGGAGGAGGTTCTGATCGCCGCGGTGGATCAGGTGCTAGCAACCTACCATGCGGCGACGGGCGAAGGTCGCTGCTAAGACAATCGTCAAGTTAAATTCGGATGCCCCGGCGGAGACGTTGCGGGTATCGGTCATGGAGGGGACTACCAATGGCAACACGAAACACGAGCGGTCTGGCGCGGGTTATGCTTGCGCCTTCGGTGCTGCTTTTGCTGGTGTGGATGATCGTGCCCCTGGCGATGACGCTGTGGTTTTCGTTCCAGAACTACAATCTCCTCAACCCTGCCAATGTCAGCTTCGCGGGCCTGTTCAATTACCAGTATTTCTATACCGATCCGGCCTTCTTCCAGTCGATCTTCAACACGCTTGCCATCGTCGGCGGCGTGCTTCTGATCACCGTCATCGGCGGTATTGCGATTGCGCTTCTGCTTGACCAGGACATCTTCGGTCAGGGCATCGTGCGCATCATGATCATCTCGCCCTTCTTCGTCATGCCGCCTGTCGCGGCGCTGGTGTGGAAGAACATGATCATGCATCCCGGTTACGGCGTACTTGCCGATCTGTCGCGCTTCTTCGGCCTGCAGCCGGTCGACTGGTTCGCGCAGTTTCCGCTGCTCTCCATCATCATCATCGTCGCCTGGCAATGGCTGCCCTTTGCCACGCTGATCCTGCTCACCGCCCTCCAGTCGCTCGATGGCGAGCAGAAGGAAGCGGCCGAGATGGATGGCGCCAACTTCATCAACCGCTTCATCTACCTGACGCTGCCGCATCTTGCCCGCGCCATCACCGTCGTCATCCTCATCCAGACGATCTTCCTGCTCGGCGTTTACGCGGAAATCCTCGTCACCACCAATGGCGGCCCCGGCTATGCCTCGACCAACCTTGCCTTCCTCATCTATCGCACGGCGCTTCTGGGCTACGACGTCGGCGGCGCATCGGCCGGTGGCATCATCGCCGTCGTGCTCGCCAATATCGTCGCCATCTTCCTGATGCGCGCCGTCGGCAAGAACCTCGACCGTTAAGGAGAAGCGATCATGGCCCGCAAGACAACGACACGCGCAAAGATCGGCTTCACCATCGCGGCATGGGCCGTGGCGTTGCTGCTGTTCTTCCCGATCCTTTACGCCTTCCTCACCTCGATCAAGACCGAGCCGGAGGCGATCGCAGGCTTCAGCCTCATTCCCTCGGGCACGCTCGAAAACTACATCACCGTGCAGACCCAGCGCGATTACTTCAAGCCGTTCATGAACTCGGTCGTGCTGTCGCTCGGCTCGACGATCATCGCGCTCATGATCGCCATTCCCGCCGCCTGGGCCATGGCATTCTCGCCGACCAAACGCACCAAGGACATTTTGATGTGGATGCTCTCCACCAAGATGATGCCGGGGGTGGCGGTGCTGGTGCCGATCTACCTGATCTTCCGCAATGCCGGCCTGCTTGATACCCGCATTGGGCTGACCGTCATGCTCACCTTCATCAACCTGCCGATCGTGGTGTGGATGCTTTATACCTACTTCCGCGAAATCCCCGGCGAGATTCTTGAAGCAGCCCGCATGGATGGTGCCTCGCTCTGGAACGAGATCGTGCATGTACTGACCCCAATGGCGGTTCCGGGCATTGCCTCGACGCTGCTCCTGAACGTCATTCTTGCCTGGAACGAATCCTTCTGGACCATCCGGCTGACGACCACCAATGCGGCGCCGCTGACGGCCTTCATCGCCTCCTTCTCCTCACCGCAGGGGCTGTTCTGGGCCAAGCTCTCGGCCGCCTCGATGATGGCGATCGCCCCCATTCTCGTCATCGGCTGGTTCTCGCAGAAACAACTCGTGCGTGGCCTCACCTTTGGCGCCGTGAAATAAGGAACGACAATAATGGGCAGCATTTCCCTTCAGAACGTGTCCAAGCTCTTCGGCGAGGCAAAAGTCATCCCGTCGATCGATCTCGATATCCATGACGGCGAGTTCGTCGTCTTCGTCGGCCCGTCCGGCTGCGGCAAGTCAACGCTGCTGCGCCTGATTGCCGGGCTGGAAGACGTCTCCGGCGGCAGAATAGTCATCGACGGCAACGACGCCACCGAAAAGGCCCCGGCCGAGCGCGGCCTTGCCATGGTGTTCCAGTCCTATGCGCTTTATCCGCATATGAGCGTGCGCAACAACATCGCCTTCCCACTGAAGATGGCCAAGCTCGACAAGGCTGTCATCGACAAGAAGGTCGACGATGCCGCCCGCATCCTTAACCTCACCGATTATCTCGAACGCCGGCCCTCGCAACTGTCCGGCGGCCAGCGCCAGCGCGTCGCCATCGGCCGCGCCATCGTGCGCGAACCCACCGCCGGCGTGCGGCCCGAGCACCTGACGCTGTCGAAAGAAACCGGCCTGTGGCAGGGCAAGGTCACGGTCGCCGAACATCTCGGCTCCGACACCTTCCTCCACCTCGACGTCCCCGGCATCGGCCCCATCACCGCCAGAACCGACGGTGAATTCGAATGCAAACACGGCGATACCGTCTTCATCACACCAGATGATGCCAAAATCCACAGGTTCGATGACAAGGGCATCGCGATATGACGC
>NZ_JBFREP010000007.1:0-283740 GCF_052114365.1 Agrobacterium sp. MCAB5
CGCGCGCCGAAATAATAGGCCGCAATGCCCGACAATGGCAGGGCAAAAAACAGCGCGTAAAAGGTGAAATGCGCGACCTTCGCGGCGATTTGAGAAGCGCGCGGTTCATTGGCAGGATGCGGCGGCACCCCCTGGAAAAACCGCAGACAGAGGCGCAGAACCGCAAGGGACAGGACGGCAAAGCCGACATACGCGTGAATATTGGCCGAGGAGATCTGTTCCGGCGTCAGCGTTTCACCTCGCCGCATCAACCGATACGCATGGGCCATGCCATCTGGAAACAGAAGGTTGAAAAAGATCAGAAGCGCCATCGTCCAGTGAAGGATACGCTGCGGAACGGAGAAGGAAACTTGAGTGGAGGACGCCATTTTATTGCCTTTTATCAAAAGGTTAGACAGGCTATGGCGCAAATATGCTGAACCCCGGCCTGCATTGCAAGCCGGGGTTCGCTTTATGGCTGAAATTTAATATTGGCTAAAATCACATATGGATCGGCTTGAAGAAAGTTGCCAGCGCCGCTTCCTTCACCGCTTCCGACATGGTCGGATGCGCATGGCAGGTACGGCCGAGATCTTCCGAGGAACCACCGAATTCCATCAGCACGGTGATCTCGTGGATCATTTCGCCAGCGCCGAAACCAACGATATGGCCGCCGAGAACCCGGTCGGTTTCCTTGTCAGCGAGGATCTTCACGAACCCATCAGTCACCTGCATGGCGCGGGCGCGACCATTGGCGGTGAAGGGGAACTTGCCAACCTTGTAGGCGACGCCAGCGGCCTTCAGTTCTTCTTCCGTCTTGCCAACGGAAGCGACTTCCGGCTGCGTATAGACCACGGCCGGAATGACATCGTAGTTCACATGGCCGCGCTGGCCGGCAAGAATTTCCGCAAGAGCGACGCCCTCGTCTTCCGCCTTATGTGCCAACATCGGGCCCTTCACCACGTCGCCGATGGCGTAGATGCCATCCACATTGGTCTTGAAGTGGCCGTCGATTTCGACACGGCCGCGGCCGTCGAGCACGACACCGGCTTCCGCAAGACCGAGACCCTCGGTGTAGGGCTTGCGACCGGTGGAAATCAGCACAACGTTGGCTTCCAGCGTTTCAGCCGCGCCACCCTTGACGGGCTCGAACACCACCTTTGCGCCGGTTCCCGTCTTTTCAACGCCCGTCACCTTGGCACCGAGCTTGAAATCGAGACCCTGCTTGGCGAGCAGACGCTGAGCCTGCTTGGAGACTTCGCTATCCATGCCGCCGAGAATGGTGTCGAGATATTCGACGACGGTGACCTTCGCGCCAAGACGCGACCAGACCGAACCAAGCTCGAGGCCGATGACACCGCCGCCCACCACGATGAGCTTTTCCGGAACCTTGGAGAGCGCAATCGCGCCGGTGGAGGAAACGATGACGCTTTCATCGATATCCACCTGGACGCCGGGAATACCAGCAACATCAGAACCGGTGGCGATGACGATGTTCTTGGCTTCGATTTCCTGGCTCTCGCCCTTGTCGTTGGTGACGGAGACCTTGCCGGCGGATACAACCTTGCCCGTGCCCTGGAAAGCATCGATCTTGTTCTTCTTGAACAGGAAGGCAACGCCGTCGACATTGGCTTTCACCACGCTGTCCTTGTGCCCCATCATCTTCTCGAGGTTCAGCTTCGGAGCGGCGACTTCGATACCAAGCGTATCAACGCCATGGGCCACATGCGCGAAGGTTTCGGAAGCGTGCAGCAATGCCTTGGAAGGAATGCAGCCGACATTGAGGCAGGTGCCGCCATAGGTCGCGCGCTTTTCGATCACTGCGACCTTCAAGCCAAGCTGTGCCGCCTTGACCGCGCAAACATAACCGCCGGGACCCGTACCGATTACCACTACATCATATGCCATGTTTCTGTTCCTGATTGATTGCGGGCAGGATTTTGAACCGCCCTGCTTCCGTTTGACCTGAAACTCAGGCCGCTTTTTCCGTTGCGAGTTTTATACCGAGAGCGATGAAGACCACGCCACTGGTGCGGTCGATCCATTGGCTGGCGCGCTGAAAAGCTGCGCGCATGCGAGGCGTCGTCATGAACAGGCTGACGCCGACGAACCACAGGATAAGGCAGCTTGCCATGACGAGCCCATATCCGAACTTGATGCCAACAGGCGTATGCGCGTGAACCACCGTCGAAAAGATCGACAGGAAGAAAAACACCGGTTTGGGGTTAAGCGCGTTGGCGGCAAAACCGAGCGTGAAGGCCTTCAATGCAGTCTGGCCGCTTCTGGCCCGAACGCCATCTTCGCCTTCCGCAGCCGGCAATTCGGTCTTGCCTGCGCGCAGCGACTTGATGCCGATATAGATCAGGTAGGCGACACCCAACCACTTGACGATGTTGAAGAGATAGATCGACTGGGAAATGATGAGACCAAGTCCAAGAATCGTATAGGTGACGTGGAACATCAGGGATGTGCCAACACCGAAGCTGGTGATGATGGCCTGCTTGCGCCCATGCACCATGGCCTGACGCATGACCATCGCCAGATCGGCGCCGGGAGAAACGATCGCGAAAAAGAAGATCGCCATCAGGGATGCAAGTTCGATCAGATACTGATGCATGGGAAAATCAACCTCTAAAACATCAACACGAAAAGCATCAGCCCAAGACCGAGCATCGAACCGAGCCAGACCAGCGAGCGGATATAGGGCACACCAGCGAGATAAAGTGGAATATAGACCACCCGGCAGATCAGCCAGATCAAAGCGCCGGTGAAGGCCAGCCCGGACGGATCGCCGGCCATGATGACACCGAAGGCGAGCGCAATGAAAGCGGGATAGGTCTCGCGAAAATTCGCCGAGGCACGCGCGGCGCGTCCGGCAACCCTGCCCTGCGGCTTCTTTTCAGCATCGCGCGGACCGGCATTCCAGTCCAGCCCGAATTCCCGCGTTGCCGTCATTCCCTGCAGCGCAATGTGAACGGCCAGCAGCAGAACGCTGAGCCCGATCAGCGGCAAAAAGGGTGACGCGGCAAGAAATGTCGGCTGCACTTTCGCTCTCCTGATGGCATTTCAGCGGGATCGACTTGAAACCCCGCTGAAACGAAAAGCAAGACCGATCAGAGATCGAGAACCAGACGTTCCGGATCTTCGAGGCTTTCCTTGACGCGAACGAGGAAGGTCACGGCTTCCTTGCCGTCAACGATACGGTGATCGTAGGAGAGCGCAAGATACATCATCGGACGGATGACGACCTGACCACCGATGGCGACCGGACGCTCCTGGATCTTGTGCATGCCGAGAATGCCCGACTGCGGCGCATTAAGGATCGGCGAGGACATCAGCGAGCCGTAGACGCCACCATTGGTGATGGTGAAGGTGCCGCCCTGCATGTCGGCCATGCCGAGCGAACCGTCGCGCGCTGCCTTGGCGAGACGGCCGAGTTCCTTTTCGACACCAGCGATGGAGAGCTGGTCGGCATCGCGAATGACCGGAACGACGAGACCCTTGTCGGTGCCGACAGCCATGCCGACGTGACAATAGTTCTTGTAGATGATGTCCGTGCCGTCAATTTCAGCGTTAACCGCAGGCAGTTCCTTCAGCGCGTGGGTCACGGCCTTGGTGAAGAAGCCCATGAAGCCCAGCTTGACGCCGTGCTTCTTCTCGAAAACGTCCTTGTAGCGGTTGCGCAGATCCATGACGGCGCTCATGTCCACCTCGTTATAGGTGGTCAGCATGGCGGCCGTGTTCTGTGCATCCTTGAGGCGACGTGCGATCGTCTGGCGCAGGCGGGTCATCTTGACGCGCTCTTCGCGAACCTGATCCTGCTCGGCCGAAACCGGACGGGGAGCAGCAGCAGCGACCGGAGCGGCGGCAGGTGCCGAAACACCCTTGGCAACAGCGGCGAGAACGTCGCCCTTCAGAACCTGGCCACGCTTGCCCGAACCGTCGACCTGATCGGCGGAAAGGTTGTTTTCAGCGAGCAGCTTGCCGGCGGCAGGTGCCGGCGGCATGGCGCTTCCAGCCGGAGCGGCGGCCACGGCTGCGGCAGGTGCCGGTGCAGCAGCAGGCTTTGCTGCGGGTGCAGAAGTTGCAGCGCCGGCAGCACCTTCAGCGATCTGGCCGAGAAGGGCGTCGAGACCGACGGTTTCGCCGTTCTGCACGACGATTTCGGTCAGCACGCCGGAGGCGGGCGCCGGAACTTCGACGGTAACCTTGTCGGTTTCGAGTTCAACGAGAGGTTCGTCGGCCTTGACGGTATCGCCGACCTTCTTGAACCAGGTGCCGACGGTCGCTTCGCTGACGGATTCGCCGAGGGTTGGTACGCGGATTTCAGTGGCCATGATCTAGTTCCGTTATTCGGGTGTCTTTTTTGCGGGGCGATGCGGGAGAGTTCTCACTCTCCCAGCGCGTCTTCCAGGAACGCAGCAAGCTGCGCCAGATGCTTGGACATCAGGCCGGTCGCCGGAGAGGCGGCAGCCGGACGGCCCGTGTAACGGACCTTCTGGTACTTGGCGTCGATATGCGCCAGAACCCATTCAAGGTAGGGATCGATGAACGACCACGCACCCATGTTCTTCGGCTCTTCCTGGCACCAGACCATTTCCGCGTTACGGAAACGGGAGAGCTCGTTGATGAGCGCCTTGGCCGGGAACGGATAGAGCTGTTCGACACGCAGCAGGTAAATGTCGTCGATACCGCGCTTTTCACGCTCCTCGAGCAGATCGTAGTAGACCTTGCCCGTGCACATGACGACGCGGCGGATCTTCGAATCCTTCTGCAGCTTGATCGGACCATCCTTGATGACCTCCGCATCGTCCCACAGGAGACGGTGGAAGGAGGATTCGCCTGCAAGCTCCGCAAGCGACGAGGTGGCGCGCTTGTGACGCAGCAGGGACTTCGGCGTCATCAGGATGAGCGGCTTGCGGAAGTCACGCTTCATCTGGCGGCGCAGGATATGGAAGTAGTTAGCCGGCGTCGTAACGTTGGCAACCTGCATGTTGTCCTCGGCGCACATCTGCAACCAGCGTTCCAGACGGGCGGACGAATGTTCCGGACCCTGACCTTCATAACCATGCGGCAGGAGGCAGACGAGACCGGACATGCGCAGCCACTTGCGTTCACCCGAAGAGATGAACTGGTCGAACACAACCTGGGCGCCGTTGGCGAAGTCGCCGAACTGGGCTTCCCAGAGCGTAAGTGCATTCGGGCGGGCAAGCGAATAGCCATATTCGAAACCAAGAACCGCTTCTTCCGAAAGCATCGAGTTGATGACTTCGTAGCGGGCCTGCGTCGGCGAAAGATTGGCAAGCGGGATGTAACGCTCTTCAGTCTCCTGATCATAGAGAACCGAGTGGCGCTGCGAGAAGGTGCCGCGTTCGCAGTCCTGACCGGACAGGCGGATCTTGTGGCCGTCTACGACCAGCGAACCGAAGGCCAGAGCCTCAGCCATCGCCCAGTCCAGCCCCTCACCGGTCTCGACCATCTGAGCACGGTTTTCCATGAAGCGCTGGATCGTGCGGTGTGCGCTGAAGCCTTCCGGAATGGTCGACAGCTTCTTGCCGATTTCCTTCAGCTGCTTCATCGGCACGCCGGTCTTGCCACGACGCTGCTCATCGGCATTGTCGGCGGCCCGCAGACCGGACCACTGACCATCCAGCCAGTCGGCCTTGTTCGGCTTGTAGGACTGGCCTGCCTCGAACTCCTGCTCGAGATGGGCGCGCCAATCGGCCTTGATCTTCTCGAAATCGCCTTCGGTGATCAGGCCTTCCGCAATCAGGCGGTCAGCATAGATGCGGGCAACAGTCTTGTGGCCACGGATGACCTTGTACATCTTCGGCTGCGTGAACGCAGGCTCGTCGCCTTCGTTATGGCCGAAGCGACGGTAACAGAACATGTCGATGACGACAGGCTTGTGGAACTTCATGCGGTATTCGGTTGCAACCTTTGCCGCATAAACCACCGCTTCCGGATCATCACCGTTAACGTGGAAGATAGGCGCCTCGATCATCTTGGCAACGTCGGACGGATAGGGCGACGAGCGCGAGAAGGCCGGGTTCGTCGTGAAGCCGATCTGGTTGTTGATGATGAAGTGCATGGTACCGGCAACGCGGTGACCGCGCAGGCCGGAGAGGCCGAGAATTTCGGCAACCACGCCCTGACCCGCAAAAGCGGCATCGCCGTGCAACAGGAGCGGCAGCACCTTGGCGCGTTCCGATAGCGGAATGATGTCGCCGTCCCATGTCTTGGCAAGCTGGTCCTGCTTGGCGCGGGCCTTGCCCATGACGACAGGGTTGACGATTTCAAGGTGCGACGGGTTGGCCGTCAGCGAGAGGTGAACCTTGTTGCCGTCGAATTCGCGGTCTGAGGAGGCACCGAGATGGTACTTCACGTCACCGGAACCTTCGACGTCATCAGGCTTGAACGAACCGCCCTTGAACTCGTGGAACACGGCGCGGTGCGGCTTGCCCATCACGTTGGTCAGAACGTTCAGGCGGCCGCGGTGAGCCATGCCGAGCACGACTTCTTCCAGACCGTCCTGGCCGCCGCGCTTGATGATCTGCTCAAGTGCCGGGATCAGCGATTCACCACCATCGAGGCCGAAACGCTTCGTACCCTTGAAACGCACGTCGAGGAACTGCTCGTAGCCTTCGGCTTCAACGAGCTTGGACAGAATGGCCTTCTTGCCTTCCGGCGTGAAGTCCACACCCTTGTCCGGACCTTCGATGCGTTCCTGGATCCAGCCCTTTTCTTCCGGGTTGGACATATGCATGAATTCGACGCCGAGCGTCGAGCAATAGGTGCGCTCGAGAATATCGACCATTTCGCGCACGGTCGCGTATTCGAGACCGAGGACGTTATCGATGAAAATCTTGCGGTCGTAGTCGCTTTCCTCGAAGCCATAGGACTTCGGCGAAAGCTCGTTATAGTCCTCAACGGCGCTGGCGATGCCAAGCGGGTCGAGCTTTGCGTGCAGATGGCCACGCATGCGGTAGGCGCGGATCATCATGATGGCGCGGACGCTGTCACGGGTCGCCTGAAGCACTTCGGCCGGGCTGACGGCCTTGCCGGTATCGGCGCTCTTGGCCTCGGCCTTCGCCTGAACCTTCTTCTCGATGGCCTTCTCGACCGTAGCCCAGTTGCCATCAAGCGCGGATACCAGGTCGCCGTTTGCCGGGATCGGCCAGTTGGCGCGCTTCCAGGAGGCGCCCTTGGCTGCCTTCTTCACGTCTTCCGGATTGTCGGACAACGCCTTGAAGAAGCTCTGCCACTCCGGCGACACGGAAGAGGGATCCTCTTCGTACCGGGCATAGAGCTGCTCGATATAGGCTGCATTCGCGCCGTCCAGAAACGACGTGATCTGAAACTGCTCGTTCGCTTCTTGCCTTGCCATTGTGTTCTTGCGGACTTGTCCGTCCGCCTCCTCGATGCCGTTAGGGCCGTTTATCGGCCTGCCGCTTGATTATTGCTGTCTGCCGCCGGGGCGGTATGCCGTCTGTCTGTCGTTCTTTGCGGCTTCGGGCAGCGTGGCGTTAAAGCCGCACCGCCCGTTACCGGTCTCATGTGGTCTCAGCCCTTGAGGACTTCAACCAGCGTCTTGCCGAGGCGCGCCGGGGAAGGCGATACCTTGATGCCGGCAGCTTCCATTGCCGCGATCTTCGATTCCGCATCGCCCTTGCCGCCGGAAACGACAGCGCCGGCGTGGCCCATGGTGCGGCCCTTCGGAGCCGTACGGCCCGCGATAAAGCCAGCCATCGGCTTCTTGCGGCCCTTCTTGGCTTCGTCGATCAGGAACTGTGCCGCATCTTCTTCAGCCGAACCGCCGATTTCGCCGATCATGATGATCGACTGCGTGTCTTCGTCGGCCAGGAACATTTCCAGCACGTCGATGAACTCGGTGCCCTTGACCGGGTCGCCGCCGATGCCGACAGCCGTCGTCTGGCCGAGGCCTTCGTTGGATGTCTGGAATACGGCTTCATAGGTCAGCGTGCCGGAGCGCGAAACGATACCGACCGAACCCTTGCGGAAGATAGAGCCCGGCATGATGCCGATCTTGCATTCTTCAGGCGTCATGATGCCCGGGCAGTTGGGGCCGAGCAGGCGCGAGTTCGAACGGTCGAGGCGAGCCTTGACGCGCACCATGTCCATCACCGGAATACCTTCGGTGATGCAGGTGATGAAGGGGATCTCAGCCTCGATGGCTTCGATGATGGCGTCGGCTGCACCTGCCGGCGGAACATAGATCACGGATGCGTCTGCACCGGTCTTTTCCTTGGCTTCGGCAACCGTTGCGAAGATCGGCAGGCTTTCGCCCTTGGAGCCGGTCCAGGTTTCGCCACCCTTCTTCGGGTGAATACCACCGACCATCTGCGTGCCGTAATAAGCAAGCGCCTGTTCGGTGTGGAAGGTACCGGTCTTGCCGGTCAGACCCTGAACGAGGATCTTGGTGTCTTTATTAACAAGAATAGACATTATTTCCGGTCCCTCAATTAGCCGTTGATCGCCGCGACGATCTTCTTGGCTGCGTCGTCCAGGTCGTCAGCAGCCGTAATCGCAAGGCCCGATTCGTTCAGGAGCTTCTTGCCAAGTTCGACGTTGGTGCCTTCGAGGCGAACAACGAGCGGAACCTGCAAACCGACTTCCTTCACCGCGGCGATAACACCTTCGGCGATGACGTCGCACTTCATGATACCGCCGAAGATGTTGACGAGGATACCCTCGACCTTCGGGTCGGCCGTGATGATCTTGAAAGCTGCAGCAACCTTCTCCTTGCCGGCGCCGCCGCCGACGTCACAGAAGTTTGCCGGCTCCTTGCCGTAAAGCTTGATGATGTCCATCGTCGCCATGGCGAGACCGGCACCATTGACCATGCAGCCGATGTTGCCATCGAGCGCAACGTAAGCGAGGTCCCACTTGGAGGCTTCGATTTCCTTGGCGTCTTCTTCGGTCTCATCGCGCAGCGCCTTGACGTCGTCATGGCGGAACAGCGCGTTGCCGTCGAAGGACATCTTGGCATCGAGAACGCGCAGATGACCGTTTTCCATGACGATCAGCGGGTTAACCTCGAGGAGAGCCATGTCCTTCTCGTTGAAGGCCTTGTAGAGGATCGGGAACAGCGCCTTGGCGTCTTCCGCAGCAACACCCTCAAGCTCGAGCGCCTTGGAGATCGCAGCAACGTCAGCGTCGCTCACACCCTTTTCCGGGTCGATGGCGATGGTGTGGATCTTCTCGGGCGTGTCGTGGGCAACAGCTTCGATATCCATGCCGCCTTCGGTGGAAACCACGAAAGCAACGCGACCGACCGAGCGATCGACCAGCAGCGAGCAGTAAAGCTCGCGAGCGATATCCGCACCGTCTTCGATGTAAAGGCGGTTGACCTGCTTGCCGGCATCGCCCGTCTGCGCCGTTACCAGCGTGTTGCCGAGCATATCCTTGGAGTGGGAAACGACTTCTTCAATCGTTTTTGCGAGACGGACGCCACCCTTGGCGTCGGGGCCAAGTTCCTTGAACTTGCCCTTGCCGCGGCCGCCAGCGTGAATCTGGCTCTTGACGACGTAGAGCGGGCCGGGAAGCTGCTTTGCGGCGGCTTCGGCTTCTTCGACCTTGAGGATGGCGACGCCTTCAGCGACCGGCGCACCATAGCCCTTCAGAAGAGCCTTGGCCTGATATTCGTGAATATTCATGGAATAATCCCTGTTTGGAGCCGCTTGAAGCGCCCTTGCATCCTTATCTGACGCAGGGCGCTTCAAGCTGTTGAATCTACGCATCGTGCCTTGCAAAAATCCAATCCGGTTTTGCGCCGATGCGTCAGGCTATTACTTCAGCGACGGAGCGATGTTGATGCAGGCTTCGCAAAGACCGGCAACAGCGCCGACGGACTTCTGGAAGGCGGCTTCTTCATCCTTGTTCAGCTCGATCTCGATGATGCGCTCGATACCACCGGCGCCGATGATGGTGGGCACGCCGACATACATATCGTCCACGCCGTACTGGCCCGACAGATGGGCAGCGGCGGGCAGAACGCGCTTCTTGTCCTTGAGGTAGGATTCAGCCATTTCGATCGCCGAAGCGGCTGGCGCGTAATAGGCCGAGCCGGTCTTCAGCAGGCCGACGATTTCCGCACCGCCGTCGCGGGTGCGCTGGATGATCTCTTCGAGACGCTCGGCGGTGAGCCAGCCCATCTTGACGAGATCGGTCAGCGGAATGCCGCCAACGGTGGAGTAACGCGCCAAAGGCACCATCGTATCGCCGTGGCCGCCGAGAACGAATGCCGTTACGTCCTGAACCGAAACGTTGAACTCTTCGGCGAGGAACAGGCGGAAGCGAGCGCTGTCGAGAACGCCGGCCATGCCGACGACCTTGTTCTTCGGAAGACCGGAAAACTTCTGAAGCGCCCAGACCATGGCGTCCAGCGGGTTGGTGATGCAGATGACGAAAGCGTTCGGGGCATATTTCTTGATGCCGGCGCCGACCTGCTCCATGACCTTGAGATTGATGCCGAGAAGATCGTCGCGGCTCATGCCGGGCTTGCGGGCGACGCCTGCGGTGACGATGCAGACATCAGCGCCTTCGATGGCAGCGTAGTCGGAAGCGCCAGTGAGCTTGGCATTGAAACCTTCAACCGGTCCGGACTGGGCAATATCCAGACCTTTGCCCTGCGGGATGCCGTCGGCAATATCGAAGAGGACGATATCGCCCAGTTCCTTCAGGCTGGCGAGATGCGCCAGCGTACCGCCGATCATGCCAGAACCAATAAGTGCAATCTTTTTGCGAGCCATCGAATGCTTCCTCTAGAGCTTCAATTCAATTTCACCACGCCACCGGCAGCCAAATTGTCGCACTTCGATTAGCCCCATTGACCAAAATTGGCAACAGATTCTTTTGGCATGAGTATTTTCAATCGTTTAGATCATTATTTCCTTACGTAAACGTAAGAGAATGCGTCACGAAAGTGTCAAACTTTCTGCCGTTTTTCATGGTGGAGCACCAGATAATCTGCACTGCGCATCTCAAACAGGCGCGAGGCGGTGCGATCGAACTCGAAACCTTCGGTGCCCTTGCGCTTGCCGAGCAGGTCTTCGGGCATGGCCGCAGCGGAGGCGAAGAGGCGGACGCTGTGATCGTACAGCGCGTCTATGAGAATGATAAAACGCTTGGTTTCGTTCCGTTTGTCGGCATTGAGAAACGGGATGTGGTCGATGAAGACTGTATCGAAACGATTGGCTATCGCGAGAAAATCAGAAGCGCCGAGCGGCTTTTCGCAAAGGTCGGAGAAGGAAAAGCGGGCCACACGGCCGCTGGCGCGCGGCACCAGAATGGAGCGGCCCTTCATCGGTATTTCAGTCGGCGCGACAAGATGGCCGCCGGTCATGTGCCGCCAGGCCATATCCATCGCCTGATCCGCCGCACCGTCGAGTGGCGTGACATAAACCGGCAGGCTTTCCAGCTTTTCCATGCGGTAATCGGTGGGACTGTCCAGCGTCACCACTTCCACATGCTTCTTCAGCAAATCGACAAAGGGCAGAAACAGGCCGCGATTAAGCCCGTCCTTGTAAAGATTGTCGGGCACAACATTGGACGTTGTTACCAATGTGCAGCCATTGGCAAAAAGCTCGCTGAACAGCCGGGCGAGGATCATCGCATCGGCAATATCCGTGACGGTGAACTCATCGAAGCAAAGAAGCTCCGCTTCCGCCAGAAGCTGGGCTGCCACTGGAGGAATGGGATCGGCCTGCTTGGTTTCGCCATTCTTGAGCTTCTGCCTATGCGCGTGCACGCGATTATGGACATCAGCCATGAATTCGTGAAAATGGCAGCGCCGTTTGGAAGAGACGGGCGCCATCTCGTAGAACATGTCCATCAGCATCGTCTTGCCGCGGCCAACGCTGCCATGGACATATAGTCCCTTGACGAAGGCGGCCGGGCCAGCCTTGCGAGCGAACATCCAGCCGAGTGCGCTTTTTTTCCTGGCGGGTTTGCGCGCTTTCAAATCGGCAAGGATACGGTCGAGGTGGGCCGCAACGCCGCGTTGCGCGGCATCCGCCTGCAAGGTGCCAGCTGCCGTCAATGCGTTGAGCTGTTCAACGACACTATGGTTGTAGTCAGGCAATGGCTTCATGGAAAAGCGCCCCGGTCGCGGACGGACGCCCGCGACGAATGGAATGGCTTGAAACAGGCGAGGCGATCCGGCTGCACCGGAGATGCTCTATCGGCTGAGGCTCAGCGGCTGGCCGCTATTCGTCGTGCCGTCAAAACGCGCATCGGCGCTCTTGTAGACGCGGCCGATCGTATCGCCGGAACGGTTCTTGAAGAGGACCATCTTGCCGGACACTTCCCAGGACCCCATCGCCGTGAGTTCGCCGGAGCAGCCACGCGTGCCGCCACGAGAACCGCTGCCGAGATTGGTAAGCGTCAGGAACATGTCGCAATTGGCGCCGCCATTGGAAACGCGCCAGTTGCCAACCATGGATTCCTTGGTGACATCAAGCGCCGTTGTCGGCGGAGCGGCAGACGCCATATCAGTGCCGCCAGGCGTCGCAGAAGCGGGTGCCGAAGGGAACTGACTGCCGGAAGCACCACCGGGTGGCGGCAGGGCGCCAGACTGAACGGAGGGAACCGGCTGTGCTTGCAACGGCGGCGTATAACCGGGATTGTTGCTGGTGTTGTTGTTGTAATCGTAGGAGGTACGTTGGCAACCGGCCAGGCTCATTACAACCGCAAGACCCGTCACCACATATCTGAATTGCATATCAAGCTCCCGATTCTCTCGCTTCCGGAAAGACCATGATCAAACAAGAAGGCTGAATTATTACCAAAGCCTTATCTTGCGCAAGCGATGGCTGGGATAATTACCATTTCGGTCGATTTTTACCGAAATTTCCCGCGCCCGGTTGTAAAAAAGGGCCGCGGTCCAAACCGCGGCCCGATAGATTTTCTGTCCAAACGAATCGTCTTCAGACGCGACGCTCGACCATCATCTTCTTGATTTCCGCGATCGCCTTGGCCGGATTGAGACCCTTCGGGCAAGCCTGCGCACAGTTCATGATGGTGTGGCAGCGATAAAGACGGAACGGATCTTCGAGATCATCAAGACGTTCGCCGGTCGCTTCGTCGCGGCTGTCGATCAGCCAGCGATAGGCCTGCAGCAGAACGGCGGGGCCGAGGTAACGGTCGCCGTTCCACCAGTAGCTGGGACAGGAAGTGGAGCAGCAGGCGCACAGAATGCACTCGTAGAGACCGTCGAGCTTCAGGCGGTCCTCATGGCTCTGCTTCCATTCCTTGGCAGGCGTCGGCGAAACCGTCTTCAGCCACGGCTCGATGGAGCGGTGCTGCGCGTAGAAGTTCGACAGGTCCGGAACGAGGTCCTTCACCACTGGCATATGCGGCAGCGGATAGACCTTCACCGTTCCCTTGATCTCTTCCATGCCCTTGGTGCAGGCGAGCGTGTTGGTGCCGTCGATGTTCATAGCGCAGGAACCGCAAATGCCTTCACGGCAGGAGCGGCGCAGCGTCAGCGTCGGGTCGATATTGTTCTTGATGTACAGCAGCGCATCGAGAACCATCGGCCCGCAATCGTCGATATCGATATAATAGGTATCGATGCGCGGGTTCTGGCCATCATCCGGGTTCCAGCGATAGATCCGGTATTCGCGAACGTTCTTGGCACCATCCGGCTTCGGCCAGACTTTGCCTTCGCTGATCTGGGAATTCTTGGGGAGAGCGAGTTCAACCATATCCAGTTCCTCAAATCAGTAGACGCGAGCCTTCGGCTCGATCTTTTTCGGATCGATGCCGTCGGCGATCAGGTCGGTGTGAACAGGGCGGTAGTCGAGCTTGACATCACCTTCAGGGCTGACCCAGGCAAGCGTGTGCTTGCGCCAGTTCACATCGTCGCGACCGCCGAACGGACCATCGACGAAATCCTCGCGGGCATGCGAACCGCGGCTTTCCTTGCGCGCTTCCGCGCCATAGACCGTGGTGATCGCGTTGGCCATCAGATTGTGCAGTTCGAGCGTTTCCACCAGATCGGAGTTCCAGACCATCGACCGGTCGGTAACCTTGACGTCAGGCAGTTCCTTCCAGATGGCGGAAATGCGCTGGCAACCGCTTTCCAGCGATTCCTGTGTGCGGAATACGGCGGCATCGTCCTGCATGGCGCGCTGCATCTTGTCACGCAGCACCGCCGTCGGCGTCGAGCCGTTGGCATAACGCAGGCTGTCGAAGCGATCCATGATCTTGTCGCAGGCAGCCGTGTCGAGAGCCGGAACCGGCGCATCGCGGTCGATGACCTGGGCTGCACGGATAGCGGCAGCGCGGCCGAAGACCACAAGGTCGATCAGCGAGTTGGAGCCGAGACGGTTCGCGCCGTGAACCGAGGCGCAACCGGCTTCGCCAACGGCCATCAGGCCGGGAGCGATGCGTTCCGGGTTCTCGGCGTTGGCGTTCAGCACTTCGCCCCAATAGTTGGTCGGAATGCCGCCCATATTGTAGTGAACGGTCGGCAGGACCGGGATCGGCTCGCGCGTCACGTCAACGCCGGCGAAAATCTTGGCGCTTTCGGAAATGCCCGGAAGACGCTCGTGCAGGATCGCCGGATCAAGGTGATCGAGATGCAGGAAGATGTGGTCCTTGTTCTTGCCGACGCCACGACCCTCGCGGATTTCCATGGTCATGCAGCGAGACACCACGTCACGCGAAGCAAGGTCCTTCGCCGAAGGAGCATAACGCTCCATGAAGCGCTCGCCTTCGGAGTTGACGAGATAACCGCCCTCGCCGCGCGCGCCTTCGGTGATCAGGCAGCCCGCGCCGTAAATGCCGGTCGGGTGGAACTGAACGAATTCCATATCCTGAAGCGGCAGGCCGGCACGTGCGATCATACCGCCGCCGTCGCCGGTGCAGGTATGGGCAGACGTTGCCGAGAAATAGGCGCGGCCGTAACCACCGGTCGCCAGCACCACCATCTTGGCGGAGAAGCGATGGATCGTGCCGTCATCGAGGTTCCACGCCACGACGCCGGTGCAGCGGCCATCGGGCGCCATAATGAGGTCGAGCGCGAAATATTCGATGAAGAATTCCGCATTGTTGCGCAGCGACTGGCCATAAAGCGTGTGCAGAATGGCGTGGCCAGTACGGTCGGCAGCGGCGCAGGTGCGCTGCACCGGCGGGCCTTCGCCGTAGTTCTGCATATGGCCGCCAAACGGGCGCTGGTAGATCTTGCCTTCGGCATTGCGCGAGAAGGGCACGCCGTAATGCTCCAGCTCATAGACCGCCTTTGGCGCTTCCATGGCGAGATATTGCATCGCGTCGACGTCGCCCAGCCAGTCGGAGCCCTTTACGGTGTCGTAAAGGTGCCACTGCCAACAGTCGGGCGTCATGTTGGTGAGAGAAGCGGCGATGCCGCCCTGCGCCGCGACCGTGTGGGAGCGCGTCGGGAAAACCTTGGTGATGCAGGCCGTGCGGAACCCCTGTTCCGCCATGCCGAGCGTTGCGCGCAGACCCGCGCCGCCGGCGCCCACCACGATCACGTCATAGGAGTGATCGACGTAGGTGTAAGCCTTGCCATTCTGGGAAGGTGAACTGATCGATGCCATGGCCGATTTATCCTGCGAATGCGATTTTCAGAATGGCGAAGATGCAAAGACCGCCAATGAGAACCGCGAAAAACGTATTGAGCATCAGAAGAACGAGCTTCGAAACCTCGCCGTGCACGTAGTCTTCGATGATGACCTGCATGCCGAGCTTCATGTGAATGAGGCCGGAAACCAGCACCAGACCCATGATGACCGCAACGAGAGGGTTGGAAAGCGCCGCCGCAACTTCCGGATAGGGAGCGCCGGCATATTTGATGAGAAAGACCACGAAGAAGATCAGCAAGGGCACGTTGGCGACGGCCGTAAGGCGCTGGCGCCAGAAATGGTCGGTGCCTTCCTTGGCGGAGCCGAGGCCACGAACCTTTCCGAGAGGTGTACGCATATCCATGACAGGCTATCTCCTTAGCGCACGATCAGGGCGATGACCCAGATCAGCGCGGTCAGACAGATCGACGCTACAAAGGTCGCCTTGGCGAGTTTCGTGTTGAAATTCTTCTCGAAGCCATGGCCGAGATCCCACATGAAGTGGCGAAGGCCGCCCAGCATGTGGTGAACGAGAGCCCAGGTATATCCGATCAGGATAAGCTTGCCGATGATCGTACCCATTGCCCAGCTGACCCAGTCGTAATAGGCAGGGCCGGAAGCAAGTGCAATAAGCCACCAAGCGACAAGAAGCGTTCCAAAATAAAGCGCCGCACCCGTGATGCGGTGCACGATGGATGCAACCATCGTCGGAATCGGCTTGTAAATTTGAAGATGCGGCGACAGAGGCCGGTTATTTGTCACGTTCGCCATCAGAACCTCGCGGCGTTTTCCCGTGCACCCGTCAGATCGGGCGCCCCCAAGCAACAGCACATGACGAAAGAATGTGCATTGCACCAACCGCGACGTTTAATCACATGGGAGCATCACGACAAGCACATTTCATGACCGATTCCAATTTAATCGATTGGTTCACGAATTTTTTTTGGAATTTTTTTGCTCGAAAATAAAAAAACGAGCATTTCCAAGATTTACGCCTTCAAAATATTTACCTTTACGTAATTTCGAAATCATGTAATTTACTATTCGTTAACCGAAAAAATCCGGAGAATGAGGCTCATGTTACAGCGTCGAATCGCAGCTCTGGCGGTGATGACTGCAGGCATTATTTTCACGGCACTGCCTCCTGCTGCGGCAGGTGATTTTTATAGTCGCCACCATTATCAGCATCGTCAGTCACAGTTGAGCTTCTCCACGGACGGACTGCCCTCCACCCTTTCCGGCGGCACTTATGTGGGTGGAATATCCGCCTTGAGGGTCCGCGGGAACGGCAATTATTTCGCGATCAATGGTGGGCTTTCGCGACAAGGCGCAACCGTCAATATGGGCGCGCAGCTGGCACCGAAGGCGAAAATCATCAACGTCCGCGCCGAAACGACAGGCGACGCCTGCGATTACCAGCACGGCGTCTGCATCATCAGGCCCTGATATAATCAGACAAAACGCCAGACGGTGGTTTTTTTGACTTCACTGTCTTCCAGAGCCCGCGTCACCGGCACCTGATAGGTTGCCTCGGCGTAAAGGCGCTGTTTGGGCAGGTAGGCCCGTCCCGGATCGCCGACGAGCACGGTCACGCCCCTATCCGCCAGTTCCAGAAACCAAGGCACGAGGAGATCGGCAAAGGCGCGATCATAAAACACGTCGCCGGCCAGCAGAACATCCGCCTCAACCGGCGTCCCAACCAGATTGCGGCCGGTAAAATCGATGGCCACACCATTGAGAGCAGCATTCAGCCGAATGGCCGTTTCCGTCCACGGATCGATATCGGCGGCTAAAACAGCCGCGGCGCCCGCCTTTACGGCGGCAATGGCGACCAGTCCGGAACCGCTGGCGAAATCCAGCACACGCTTGCCGGAGACACTTTCAGGATGATCGAGAATGTAGCGGGCAAGCCCCTGTCCACCAGCCCAGGCGAAAGCCCAGAATGGCGGCGGCAGGCCGATCTCTTCCAACTCCTCCTCCGTCTTCAGCCACAGCTCATGCGCTTCGGTCGCAAGATGAAGGCGCAATTCCGGCACATGTGGTGGATGCATGATGCCGGTATTGTCGAGAATGAAGCGTTCGGGATCGGTCCTCACCGAAAGCTCAGTCCGGAGATTTCGGTGGATTGGAAAGGCCACCCATGCGGCAGACTTCGAGATATTCCTCTTCCGTCACAGGCTGCACCGAAAGCCGCATGGATGTGACCAGCGACATCTTTTCGAGTTTCGGATTGGCCTTCACATCCTTCAGCGAAACCGGTTTCGGCATGTCGCAAACGGCGCGGATATCCACGCAATCCCACTTCAGATCGCCCTCTGCGGTCGAATCCGGGTGCGAAAGGGCGCAGACTTCCACGATGCCGACGACATCAAGCCCTTCATTCGAGTGGTAGAAAAAACCCTTGTCGCCGATTTTCATGGCGCGCATGTTGTTGCGGGCCTGATAATTGCGCACGCCGGTCCATTCTTCGCCAGCCTCGCCCTTGGCCTTCTGCATTTCCCAGGACCATTTGAACGGCTCAGACTTGTAAAGCCAGTAATTCGCCATGGCCGGTCAAGCCCCCGGATTGTTGAAGACCCAGTTATAGGGCTTCACATCCACGCTTTCGAACAGGCCGGCCTTTGCATAGGGATCGGCATCGGCAAGGGCCTTAGCCGCATCGATGTCGGCAGCTTCCACGATGACAAGGCTGCCATTCGGCTTGCCTTCGGCATCCAGAAACGGTCCGGCAATCTTCAGCGTGCCTTCGGCGTTCAACTTGTTCAGGTGCTCCAGATGAGCCGGGCGCGTGTCCATGCGCACGTTCAGATGGCCGGGCTTGTCCTTGCAGATAAAGGCAAACAGCATTTTCGTCTCCTCGCTGGCGCATGCCTCCCAAAAGTGTAAGCGGTTTTGGGACCAGGACATGCGTAAAAACTATCCGAAGGCCGCACTCATTCAGTGGTGATGGGCCTTGTCATCAATTGTTGCATGGCGCTCGCCACGTCCAGATTGCCGTCGATGATGGCCGCAACCGCCTCGGTCACCGGCATGTCGACAGCGTGATGTTCGCCGAGCCGGGCAGCAACGGCTGCCGCAAAGGCGCCCTCCACCAGCCCGCCGGACATGTCCTTGCCTTCGCCCCGGCCAAGCGCGATGCCGAAACGCAGGTTTCGCGACTGGTGGCTTGTGGCGGTCAGCACGAGATCGCCAAGGCCGGAAAGACCGCGCACGGTATCGGCCTTGCCGCCCATGGCAACGACCAGACGCGACATCTCGGCAAGCCCCCGCGAAATCAACGCCGCCCGTGCGGAATCGCCGAGGCCCGCACCTTCAACGATGCCGGCGGCAATGGCGAGCACATTCTTCAGTGCGCCGCCAAGCTGCACGCCCGTGCGGTCGGTCGAGGCATAAAGCCTGAACGTTCTGCCGGAAATCGTGGTCGCCAGCCGCTCGGCGATGACAGCGTCTTCCGCCGCTATCGCCATCGCCGTCGGCAGTCCGCGCGCGATATCGGCCGCAAACCCCGGACCGGAGAGAGCGGCGATTGGATGATGCGGCAGTTCCGCTTCCAGAAGTTCCGTCAGCAGCCGGCCGGACACCCGGTCGATGCCCTTGGCGCAGGTAACGATGACACAATCATTAGCCAGATAAGGACCGTAATGGCGCGCCGCATCGGCATGGGCCTGAGAGGGCATGGCAAACAACACGATGCCTGCATCGGCCAGCACATCCGGCTCAACGGAAAATTCCAGCGCATCCGGCAGGTCTACACCCGGCAGGACAGCCTCGTGAATACGATCAGCCCTAAGATCGGCCATCAGGGACGCATCACGGCCGAGCAGGGTCACGTCATGCCGGTTCTCCAGCGCGATGACGACGGCGAGCGCGGTTCCGAAGGCGCCAGCGCCGATGACGACGATTTTCTCCCGCTGCATCAGGCCTTGGCTCCCCTTTTGCCGAAACCGATCAATGTCTCCGCGCTGCCATCAAGCGGCCAGCGCGAGCGCGGCGCGATCTCCAGCGCATCGGGTTCTCGGCCGCATGCCATCCGCTCCAGCCCGGCCCAGGCAATCATCGCGGCATTGTCGGTGCAGAGCCGGTGCGGCGGTGCGACAAAGCGGAACCCGTGGACATCACAAAGCGCCTGGAGGGTCTGGCGGATTTCCGTATTGGCGGCAACGCCGCCGGCCACGACCAAAGCGGGCTCCGTCTCGAGATGCGGAAACTCTTCCTTAAAGCGGGCAAGGCCACGACCGATACGGTCCTTGAGCGTGCGTGACACCGCCTTCTGGAAGGAGGCGCAGATATCGGCAATATCCTGATCCGAAAGCGGAGCGATCGCGGTTGCCGCCTGCCGCACCGCTGTCTTCAGACCGGAGAAGGAAAAATCGAGTCTCGTCTCGCCGACCATCGGGCGCGGCAGTGCAAAACGGTCAGGGTTGCCTTTCGCTGCTGCCTTTTCAACCGCAGGCCCGCCGGGATAGGGCAACCCCAGAAGCTTCGCAGTCTTGTCGAAGGCTTCCCCAAGCGCGTCATCAATGGTCGTACCCCAGCGCTCGTATTCACCCACACCGCGAACCAGCACGAGCTGGGTGTGGCCGCCGGAGACCAGCAGCATCAGATAGGGGAAGGAAAGACCGTCGGTCAGACGCGCCGTCAGCGCATGGCCTTCGAGATGGTTGATGGCGTAAAGCGGCTTGTCTGCAGCCTTCGCAATCGCCTTGCCGGTCATCAGGCCCACCAGCAGACCGCCAATGAGGCCGGGGCCGGATGTGGCCGCGATGGCATCGACATCGGCAAGGGTGACACCCGCCTGTTCCAGCGCTTCTTCCACCAGCGTGTCCAGCGCCTCGACATGGGCGCGGGCAGCAATTTCGGGCACCACGCCGCCATAGGCGCTGTGTTCCTCAAGCTGCGACAAAACGACGTCGGACACGATCTCGCCACGTCCGTCCGCATGCCGAACCACAATGGATGCAGCGGTTTCGTCACAGCTTGTCTCTATGCCGAGGATACGAAGAAAGGGGGTCATCAATTCTGTTCGTTCATTGCGATCATGCGCTGAGTTGGTCTAAGACAACTCCGGTAACAATGGATAGACGCGGATGCAAACAAAACCTTTCCGAATCGGCACGCGCGGCAGCCCTCTGGCGCTCGCACAGGCTTACGAGACCCGTAACCGGCTGATGTCGGCACACGGTCTGCCGGAAGATATGTTCGAAATCGTCGTGCTTTCCACCAAGGGTGACCGGATAACCGACCGCGCTTTGTCGGAGATCGGCGGCAAGGGCCTGTTCACGGAAGAACTGGAGAGCCAGCTTCTTTCCGGCGAGCTCGATATTGCCGTGCATTCCTCCAAGGACATGCCGACCGTTTTGCCGAAGGGCCTTTATCTTTCCGCTTTCCTGCCGCGCGAGGATATGCGCGACGCCTTCATTGGTCGCACCGCACCGAAGCTTCTGGAACTACCGCAGGGCGCCGTTGTCGGCTCCGCATCCTTGCGCCGCCAAGCGCTGATCCGCCGCCTGCGTCCCGACCTGAGCGTCATCATCTTTCGCGGCCAGGTCGAAACCCGCCTGCGCAAACTGGAGGAAGGCCAGGCGGATGCTACGCTTCTCGCCTTTGCCGGCCTGAAACGGCTGGGCATGGAGAATGTCCCGACGGACATTCTCGACCCGAAGGAATTTCCACCAGCCCCCGCGCAGGGCGCGATCTGCGTCGAGAGCCGTATTGGCGACACACGCATGGACGAGTTGCTTTCACCTATCAACGACATACCCACCTACGATGCCGTTACCTGCGAGCGCGCCTTTCTGGCCGCCCTCGATGGTTCCTGTCGCACCCCGATTGCAGGCTTTGCTACCTGCCACGGCGAGGAACTTCATTTCTCCGGCCTGATTCTCACACCGGACGGACAGACGAGCCACAGCGTCGAGATTTCCGGTGCTCGCAAGGATGCCGAGGACTTGGGTCGCAAGGCCGGTGAAGACGTGCGCGCCAGGGCAGGCAGCAACTTCTTCGACGGCTGGAGCTGAGCCGATGCGGATCGTCGTCACCCGGCCGCTTCGTTCGGGCGAAAAGACGGCCGCAAAGCTTGAAGCCCTCGGTCACGAGCCGGTGCTTCTTCCGCTGTTTCATCCCGTCCACCACGGCGAGCGCGCAATATCAGCGCTATCGGAGCCGCTGTCGGCCATCGCCGTGACCAGCGCCGAGGCCTTGCGGGCGCTTAGAGATTTCCGCCACCGACTTGCGTCCCATCTTTCAAAACCGCTTTTCGCCGTCGGCGAGGCGACGGCGGAAGCGGCGAGGGAAATCGGCTTCCGAAACATCCTCACCGGATCTGGCGATGCGGTGGCTCTCGCGGGGCTTGTCTCGGAGCATCGCCCCCTAACGGAGAGCACAGATCCATTGCTCTATCTTGCCGGCACGCCGCGAGGCGCCGTGTTCGAGGACGGCATTGCCGCCGCGGGAATTTCCTTCCGAACCGTCGATTGTTACGAAATGCAGCCGTCAGATCTTTCAGACGATATGCTCGAAACAGCACTTGTGAAGACAGCTGCCGATGTGGTCCTGCTCTATTCGTCGGAAGCCGCACGGGCCTTTTTCCGCCACGCATCGTCGGAAAAATATGTGGCGGCGCTGACCACCACACAATTCGTCTGCATCAGCCGCAATGTGCTTTCACTGGTTCCGGAAATCTTCCGCGCGAACGCCGCAGCCGCCGAAGGGGCAAACGAGGCAGCCATGTTTGAACTTCTCCACCGAAAGTCTGGAACCTAATTCAGGCTCGCCTCTTTCCTTTGCCGCCGTCACTGACTAGGTTTAGACTATTGCAGGCAGAAATGAGGTTGTCATGGTATCGGGAAAGCCGCCACGCCACTCCAAGTCAAACGCCGAACCGGTCACCATCGACCTGGACGCAAAAGACGTGAAAGCAATTTCCGCCGACGTGGATGCTGCAAAGACTGATGACAAGACCGGCGAGACGACACCGGCAGCAGCTCAGCCAAACGTTCCTCCCAAGCCAGAAGCAGCCGAAACGTCCAGCCCTGCTCCCGTCTGGGAACAGACGCATAAAACACCCATGGAGCCTGCACCGAACGTTCACAAGGCGGAACCGGCAACCGGCAAGCCCCAGGTGGAAAAACCTGCCGGCAACCAGCCCGAGACAGCTTCGCCGAAACCCGAAGCGAAACCGGTGACCAGCGCGACTGACGCAAGCGCTGCTTCCGCTTCCGCGGCGGGCGCAAAGCCTGCGACTTTTGCTTCCACATCGTCGTCCGCAGCATCCGGAAGCGCGACTACTGGTGCAAAGCAATCGACAGGCGCGTCATCCTCCGGACCTGCCAAGCCATCCACGCCACAGCAACCCGAGCGCAAACAGGCGGCAACCTCCGGTGTGATCGCGGCGGGTATCGTGGGTGGCCTCGTGGCGCTCGCAGCTGCTGGCAGCATGCAATATGCCGGCATTCTGCCCTCGTTTAATGTGAGCAAGACCGGAAGCGATGAGATTGCCGCATTGAGAACCGAGCTAGGGAGCCTGCGTCAGCAGCTCGCCAATGTTCCCGCAGCAGGAGGGGATACCTCGGCGCTGGAACAGCGCATCGCCGCTCTTGAGGGCGCAAAGGGCGAAGCCCCGCAGGTGGACGCACTTTCGGAAAAAATAACCGCGCTGGAATCCGCGCTCACGTCAGAGCGCTCCGCGCAGGCCTCAGCAACGGCGGAGCTGACACGCCGCCTGACTGACGCGGAAACCAAGATCAATGAACCGCGCGACGATATAGAAGTCGCCCGCGCCATTGCCTCGGCCGCACTGAAAGCCGCGATCGATCGCGGTGGGCCGTTCCTCACTGAACTCGACACATTGTCCAAGGTAACCCCGGACGATCCGGCAATCGCATCCTTGCAGTCTTTCGCCGCAACCGGCGTGCCGTCGCGCTCGGAGCTGATGCAGAAATTCCCCGACGTTGCGAATGCGATGCTTTCGGCGATCAATCGGCCCGACCCCAATCAGGGCATCATGGAACGTCTGACGGAAAGCGCCTTTTCGCTGGTGAAGGTCCGCCCCGTCGGAAACATCGAAGGCGAGACCCCCGACGCCACGATCGCGCGCATGGAAAACAAGTTGCGCAACGGAGATCTGCAGGGTGCGGCACTTGAATGGAATGGGCTTCCGGAGGCCGCCAAGACAGCATCCGCCGACTATAAAAAATCTCTGGATGTGCGCATCGAGGTCGAAAACCTGGTGGGAGGCACGTTAAACCGCGCCATCACCAGCACCGGCAAGCAGGGGTAAGGCATGACCAGAATTCTGACTTTCGTCCTCATCGTTCTGGCGCTCGGTTTCGGTTTCTCCTGGCTGGCGGACAGGCCCGGTGTCCTCTCAATCGTCTGGCAGGGCCAGCTGATCGAAATGAGCCTGATGGTCGCCGCCTCCATCGTTGCTGCATTCGTTGCGGCCGTCATGCTGGTCTGGTGGGTCGTCAATGCCATATGGACATCGCCGAACGCGGCACGACGCTATTTTCGCGCCCGCAAGCGCGACCGTGGTTATCAGGCGCTCTCCACCGGCCTCATCGCCGCCGGCGCCGGCAACGCCATTCTGGCCCGCAAGATGACGGCCCGCACGCAGGGGCTTCTCAGTGCTGATCAGGAGCCGCTGATCCACCTGCTCGATGCGCAGGCCGACCTCATCGAAGGCAAATATGACGAGGCGCGGCGCAAATTCGAGGCGATGGCCCGCGATCCTGAAACCCGCGAACTTGGCCTTCGCGGCCTTTATATCGAGGCGCGCCGACAGGGAGCCCATGAAGCAGCCCAGCAATATGCCGAGGACGCAGCCGAAAAAGCCCCTTACCTGCCCTGGGCAGCACAGGCGACGCTGGAAACCCGCTGCCGCAACGGCGAGTGGGATGACGCGATCCGCCTGCTCGACCAGCAAAAAGCAGCAGGCGTCATCCAACGCGGCGAGGCGGAGCGGCTGAAAGCTGTGCTTCTTACCGCAAAGGCCGGTGAAAAACTGGAGAGCGACCCGGTGGGTGCGCGCGAAGACGCAAAACAAGCCCTGAAGCTTGCAAAAAGCCTTGTGCCCGCAGCATTGATCGCAGCAAAATCCTATCTGCGCGAAGACAATCTGCGCAAGGCCGCAGCGGTTCTGGAACCGGTATGGAAGAACGATCCCCACTCGCAGATCGCAGATCTCTATGTTCGGGCGCGCAGCGGCGATACGGCCATCGATCGCCTTAAACGTGCCGAACGGCTTGAGAGCCTGAAACCCAACAACATCGAATCCCTGTTTGCCGTGGCGCAGGCAGCTCTCGACGCCAAGGAATTTGCCAAGGCGCGTGCCAAAGCGGAAGCCGCCGCCCGGATCGAGCCGCGCGAAAGCATCTTCCTGCTGATGGCCGACATCGAGGAAGCCGAAACCGGCGATCAGGGGCGGGTGCGTTACTGGATGGCGCAGGCGCTGCGCGCACCGCGTGATCCCGTCTGGGTGGCAGATGGTGTCACTTCGGAAAAATGGCTTCCGGTTTCGCCCGTGACAGGCCGTCTCGACGCCTTCGAGTGGAAGGCGCCTTTTGGCCAGCTTGAAGGACCCGTCGAAGACCTGACAATCGAAAATGCGATTGCAGCAGCACCGGCAAGGACCGAACAGGCTCCGACCCCGATCGTTGTTGAAGTGGCACCTCAGCCCATTGTTGTGACGAAACCCGCACCCATCGAGGTCAAGCCGGACGTGTCTGCCCCGAAGGAGAAAAAGCCGGCAACAAATGAAGTTCCGGTGGAAGCCAGGCCAGCGGATGCGAAGACAGAACCAGTGCCATTTTTCGGTGGTGCACCGGATGATCCCGGCGTCAAGAAACCCGGCGCGGAAGCCGAACCCAAAACCCGGCTAAAACTCTTCTGACAGGCTATCGATGTTCAACCAGATCCAGTCGTTTATACAAAACCTCGTTGGCCAGCATGCGGATGAATTCAGCCCCGATGATCTGAGGGTCGCGGTGGCCGCCCTCTGTTTTCAGGTGATGGAAGCGGACGGCACGGTCTCCAAAAGCGAGCGTGATCGCCTTCGTGAGATCCTCCACGACTATTATCATCTCGATGCCGGCAAGCTGGACGCGCTTCTTGCCGCCGGCCAGGAGGCAGGCAAGGAAGCGGTAGACTATTATCGCTTCACCACCGATATCCGCCGCCATCTCGATGAAGAGCAGCGCGTGGAGCTTATTGGCATCCTCTGGGATATTGTTTACGCTGACGGCGAACGAAGCGAGATGGAAGATCATGTGATCTGGCGCGTGGCCGATCTACTCGGTGTTTCCGTGCGCGACAGGGTTCTGCAACGTCAGCAGGCCGCCACCAGGTCCGGACCCGCTGAAGAAAGCGAAAACGAAGACGATGCTGTTTGACCCCTCCAGGCAACAGAGAAAACAACCTTCGCTGCTCGTCATCCTGCATCAGGAACGTTCCACGCCGGGCCGCGTCGGCCAGATGCTGGTGGAAAAAGGCTATCGGCTGGATATAAGGCGCCCCGCGCTTGGAGACGATCTGCCGCAAACGCTGCAGAAACATGCGGGCGCCATCATCTTCGGCGGCCCGATGAGCGCCAACGACCCGCATGACTATATCAAAGCCGAAATTGACTGGCTGAAAGTGCCGCTGAAGGAAAACAAACCGTTTCTCGGCATCTGCCTCGGCGCACAAATGCTGTCCAAACATCTGGGTGGTAAGGTAGAGGCCGACCGTGAAGGCAAGGTGGAAATCGGCTGGTATCCGCTTCATGCGACCGAACACGGGCGATTGCTGATGCCGCATTGGCCGAAGATGGTTTATCATTTCCACCGCGAAGGGTTCGATTTGCCGCGGGGAGCGGAGCTTCTGGCATCGGGCGAAACCTATCCCAACCAGGCTTACCGATACGGAAAAAACGCCTGGGGACTGCAGTTTCACGCAGAACTGACCCGCGCGATGATGCACAGCTGGGTGGTGCGTGGCGCACAGCGCTTCGGCATGCCCAATGCACAGGTCGGCAGCCAGCATCTGGAGGGGCGCATGTTGTTCGACACACCGCTCCGGTCCTGGCTTGGCAATTTCCTTGATCTGGTTTTCGAAGGCAAACCGCAGCGCTGAGGCGCGTCAGCGTGGTGCGTCGAGATTATCGATCCTGCGCAGCTTCGAAAAGCCGAGTGCCCAGATGACCGCAACCGCAAGCGTGCCCGCCCCGCCGATGACGACGGCTGGCACGGCCCCGACGACATGGGCCATGGTGCCGGCGCGGAACTCGCCCAGCTCGTTGGACGCCCCGACAAACACCATGTTCACCGCATTCACGCGCCCGCGCACCTCATCCGGCGTCCAGAGCGCAATCAACGTTTCCCGCACATAAACCGACACCATGTCCGATGCGCCCATGACCACCAAAGCGGCAATGGACACCCATGCGGTTTGAGAAAGTCCGAATACCACGGTGGAAATGCCGAAAAACCCGACACCGACGAACATCAGCAGGCCGGCATGGTGGCGGATGGGCCTGAACGCCAGAATGACCGCGACGGTTATGGCGCCGATACCGGGTGCCGCGCGCAGAAGCCCAAGCCCCCAAGGCCCGAGTGTCAGCACTTCCTTGGCAAAAATCGGCATCAGGGCGACAGCGCCGCCGAGCAACACGGCAAAAAGATCGAGCGAGATGGCGCCGAGAACCACTTTTTCCTGCGAGATGAATTTGAACCCGGCCAGCATGGTCTCGAGGCTGATCGCTTTCGCCGGACCCCGTTGCTCCGGTTTGCGGATCGTCACCGCCAGCATAGCGGACACGATGAACAGCACGAGCGCCACGCTATAGGCCACGGAAGCGCCGAGACCATAAAGCAGGCCACCGGCGACAGGGCCAAGAATGGACGCCATCTGCCATGAAGAGGAGTTCCAGGCGATGGCGTTCGGCAAATCCTCGACAGGCACGAGATTGGGAGCCAGCGATTGCACCGCCGGCCCCATGAAAGCCCGCTCTATGCCGAACACGACGAGAATGGCAAAGACTGGCCAGGGAGAAAAGCTGTGTGCCAGCGTCAGGCCAAGCAGAGCCGCCGCGCAACCGGCCGCGATCAGAAGGCATACGGCCATAATGCGCCGGCGATTGTGCCTGTCCGCCACCGTTCCAGTGACAAGGATCAAAAGCAGCGATGGCAGAAACTGGAAAAGACCGATCAAGCCGAGATAAAAGGCATTGCCGGTGACCTCATACATCTGCCAGCCCACGGAAACGCTGACGATCTGGATTGCGAAGGCCGAAAAAAACCGGGCGCTGAAAAAACGGCGATAGGAACTATGCCGGAATGCACCGAAGCGGTTTTCGGCAGAAGGCAGGGACATCGGCTGGGTGCTCTCGAGACAATATGAGAAGTCTGCAATAGAGCGATACGACAAGAATCGCCAGCCCTATAGGCGCAACACTTGCCGGTTCACGAGCGAATGTCTAAATGTCTTGCAATCAAGATACGGAGATATTGATGCTTGCCCTGTTTCAGACCATCGATCTGGCTTTGAACCTCTATACGTGGGTGCTGATCGCCAGCGCCATTTTTTCCTGGCTTTACGCCTTCAACGTCATCAACTCCCGCAACCAGTTCGTGAATGCTATCGGCAGCTTTCTGGTCAACGTCACCGAGCCGGTCCTGCGCCCAATCCGTAGCATTCTGCCTAACCTCGGCGGCATCGATATTTCGCCGATCATCCTGCTGCTGATCATCTTCTTCATCCGCTCCTTCATGTGGAATACGCTCTATCCCATGGTCGCTTGAGCGACCTCTGGCAAAAACACGGCGATCACATACGCCTGTCCGTTCGCCTCACCCCGAACGGGGGACGCGATGCCATTGACGGCGTGGAGCAGGATGCTGACGGAAATGCCCATCTGAAGGCCCGCGTCAGCGCAGTGCCTGAGGGCGGCAAGGCGAACAAGGCCCTGGTCATTTTGCTGGCGAAAAAATTCGGCCTGCCCAAATCGTCCATCACCTTCATTTCAGGTGAAACAGCGCGTAAAAAAATCCTCCGGATCGATACCGACCCGGAGGATTTCGAAAAGCTTTTTAGAAAGCTGGAAGTCTAAGGCAACGGGCTGAAATCAGCCCTGCGTCTTGTAGCGCTCGATGGCTTCGACGATCAGCTTCTTGGCAACGTCGACATCCTGCCAACCGCCCATCTTCACCCACTTGCCGGGCTCCAGATCCTTGTAGTGCTCGAAGAAGTGCTCGATCTGCTTCAGCGTGATTTCCGGCAGGTCGGTGTAGTTGTGGACCTTGTCGTAACGGCGCGTCAGCTTCGGAACCGGAACGGCGAGGATCTTCTCGTCCTTGCCGCCGTCGTCTTCCATGATCATGACGCCGATGGGGCGCACATTGATCACGCAGCCGGGAACCAGCGGGCGGGTATTGCAGATAAGAACGTCGATCGGATCGCCATCGTCGGAAAGCGTGTGCGGCACGAAGCCATAGTTACCCGGATAGGTCATCGGCGTGTAGAGGAAGCGATCGACGATCAGCGCACCGGCGTCCTTGTCCATCTCGTACTTGATCGGCTGGCCGCCAACCGGCACCTCGACAATAACATTCACGTCTTCCGGCGGATTCTTGCCAATGGAAATTGCATCGATACGCATTCGCTTCCCTCATTCGACGGGGTTGGATTTGGTTTTCGATACTGGGAAAGTCGCCGTATTGCAACATGGCTTTAGGCGGATAAGGCAGAATGCCGAATTTGAGGGCATCGGGATTGTGAATGGCCGACCGGAAAAAATGAAACCGGCGTGAAATCACCCGGCTGCGTACTTAGTTCCAGACGAAACCGATCTTGCGCAGCGACCTGCCGCCGAAATCTTCCATGCCCTCGGCGATGTCCCGACCGCCATGCGAACGGAAAAACCGATTGGCGACCTCGCTATCTTCGAGACACCAGACCACAACACCATTGCAGCCGAGCGAGGTCAGCAGCCGGCGAGCTTCCGTGAACAGCAGCGAGCCAAGACCGATGCCCTGATATTCCGGCCGCAGATAAAGCTCGTAGATCTCGCCGTCATGCGGCAGCCCACGCGCACGGCTTAAGCCCAGCGTGGCATAGCCGGCAACCACGCCCTTCACTTCCACCACTAGCATGGTTGCGGAACCCCGGGTCGCCTTCTTCCACCAGATTTCGCCGCGGCGCTCCAGCATCTGCGTCAGCGGTCGGTGCGGGATCAGCCCGGCATAGGCCTGTTGCCATGACAGACGGTGCGCTTCGGCTATTGCGCGCGCATCTTGCGGTTCGGCTCGGCGAACATCTATGGATAACGTTTTCATAACGCGATTCTGGCCCCGACCATGAAAACTTGCCAGCCATAAAGGTTAACGACAGCAAGCTTACCCACAGCCTATTCATGTGGACGACCGAGAAAAATTAACGCATCCTTAACCTTTGACACAAGGGTCTTTCGACTCATGCACAAATAAAACATGCGCATAAAAAAACCCGGCTCGCGGCCGGGTTTTTTCAAATTCTTGACGGGAAGCCGCAATCAAACTGCGAGCTTCGCCTTTTCGAAACGCTTGCGATCGTTGGCGTCGAGGAACATCTTGCGCAGACGGATGGACTTCGGCGTCACTTCCATCAGCTCGTCGTCCTGGATCCAGGAAAGCGCGCGGTCGAGCGTCATGCGGATCGGCGGCGTCAGCTTTACGGCTTCATCCTTGCCAGCGGCGCGGATGTTGGTCAGCTGCTTGCCCTTCAGCACGTTCACTTCGAGATCGTTATCGCGAGAGTGAATGCCAATAATCATGCCGGCATAAACCTTCTCACCCGGCTCGATGATCATCGGGCCACGATCTTCCAGGTTGAACATGGCGTAGGCGACAGCTTCGCCCGAACCGTTCGACAAAAGAACGCCGTTAACGCGACCAGCAATCGCACCCTTGTACGGCTGATAGTCGTGGAACAGACGGTTCATGATCGCCGTGCCGCGCGTGTCGGTCAAAAGTTCCGACTGGTAGCCGATCAGGCCGCGGGTCGGAGCGTAGAACTTCAGACGAACGCGATTACCGCCGGAGGGACGGAGCTCAGCCATTTCAGCCTTGCGCTCGGACATCTTCTGAACGACGACGCCGGAATGCTCTTCATCGACGTCGATCACGACTTCTTCGATCGGCTCCATCATGGCGCCGTTCTCATCCTTGTGCATGACAACGCGCGGACGCGAAACTGCAAGCTCGAAGCCTTCGCGACGCATGGTTTCGATGAGAACTGCCAGCTGCAATTCGCCACGCCCGGAAACGAAGAACGAGTCCTTGCCTTCAGCCTCTTCAATCTTCAGCGCGACGTTGCCTTCGGCTTCCTTGAACAGACGGTCGCGGATGACGCGGCTCGTGACCTTGTCGCCTTCGGTGCCGGCAAGCGGGCTGTCGTTGACGATGAAGGACATGGTAACGGTCGGCGGATCGATCGGCTGTGCGGTCATCGCCTCAGTGACGGAAGGGTCACAGAAGGTATCGGCAACAGTGCCCTTGGAAAGACCAGCGATGGCGACGATGTCACCCGCATGGGCTTCATCGATGGACGTGCGCTCAATGCCGCGGAATGCGAGGATCTTGGAAATACGACCGGTTTCGATCGTCTTGCCGTCCTGGCCAAGTACCTTCACGGCCTGGTTCGGCTTGATCGAACCGGAAGCGATACGGCCGGTGATGATACGGCCGAGGAAGGGGTTGGCTTCGAGGATCGTACCGATCAGACGGAACGGACCTTCTTCAACCGTAGGCTCCGGAACATGCTCCAGAACCAGATCGAGCAACGGTGCAAGACCCTGATCCTTCGGACCTTCTGGGTTGACGTTCATCCAGCCGTCACGGCCGGAACCGTAAAGGATCGGGAAGTCGAGCTGCTCGTCGGTAGCATCGAGGTTTGCGAAAAGGTCGAAAACTTCGTTGATGACCTCTTCATGGCGGCCATCCGGACGGTCGATCTTGTTGATCGCGACGATCGGGCGAAGACCAACCTTCAGCGCCTTGCTGACGACGAACTTCGTCTGCGGCATCGGGCCTTCGGAACTATCGACCAGAACGATCGCGCCATCCACCATCGACAGGATACGCTCAACTTCGCCGCCGAAATCGGCGTGGCCGGGGGTGTCGACGATGTTGATGCGAACACCCTTCCACTCCACCGAAGTCGCCTTGGCAAGAATGGTGATGCCGCGTTCCTTTTCGAGATCGTTGCTATCCATCACGCGTTCCGCAACGCGCTGGTTGTCGCGGAACGAGCCGGACTGCTTCAGAAGCTCGTCAACGAGCGTCGTTTTTCCATGGTCAACGTGCGCGATAATCGCGATGTTGCGAATTGCCATTGTTCAAAATCTCTGAGGTTGGGCGCTACCGTCGTGAGATGCGCCAATTTAGTTTGGCGCGCTCATAACCTTTTTTTTGCAAATGCGAAAGGGGGGCATTGTCATATGCCCCCTGCGCTCAGGTTCTAGCTCAAGAATATGACAGTCTTTTATACGAGGCCGCGCTTCAAAAGCATGGCATCGGGACTTGGCATCTTGCCGCGAAAAGCGAGATAGGCCTCCTCCGGATCGATCGAGCCACCGACTGAATAGATATTCTCTTTCAGCTTGCGCGCCATTTCACCATCGAAGGCGTTGCCGGTCTCCTCGAAGGCAGAAAACGCGTCGGCGTCCAGCACCTCCGACCACATGTAGGAATAATAACCGGCCGAATAACCGTCACCGGAAAACACATGCTGGAAATGTGGCGTCGCATGCCGCATGACGATGGACTTCGGCATGTTCAGGGCGGAAAGCACCTCACCTTGTACGACCATGGGATCGCCGACGCTGTCACGGGTATGGAACGCCATGTCGACGATAGCCGAAGAAGTGAATTCCACCGTGCTGAAACCGGCATTGAAGGTCTGTGCTGCCAGAACCTTGTCCAGCAGCGCCTTTGGCATCGGTGCCCCGGTTTCATAATGCAGGGCATATTTCTCCAGAATTTCCGGCACGGTCAGCCAGTGTTCGTAAAGCTGCGACGGCAACTCGACGAAATCGCGCGACACACCCGTTCCGGAAACTGAAGGATAGGTGACATCAGATAACATGCCGTGCAGGGCGTGGCCGAATTCGTGAAACAGCGTGCGCGCATCATCGAGCGAAAGCAGCGCAGGCTTTCCCTCTGCCGGTTTTGCAAAATTGCAGACATTGTAGATGATCGGTATTTCACCGACAGTGCCGTTCTTCAAAGACAGCTTGTGCTGCGACTGGAACGAACTCATCCACGCGCCGGAACGCTTGGACGGGCGGGCGAAATAATCGCCGAGGAACATGGCCTTCAGGTCGCCCTTGTCGTCGCGGATTTCAAAAACCCGCACATCGGGATGATAGGCGGCGACACCCTTGATCTCGACGGCACGAATTGCAAAGAGCCGGTTGGCCACATCGAAACACGCATCGATGATCTTTTCCAATTGCAGATACGGCTTCAATTCAGTCTCGGAGAAGCTGAATTTCTGTGCCCGCAGCTTTTCGGCGTAATGGCGCCAGTCCCAGGGCATCATCTCGTGGTTCTTGCCCTCCGCGGCGATGATGGCGGCAAGTTCAGCCTCCTCCTCACCTGCGCGCAGCACGGCCTTTTCCCAGACCTGGCCCAGAAGACCGTTCACGGCATCCGGCGTTTTTGCCATCGTGTCGTCCAGCTTGTAGGCAGCAAAATTCCTGTAGCCGAGAAGCTGTGCCTTTTCCTCACGCAGTTCCAGCGTACGGCGGACGGTCGCGCGGTTGTCGGTATCGCCACCATTTTCGCCGCGAGCCACCCAGGCCTTGAAGGCTTGCTCACGCAAATCGCGGCGTTCGGAGAAGGTCAGGAATGGCTCGATGATGGAGCGGGAAAGGGTAACGGCAAATTTGCCGTCTTCGCCATGTTCGCGCGCGGCGCCTGCCATGGCATCACGCAGAAAACCGGGAATGCCGGAAAGCTCGTCATCGGTGGAGAGCAAAAGTTTCCAGCTCTTTTCATCCGCCAGAACATTCTGCCCGAATTTGGCACCGAGACCGGCAAGCTCTTCATTGATGGCCGCCAGACGCTCCTGACGGTCCTTCTGCAACTTTGCGCCGGAGCGCACGAAACCCTTCCAGTGCCGTTCGAGAACGCGTTTTTCCTCGCCGGTCAGGGACAGCGCATCGCGCGTTTCCCACAGCGTGTCGATGCGTCTGAACAGCGCCTCGTTCATGCCGATCTTGGAATAGTGCCGTGACATTTTCGGCGCGATTTCCCGCTCCAGTGCCTGAATGACACTGTTGGTGTGGGCACCCGCCTTGTTCCAGAACAGCGCCGAAATGCGCGAGAGTTCGTCGCCGGCGATTTCAAGCGCGGTCACGGTGTTTTCGAAGGTCGGCGCCTGCGGATTGGAGGCAATCGCATCGATTTCCTGTTCATGGGACAAAAGGGCGGCTTCAAAGGCCGGAGCAAAATCCTCGTCCTTGACCGCATCGAATTTCGGCAGACCGTTCTGACCGTTCCAGGTAACGAGTGCGGGATAGGGCGCGGTCGTGGATGGCATTTCATCTTCCTTGTACAATTCCGGTTTACGCCCATATGGGCATGCCTCCACCGCCAATTCAATATGCCGGAATTTGGTGTGGAAGACATGATCGTCAACACCGCCAAGTATTGACCGGCATGACGATGGCATGTTTTGATTTCTCGCAATAATATCCCATGATGGAGTTATGTATTATGGAGATTTATTCTTTAAGGTCTGCCAATAGTTTCCTTTTCAGGGACAATCCCAAAAACAGCAGACCCGTGGGAAGCCCCGATTTCGGCAAGGCAGCCCCATCCGACGCGGCCACCGGCTTTGAAGAAACGATAGACCGCATCGATTTCACCAGTGTCAGCCCCCGGCAATTGCGGGAAATCGCGCAGGCATATTACGATACCGGAAAAATCAGCCACGATACCTGGCTTGAGCTTTCGTCCGAACTTCCGGCACAGACGCTGAATGCCAATGGCGAGGTGATTGACATTGCCGACGTGACCGACGACACGGATTTCGACTTCGTGACGTATTTTTCTGACCGGATCGAGATTGCCCGTTCCATTGGCACGACGGATGAAGTGAAAAAAATGCAGGACGTATTGTCTTTTTTTGCTTCGACGTGACGATGACAGGCAATGTTGTTGGACGTCCCGCAATCAAACTGACGAATACTTTACGCAATTTTCGATAATATGATTTATGCGCCATTGCTTATCGTCCGAAACTTAGTAAGGCTGACTTACCAAAAGGCGAAGCATGGGCACACGCGAAAAAGATTCATTGGCATTTTTGCTGAACAGCGGCGCACGCCTGCTGAACAGTGCATTTGAGCGCCGTATCTCGGAAGCCGGACTGGGCCTTACCCCCGGCGAAGCAAGAGCATTGCTGACAGTTGCGGTTATCGATGGCAGCAAACAGGCTGACATCGCCGCGCGTCTCGGCATCGAACCCATGACGATCTGCGCCTATCTCGACAAGTTGCAGTCACTTAATCTGATAGAACGCCAGCAGGACCCGCAGGACAGGCGTTCCAAACGTATCGTCCTGACGAAAACCTCCGCCGACATGCTGGAAGCTGTCGGTCATGAAATCGACCAGCTCGTTCTTCAGGCCACACAGGGACTGAACGAAGAGGAAGTCGCGCTTTTCCGTAGCTTCCTGCAGACGCTTCGCAACAATCTGCAACCGGAACAGCAGGGCCAGAACGGCTGATCGCAATGTCGAAAACGATCATGTCCAGAAAACGCACGGCTTTGCTCGGAGCATTGCTGACAGCGCTGGCGCCCATTTCCATGTCGATTTACACGCCGGCTATGCCGGAACTGACACGGGTTTTCGCAACCAGCGACTCCGCCATAAAACTCAGCCTGTCGCTCTATTTTGCCGGTTTTGCCTTAGCCCAATTGCTTGCCGGGCCGGCATCCGATGCCTTCGGGCGGCGCAAGGCGAGCCTCGTCTTCCTGTCGATCTTTCTGGGCGGTGGTGTGCTCGCCCTCTTGGCCCCAACCATCGAAGTGCTTCTGTTCGCGCGCCTCGTTCAGGGCATCGGCGCTTCCGTTGGCATGACTGTTGCGCGCGCCGTGGTGCGCGATCAGTTCACCGGCCCGGAAGCCTCCAGCATCATGAACCTCATCGGCATCATGCTGGCAATCGGCCCTGCGATGGGGCCGACGATCGGTGGTCTGTCACTTGCGGCTTTTGGCTGGCAATCGGTGTTTTTCCTCATGGCCGGTCTCGGAGCTATCGCCATCCTTTCGGTGGTGCTTTTTCTGCGTGAAACGACGGTGCCTGACAAAACCAGGATCCGACCCCGACACCTTCTGTCGGCCTATGGCACATTGCTGAAGCAGCCACGTTTTCTTCTGGCCGCCCTTGTGCTCGGCGGCTCCATCGGCGCACTTTATGCGCAAGCCACCATGCTGACCTTCATCCTCATCAACGAAGTCGGCATGTCCCCCACGGCCTTCGGTGTCGGCATGCTGATGCAAACAGGCGCCTATTTCTTCGGTTCGATTGCGTTGCGTTACATTGCGCCGAGACTGGGCGACCGGCGTTCCGTCGTGCTTGGCCTTTGTTTTTCCGGCACGGGCGGTCTTCTCATCATACTGTCGGTTTTCCTCGTGCCGCCATCCTTCCTCTCCATCATGGGACCCGTCGCAGTGGCGACGGTCGGGATCGCGCTGTTGACGCCTTCGATGGTCACGGCGGCCCTCGCCCCCTTCCCGCATATCGCCGGCTCGGCATCGGCCATGATGGGTTTCATCCAGATGGGATCTGGCTTTGCGGGTGGGGCAATGGCCTCGCTCATAGGTTCCCCGCTGACCAGCTTCGGCATCATCATTCCGGTGATGGAATTCGTGGCCGTTGCCAGCTACATCGGCTTTCGCGCCGTTTCCAGAAGAGAGACATGAAAAAACCCGCAGGCGTTGCCACCTGCGGGTTTTTCCAATTCATGCTTCAGCAGAATTACTTGCCGAGATTACGCTTCGCAAGGGTGCGCAGGCGCAGGGCATTGAGCTTGATGAAGCCAGCTGCGTCTTTCTGGTCGTAAGCACCGTGGTCGTCCTCGAACGTCACCAGCGCGTCGGAATAGAGCGACTTCGCGCTCTCGCGGCCGGTCACCATGACATTGCCCTTGTAGAGCTTCAGCGTCACTTCGCCTTCCACATGCTCCTGGCTCTTGTCGATCAGGGCCTGCAGCATCTCGCGCTCGGGCGAGAACCAGAAGCCGTAATAGATGAGTTCGGCGTAACGCGGCATCAGATCGTCCTTCAGATGCGCGGCACCCCGGTCGAGCGTGATGGATTCGATCGCACGATGCGCAGCCAGCAGGATGGTGCCGCCGGGCGTTTCGTAGACGCCACGCGACTTCATGCCGACGAAGCGGTTCTCGACCAGATCGAGACGGCCGATGCCGTTTTCGCGACCATAATTGTTGAGCGTTGCCAGAAGCGTGGCAGGCGACATTTCCACACCGTTGATGGAGCAGGCATCACCCTTGCGGAAACCGACCTTGATAACGGTTGCCTTGTCAGGCGCCGCTTCCGGGGAAATGGTGCGCATGTGCACATATTCCGGGGCTTCCTTAGCCGGGTCTTCCAGAACCTTGCCCTCGGACGAGGAGTGCAGCAGGTTGGCGTCGACGGAGAACGGCGCTTCGCCCTTCTTGTCCTTGGCCACGGGAATCTGGTTCTTTTCGGCAAATTCCAGAAGGTCGGTCCGGCTCTTGAAAGTCCAATCGCGCCATGGAGCGATGATCTTGATATCCGGGTTCAGCGCATAGGCCGAAAGCTCGAAACGGACCTGGTCGTTGCCCTTGCCGGTGGCGCCATGCGCAATGGCATCGGCACCGGTCTTCTTGGCGATCTCGATCAGGTGCTTGGAAATCAGCGGGCGGGCGATGGAGGTACCGAGCAGATAGACACCTTCATAAACGGCGTTGGCACGGAACATCGGAAAAACGAAATCACGCACGAACTCTTCGCGGACGTCCTCGACGAAGATTTCCTTGATGCCCAGCAACTCGGCCTTCTTGCGCGCCGGCTCAAGCTCTTCGCCCTGGCCGAGATCGGCGGTGAAGGTCACGACCTCAGCGCCGAGTTCCGTCTGAAGCCACTTCAGGATGATCGAGGTGTCGAGGCCGCCGGAATAGGCGAGAACGACTTTCTTAACGTCTTTCGGGAGTGCCATTATGATGTCCATCTGCATGATGACGGCATCGGGGTACCGCCATTTCCTTGGGATTTCGGCACTTTTACAGTGCAACCCGAAAACTGTGAAGCGATTTTCGGAAAAGATGCCCGACAAAACAACGAATAGGACGAAAGGGCAATAGGCATTTGCGAAAGGTCAGATCCCCGCAACAGCGCGTCATGACTGGAACGAACGAATTGTCACATGCATTATGCGATTTCGCGCTTTAACATGAAGCGGCGCGATCAACTTGAAGACCGTGAATGAAGCCACTCAGGGTTCAGGCAACGTTGCAAACGGCTGGAAACAGCACAAAACGACGCGAAAGGAAAACCTATGACGACCATCCACCCCGCATTCAAGGAAGATAATGTCGCCGTCATCACCGGCGCGGCCTCCGGTATCGGACTTGCCGCGGCCCGGAAATTTGCCGGTTTCGGCATGAGCGTCGTCCTCGTCGATCTCGACGGTGACAGGCTTGCCGCAGCGCATGCTGATATTCTGACCATCGCAAAGGACGGCGAAGCACAGATCGTCGCAATACCGACCGACGTGTCGAAACTCGATGAGCTTGAGGCGCTGGAACGCGCTGTCATCCAGCGTTTCGGGCGGGTTCATGTGTTGATGAACAATGCCGGCATCCAGCCGGGCAGCGCCATCTTCGGGGCTCAGGCCAACTGGGAAAAAGTCATCAACGTCAACCTGATGGGTGTCGTGAACGGCAGCCGGGTGTTTGGGCAGGGCATGGTCGCTCATGGCGAGGCCGCGCTCATCATCAATACCGGTTCGAAACAGGGCATCACCACCCCGCCGGGCGATCCGGCCTATAATGTCTCGAAGGCCGGCGTCAAAGCCTTCACGGAAGCGCTACAGCACGAGCTGCGCAATATTCCGAACAGCGCGGTTTCCGCCCATCTCCTGATCCCGGGCTTCGTCTTCACCGGCCTCACGGCAAATGGCAGGACGGAAAAACCAGCAGGAGCCTGGACCGGCGAGCAGACCGTTGATTTCATGATCGAGAGCATCGCCAGGGGCGATTTCTACATTCTCTGCCCGGATGGCGAAGTGGATCGCCCGACGGATGAGAAACGCATTCTGTGGGCAGCTCAAGACATCGTCCAAAATCGTCCGCCACTGTCGCGCTGGCACACCGAATATTCCGCCGCCTTCACCAGCTTCCTCAAAAACTGATCGCCCGACGCCGCCGCACTTTGAAAGTTGCGGCGGCTATCCACTTTTGATCATCCCCGGTTTTCGTACCAATGTCCCGGCGCGCAAAAACATTGGCAGAAACGCGAATTCGCGTTAAGCAACGGCAGTCTCCAGCTTTACGGGTGCCGCGATGGATTTCGTTCCGAGCCTGCCAACACTTGCCGCCTTCACCGTCGCCATCCTGCTTCTGGCGGTAACGCCCGGGCCTGACATGACGCTATGGATCAGCCGGTCAATACGCGAGGGCCGGGCAGCGGGTTTCATGACCCTAGTGGGCACCAATCTCGGTATTACCGTGCATACGATGCTGGTTGCCTTCGGCGTCGCGGCCCTCATCGTCGCATCGCCGACAGCCTTCCTCATCCTGAAGACCGGCGGGGCCGCCTATCTTGTCTGGCTCGCCATTCAGGCGATCCGCAAGGGCTCGGATTTCGTGATGATCAAGACCACGGGCGAAAAACAGCAATCTTCACTGAAATCCGCCTTGCTGAACGGTATTTGGGTCAATCTGCTCAATCCAAAGGTCATCATCTTTTTCATGACCTTCCTGCCGCAATTCGTCAGCGCATCCGATCCGCATGTAACCGGCAAGCTTATTTTCCTCGGGCTCTGGTCAATCATCGTGGCGCTGCCGATCGGCATCGGAATCGTCGTTGCCGCCGATGTGCTGTCGGCCTGGCTCCAGCGCAACAAGAAGGTTCTGCGCGGGCTGGATTATACGATCGCCGGTGTATTTTCGCTTTTCGCCGTCAAGATTTTCCTCACCCAGACGCGATGACGCACAAATAAAAAAGGCGCCCGCAGGCGCCTTTCGGATAACTCATCAGCCGATCAATAGCTCATCGTCATCAAGCGTCTGGCCGCGTATCTTGCGGAACATGTCGATAAGATCTTCGACCTGAAGACCCTTGCGGCTTTCGCCGGACACATCGAGCACGATCTCACCGGCGTGCAGCATGATCGTGCGGTCGCCATAGTCCAGCGCCTGACGCATGGAATGGGTAACCATCAGCGTCGTCAGCTTGCGCTCGGAAACCACCTTGCGGGTCAGCTCCATCACGAACTCCGCCATGCCGGGATCGAGTGCTGCCGTATGTTCGTCAAGCAGCAACACGTCCGAACCGGAAAGCGTTGCCATGACAAGCGAGACCGCCTGCCTTTGCCCGCCGGACAACAGATCCATGCGGTCCTTCAAACGATTTTCCAGACCGAGATTGAGCGAAGCGATACGCTCCCTGAAGAAATCCCGCCTGCCGCGCCCAAGCGCCGGCAATAAGCCGCGACGCTCTCCGCGAGACGCCGCAAGCGCAAGGTTCTCCTCAATTGTGAGCGCGCCACAGCTGCCAGCCAGTGGGTCCTGAAACACGCGCGCCACCCGCCCAGCCCGGCTGGCGGTCGTTTTGCGTGTGACATCGGCGCCACCAACCATCACCTTTCCGGCCGTCGGCAGGACATCGCCCGCGAGAACGCCGAGAAGCGTGGATTTGCCGGCACCGTTGGAGCCGATCACGGTAACGAAGGAACCATCCTCGATGGTAAGATCGATCTTGGCCAGCGCCTGCTTTTGCAGCGGTGTGCCACGCCCGAAGATGACCTGAATGTCGGAAAGGGAAATCACGATGTTGCTCCCCCGCGGCGCAGTCGAGGCAGGATCAATGCAATGGCTACCAATACCGCCGTAACGAAATTGAGATCGGAGGCCTTGAGACCCAGCACATCGCTCGACAAAGCGAGCTGGATGGCAAGGCGGTAGGCGATGGAGCCGAAAACACAGCCGATGAGCGCAATCAGAATGCCCCGCGAGCCAAACAGCGTTTCGCCGATGATGACGGCAGCAAGCCCGACGACGATGGTGCCGACACCGGCAGTCACATCGGCAAAGCCATTGGTCTGCGCAAAAAGCGCGCCGCCGAGCGCGACCAGTGCATTCGAAAGCGCCATGCCAAGATAGATCTGGTTGCCGGTCTTCACCCCTTGGGCGCGCGCCATCCGCGCATTCGCGCCCGTCGCCCGCATGGCAAGGCCCGCGTCGCTCTCAAGGAAACGCCAGACGAGAATGACAGCGAGCAATACCAGAACGCCGATAAAGAGTGGCCGCACGAGATATTCGGAAAGACCGAGACCGTAGAACGGCGAGATCATCGTATCCTGATTGAGTAGCGCCACATTCGGTTTTCCCATCACCCGGAGATTCACCGAAAACAGCGCGATCATCGTAAGGATCGACGCAAGCAGGTTGAGTATCTTAAACCGAACGTTGAGCGTGGCCGTAACGATGCCAGCACCGGCGCCGGCAACCATCGCAATCGCGGTCGCGACCCAGGCATTGAGGCCGGCGATGATCATCACGGCCGCAACGGCTGCGCCGAGCGGAAAGGAACCGTCAACGGTCAGATCAGGAAAATCAAGTACCCGGAAAGCGAGATAGACGCCGATCGCCACGAAGGCGAAGACCAGTCCCAGTTCCACGGCACCCCAGAAAGCGATTTGGCTCACGGTAATGTCCTTGTTATTGCCGCCGCGTCGGCGGATACGGGCACCATTGCGTGCCGCGCAAAACGGGCGGCGAGTGACCGCCGCCCGAAGTCCGGTTTAGTCGATGACCTTGGTGGCGCGCTTCGTCACGCTTTCGGGGAAGGTGACGCCAGCTTTTTCAGCAGCCTTCTTGTTGATCACCAGATCGGTGCCGACGGCAACGGTTGCCGGAATGTCGCCGGGCTTCTCACCCTTAAGAATGCGAACAACGACAGCGCCGGTCTGCTTGCCAACGTCGAAATAATTGAAGCCGAGAGCCGCAACCGCACCGCGCGCAACGGAATCCGTATCGGCGGCATAAAGCGGAATTTTCGCCTCACTCGCAACGCCAGCTGCCGCCTCGAAAGCGGAAACGATGGTATTGTCGGTCGGCACGTAGATCACGTCGGCCTTGCCGACCAGTGCGCGCGTCGCGCCCTGCACTTCGGCGGATTTTGTGGCGACAGATTCAACGACCTTCAGGCCGGCCTTTTCGGCCTCAGCCTTCAGCGCTGCAAGCGTCGAGACGGAGTTGGCCTCGGCGGAGTTGTAGATAAAGCCGATGGACTTGGCGTTGGGCGAAATTTCCTTGATCAGCGCCAGGTGCTCAGCAACCGGCAGCATGTCGGAAAGTCCGGTCACGTTGCGGCCGGGCTTTTGCATGTCCTTGACGAGCTGTGCGCCAACCGGATCGGAAACAGCCGTGAAGACAACCGGAATGTCGCGCGTCGCCGCAACGACAGCCTGGGCGGACGGTGTAGAGATCGGCACAATGACATTGGGGGCTTCGCCCACGAACTGACGCGCAATCTGCGCTGCGGTGCCTGGATTACCCTGCGCGGACTCGTAGAGGAACTTGAGGTTCTCGCCTTCCTTGTAACCGGCTTCGGCAAGCGCTGCCTTGACGCCGTCACGTGCGGCGTCGAGCGCCGGATGTTCGACAATGGCGGTGACGGCAACGGTGACGTTTTCAGCCTTGGCTGGCAGAACGAGGGCGCTCGCGGCTGCGAGCGCCAGAATGAATGCACGCATAGGTATCCTCCAGTTGGTTTCTTATTGCCGTCTTATTAGAAACAAGACCGCCCGAAATCAATCAAAGAACCGTAACGAACCAAGCTTTCTGCCGCGGTTGGCGTCGATTCAGTCGTCCGCACCGTGGTTGGCAATCATCATCGCCTCGAAAGCCAGCCTTTCGGTTTTGCGCATGCGCTCGGATTCCGATTTCAGCTGGCCGCAGGCAGCGAGAATATCTCGGCCGCGCGGCGTACGGATCGGCGAAGCGTAACCCGCCTGATTGATGAAATCCGCGAACTTCTCGATCTGCGCCCATTCGGAGCACTGGTAATTCGTGCCTGGCCACGGATTGAAAGGAATGAGATTGATCTTGGCTGGAACGCCCCTCAGAAGCTGCACCAGCATCTTGGCGTCTTCCAGACTGTCGTTCACATCCTTCAGCATCACATATTCGAAGGTGATGCGGCGGGCGTTGGAGACACCCGGATAATTGCGGCAAGCCTCGATCAGCTCCTTCAGCGGGTATTTCTTGTTGATCGGCACCAGCATGTCGCGCAGATCGTCGCGCACCGCATGCAGTGAAATCGCCAGCATGACGCCGATCTCATCGCCCGTGCGGAAGATTTCCGGCACGACACCCGAGGTGGACAGGGTCACGCGACGCTTGGAGAGCGACAGGCCGTCACCATCGGTGGCAATCAGAAGTGCGGTCTTCACATGTTCGAAATTGTAAAGCGGTTCGCCCATGCCCATCATCACGATGTTGGAGACCTTGCGGCCTTCACTCGGCACGTAGGCGCCGACCGGCGTCGAACCGTCAGGAAAATCGCCGAGCCGGTCGCGGGCGAGCAGAAGCTGGGAGAGAATTTCCTCGGCCGTCAGGTTCCGCACCAGACGCTGCGTGCCGGTGTGACAGAAGGAACACGTCAGCGAACAGCCCACCTGGCTCGAAATGCAAAGCGTGCCGCGTCCTTCTTCGGGAATATAGACCGTCTCGATCTCGACAGGACGTCCCGCACCGCGCGGCGGAAAACGCATCAGCCATTTGCGGGTGCCGTCGTTGGAAATCTGCTCCTCGACGATTTCCGGGCGGGCAATGGTGAAGGCTGCTTTCAGCTTTTCCCTGAGTTCCTTGGCAACATTGGTCATGTTGTCGAAATCCGAGACGCCGCGCACATACAGCCAGTTCCACAACTGGCTGACACGCATCTTCACCTGCTTCTGCGGCACGCCGATCTCGGCCAGCGCCTCGCCCATTTCCTCCCGCGTCATGCCGATCAGCGACGGCTTGCCGGACATGAGATCGCTATTGGCGATCAGGGGAGTTTTGACTGCCAGACCGGCAGGGGCATGCAATACGGACATCACGCTATCCCATCATCCAATGCATCGCACGACCGGCCTTTAGGAAAGGCGGAAAATCGTCTGCATGTCGAAAAAATCAAAGGCGGAGCACTTTTCGCGCATCCGCCTGTCAATGTTGCCGCGCCTTTAGCATCAAACAAGCAAAAACGCAAATGGCCGGTCGATGACCGGCCAATCACAAAGCTGACGAAGCGTCAGGATTACTTGCAGCTTTCGATCTGCTTGAAAGCAGCCGAAATGCCCGAAAGCGAATAGGAATAGGAAGTCGCAGTGCCGCGGCCGGACACCGCCTTCACCGTCATCGACTTGCCGCCCTTCATCGCGGCAACGAGAGCGGGTTCTTCGGCAGCATTTTCAACCCAGGCAGCCTTGTCCTTGGTAAACATCACGAAGTTCTTGTTGTCGATCGTGACATTGACCTTGGAGCCCTGCTTCAGCGGGTAACCCACCATGGCCTGCGGCTCGTAGGAAATATTCTGGCCCGGACGCTGCGACACGATGAAGAAGATATCGCCGTGATCGACGCTTGCCGGTTCCTTGGAAGTGGGGATGGAAAGAACGTAGCAGACGGTGCTGTTGCCCGATTTGTACGAATAGGCGCCCCATGCATTGAACTGCTGGATGCGCGTGGGCGACTGTGCAGATGCTACGCCGACGCTGGTCAGCAAAATGGCCACTGCGGTTGCTACACTTCTTACAAACATAGAATTTCCTGCCGGGTTATTGTCTTCCATTGGCCCGAAGCAGCGGCGGGCTCCATGTTTATGGATCGGCCACGTTCAGGTGCGGATCGTCTTTTCTCATTGTGGTCAGGAAGCGGTTACCAAACCGTCAACAACACGTATAAAATGCCGAAAACGTCTTGAAGTGTTACAGATCGGCTACGCCCGCACCCTGAGAAGAAAGGCGTGGCACGCCCTCCCCGTCATGTCTATGACACACAAATTCAGGCAACAATTTGTCACCTGCCCGGCTCCGAGGAGCCTCGTCATCACAGACGTGTTATTCGGCCTCCTGCTGCCGTTTCAGCATGGCATCCGCCGCATCGTAATGCTCCATCTTGATGTGGGCGCGGATCATCGCAAGCGCGGCCGTAATGACCGCGATGTCGTCGGTAAATCCAACGACCGCCAGCATGTCCGGTATGGCATCAAACGGCATGATGAAATAGGCGAGCGCGGCCAGAATAATGCCCTTGGCACGCAGCGGCGTATCCCGGTCGATCGCGCAATAATAGGCTGCTGCCGCATCGCGCGCGAAGGGCACCTTGGTCATCACACGCTTCAGCTTGGGCCAGAATTTGGCGCGCACGACGCGTTCGCGTTCGCCATCGCTGCCCGTTTCCCCGGGCAAAAGAATTTCACCGATTTTCACATCATCCATGATCGACGGTCCTCCGGTCACGGTTGTTATATGGGAGTTAAAGCCCGCCGTTCAATTCCCACGGCCCGTTGCCGCCTTCTGCATGGCCTCCGCGAGCAGGAAATCCCGCTCGGTCACGCCTTGCGAATCGTGGGTGGTGAGGCAGACCCTGACGCGCGAATAGACGTTGGACCATTCTGGATGATGATTGAGCTTTTCTGCTACGAGTGCGGACTCGGCCATGAAACCGAAAGCCTCCGCAAAACTCGCAAACTTGAACGACCGGACGATTGCCGCCCCGTCCTCGCGCAAGGACCAGCCTTCGAGTTTTAAAAGCGCCTGCCGGATGGCTTCCGGCTCAAGTCTTGGATATTTCATGCATCTTGCCTCCGCTTGACATGCGATCCGCTGTTTCGGACAAACATTAACGCCTCAACGACCGGATCGACGCATATTCCATGAAACATACAGCCGTTCTTTTTGTCTGCATGGGCAATATCTGCCGCTCTCCGCTTGCCGAAGGCATTTTGACAAAACTTGCCGAAACCGAAGGCGTATCTCGCCAACTCACTGTCGATTCCGCCGGCACCGGCGGCTGGCACACCGGTACCGCCCCGGATCGCAGATCCATCGCAATCGCCCGCAAGCATGGGATCGATATTTCCCTGCAGCGTGCACGGCAGGTCAGCCAGGCCGATTTCGAGACCTTCGATCTCATCCTTGCCATGGACGGAGGAAATCTCGCGAAACTGCTCCGAAAGGCGCCCGAAAACCGGAAGCACAAAATCCACCTGTTCCTGGACTACGCTTCGGGACGCCACGAAAACGTGCCCGATCCCTACTTCGGTGGCGACGACGGATTTCTGGCCGTCTACAACATGCTTTTTGCAGGATGCAGCTCGTTGCTCGAGAAGATGGCGCTGGACCGCGCTTCGTGAAGCGGGAACACCTCTTCCACGATGTAGGGTCCGCCACCCACCGATTCCTTGGACGACATCAACACGAAACGACCGACCGTGAAGGCGGATGTGCGGAAATTGCCGCGCCCGGAAAGATACTGCACCACATCGTCCAGCCGTGAAGAGCGCAACCGCGCCAGCGTCACATGCGGCATGAACTTGCGCGGATCCGGCGGCAAGCCGATCCTCTGACAGATCCTCTCGACCTCCGCCTGAAGCGCATTCATTTCCGGCGAGGGGGAAACCCCCGCCCAGATCGAATGCGGTTTCTTGGAGCCGAAGGAACCCATCCCGTTGAGACTGAGCTGGAATTCCGGCCTGTCGATCCGGTCCAGCCTGTCAACGACCTCATCGGCGGTTCTCCCGTCGATATCGCCGATAAAACGCAGGGTTATGTGATAATTCTCCACATCGATCCACCGGGCTCCCGGCAGACCACCGCGCAACAATGACAGGCTCATAGCCGCATTGCGCGGAATTTCGAGGGCGATAAACAGTCTCGGCATGGCGAGCTCCCCGAATCTCTTGGCAGAACAAGCATAGCGAATCATGCAATGCAGGCGGGCGCAAGTGCTTATTTTTTTTGCGCACCGATTGTCTTGATGAAGCTTTCAACAGCCGGCAAAGATTTCTCCACCATCATCGCCACACCCTGCGTATTGGGATGCATCTTGTCCTCCAGCTTCAACTTATCATCCGTCACCACGCCATCCAGAAAAAACGGATAAAGCGGCAGGTTGTATTTTTCTGCAAGCTGCGGATAGATCGGGTTGAAGCGCTTGGCGTAATCGTCACCCATGTTCGGCGGTGCCATAATGCCGACTAGCAGCACCGCTATGTTGCGTTTCTGAAAGCCGGAAATGATGGCGTCGAGGTTCTTTTCCGTCTGTTCCGGCGCAATACCGCGCAACGCATCATTGGCGCCGAGTTCCAGAATGACCCCGTCCGTGCCATCGGGAACCGACCACTCCGCCCGAGCCAGACCGCCTGAGGACGTATCGCCGGACACACCGGCATTGGTGACGGTAACATTGATGCCCTTGGCCTTTAATGCAGCTTCAAGCTGTGCCGTATAGCCATCGGTGGGGGGTAACTGGTAACCCGCCATGAGACTGTCGCCCAGGCCAACCAGTTGCAATGTCCGCTCCTGCGCCATGGCCGCCGAGGCGGAAAAGGCGGCGGCGAAAATGACGATGAAGTGAAACAGGGCAGCTTTAAATCTCATCACGGCTTTCCTAACTTGGTTTGCATTGTCTGAAATACCGTCCGCATCGACACCGCCAGACTGTTTTCATCATATATAGGAACGAGAATTGTGACGAAAAGCATCATAGAGCTTAAGAAGGCCGACCTCACGCTCGGCAACGCCGCCGCCTCCGTTCACGTTCTCAAGAGCATCGATCTTGCCATTGGCGAAAGCGAGGCGGTGGGGATCGTCGGCCCTTCCGGTTCGGGAAAATCGACCCTTCTCATGGTGCTTGCCGGTCTCGAAAGGCTGGATAGCGGCGAGATCGTCATAGCGGGCACGGAATTGCATAAGCTCGGCGAGGATGCTCTCGCGGATTTCCGCGGCAAGAATATCGGCATCGTTTTCCAGTCTTTCCACCTCATCGCCAATATGACGGCGCTGGAAAACGTAGCCGTTCCGCTGGAACTGGCCAACGTGCCGAACCCCTTCGAGATCGCCAAACGGGAACTCGTAGCTGTCGGTCTCGGCGAACGCCTCAACCATTATCCCGGCCAGCTCTCCGGTGGCGAACAGCAGCGTGTTGCGATCGCCCGCGCGCTTGCACCCTCCCCCGCCGTGTTGATCGCAGACGAACCGACCGGCAATCTGGATGCGGATACGGGCCAGCAGATCGCCGATCTTCTTTTCTCAAAACAGGCCGAACGCGGCATGACGATGATCCTTGTCACCCATGATCCGTCACTGGCCGCCCGTTGCTCAAGGCAGATCAAGGTGCGCTCCGGCGAGATAGAGGGTGACAGCGCCACTGCCCATATGGCCCGGGCGGTATCGGCATGATCGGCTCCATTCTCCCGTCTGTTGCCAACATCAAAAACGCATTCAGGCTCGCGCGGCGCGAAATTCGCGGCGGCCTTCGTGGCTTCTATATTTTCCTCGCCTGCATCGCGCTCGGAACCGGCGCCATTGCCGCTGTCAACTCCGTGTCACGCGCCGTCACCAGCGCGATTGCGACGGAAGGCCAATCGATACTGGCTGGCGATGTGCGCTTCGAGCTGCGCAACAGGGAGGCAACCGGAGAGGAGCGGGCCTACCTCGATGGCCTCGGCAAAATCGCCGTTTCCACCGGGCTGCGCTCCATGGCGCGCCTTGCCGATGGTTCCGAACAGACGCTGACGGAAGTGAAGGCCGTAGACGGCGCCTATCCGCTTTACGGCGCCTTCGTAGCAGACCCAAACCGGCCTCTGAGCGAGCTTCTGGCTGCGAACGGCGATACCTATGGCGCCGTTGCCGCGCCGCTTCTCCTGGAGCGGCTGGGCATCAAGGTCGGCGACGACATCCTTCTCGGTAATGTGAAGCTGAAACTGACCGGCACGGTTGTCGACGAGCCGGATGCCCTGTCCGACGGCTTCGGTTTTGCCCCAAGGCTGATGGTCAGCCGCGATGCGCTTTTCGCCTCAGGCCTCGTTCAGAACGGAAGTCTGGTCGAACACGCCTACAAGATCATGCTGAACGATCCTGCAGCGCGGGCAACGATGACCGATGCGGCCAACAAGACGTTTCCCGATGCCGGCTGGTCCATCCGCACGAGTGACCGGGCAGCGCCATCGCTTACCGAAAACGTCAACCGCTTCTCGCAATTCCTGACGCTGGTGGGCCTGACCGCCCTCATCGTTGGCGGCGTCGGCGTTGCGAACGCCGTTCGCGCGTTCCTCGATTCCAAGCGCACCACGATCGCCTCGCTGAAATGCCTCGGCGCGCCGGCTTCCGTGGTCACCATGACCTATCTCTTCCAGATCGTGTTCATTGCCGCCGTTGGCATCATCATCGGCCTCGCTGTGGGCGCCATCGCCCCGCTGATCGCCATGCGGTTTCTGGAGGGTGTGCTTCCGGTACCGAAAGAGCTTGCCTTCTATCCGGCAGCACTTGGTCTTGCCGCCCTGTTCGGCATCTTGACGACACTTGCCTTCGCCATCGTGCCACTCGGCCAGGCGCGCGAAGTTCCCGCGACCGCCCTTTTTCGAGAGCAGGGGTTCGAGGAGGGCAGCTGGCCGTCCTGGCCTTATCTCGCCGTGACGGGCTTGTTGTTGGCTGCGCTGGCCATACTTGCCATTTTTTCGGCAGAAGAACGTTTCATCGCCTCGGTTTTCCTTGCCGCCATCGCCTTCGCGTTTGTGGTGCTGCGACTGGTGGCGTCAGGCGTCAAGGCCATCGCCAAACGCAGCCCGCGCGTTCATTCCGCCGCCCTTCGCCTGGCGATCGGCAATATTCACCGGCCGGGTGCGCTCACCCCCTCCGTCGTTCTTTCCCTCGGCCTCGGGCTGACGCTGCTGGTGACCCTGACGCTGATCGACGGCAATCTGCGCCGCGAACTGACCGACAGCCTGCCGGAACGAGCGCCGAATTTCTTCTTCGTGGATATTCAGGGCACCGAGTTGCAGGGCTTCCGCGATCTTCTCAGGCAAGAAGCGCCCCAGGGCACGCTGACCGAGGTGCCGATGCTGCGCGGCCGCATTCTGGCTCTTAATGGCGAGGACGTGACGAAGATAGATGTGCCGCCATCCGGCCGCTGGCTGCTGCGCGGTGATCGGGGCATAACCTATTCGCAGGATGCTCCCGAAAACGCCAAGCTGACCGAAGGAACATGGTGGGGACCGGATTATAGCGGCGAGCCGCTGGTCTCTTTTGCGGCGAAAGAGGCGCAGGAACTGGGCCTCAAGATCGGCGACACCGTTACCGTCAACGTGCTCGGCCGCAGCATCACGGCAAAGATCGCCAATCTGCGCAATGTCGAATGGGAATCGCTGTCGATCAATTTCGTCATGGTGTTTTCACCCAATACCTTCCGTGGCGCACCACATGCCTGGCTTGCCACACTCGCCGACCCCTCCGCATCCGCAAGCGAGGAGGGCCAGATATTGCGCGCCGTTACCAACGCCTACCCAACGATAACAAGCGTGCGCGTGAAGGACGCCCTCGATGTGGTCAACCGGCTGGTCGGCCAGCTTGCCACCGCAATTCGCGCAGCAGCGGCCGTTGCGCTCATAGCCTCCGTCCTCGTCCTCGCCGGCGCTCTTGCCGCCGGAAACCGTGCCCGCACCCATGATGCGGTCATCCTGAAAACACTGGGCGGTACACGCAGCCTGCTGATCCGCGCGTTCTCCTATGAATATATGATGCTCGGTCTCGCCACCGCCGTTTTTGCGCTTTTCGCCGGCGGCGTCTCCGCCTGGTTCGTCATTTCCCGCATCATGAAGCTGCCCTCCAGCTTCCTGCCGGATGTGGCGATCGGCACGGTCGTCGTCGCCCTCGTCATGACGGTAGGCATCGGCCTCATGGGCACATGGCGAATTCTCGGGCAGAAGGCCGCTCCGGTTTTGCGGCAGGCGGGTGAATAATCTTCGGTTGTGCGCTGCTTAACTTTAACGATTAATTCTTTGTAATGATCGCTGAAACGTGAGCGCTTTTCGCGCATATGGTGTCTTTTCGACTGTGAAAGGCCTTGTATCGGACACGTTCTGCCATCATATTCTTGGGCAGGCTTGCTGAAGCTCCGCAGCGGCGCCCGGGAGGTATCCCGACACCGTAGCAATTACGGAGCTCAAAAGAGGAAACAATGGCTGACTTCAATAACTACCAGAACCGCATGGCCCAGACCCGTGCACAGACTGGTGCGATGATCGATGAAGGTCTTCGCGCCTACATGCTCAAGGTTTACAACCTTATGGCGCTGGCTCTGGTCATCACCGGCATCGCAGCGTTCGGCACATATACGCTTGCAGCTTCGAACGAAGCTTTTGCCACTTTGCTTTTTGCGTCACCGCTGCGCTGGGTCGTCATGCTCGCACCGCTCGGACTGGTGTTCTTTCTTAGCTTCCGTATCCAGAACATGAGCGTTTCCGCCGCCCAGACAACCTTCTGGGTCTATGCGGCGCTGATGGGCGTGTCCCTGTCTTCGATCTTTATGGTCTATACCGGCCAGAGCGTCGTACAGACGTTCTTCGTGACCGCTGCCTCGTTTGGCGCGCTCTCTCTTTACGGTTACACCACGAAGAAAGACCTTTCGGGCATGGGTTCGTTCCTGATCATGGGTCTGTTCGGCCTCATCATCGCATCCATCGTCAACATCTTCCTCGCCTCTTCCGCGCTGCAGTTCGCGATCTCCGCGATTGGCGTGCTGATCTTCGCTGGCCTCACCGCCTATGACACGCAGAAGATCAAGGAAATGTATTTCGATGGCGACGAAGTTGCCGTGGCTGGCCGCAAGGCGATCATGGGTGCGCTAACGCTCTATCTCGACTTCATCAACCTGTTCATGTTCCTCCTGCAGTTCATGGGCAACCGTGACAAGTAAGGGCAGGAACCCAACTGGCAAACGTGCAAAAGGCGGCCATTCGGCCGCCTTTTTATTTTCCGAAATTCGAGACTTGATCGCCTCTCCATCCGCGTGTCCGCATTAAGCTGCGGCAGGGTAGCTCGTCCCGTCTCATCTCACTCGATGAGCTTCAGGACCTTGTCGAAAACCTTGAGAACCTGCGGCAACTCGTGGCCACGTTTGAGAATGCGGCCATCCGTATTCACAACGCAATAGGCCCCCTGTTTCGCCGCCAGCTTGGGGTTCTTCTCGATCCTGTAGAGCGGCATTTCACCCGAGCGTTTAAAGACTGAAAATACCGCCTTTTCCCTCAGGTGGTCGATGGCATAGTCGCGCCACTCGCCCTCTCCCACCATGCGGCCATAAATGCGCAGGATCGCATCCAGCTCGCGCCGGTGGAATGTAATTGGCAGAGGGTCTTTGTCTTTTTTGTACTCGCGGAGATCGACAACGGTGGAACTGTCGCGTGAAGCGGTCTGAACCTGCTGCACATCCGGTTGATCGGTCATCCAATACCTCCGATTCCACCCAAGTCGTCCGATTAATGTGAGCCGGAGAAGACAAAATTGCAAGTCTCGAACAGCCATTGAACATGAGATCGCAACTTTGGAGGAGGGTTTTACGGTCTTGGGACGGCAGCGAAACCCGGCGTCTGCGACGCAGAAAGATACCAGCCGATGCCCATAAGGACGCTGCCTTAGAAAAAAGCAGGGGTAAAAAAGGTAACCATTTAGGCAGCCATTTTAGCATGGCCTGCCGTATTTCGGTCAAACCATGGCCCGAATTGAATGGAATAGTCCTATTGTCAATTGATGCCTAGGCACCAAGATGACCCGATCCGGTGCATTGACCCTTTACCCCCAGCCCCCAATGCCCGGATCGGATCTTCCATCGCCAGACAGGCGATCAGGGTGTTTCATTCCCCAGTAAAATACTTGCGCCGACGATTGCCGCCGGATCGCCGCTGGCATTTACCGTTTGCAACAGCACGGCGCAGCCGCCCTTTTTCACCTTTGCCACCACGCTTGCCGGAAGCTTCACCGTCATCGGTGAACCATCCCACATGCCAACAGTTTGCACGTCATAGACGCTGTGCCAGTAGGACATTTTCTTCCCCTGGTTTTCGCCTTTCTGCACGTCTACCGTCTGCTCGCGCGTGAAATAGGCGACCACGACATCGGCCTTGCCGCTACCGGCGCCAATATCGATCTCCACCTCGTCACCGGCAAATTTGGACGCGACCGGCACGTTCAGCCCCTGACCCTCGCGCTTGAAAGCATCCAGCCTGTCGTAAATCCCGCGGACATCCGCACCCTTGACGTGGTCGCGACCGTTCAGGATGGCCTGAGGCGTATAGACACCGTTGCGGCCGAGAGCGCGCATGTAGCCATATTGCCGCTCTGTATTTTCCTTCGATGCCAGGGAATCTGTCCAGCCAAGATAATTCCAGTAGTCGACATGGTAGGAGAGGCCGACCACATCACCCTTCTGGATCATCTTGCGCAATGCTTCGTCCGCCGGCGGGCAGGACGCGCATCCCTGCGATGTAAACAACTCGACAACGCCCTTCACAGCCTCCTGCGCGTGCGCGGATGTGACGAGGAACGTGCCGAGAAGACATATCGACAGGGGCAATTTCAGCGGCATTACAAGAACCTTTGTCCGGAGCAGATATCCAGACGAATTGATGCGATCAACCCAACCGGATGCAAACCGGAAAATAGCGTCTATTCCACTTCAATAGAAAGTCACGAAGGGGTGAGTGGCAATCACAAAAAAAGAGATGATGAAACGCAAAGACGCCGGGAAAAATCCCGGCGTCCTTTGTTGGTCTGAGCTTTGTCAGGCAACCAGATCGCGAAGAACCGTCTGCAGAATGCCGCCATTGTTCATGTAGATCACTTCATCCAACGTATCGATGCGGCATAGAAGTGGAACTTCCTTCACCGAACCGTCGCTGTAGGTGATCTTGGCGATCTTCTTTTCGCGCGGCTTGATTTCACCTTCGAGACCATCGATCTCGACGACTTCATCACCCTTGAGATCAAGGCTTGCCCAGGTCGTGCCTTCCTCGAAGACGAAGGGAACGACGCCCATGCCCACCAGGTTGGAGCGGTGGATACGCTCGAAGGACTGTGCGATGACCGCCTTGACGCCGAGCAGGTTGGTGCCTTTCGCCGCCCAGTCGCGGGAAGAACCGTTGCCATATTCGACACCGGCGAAGATGACGAGCGGAACGCCCTCCGCCTTGTACTTCATGGCAGCGTCGTAGATCGACATCTCTTCCTTCGACGGATAGTGGATGGTGTAGCCACCTTCCTTGCCGTTCGGGCCGAGCATGTGGTTGCGGATGCGGATATTGGCGAAGGTGCCGCGCATCATGACTTCATGGTTGCCGCGACGCGTACCGTACTGGTTGAAGTCGGCAACGCCCACGCCGTGCTCCGTCAGATAGGCGCCGGCGGGCGAAGCAGCCTTGATCGAACCGGCCGGGGAAATGTGGTCGGTTGTGATCTTGTCGCCGAAGAGACCGAGAACGCGGGCGCCCTTGATGTTCGTAAGGCCCGTACCGGTCTTGCCCATGCCCACGAAGTAAGGCGGGTTCTGAACATAGGTCGACTTGTCGTCCCAGGCATAGGTCTGGCCCGGGGGAACCTGAACGGCCTGCCAGTTCGCGTCACCCTTGAAGACATCAGCGTACTTCGATTCGTAAAGTTCGCGGGTGACGTATTTCAGGATGAATTCCTGGATTTCCTGCGAGGTCGGCCAGATATCCTTGAGATAGACCGGATTGCCGTTCTGGTCGTCGCCGATCGGCTCCTTCGTCAGGTCCTTCTGGACCGTGCCGGCAAGCGCGTAAGCCACGACGAGCGGCGGCGAGGCGAGATAGTTCGCCTGAACATCGGGCGAGATACGGCCTTCGAAGTTGCGGTTGCCGGAAAGAACGCCGGCCGTGATCAGGCCCTTGTCGTTGATCGTCTTGGAGATCGGTGCGGGCAGCGGGCCGGAGTTGCCGATGCAGGTGGTGCAGCCGAAACCGACGAGGTTGAAGCCAATCGCATCGAGATCCTTCTGCAGACCCGACTTGTCGAGATATTCGGCAACGACCTGCGACCCCGGCGCCAGCGAGGTCTTCACCCACGGCTGGGACTTCAGACCCTTGGCAACCGCATTGCGGGCGAGAAGGCCGGCAGCGATGAGAACGGAAGGGTTGGACGTGTTGGTGCAGGAGGTTATGGCGGCAATCGCCACATCGCCATGGCCGAGATCGAACTCCTCACCCTCAACCGCATAGCGGCTGTGGAGCTGACCGGGCTTCTTGTAGTCGTTCTCGAGAGCCGTCGCGAAATTCGGCGCAATGGTTTCGAGCGGCAGGCGGCCTTCCGGACGCTTCGGACCGGCCATGGATGGCACGACGTCGCCGAGGTCGAGTTCAAGGGTGTCGGTGAAGACGAGGTCGGAACCGTCGCCGGTCCGCCACATGTCCTGTGCCTTCGAATAGGCTTCGACAAGCGCGATACGGTCCTTGGTACGACCGGACATGGTCAGATAGTTGATGGTCTCGCCATCAACCGGGAAGAAGCCGCAGGTAGCGCCATATTCCGGACCCATATTGCCGATGGTGGCACGGTCGGCCAGCGTCATCGAATCGAGGCCGGGGCCGAAGAATTCGACGAATTTGGAAACCACGCCCTTCTTGCGCAGCATCTGCACGACGGTCAGCACGAGGTCGGTCGCAGTCACGCCTTCCTTCACCTTGCCGGTCAGCTTGAAGCCGATGACCTCAGGCAGGAGCATGGAGACAGGCTGGCCGAGCATCGCTGCTTCAGCCTCGATACCGCCAACGCCCCAGCCGAGAACGCCAAGACCGTTGATCATGGTGGTGTGGCTGTCGGTGCCGACACAGGTATCCGGGTAAGCGATCGTTTCGCCGTCCTCTTCCTTGGTCCAGACGGTCTGGCCGAGATATTCCAGGTTGACCTGGTGACAGATGCCAGTACCGGGCGGAACTACGCGGAAGTTCTTGAATGCCTGCTGGCCCCACTTCAGGAAGCGGTAACGCTCGCCATTGCGCTCATATTCAAGCTCGACGTTTCGGGCAAACGCCGTCGGCGTGCCGAATTCGTCAACGATAACAGAGTGGTCGATCACGAGGTCGACGGGAACGAGCGGATTGATCTTTTCCGGGTCGCCACCGAGCGACACCATGGCATCGCGCATAGCGGCGAGATCGACCACAGCCGGAACGCCGGTGAAGTCCTGCATGAGAACGCGGGCGGGACGATAAGCGATTTCGTTTTCGGTCAGGCCCTTATTGTTCAGCCACTCTGCAACGGCCAGAATATGCTCCTTGGTAACGGACTGGCCGTCCTCGAAACGAAGCAGGTTTTCCAGAAGAACTTTCATGGAATAGGGGAGCTTGGAAACGCCCTTCAGGCCGTTTGCCTCAGCCTTGGGAAGGCTGAAATACACGTAGTCCTTACCATCAACGGTAAGGACGGAACGACAATGAAAACTGTCGAGTGATTTGGGCATGGATAAAAAACCCCGCTTACTCTGATAGCCAACACGTGCGTGCGGACACCTATGCACTCATGCACATCAGGATGCGGGTACGACCATTTCCGCTGTCCGCACGTGAAAATTGCTCCTCGCAATCGTCAAGTCCGGCGCAAGATGATGTTCACGCCGGCCGCTGGCGTGGTTGACACCCATATAGATAATTTCTCAGAAACGTGCCAGACCATTCAGGAAATCAAATCGATTTTTTTATGCGAGACGATGAAAATCTTATACGGAAACGCAGCATGGATTTGACGGCGGAAAATCTTGGCGTGCGACGCGGCGAAGATTTCATATTCATGAACATTTCCTTCAAGTTAAGTGACGGCGAAGCGCTGGTGCTGACCGGCCGCAACGGCTCGGGAAAATCCACTCTTCTGCGCACTGTAGCCGGCCTGCTGCGCCCCGAGCAGGGCCGGGTAAAGATAGCCGGCAAAGAAATAGAAACGGACATGCGTCCATCGGAGGCCTGCCATTATCTCGGCCATCGCAACGCAATGAAAACGGAACTGACGGTTTCGGAGAATCTGCGGTTCTGGAAAGACTTTCTCGGCGACTTCACCGGCGGCGCCGGTGTCGACATCGATAAGGCGGCAGACATCGTCGGCCTTGCGGGCATCACCCACCTGCCCTTCGGTTACCTGTCCGCAGGCCAGCAACGACGTTTTGCCATGGCAAAGCTTTTGATCGCGTGGCGGCCGGTGTGGATTCTCGACGAGCCGACAGCGGCGCTCGACAAAGCAGCGGACGGCATGTTTACGGATCTGGTCAAGAGCCACCTGAGGAGAGGCGGCATCGTCATGGCTGCCACCCATCAGCCGCTTGGGCTCGACAATGCGCGGGAATTGCAGATGACGGGATTTGCAGGTGTGGAGGCTTGGGCGTGATGGGTGCGTGTGCGGGGTATGCCCGCCTACCGAGGCGCCTCCAATGACCGCCCTCTTCCTCCGCGACCTGAAACTCTCCATCCGCGCCGGCGGTGGCGCGCTGATCGGCGTCTTGTTCTTCATGACCGTTGTCGCCGTCATCCCCTTCGGTGTCGGGCCTGATCTCAATCTGCTTGCGCGCATTGGCCCGGCCATCGTCTGGATCGGCGCGCTGCTCTCCACCCTCCTCGGCCTCGACAGGCTGTTTCAGGCAGAGCGGGATGACGGCTCGCTAGACCTCATACTCATGCAGGAAAACCCGCTTGTGCTGACCGTGCTCGTCAAATGCCTGGCACATTGGGTGGGAACGGGTCTGCCACTGGTCATCGCCTCGCCGCTCATCGGCCTGTTCATGAACATGGACGAAGTGGCGATCGGCGCGGTGATGCTCACACTCCTTGTCGGATCGCCCGCCATTACCTTCATCGGCGCGGTGGGTGCCGCTGTCGCCGTTGCCTTGCCGCGCGGCGGCCTTCTGGTCTCCATCCTTGTGCTGCCATTGGCCATTCCGGTACTGATCTTCGGCGTCAGCGCGTCCTATGCGGCGGTGCAGGATCCGGCACCCTTTCTGCCGCCCTTCCTCATTCTCTGCGCGATCACGTTATTTTCAGCCGTGACCGGTCCTTTCTTTGCCGCTTTGGCATTGCGCAATGTTATGGATTGATGAAACCGCAATTGCCGATCTACGATTGACGGCGATCAATTGCGGGGCAGCCATTCTCGGGTTACACAAACGGCATGAACGAGCAGACTTTCACCATCACCAAATTCAGTGATCTCGCCAATCCCACGCGGTTTCTGGCGCTCTCGGCACGCATTCTGCCCTGGCTTGCGGTCCTGACGGCACTGGTGCTGGCCGCCGGTCTCTATCTGTCTTTCACGACAGAGGGCGACTACCAGCAGGGTTATACCGTGCGCATCATGTATGTGCATGTCCCCTCCGCCTGGCTTTCGATGATGTGTTATACCGTCATGGCGGTCTCAGCGATCGGCACGCTCGTCTGGCGTCATCCGGTTGCGGATGTCAGCCACAAGGCGGCCGCACCCATAGGCGCTGCCTTCACGCTGATTGCGCTTGTTACCGGCTCGCTCTGGGGTAAACCCATGTGGGGAACCTGGTGGGTATGGGACGCGCGGCTGACGTCCGTCTTCGTGCTTTTTCTGATGTATCTTGGCCTGATAGCGCTCAACCGCGCCATGGACGACCCTTCCAGAGCCGCCCGTGTCAGCGCCGTGCTGATCCTCGTTGGTTTTGTGAATATTCCCATCATCAAGTTTTCAGTTGAATGGTGGAACACGCTTCACCAGCCGGCAAGCGTCATCCGCATGGGCGGCTCGGCAATCGATTCGGAGTTTCTCTGGCCGCTTCTGACCATGGCGATCGGCTTTACGCTACTGTTCTTCACGTTGCACATCGCTGCCATGCGCAACGAAATCTGGCGCCGGCGCGTGGCAGCCCAACGGCGGCTTGCCGCCCGCATGGCAAACCGGGAGGCATGAGAACATGACACACGCCTTTTATATCGGCATGTCCTATGCGGCGACCGGCCTTGTTGTCCTCTGTCTCATCGCCTGGGTCATCCTGGATGGTCAGGCGCGCAAACGGGAACTGAAGGGACTGGAAGCATCCGGCGTGCGCCGCAGGGCAAAAGCCGCTTCTGCGGGTGAAACCCGATGACCCAGGCCAGCCAGGACCAGAACACCAAAGCCAAAAGCACGGGGCGCACACGATATGCCCTGGCGCTTCTGCCGCTTCTGCTTTTCGGCGGTTTTGCCATTATCGCCGGCAAGATGCTCTACGATCAGGACGTCAACGGGCTGGATATCAGCGCCATTCCATCGGCGCTCATCGGAACCAAGGCGCCCGCACTGTCGCTGCCGCCGCTGGAAGGCTCAAACCTGCCGGCCCTCAACGAGGCCGCCGTCAAGGGTAAGCTGACGCTGGTCAACGTCTTCGCCTCCTGGTGCATTCCGTGCCGTCAGGAGCATCCCATCCTTCAGGAATTGGCGAAAGACAAACGCATCACCGTCGTCGGCATTAACTATAAGGACAAACCGGACAACGCGCTTCGTTTTCTCGGCGAACTCGGCAATCCCTTTGCCGCGATAGGCGTCGACCCGAACGGCAAGGCCGCGATCGACTGGGGTGTCTATGGTATCCCTGAAAGCTATCTGGTCGGAGCCGACGGCACGATCCTCTACAAAAAGGTCGGCCCCTTCGATGCCCGCAGCGTCGAGCGGGATTTATTGCCGGCGATCACCGCTGCGGCCGGAAAGTAGCCCGCGCGCCAAACGGTATTATACCTTGGAAATCACCCTTAGCGACGGCCCTTCGGCTGTCGCCTGCAAACCCATCCCTTCAAGCACGACCTGATTGCGGCCACCACGCTTTGCCGCATACAGGCTGTCGTCGGCGCGTTTGATCGCATCGTGAATTGAATGATCTCCCCTCGCGACAGCTGAAACGCCGAAGCTTGCCGTGACCTTGGTGGCCACGCCACGGCTACGCCAATCCAGCGACAGAAGGTTCAAACGCATGGCATTGGCAAGGTGACCGGCCGCGGCGGCGGTGTGGCCGGGCAGGAAAACCACGAATTCCTCGCCACCGAAACGCGCCACCAGAGCGTCGCTACGCGCGCTTTTCCGGAGAAGGTCTGAAAGGCCGATGAGAACGATATCGCCGGCAGCGTGGCCATAGTCATCGTTGATACGCTTAAAATGGTCTATGTCGCACGCAATTACTGCGCCTATTGGTGTCCCGCTGCGAAAATCGGGAACGCGCCGGTCGAACCCACGGCGGTTCAGCACATCCGTCAGCGGATCGTGCTCAGCCGCTTGCAGGTGCCGGTCGACGGTCACGGAAATCTGGCTCGCGAGTACGGATAGCGCAAGCAGAAAGCCGAATATGCTCGCGGCAAGCTGCATGTAGAAAGCATAATCGGATTCGAAGAATTCACTGAGTTCGATCATCGAACCGTTCGGCGTCATCACCAGCAACATGCCGATGCGCACCAGCGTTTCGAGCACCACGAGTGACGCAATCGCCACCATAAGCCTGTCTGCAAGCGCCAGGGGCCGCTTCCGCACGATCCAGACCGGGATGGCGAGCAGCAGGGCGCAGACAAGATCACCGATGACCAGCTCACGTTTCAGATCCGGTGTGATGAAGACATGGAACGAGACCAGCAAAACCGCCGCAGCCACGATCGACAGTCGCGCCGTCGTATAAAGCGGCCGTCCAAAATGGGTGAGCAGCGCATGGCCGTAGAGAAAAAAGGCCGAGAAAAACAACAGGTTCGAGACGATCGCCTGTACTTCGAAGGGCAAGCCGCCAAGCACCAGAGGTGCGGCAAAACCAAACGCCGCCGAAAGATATCCGAAACCCCAATATCGCGCCGAAGCGTGGCCGGTCCTCTGCAGGAACAGGAATACCACACCGAATGTCAGCATGATGAAGGGGAGAAGGTAGGCGAAATTATCTTGCACAGTGTTCTGCCGGACGGAAAGACGAGCCTTTGAGCCCGGACACTACCGCAATGCCCTTAAGAAAACTTGCATATAAGGCAGGGTTTTCGTGCCTTTCCGACGCACGTACGGGCAGATATCTTCACATTGGCGGGAGCGCGTTTTGCCATTGCTTGATCGCTTCGACGGGCCAGACAAGCATCACTACGTTCAGCGTCAGATTATCGCGGATCAGCCAGCCGGTGAAGATTTCAAAGAAGATGGCGATCACAACCGTCAGCCACACCGGCACGCGGGCGGCGAAGAGGAAACCCAGCGCCATGAAAACGGTGTCCATCGCGGAGTTCAAGATGCTGTCGCCGGTATAACCCAGCGCCATGGTCGCCGTGCGGTAACGATCGATGATGAGCGGCGAGTTTTCGAGAATTTCCCACGCTGCCTCTATCAAAACCGCAAAAGAAAGCCGCATGGAAAGGGGTTTCGTGCGAAACAGCAGCCAGGCGAGCCCGTAAAACAGGAAGCCGTGGATAATGTGTGAGGGCGTGTACCAGTCGGCAAGATGCTGGGAATTGCCCGGCGTGTTCACACCGGGTTCGAACAGCTTCACATAACCGCATTCGCAAATGGGAATGCGGCCCATGGCATAGAGGATGACGATCTGCAGGAGAAGAAGTCCGGCGGCGACACCGAACCATTTGAACGAGCGCGGACGGGAAGCCGGCACCTCTGCAACTGTCATTTTTCGTCCTTGTTCAGCGGTTCGAGCGAATGACGCATGACGAGCGGCATTTGCGCCATGGTGAAGATGATCGTGATCGGCATCGTGCCCCACACCTTGAACGCAACCCATGCGTCGGTTGAGAACATGCGCCAGACCACCTCGTTCAGCACGGCGAGAAACAGGAAGAACACGCCCCAGCGCAGCGTCAGCTTGCGCCAGCCCTCATCGTTCAGCCTGAAGGCCGAATTGAAGACATATCCAAGCAGCGACTGGCCGAAAAACAGGCCGCCCAGCAGAATGACGCCGAACAGCGCATTGACGATGGTTGGCTTCATCTTGATGAAGGTATCGTTCTGCAGCCACAGCGTCAGCGCACCGAACACGAGAACCACGATGCCTGATATGAGCGGCATGATCGGCAGCTTGCGCGTCAGCATCCATGAGACGGAAAGCGCAATTGCGGTTGCGATCATGAACAGGCCGGTGGCGATGAAGATCGGCCCGCCGAACTCCGTCAGTACCGGAAAAGTGGAGGCCAGCCATTCGCCGCGGGAATTGGCGAAAAAGAACACCATAAGCGGGCCAAGCTCGAGCACGAATTTCAGGAGCGGGCTGATTTCCGCCACCATCTTTTCGCTTTCCTTGGAATTGCTTTCAATATCCATACTCAAACTCCCGCAATGGCCTTGGCGAAATCTTCCGCCTCGAAGGGCTCCAGATCGTCCACGCCTTCACCCACACCAATGAAATACACCGGCAGCTTGTGTTTGGCGGCAATGGCCACGAGGATACCGCCCCGCGCCGTGCCATCCAATTTTGTCATAATCAGGCCCGAAACACCCGCAACATTGCGGAATATCTCCACCTGGTTCAAGGCGTTCTGCCCGGTCGTGGCGTCCAGTGTCTGAAGCACGGTATGCGGCGCATCGGGATCGAGCTTGCCGAGCACGCGCACGATCTTTTCCAGCTCCGCCATCAGCTCCGTCTTGTTCTGCAAACGGCCGGCAGTATCAATGATGAGCACATCGCTTTTTTGCGCACGCGCCTGCTCATAGGCGTCGTAAGCGAGACCCGAGGCATCCGCACCGAGCTTGGTGCCGATGAATTGCGAGCCGGTACGATCCGCCCAGATCTTGAGCTGCTCGATTGCCGCCGCACGGAACGTATCGCCGGCCGCGAGCATGACCTTGAGGCCAGAGCCCGAGAGCTTGGAGGCGAGCTTGCCGATGGTCGTGGTTTTGCCGGTGCCGTTCACGCCGACGACGAGAATGACATGCGGCTTGTGTGAAAGATCGAGTTCCAGCGGCTTGGCGACAGGTTTCAGGACCTTGGTGATCTCACCCGCCATGATGCGCGCCACATCCTCGCCACTGACATCCTTGCCGTAACGTTCAGAAGACAAGGCGCCGGTGATGCGCATGGCGGTCTCGACACCGAGATCCGACTGGATGAGAAGGTCTTCCAGTTCGTCGAGCGTATCCTCATCCAGCTTGCGCTTGGTGAACAGCGCCGAAATCTGGGTGGTAAGTTGCGAGGAGGTGCGCGCAAGCCCGGCCCGCAGGCGCTGGAACCAGCTGAGCTTCGGCTGCGGCGCTTCGGCGACAGGCTCTTCGCGCTCGCTTGCCGCCGCAAAACCTTTCGGCAAGATAGGCGAAACGGCAGGGGGCTCGACGGCACCGGCAGCCTCCGCCTCATCGAGCAGCGCATCCATCGCATCTGCATCGAGCACGGCATCGGCAGCTTCGGGCAAAACCTCGGCCTGTTCTTCGGCGGCGGCTTCGGCCTGCAACAGCGACAGCGGAACAACGCCGATGTCTCCGGCCTGCTCGGCGCCGGGCAGAAGCGGCGCGTCCTCTTCCTCCTGGTCATCGGAAAGGGCCGCATCGGCATCCGGAGCAGGCCCACCGGCCGTCTCAATCTCCAGTTCGGAAACCGGGTCTTTCTCGACAATGGGATGTGCTTCGGCTTCGCTCAGTGCCTCATCGAAAGAGACATTTTCTCTGGCGCGTTCAAGCGCGGAATCCTCTTGCGGCTTGCCGTCAGTCCCGGCCTTGTCCTTGCCGAAAGAAAAGACTTTTTTGATGAAGCCGAGGGCCATGGTCGTTCCCGTGTCTTTTCCTGTGCCGCTTCAGGCCGCGTCCGCTGCGAGAAGCTTCATGTTCAGATGTTTGCCGTTGTGGCCGGTAATCTCAACCTGCGCAAGAGTGCGCGCGAGAAGATCGGGCGCCGCCACCAGCGTGAAATTGTCGGTATGCGCAAAACCGGTGTTTTCAACGAGGATCGTTTGCGTCGAACCAACCATATTTTGCAGATGCACGAGCCTGAGTGCCTCGCCACGTTCGCGAAGCCTCGCCGCCCGCTCCTTCACCAGCGCACGGTCGAGCTGCGGCATACGCGCCGCCGGCGTGCCGGCACGCGGGCTGTAGGGAAATACGTGCAGGCTGGAAATGCCGCATTCTTCCGCGAGCGTCGCGGCGTTTTCGAACATCTCTTCGTCCTCGGTCGGAAAACCGGCGATCATATCAGCACCGAATGCGATATCCGGCCGGAGCGACCGCACCTCGTGACAGAAACGAATGGCATCGGCCCGCAGATGACGGCGTTTCATGCGTTTCAGGATCATGTCGTCGCCATGCTGGAGGGACAGGTGAAGATGCGGCATGAAACGCGCCTCACCTGCAATCAGATCCATCAGATGGTGGTCGGCCTCGATGCTGTCGATCGAGGATAGCCGAAGTCTCAAGATTTCCGGCACCTGCTTCAGCAATGTTTTGGCAAGAAGCCCTAGCGAAGGTTCGCCCGGCAGGTCGGCACCGTAGCTGGTAGCATCCACCCCGGTCAGCACGATTTCGCAATAACCGCTTTCCACCAGCCTGCGCGCCTGCTCGACCACAGCGCCCATCGGCACGGAGCGGGAATTGCCCCGCCCATAGGGAATGATGCAGAAGGTACAGCGATGATCGCAGCCGTTCTGCACCTGAATGAAGGCACGGACATGCCCGTCAATGTGCTTGACCATCTGCGGCGCCGTCGCCTTGATGCTCATGATGTCGTTGACGCGCAGCTTTTCTTCCGCCGAAACGCCGAAATCCGGCAGTGCGCGATAGGAGGCGCTTTTCAGCTTTTCCTCATTGCCGAGCACCGCATCCACTTCGGGCATCTCGGCAAAGGTCTGTTTTTCAGTCTGGGCAGCACAGCCGGTCACGATGATGCGCGCATGCGGATTGTCGCGCCTTGCCCGACGGATGGCCTGGCGCGCCTGGCGCACCGCCTCGCCCGTCACCGCGCAGGTATTGACCAAGACGGCATTGTTGAGCCCGGCCTTTTCGGCCTCCGCCCGCATCACTTCCGATTCATAGGTATTGAGACGGCAGCCGAAGGTTATGACCTCGACGCCGCTCATATGGCCCCCTGCTCAGCCACGGCATCGCGCGAAAAGGCGCCGCTGATGGGATCGACCATGCCGGACCATTCCCATTCGGCCGGCCCCGTCATGATGACGTGGTTGTCCTCGCGCCATTCAATTGTCAGCGGCACACGCACATGGCTGGAGGCGACATCGATGGTGACCTTCCTGCCCGTGCGGCCGGTGCGCGCAGCGGAAACGGCAGCGGCACATGCGGCAGAACCGCAGGCGAGCGTCAGCCCGGCGCCGCGCTCCCAGGTGCGGGTGCGAAGCGCACTGTCGGAAATAACCTGCGCCAGCGTGATATTGGCCTTTTCAGGGAACATCGGGTGGTTTTCCAGAAGCGGGCCGAAGCGTTCCAGATCGAACTCCATCGGATCGCGATCCACCCAGAAAATGGCGTGCGGGTTTCCCATGGACATGACGGCGGGCGAATGCAGGATCGGCGCGTCGATCGGCCCGATCTGCAACTCGATGCGGCTGGTATCGTGGAACTCTTCAGAAAGCGGAATGTCGCTCCAGCGAAAACGCGGCAGGCCCATATCAACGGAAATCATGCCGTCTTCATGCTCGACGGCGTTCAGGATGCCCGCCACCGTCTGGAAGGTGAAGGTGGTCTTGCCGGTTTCAGAGGACAGCGCCTGCACCACGCAGCGCGTGCCGTTGCCGCAGGCCTGCGCCTTCGTGCCGTCGCAATTGAGGATATCGATGAATGCATCGGTGCCGCCGACACGCGGATCGTGGATCGCCATGATCTGATCGAACTGCGTGGCGGGATCGGCATTGAGCGCGATGGCCGCCGCAGGCGTCACCATATCCCTGCGGCCGCGCATGTCGACGACGAGGATCTTGTTGCCAAGCCCGTTCATCTTCGCAAATTCGACCGTATCCGCCATCGTACTGAACCTGAAAACTACCTGAAACCGGAATAAAGACGGGCTTTGCCCGCACTTTCGCTCTATATGGCGGAAAGGACGGCAAATTACCAGACTGTTGCGGCGCAAACCGCTGAGCCGCTCAGGCGGAAGGTACGTCGAAGACTTCGCCGGGCCGCATGGGCTGGAAGCGGCTCTCCTCTATCCCCTGCTCAGCAAGCGCTGCCTTCAGCGCGACAAGAGGAGCTTCGACCGCTTCATCGGTCAGTTGCACAGTGCCCCAATGGTGGCCGCAGACATGTGCCGCACCGCAGATCTTCATGCCTTCCACGGCTTCCGCCGGGTTCTGGTGCTGGCCCTTCATGAACCAGCGCGGCTCATAGGCGCCGAAAGGCAGGTTGGCGAGACGGAACTCACCGTGTTTCTTGCGCGCGGCGTGATAATTGAGGCCGTCGTGGAAGCCGGTATCGCCGATATGATAAATCTTGCCATAAGGCGTTTCGATGACGAAGGCCGCCCACAGCGCCATGCGCCGGTCATTCAGCCCACGCGCCGACCAATGGTGGCACGGCTCGAAATGAATTTTGACCGAACCAATCTCAAGGACATCGCCCCAGTCCCCCACCTTGATGCGCGCTGCCTCGACGCCGGTGCGGATGATGGCGTCATTGCCAAGCGGCGTGATGAAAAGCGGCTTGTGCGCCACATGCAGGCGCTTCAGCGTTTCCATATCCAGATGGTCGTAGTGATTATGCGTCACCAGCACCAGATCGATCGGCGGCAAATCCTCAAAACGGATGCCCGGCGGGTTGACGCGTTTGGGACCGGCGAAGCTGAACGGGCTGGTACGCTGCGACCACACCGGATCGATGAGAATATTCAGCCCTGCCGTCTGGATGAGAAAGGAGGCGTGACCGACGAAGGTGACGCGAATGTCCTTGCCGTCGATGCGGGGCTCTGGCTTTGCGAACGGAAACGGGCTGGGATAGTTTTCCGGCCACGTGGCGCGCTCGCCGTTGAAGCGCCATTTCAGGAGGCCCATGAAATTGCCGGGCGGCGAGCCGCCGGGATTGAAGAAACGCACCCCGTCGAAATGATCGGAGACCGGCCCAGTATAATAGGCGCTGGCGTTAGAGCGGCGCGCAAACAGGCCACCGCCCGCAAGAGCAAGCAGACCAAGTGCGGAAAAACGAAAGAAGTTTCGACGTTTCATGGGAAAGGTATAAGAAGCCAGGCGACGCCGTTCAAGCACCGCCATCGCAGCTTTCGTCTGATCACGTAAAGATGACAAGGCATGCTTTGCCGCATGAAAACCGGCACTGTCTTGACTTTCACGGCACTTTCCTGTTTATCGCGGCCAATCAGCTGGCAGTTTCACGACTCCAAGCCGCCGACCGGGACCCGCAAAGGTATAAAGAGATCCCGGAGGTCAACACCCGACAGCGCGATGCGCCCTCGGGTGCTTTTTGGCTTTGCGTCTTGTTTTTGGCAGCGAAAGCACCGACGTTTCGGAGACCCCGGAACGAAGAAGGAAGAAACGATGTTTGAAAACCTCCAGGACCGCCTTGGTTCCATTCTGAATGGACTGACCGGCCGTGGCGCGCTGACGGAAGCCGATGTTGCCGCCGCCCTGCGCGAGGTTCGCCGTGCGCTTCTGGAAGCGGACGTCGCGCTGGAAGTCGTGCGTTCCTTCACCGACAAGGTGCGTGAAAAGGCTGTCGGCGCAGCCGTTCTGAAATCCATCAAGCCCGGCCAGATGGTCGTCAAGATCGTGCATGACGAACTTGTCGAGATGCTCGGCACCGAAGGGGTCTCAATCGACCTGCATGCGGCCGCCCCCGTCGTCATCATGATGGTGGGTCTGCAGGGTTCGGGCAAGACCACGACCACAGGCAAGATCGCCAAGCGCCTGACCGACCGCGACAAGAAGAAGGTGCTGATGGCATCTCTCGACACGCGTCGTCCGGCCGCACAGGAACAGCTTCGCCAGCTGGGCGTGCAGACCGGTGTCGACACGCTGCCGGTCATCGCCGGCCAGTCGCCGACAGATATCGCCGCGCGCGCCGTGCAGGCCGCCAAGCTTGGCGGCCATGACGTCGTCATTCTCGACACCGCCGGCCGCACCCATATCGACGAACCCTTGATGCTGGAAATGGCCGACATCAAGAAGAAGTCCAACCCGCATGAAATCCTGCTGGTCGCGGATTCGCTGACCGGTCAGGACGCCGTCAATCTGGCGCGCAATTTCGATGAGCGCGTCGGCATCACCGGTCTCGTGCTCACCCGTATGGATGGCGACGGGCGCGGCGGTGCGGCCCTCTCCATGCGCGCCGTCACCGGCAAGCCGATCAAGCTGATCGGTATCGGCGAGCGCATGAATGAACTCGACGAGTTCCATCCGCGCCGTATCGCCGACCGTATTCTCGGCATGGGCGACATCGTCTCGCTGGTCGAGAAGGCTGCCGAAAACATCGATGCGGAAAAAGCCCGTGCCATGGCCGAGAAGATGGCCAAGGGCAAGTTCGACCTCAACGATCTCTCCGACCAGCTTGCCCAGATGAAGAAGATGGGTGGCATGGGCGGTATCATGGGGCTGATGCCCGGCATAGCCGGCATGAAGGACAAGATGGCTTCCGCAGGCCTCAACGACAAGATGTTCGACCGCCAGATCGCCATCATCTCGTCGATGACCAAGGCCGAACGCGCCAATCCCGATATCCTCAAACACAGCCGCAAAAAGCGCATCGCCGCCGGTTCCGGCACCGATGCCGCCGAAATCAACAAGCTCTTGAAGATGCACCGTGGCATGGCCGACATGATGAAAGCCATGGGCGGCAAGGGCAAGGGCGGCATCATGAAGCAGATGATGGGCGGCCTTGCGGGCAAGATGGGGCTTGGTGGCATGATGGGCGGCGGCATGCCTGATCTGTCGAACATCGACCCGAAGCAGCTCGAAGCGCTTCAAAAACAGGCTGAAGCTGCCGGTCTTGGCAAGCCGGGCGCAATGCCCGGTCTCGGTGGTCTGCCCGGCGGGCTACCCGGTCTGGGCGGGACAAAGCTGCCGGGTCTTGGCGGCATGCCGGGCCTGCCCGGCTTCCCCAAAAAGAAGTGAGGGCGACGCCAGTGAACAACGCAGAAGTGAAAGCCCAGCTTTCCGAATACCGCCAGTCGATCGACAATATCGATGCCGCACTGGTTCACATTCTTGCCGAACGTTTCCGCTGTACCAAGGCGGTGGGCGTGCTGAAGGCAAAATACAATTTGCCGCCGGCGGACCCGGCGCGCGAGGAATACCAGATCGAACGCCTTCGCCGTCTGGCAAAGGATGCCAATCTGGATCCGGATTTCGCCGAGAAGTTTCTAAACTTCGTCATCAAGGAAGTCATCCGGCATCATGAAGCAATAGCCGCCGAACATGGCGGTAATGAAAAGACCGCCTAACCGGCGGACAAGCTATCTCAAGGAGTAAATAACATGGCACTTAAAATTCGTCTCGCACGCGGTGGTTCCAAGAAGCGCCCGTACTACCAGATCGTCGTTGCTGACGCCCGTTCGCCCCGCGACGGCCGTTTCCTCGAGAAGGTCGGTTCCTGGAACCCGATGCTCGCCAAGGACAACCCGCAGCGCATCGAGCTGAAGGCTGACCTCATCAAGGAATGGATCGCCAAGGGCGCACAGCCGACCGACCGCGTTCTGCGCTTCCTCGCAGAGGCAGGCCTTGCCGATCGCGCCGCTCGCAGCAACCCGGAAAAGGCACTGCCGGGCAAGCGCGCTCTGGAACGCGTTGCAGAAAAGAAGCAGAAGGCTGAAGACGCAGCTGCTGCCGCAGCAGAAGCTTCTGCTGCAGAATAATCTGCAATAGAATTTTAGAGAACGGGTGGCGTGGTTTTCCATGCCGCCCGTTTTTTGTTTATTTTGGTATCAACAAACTTTAGAGCGTCAGGAACTATGCTCTAACGCGTTGGATCTGCGCATCGTGCCCTGTGAAAATCGATTCCGATTTTCGCGCTGATGCTGTAAACCAGACGCAACCAACACCAGAAGACGGACGGCCCGATGGCAAAGCTGGAAAACCCGATACTCATGGCAAAGATCGGCGGCGCACAGGGATTGCGCGGCGAAGTCCGCGTCAGCACCTATACGGACGAACCGATGGCGCTCGGCGATTACGGCAATCTGGTCAGCGCCGATGGCCGCGTCTTCGAAATTCTGGAAGTGCGAGAGGGCAAGAATGTGGTTGTCGTCCGCTTCAGGGGTATCAACGACCGCAATGCGGCGGAAAGCCTGAACGGGCTCGAACTGTTCATCGAACGCGACAATCTGCCGGATGACGAGCTGGACGACGACGAATTTTATTATGCCGACCTCGAAGGGCTGGAAGCCGTCGATGCCGAAGGCAAAAGCTATGGCGCCGTCAGCGCCGTTTACGATTTCGGCGCAGGCGATCTCCTGGAGCTGAAAGGTGCGGGCCGCCGTCCCGCCCTCATCCCCTTTTCGGAAGCAGCCGTGCTTGAAATTGATCTGGAGGCGAGACGCATTCTCATCGATCCCATGGCCGCTGGCCTGATCGACAATCCGGACGACAAAGACGAAACCGGCGCATCGCCTTTCGGCAAGAAATAAGGCCATGACGTTCAAGGCTACAGTTCTGACGCTCTACCCGGAAATGTTTCCCGGGCATCTCGGATATTCGCTGGCGGGCAAGGCGCTGGAGCGCGAGCAATGGTCACTTGAGGCCGTGCAGATCCGTGAATTCGCCACCGACAGGCACAGAAGCGTGGACGACACCCCGGCAGGCGGCGGCGCCGGCATGGTGCTGAAACCCGACATTCTGGCCGCAGCCATCGACCATGTTTCAGATGGAGATACGCGACCGCGTCTGCTGATGAGCCCGCGCGGCAAGCCACTGTCGCAGGACCGAGTGCGCGAACTGGCGGCAGGCGACGGCGCGATTATCGTGTGTGGCCGCTTCGAAGGCGTCGACCAGCGGGTCATAGAGGCGCGCGGGCTGGAGGAAGTGTCGATCGGCGATTACATTCTCTCCGGCGGCGAGCCCGCCGCCCTGACGCTTCTGGACGCCATTGTCCGCATTCTGCCGGGCGTCATGGGCAACGATCTCTCAGGCGTGCATGAAAGCTTCGAGGGTGGGCTTCTGGAGCATCCGCACTACACCCGTCCGCAGGTCTGGGAAGGCCGCGACATCCCGGCCGTTCTCACCTCTGGCAATCACGCCGTCATCGACAAATGGCGGCACGAGCAGGCGCTGGCGTTGACGAAGGAAAGACGGCCCGACCTGCTGGAAAAGGCCAAGGTTTAAACCGAGACGAAATAATAGGCCGTCAGCACCAGCCCGACGGCAATGACCAGCCAGCGGATGATCCACTGCGGCACCCGCCTTGCCGTGTGCACCCCCACATATCCGCCAAGCGCGGCCGCCGGGAACATGATGAGGGCGGCCCACCAGGAAACGACGCCGCCGCTGACGAAGATCGTAATGGCGATGATCGCGATCACCACCGAGAGCAGGTTCTTCAGGGCATTCAGATGATGATAGCTGCCACCCGAGGTCATTCCGAGGATGGCCAGCATCATGATGCCCATGCCCGCCCCGAAAAAACCACCATAGATGGAGGCGAGCCCCTGAAAGAAGAGGCTCGGCACATTACCGGGTGAACGCTCGGCACTGGCCTTCGGTCGCAGCCACGGGCCAGCGGCGAAAACAACGGTTGCGGCCAGAAGCAACCACGGCACAAGCTGGCGGAAGGAGGGGTTGTCGAGCGACAGGAGCAAAAGCGACCCCGCCAGCCCGCCGACGATGGAGACGGCCGACAGAAGGATCGCCTCGCGCCAGTGGGCGCGGATTTCAGGCCCGTAGGCGATCACGGAGGTGATGTAACCGGGAAACTGCACGATCGCCGAAGTGGCATTGGCGACAATCGGCGGCAGGCCTGCAAGCGTCATCGCCCCGAAGGTCAAAAAGGTGCCGCCACCGGCGATCGCATTGACCACGCCAGATAGAAAGCCGGTCGCAAACAGCATCATGATAATAAGTACGGACATGGCCCCTCCCAAGGTTTTCATGCCATAACCGGGGAAACGCACCTTCGCAACAGCCCGTACGTCGCCCACAATTGATAAAATATTGTCATGAAGGGATGACAAATGGCGCTGCCTCGTGTATGTGCCCGCGTGGAATTGGGGTTTTCCCCTTTAACCGCAAGCAAAGAATGGCGAACCCGCTCCTGCCGCACGGCATGGTCTGAAGGCATTGACCGACAGACGAAACGTTGAGCGCTCTGGCTGTTTCAGAAGAAATCAGAGGTTAACATGACCAATATCATTCAGCAGCTGGAAGCCGAACAGGCTGCCAAGATCGAAGCAAAGCGCACCCTGCCTGAGTTTTCTCCGGGCGACACGCTGCGCGTCAACGTGCGCGTTACCGAAGGTAACCGTACCCGCGTTCAGGCTTACGAAGGCGTTTGCATCGCCCGTTCCGGCGGCGGCCTTTCCGAGAGCTTCACCGTTCGCAAGATCTCCTACGGCGAAGGCGTCGAGCGCGTATTCCCGATCTACTCCCCGCTGGTCGAAGGCGTTGAAATCGTTCGCCGCGGTAAGGTTCGCCGCGCGAAGCTCTACTACCTGCGCGATCGTCGCGGCAAGGCTGCCCGTATCGTTGAAAACACTGGTACGCGCGCCCGCAAGCTGAACGAATCCGAGCGCCAGGCAGTCGCCGAAGAAAAGGCACGTCTGGAAGCTGAAAAGGTAGCAGCAGCACAGGCTCTCGCCGCCGAAAAGGCAGCAGCCGAAGCAGCAGAAGCCAAGGCAGCGGAAGAAGCAGCAAAGGCTGCGGAAACTGCAGCGGAATAAGATTTCCATTTTGATGGATTTACGGAGAGGGCGGTCTTTGGACCGCCTTTTTTGTTGCATCGATGCGCCATAACAATCTGGTGGGCGACATAGCGTCACGTCCAGCCTTCGACCCCATCTCCGTATCGACAGATCAAGATCAAAGTCGTATTGCTACTTATCTCTTTGCCTAATTTATTTAGAACATTCTCTAATAGCATTGCCTAGTTTCACTTATTGTGCAATTTTCGCGCAGTTTTAGGTGTAGATATGTTTTTTTTTAATTCTTTTTTAACAAAAAATAAGCGCGCTTTCTTCGCTGTCGGCCTTGCCAGCGCACTCATGAATATTCTCAACCTTTCCGGCTCCCTTTTCATGCTGGAGGTTTATGACCGGATTCTGCCGAGCAAGAGTATTCCTTCTCTTGTCGCTCTCGTTGTTCTGCTGGTTATTCTCTATGCCTTTCTCGTGGGGTTCGATGCTCTGCGCGGCCGGATATTGGCTCGCATCTCGGACAATATGGACGACGAGCTCAATCAAAAGCTCTTCAGGGCATCAATCAGCGCACCACTTGCCGCCTACGGCAAGGTAGACGGGCTGCAGATCGTCGGCGATCTCGATCAGATACGTCAATTCCTGTCCGGGCCGGGACCAGCAGCTTTCTTTGATATTCCCTGGCTGCCCATCTATCTGCTGATCTGTTTTGCCTTGCATCCCTGGATCGGTTTTGCCGTGCTTGGCGGCGCCCTGGTCCTTGTCGTGTTGACGCTCATAACCAACTGGCTGACCGAAAGGGCGACCAAACAGGCCTACACCGTGCGCGGACAGAGAAATGCACTCGTCGGCAGCAGCCAGCGCAACATCGAGTCCATAAGAACCATGGGCATGATGAATGCGGTGACGTCGATGTGGGACGATCTGCACTCCAATTACCGCGCCGTCACACTCTCGACGTCGGACACGGCGGGCATGCTCGCCGCGATTTCCCGAACATTCCGCCTTTTGTTACAGTCGGGTGTGATGGCAATCGGCGCCCTGCTGGTTATCGAGGGGCATGCGTCAGCGGGTAGCATCATCGCAGGCTCCATACTCTCGGCCAAAGCGCTGGGCCCTGTCGAACACGCAATTGCAAACTGGCGCAGCTTCATGACTGCGCGACAGGGCTGGAAACGCATCAACGAGTTTCTCGAACTCGTACCGGAACCCGCACAGCCGCTTTCCCTGCCGCCACCGAAATATACCGTTGCCATCGATCGCGTGACCGGCGGTCCGCCCAATGGCGCGCGAGATACCGTGGCCGATATTTCCTTCACGTTGAACGCGGGCGATGGCCTTGGCATCATAGGGCCAAGCGCTTCCGGTAAATCCACGCTGGCGCGTTTGATAACCGGTATCTGGCCCTATGAGCGCGGCTCCGTGCGCTTCGATGGGGCCGCACTGAATCAGTGGGATTTCGAGGTTCTCGGTAAATCCATCGGATACATGCCCCAGCAGGTGGAGCTGATGCCAGGCACGGTCGCGCAAAATATCGCGCGCTTCGACCGTGACGCAACTGCGGAAGCCATCGTTTCGGCAGCCAAGGCCGCTCAGGTTCATGATCTCATCCTGAACCTGCCCAACGGTTACGACACCTATATCGGCGACCGTGGAGAGGCATTGTCAGGCGGGCAAAAACAGCGCATCGGCCTGGCGCGGGCACTTTTTGGGGAGCCGTTCTTTGTCATCCTCGATGAGCCGAACTCCAATCTGGACAGCGAAGGCGAGGCAGCCTTGCGCAACGCCATTGGCGACATAAGGGCGCGAGGCGGCATCGTGGTCGTCATTGCCCATCGTCCGAGCGCCATCGAAAGCGTCAATCTTGTGATGGTGATGAGCAACGGCCGCATGCTTCGCTTCGGCACCAAGGAAGAGGTGCTTGCGCAAATCCTGCGTCAAAATATTCGCCAGGTGCCGGAAACAGAAGAAGAAGTACGTAAGCTGGAAAGCCGGGTGGGTGAAAATGGTTGAGGGAGAAAAAACCGGCGTGACGAAAACATCTATCGTCAAACACTCAACCGCCGTAGTCGTTCTTGCTGCCGGCCTTCTTTTCGGCCTGGGTGGCTGGGCGGCTCTCGCGAAGCTTTCGGGGGCAGTCGTCGCCACGGGCCGGGTCGTTGTCGAAGGCAACTCCAAGAAAATTCAGCACCTTTCCGGCGGTATCGTCAGCCAGATCAATGTTGCGGAAGGTGACACGGTGGAGGCCGGTCAGGTTTTGCTGCGGCTGAGTGGCACGATCGTTCAGGCAAACCTGTCCATTGTCGAAAATACGCTCGCGCAGCTTTATGCACGCCGCGCGCGTCTGCGTGCCGAAATCTCCGACGCCACCTCTTTCACAATGCCGGAAGATCTGGCCGTCTTGACCAATTCGAAGGCTGCCAAAACATTCATCGACAGTGAGCAGAACCTTTTCAACAGCCGTCGCAGCGCACTGATCGGCATGAAGAAGCAATTGGTAACGCGCAAGGATCAGCTAGCCGATGAAGCGCGGGGCATGGACGTGCAGATTGAGGCGACCAACAATGAACTTGCTATCGTAAGGGAAGACGTCTCAAAGACACGGGAGCTATATGCAAAGGGGCTGGTAACGCTTCAGCGCCTCAACCTTCTCAAGCGGCAGCTTTCCAATCTCGAAGGTCAACAGGGCCAGTATATGGCCGCGCGTGCGCAGACGGTAGGCAAGCTGAGCGAAATGGACTTGCAGTCGCTTCAGCTTGACGAGGACCGCAAGTCCGAGGTCACAAAAGATCTGACGTCAATCGAAGCCACCGTTGCGGAATACGAGGAACGGCTTGCGGCAACACGCGACCAGCTCGACCGCCTCGATATTCGCTCGCCGATTGCGGGGCGTATCTACCAGCTGTCGGTGCACAACATAAACGGCGTCATCCAGCCGGGCGAAGTGCTTATGCTGGTGGTGCCGGCAAAGGAAGATCTTGCAATCGACGCCAATGTTCTTCCAAACGACATAGACCAGATCTATGTCGGGCAGCCAGTGACCATTCGCTTCACGGCTTTCAATCAGAGCACGACGCCGGATGTAAGCGCTGAAGTCGCAGTCGTCGCCCCGGACTTGCAGACAGATTCCCGAAGCGGGGCGTCATTTTACGCACTGCGCATCAAGCCGAGCAAAACTGGAATGGACCATATACCAGGTGGACGGTTGTATCCGGGCATGCCGGCCGAAGTCTTCATACAGACAAGCGAAAGAAGCGTTCTTTCCTATTTTGTCAAACCGTTCCAGGACAGGCTTAGAAAGACGTTCCTGCAGGAATAAAAGACTTTCATTACATGTTTTCTTAGAAACGATTCGCAAATACACCAAGAGCGAGAATTTTTCCAAAAAAAACAATTTCTCATATTGTCTTGCCATTTATAATGTACTAATTATCACCCGCAATATTTATTAAATTTAATTTCGATACATCGAATTCTCAAAAATTTATAGGAGAGTAAAATGGCGTTAAAAGTAACTTTTGGTAATGGCGGCGCGGCATCGGTTTCGTCGCTCACCAGCCTGATCGATCAGGAAGCATATAAGCTCCTCACGGAATCCACAGCACAGGTCAAAAACGGCTCTACGCTCGATTCAGGCGCTGTCAGCGTTGGCGCTGTGGCGGTTGCCGGTACCGGTGCTGGTGGCACTGTCGATGTCGGCTACGACCCCAACGCAAACGGCTTCACATTTGACGTATCCTCGGCATGGAATTCGGTGAAGAACGCTCTCGCCCAGTCTGACACCTCTGAAAACCTTAAGTTCAAGGATTTCGTACAGGTAGACGTTCACCTCGGCGGCACCGGTTCGTCCACCGTTGAAGTTCTCAATGCCAAGCGCGGTAACATCACGACCGGCGCAGGCAACGACACGGTTACCGTATCTGTCGTTTCGAACGAAAAGACCTGGGTCAACAATTTCAACATCGACACCGGCGCAGGCAACGACACGATCACCGTCAAGGCCGGCGCTGCCTTCAATGACACGTCGGCTGCGGGCACGGGCGGTCTTGCCGCCAATACCGGCGCTGTGAATGGTGGTGCTGGTATCACCGACGGCAGCTACACCTCCGTCAAGATCGATGCCGGTGCGGGTAACGACTCTATCGACCTGAGCGGTGTAAAGCTCGCTTCGTCGCTGGTCACCGGTGGCAAGGGCATCGACCACATCATCGCAAGCGGTGGCGCCGATACCTTCGTCTTCAATCTGGGTGACATGGCGAAGAGCTTTGCCACAGATACCATCGAAGGCTTCAACGCCTCCATGGACAAGCTCAAGCTGGTCGGTACAGTGATCGATAACTGGGCGGTTTCGACCTTTGATAACGATACCGTCCTCAGCTACAACGTTACTGGCGAGCACAAGGGTGAGAAGATCATTCTCTCCGGCGTTCACCTGACCGGCAGCGATTGGTTCACGGCGTAATTTCTCTCGAAGAGAATTTCATCGGTTACCGTTTAAATGGACCATGGCCCGGACATATCCGGGCCATGATTTTTTACATATGCGACGGTTCGGAAATTATGCCGGCTGCCACAATCTTGCAGATCAGGCGGCCTCGGCCTGATTGCCCATTTTTCGCGCCGCGATGATGACGAGCACCCCGGCAAGCGCCAGGCAGAAAGCAAGGAAGAACATCGGCGCAATCGTGCTGCCGGTCTGGTCCTTGATCCAGGGCACCACGTTCTGCGCCACGAAACCACCGAGATTGCCGACGGAATTGATGGCGGCGATGCCGGCAGCGGCACCGGCTCCCTTGAGGAAGCGGCCGGGCAGGCTCCAGAACACCGGCTGGCCGGCAAAAATGCCCGCAGCGGCGATGCAAAGGAAGGCGAACTGCAATACCGGATCGCTGAGCAGCGCCGACATCAGCAGGCAAAACGCGCCGACGAAGGCAGGTCCGACGATATAAGGCGTTTTGTTTTTTGCCTTGTCAGCCGCCAGGGGCACGACGAAGAGAGCGACGGCCACGATCACCCAGGGGATGATGTTGATGAAGCCGTTGGCGGTGTTGGAAACGCCGAAGCTCTTTACGATCGTCGGCAGCCAGTAGCTGAGACCATAGGCCGCCAGCGGAAAGCCGACATAGCAAAGCGCCATGAACAGCACGCGCGGATTGATCAGCGCCTTGAAGCCGTCCTCCGCATGCTCTTCCATGCCCTTGTTTTCTTCGGCCAGGCGGTTCTTCAACCAGTCCTTCTCGGCCTGCGTCAGGAACTTCGCCTTTTCCGGCGTATCGTCCAGATAGAAGAAGGTAACGATACCGGCGATCACGGCGGGAATACCCGTCGCCAGGAACACCCATTCCCAGCCGGCATAACCGAGGAAACCATCGAGATCGAGCAGCATGCCGCCAAGCGGTGCGCCGATGGCATTGGCAAGCGCACTGAAGATCATGAACAAGCCGATCATGCGGCCGCGATAATCGCGCGGGAACCACAGCGTCATAAGGAACAGCACGCCCGGGAAGAAACCGGCCTCGCAAAGCCCGAGCAGGAAGCGCAGGATGTAGAACATCGTCGCATTCTGCGTGTAGGCAAGCGCGATGGTGACGGCACCCCAGGAAACCAGAATGCGGGCGAACCATTTGCTGGCGCCGAAACGGTTGAGGAAAAGGTTGCTCGGAACCTCAAAGAGGAAATAGCCGATGAAGAACAGCGAAGCGCCAAGTCCGTAGGCATATTCGCTGAGGCTCAGCGCATCGACCATCTGCAGCTTGGCATAGCTGACATTCTGCCGGTCGATATAGGCGATGAGATAGAGAAGGCCAAGAAACGGCATCAGCCGCCAGGTGATCTTCGAGATTAGGGATTTTTCCGATACCATGTGCTTTTCCCTCCCTTCGATTGCTCGTCGAAATGCAAATGATAAGGGGACCCATCTATATGTGCGCCGCAAGATACGCAAGTTGCATTGCATCATAAGCAATGCCGAAAAGGCTGCGAAACCGGCATTTTAAAGCCCTGAGTGCATGATGCGGCGCACATCAAAGCCGCCGGGTCACCGTTTTACGGTCTGCGTGCATTCATATTGCCGCGAAACCGGCAATCTGCTATGAAGACCGCTATGGGATCTAAATTCGGATGTCTCGCGCAGAATGTTTATGTGCTGCAGGACCACAAGCGTCTGCCGGCACGGTTTTTTGCGCGCATTTCCGGGGCGCTCAACAGCCGACTTAGGCTCGCCTGACAGCACCCGCTGTCCACCGCCTTACTGAACCCTGATTTTACCTTTCCATGACAAGGCATAGAGCCATGAGCGCACCCCGCACCTTATACGACAAGATCTGGGACGACCACGTCGTCAATCGTGACCCGGACGGAACCTGTCTTCTCTATATCGACCGTCACCTGGTCCATGAGGTGACGAGCCCGCAGGCCTTTGAAGGCCTGCGCATCGCCGGCCGTCCGGTCCATTCGCCCACCCGCACGCTTGCCGTCGTCGATCATAACGTGCCAACCACAGCCGACCGGCTGGAAGGCATCAAGAACGAGGAAAGCCGTATCCAGGTGGAAGCGCTTGCGCAGAATGCCAAGGATTTCGGTGTCGAATATTATTCCGAGCGCGACAAGCGTCAGGGCATCGTCCACATCGTTGGCCCGGAACAGGGCTTCACCCTGCCGGGCATGACGATTGTTTGCGGCGACAGCCACACCTCCACCCATGGTGCTTTCGGCGCGCTGGCGCACGGCATCGGCACGTCGGAAGTGGAGCATGTGCTGGCGACCCAGACGCTGATCCAGAAAAAGGCCAAGAACATGCTGGTGCGTGTCGATGGCAAGGTTCCAGAAGGCGTCACCGCCAAGGACATCATCCTCGCCATTATCGGCGAGATCGGCACAGCGGGCGGCACCGGCCATGTGATTGAATTTGCCGGTGAGGCAATCCGCTCGCTCTCCATGGAAGGCCGCATGACGGTTTGCAACATGACCATCGAGGGCGGCGCCCGTGCAGGTCTGATCGCGCCTGATGAGACCACCTTTGACTACATCAAGGACAAGCCGCGCGCGCCAAAGGGCGAGACGTTGGAACAGGCCATCGCCTACTGGAAAACGCTGAAATCCGATGAGGGCGCCCATTACGACAAGATCGTGGTGCTGGAAGCCGCCAATCTGCCGCCGATCGTCTCCTGGGGCTCATCGCCTGAGGACGTGACGTCCGTCGAGGGCATCGTTCCCAATCCGGATGATATCGAGGAAGAAAACAAGCGTACTTCAAAGTGGCGTGCGCTGGACTATATGGGCTTGAAACCCGGTACACGCATCACCGATATCGCCATCGACCGCGTTTTCATCGGCTCCTGCACCAATGGCCGCATCGAGGATTTGCGCGCAGCGGCAAAGATCGTCGACGGCCGCAAGGTCGCGCCCACCGTCTCGGCCATGATCGTGCCCGGCTCCGGTCTCGTGAAGGAACAGGCGGAAAAGGAAGGTCTGGACAAGATTTTCCTCGAAGCCGGTTTCGAATGGCGCGAACCGGGCTGCTCCATGTGCCTTGCCATGAATGACGACCGCCTGAAGCCTGGCGAACGTTGCGCCTCCACCTCGAACCGCAACTTCGAGGGCCGCCAGGGCTACAAGAGCCGCACCCACCTCGTCTCCCCCGCCATGGCAGCGGCGGCGGCCATCGCCGGTCATTTCGTCGATGTGCGCGAGTGGCGGTAATTATCGATAACGTCTGAAACAAAAAACCCCGGATCACAATCCGGGGTTTTTTGTTAGCATCTCATTCCGCAATGATCTTCACCCGCTGGCCGGGCTGAAGCGTGGCGGTGGCGCTCATCGCATTCATCATGCGGAACATGTCGAGCTTGCGGTCGGTCCCCATCATCCTTGCGGCAATCGTTGCCACGGTTTCACCGGGCTTGACCGTCACCACGCGCACGCGCAGAGGTTTTAACGATGCGATCTCCTGCGGCGTCATCTTGCGGAAACTCGTGCGCAACACGTTGGCGATGGAATCGAGCTGCGTGTTACCCTTCGGCACGGCCGTCAGGAAGCGGAATATCTGCTGACCGACACGGATGACGGTAACGTCAAAGTCCCATTTGTCCGCCGTCGCACGGGCTGTCGCAGCCTCCAGACCGTTGATCTGCGTTTCCTTCACGGTTTCCGGCATCAGGCCGGCAACCCAGCCGCTGGTCAGGTAATTGGCAAGAGTGGTCTGTTTCGGATCGGCCACGCCGTCGAAACGGATCGCCACATCGCCCGGCCCCGTCGCAAGAACGGCCTCCACCTTGTTGTCGATGACGAAACCGTCCGGCACATCGAAACGGATACCGAGCGTTCCGTGCAGGAAGGTTTGGCCCCGGACATAACCCTCCTGCGGGCTGTCGCCGTAAAGCAGGCCGTCTATGCCATCCAGAAACCAGTCGCGACCCCGATCCCCGACCTGACCGTCCTGGCCGAAGGCGCGGGCATGCCGGCGTGCAAGCTCGATGCGCTGCGGCGTGTTGGGGTGGCTGGAAAGAAAGTCGAGGCTCTGGTCATTTTCGGGATCAGCCGAGGAGAAACGCGCATAGGCTGCCATGGAATCCAGAAACCTCGGCGATGCGAAGGGGTCGTAGCCGGCCTCACCCAACATGCGCACGCCAATCACGTCCGCTTGCAACTCCTGCTGGCGCGAAAAAGCCGCAAGCCGCAGCTTGCCGCGCGCAAGCGCCTGCTTGCCGGCGAGATCGCTCGACAGAACCTCGGCGACCACACGGCTTGCAATCACCTCCGCCTCTTCCCGGCGCTGGCGCTCGATGCCGTGGTTTGCGGTAACGTGGCCCATCTCATGCGAAAGCACGGCGGCCACTTCCGAGGCATCGTTGGCGAGAGCCAGAAGCCCGCGCGTCACGTAAAGATACCCACCCGGCAGCGCAAAAGCGTTGATAGCAGGCGAGTTGAGGATGGTGATGCGATAGGATTGCTGCGGATTTTCCGAAACAGCCGTCAGCGCGCCGGCAATACGGGCGACAAGCCGCTCCGTCTTGGCATCACGATATTCGCCACCATAACTCGCCACAATACGCGGATGCTCGCGCGCGCCCATCTGCGCACGGGGATCATTCTTCTGCACCTCTTCCACGGTCTGCGGATTGTCCGAAGGCCGCAAGGTGGACTGGTAGGCCGGGCTGAAGAGAGACTGACACGATGACAGGAATACGGCTGACGCCGTCAGCACGGAACACACGGCAGCCATCCTGCCCGAACGGCGAAGGCCTGAACGGGAGAAAAGCCTCCACTGCGCAGTCATGCTATTTCTCATTCTCTATGCCTGCCCCTAACGTTCCTGATCATCCGTTAATTGCAGACCAGAATAACAGATTCGCCCCAACGAGCCATGAATGTCGAAACGGTAAAAACGATCCATCAAGTCCGGAATATTCCTGAAGAACGCAATAATTCTCGTCTTTTCTCGGGCAACGACTTGAAACTGGCAAGTGCAAATTAACGCCATTGAAGTTATCTAAAGCGATTGCCAGCGGCACGCGTCGAAAATAAGGCGATCAGCCGTTCAGAAAACTGTCTACCGCCTTCACATTTTGTGTGGCGAAGAAATCTGTGGTCGAGCCAGCATAGACAACGCTGCCACGATCAAGAAAAACCACCCGCTGCGCCAGCTTTTTTATGTCGTCTGGATGGTGCGTAACAATAATCGCCGTATTTTTTGTTTCGGCATGCAAGTCGAGAAGCAGGGAGGTCATGCCCGCCCGCAGCCCCGGATCTAGCGCCGCGAAAGGCTCGTCCAGCAGCATGACCGGTTTTTTCCGGACCAGCGCACGCGCCAGCGCCGCCCTTTGCCTTTCCCCGCCGGAAAGCGTGCCCGGCAAACGTTTGTCAAAACCCGCAAGACCAACGCGTGTGAGCGCCACGTCGATCCTCTGCCTGTCTTCCTCCCCCAGCTTCAGCCCGGGGCTGATGCCGAGCGCGACATTGGTGAAGATATCGAGATGGGCGAAAAGATTATTATCCTGGAAGATCAAGGAGACCGGTCGTTCGGAAGGATCGAGCGCCTTCATGTCCCGCCCGCCGATCAGGACGCGCCCGGAATCGGGCAATTCAAAACCGGCGATGAGATTGAGGAGCGTCGACTTGCCAGAACCGGATGCACCGACAACTGCAGTCATCTGGCCTTGCGGGAATGTACAATCGAGATCGAAATCCTGCGTTCCGAGCCGCAGCCTGACCTTGTCCAGTCCTACCGCAAATTCGTCGCCTGTCATATGCTCGCCCTTGCTGATTGAGATTGCCGTGAAACGCCGCCCGCGGCAAGCAGCAGGCAGACGACGCCAAGGATGAACGCGTATCCGGCGGCATCATTGGTGCGGTAGCTGCCCATATTGCTATAGACCAGCCATGGCAAGGTGATGAAATTTTCCGACCCGAACAGCGCAACCGCCCCGAGATCACCGAGCGACAGGGCCATGGCAAAGGAAAACGCCATCAGCAGCGGACGCCGCAGTACCGGCAGATCGGCGAACCGCAGCCGCGTCAATCCCTGAAGCCCAAGGCTGGCGGAGAGCCGGGACGTGCGTAAAAAATGGCTGGTGAAGGCTGGCTCCAGCACCCGCATGGCAAGCGGCAACGCCATTAGCATGTTGATGAGCGCCACGAGAACGGGAGCATAAAAATTGACATCTCCAAAGGGCCGCAGCAACAGGAACCACCCGCTTCCCAGCACGACGGGCGGCACCAGCAGCACCAGCGATGACCCCGCCCCGAGCGTGGCGGACAAAAGGCGCAAGGGCTGAGCCGTGTGCCGTCTGGAACCCACTGCCTGTCGCGCACAGATGATCGCAAAGCAGCAGAGCACGACGAGAGTTGCGGAGAGCGCAGCGATTGCAAGGCTGGTCGCCGCCGCACGCAGGAAGATCGGCGCGGACAAAAGACGCGGCAGATCGGCCCCCAAACCCGAGACGGTTATGGCAACAAGCGGCAGGCCGACCAGCAGAACCGCAAAAATGATTGCCGCTCCGTCCCACAGGCGCGCGCCAACACGCTTGCCGTCGAAACGGCGAACAGGGCGGCCAAGCGAGGCAATTTCCGCCTCGGGCGATGGCAAAAAGGCAAGAAGGCCGAGCAGAACTGCTGTGATTGCAATTTGCAAAACCGAAAGCGCGATTGCCCGTTGCGGATCGAAATCAAACCGCAACGCCTGATAGATTGCGACCTCAAGTGTCGTCGCCGCCGGTCCACCGCCCAGCAGAAGCACTAGCGTGAAGCTGGTGGCGCACAGCATGAAGACAAGCCCGGCAATACCGGGAACAAGCCGCGAGACGGCCGGCCACTCGATGAAGCGGAAAACCGAAACCGGCCCCATGCCAAGACTTGCCGCCATCCGCCAATATTCGCCCGGAATCCGCTCCAGCCCGGCCAGCATCAGCCGCACCGCAAGCGGCAGATTGAAAAACACATGGGCGATGAGAATGCCGGAAAGGCCGTAAATACTGAAGGGCTGCTCCGCACCGGCAAAAACAAGGGCAGTATTCAAAACACCCTGCCTGCCCCAGATCGTGATGATGCCGAAGGCACCAACGATGACCGGCAGCCCCATCGGCACAGCCATCAACCTGATAATCCAAATCCGTCCGGGAAAATCCTGTCTGCGGGAGAGCGCAAGCGCCACCGGCAGGCCGAGAACAATGGAAAGAACAGTGGACAACGTTGCCTGATAGAGCGTGAAGCGCAGGATTCGCAGCGTGTAGGCATCCACGATTCCGGCGGCGGATGTACCGGCATCGAACGACAGTAGTGCTGAGACAGCAAGCGCCATGAACAGGAAAACGGCGGCAAACGCCGCCGTTCCGCCAATGATCGACCATCTGTAGTCGCGACGCAGCATCATGCGCGGGCGTGCCTCTTGCTCAGTTCATGCTCATGGCCGCAAGCCATTCGTCGATCCAGGCCTTGCGGTTCTTCGCCACCTCTTCCGGGTCCATCAGGAAGGTCTTCTGCGGTACGACGAGTTTGGAAAATGCCTCGGGCAGGGGCGTGGACGTTGCCGCGACCGGCATCATCCAGTTGTTTTCCGGAATGGCATCCTGAAATCCTGATGTGAGCGTGAAAGCGAGGAACTGCTTCGCCAGTTCCTTGTGCGGCGCGTTTTTGAGAAGGCCGGAAACCTCGATCTGGATGTAGTGCCCCTCGGAAAAACCCGCGGCCTGATAGCGATCCGTCTTTTCCGAGACCATGTGATAGGCAGGCGACGTGGTGTAGGAAAGCACCATCGGCACCTCACCCTTGGTGAAAAGGCCATAGGATTCCGACCAGCCCGGCGTGACGGTTAGAATGCGCTTCCGGAGCTTCGCCCAGGCTTCCGGTGCCTTGTCGCCGTAAACGGACTTCACCCAGAGCAGCAGGCCAAGCCCCGGCGTGGAGGTGCGCGGGTCCTGAATGGCGATTTTCTGTGAAGGATCGCCGTCCACCAGATCCTTCAGGCTCGTCGGCGGATTTTTTATCGTCTGCGTGTCATAGACAACGGCGAAATGACCGTAGTCGTAAGGGACGAAAACGTCGTCCTTGTAACCGCCCGGCACCTTGGCCGCCGATGCATCGATACCGCTGATATCGAAGAGGCCGGTCTGTTTCCCTTCCGCGACCAGATTGGTGTCGAGACCAACAACGACATCCGCCTTCGACGCCGCCCCTTCAAGCTTCAGGCGGTTGAGCAGCGCCACGCCATCCGCCACACCGACGAAATTGACCGTGCAATTGCACACTTTCTCGAAGGCCTCTTTCACCTTGGGGCCGGGACCCCATTCGGAAACGAAGCTTTCATAGGTGTAGACGGTCAGTTCCTGTCTGTCCTGAGCAGTGGCAAGACCGGGCAGAAACAACGAAACGGCAACGAGGGAATTCAGGAAAAGACGACGGCGCACGGGTATCTCCTCAAAAAACGAAAAGGGAAATAGCCGCTTGCCTTAAGCCGTCTAATCCCTCCGCCGGTATGAACCGGATCAGGTTCTTCGGGTTGGCAAGCCTCTCAGCCTTTTGCACGCAAGCACAAAAGACACCCCGTTAGATCAAGATGATGATGTAGTCCCGCTGTCTCTGATTGGCAAGATGGCTGCCGTCAGGCCTGCTGCACCATGTGCACCAGTTCCCAGACATGGCCGTCGGGATCCTGAAAACTACCGGCATACATGAAACCGTGATCCTGAACCGGTTTCCAGGTGTTGCCACCGGAGGCAAGCGCCGTTTCGATCATCCGGTCGATTTCCTCACGGCTTCCCGCTGTGAGACAGGTCAGGACCTCGGTGCTGCGTGTGGCGTCGGCGATATCGCCATTGATGAAATCGCGAAAACGCTCCTCCTGAAGAAGCATCACGAAGATGTTCTCCTCAACGATCATGCAGAGCGTGCGGTCATCCGAATATTCCGGATTGAAGGTGAAACCGAGAGCCGTGAAGAAGCTTCTCGATGTCTCGATATTCTTGACCGGCAGATTGACGAAGATCATGCGCATTTTCTGAACTCCTCCGAACCCGCACAGGAAACGGCAATTCCGCCTCCCTGTCAAAGGTGGATGAGACCTCAGTCAAGAAATCGCGACCAAGTCACCCTTCAATTTCTTCGCGCAGCATCTCCAACTCCAGCCATTCCTCTTCCATGGCTTCGAGCTTTTCGCGCAGCTTCGTCATTTCCTGCGCCAGCGTATTGAAGGTAGCCGGGTCCTTGGTGAACAGATTGGGGTCGGCCATGCGCTGCTCACGCTTGGCGATTTCGCCCTGCGCCTTCTCCATCTCCTTTGGAAGGTTTTCGAGCGCAAATTTTTGCTTGAAGGAAAGCTTGCCCTTGGCCTTTGAGGGGTCCTGCGACGCGGAGGCGGAAGGGGCGGTCTTTGCCTTTTCCTGCTTCTCCGCCTTGCGCTTTTCTTCTGCGGCACCCTTGCGTTGCGCCATCATGTCCGAATAGCCGCCGGCATATTCGATCCAGCGTCCATCCGGCTGGTCCGGATTGGCGGGCGCGATTGTGGAGGTGACGGTACGGTCGAGGAAGTCGCGGTCGTGGCTGACGAGAATGACCGTGCCGGAAAAGCCCGCAACGATTTCCTGCAAAAGATCGAGCGTTTCGATATCGAGATCGTTGGTCGGCTCGTCAAGGATCAGCAGGTTGGTAGGCCGCGCCAGAATGCGCGCAAGAATAAGACGGGCGCGCTCACCACCGGAGAGGTTGCGGATGGGCGTGCGGGCCTGTTCCGGCTGGAACAGGAAGTCCTTCATGTAACCCGTCACATGTTTCAACTCGCCATTGACCAGCAAATTGTCGCCGCGACCGTCGGTGAGGTAATGAGCGAGCGTATCGTTTGGATTGAGATCTTCACGCTTCTGGTCAAGCGTCGCGATTTCCAGATTGGTGCCGAGCTTTACCGTGCCGCTATCGGGCTGAAGCTGGCCGGTCAGCATCTTCAAAAGCGTTGTCTTGCCGGCACCGTTCGGCCCGACGAGACCGATGCAATCACCGCGATGCACCCGCAGCGAAAACGGCGCGATGATCACGCGCTCGCCGTAAGACTTGGTGATTGCGTCTGCCTCGATGACCAGTTTGCCGGATTCCCGCACCTCCGCAGCCGTCGCCTGCACGCTGCCCTGCGGTCCCTTGTGGCCGCGATAGTCCGCACGCATTGCCTGAAGCTCGCCCACGCGGCGCATGTTGCGCTTGCGTCTCGCGGTCACGCCGTAACGCATCCAGTGTTCTTCACGCTCGATGGCCTTGCCGAGCTTGTGCTGCTCCAGCTCTTCCTCTTCCAGCACCTTGTCGCGCCATTCCTCGAAATGCGCAAAACCGCGATTGAGACGACGGGACTGGCCGCGATCCAGCCACACTGTCGAGGTCGAAACCTTCTCCAGAAAACGCCTGTCGTGCGAGATCAGCACCAGCGCGCTACGCGTCTGCTGCAACTCGCCTTCAAGCCATTCGATGGTGGGCAAGTCCAGATGGTTGGTCGGCTCGTCCAGCATGAGAATATCGGGTTCAGGCGCCATGACGCGGGCAAGGGCCGCACGCCGCGCTTCGCCGCCGGACAGGCTATCCGGATGTTCCTGTCCCGTCAGGCCCAGATGCTCGAGAATATAGGTAACGCGATAGGGATCGTCGCCAGGTCCCAGCCCCGACTCGGCATAGGCCTGCACGGTGTCGTAACCGGCAAAATCCGGCGCCTGTTCCAGATAACGGATGGTGGCGGAGGGGTGACGGAAAACCTCGCCCGACTGCGCCTCGACCAGACCGGCGGCGATCTTCATCAGGGTCGACTTGCCCGAACCGTTGCGTCCGACAAGGCAGATGCGGTCGCCCGGCTCCACCTGAAGATTGGCGCCGTCGAGCAGCGGGGTCACGCCGAAGGTCAGCTTGATGTCATCGAGTTTCAAAATTGGGGGTGCCAAGGCGTCAGGCTCCGGTCAGATCATAAGGGCGGGCGAGCACGATGGCTTTTCCGCTTTTCAGCGAGAAATGCACAGGGCCGCCATTCGCGACATTGGAAATAGTTCGGGAAGAGCCGAAAGCAAGCGGGAAATCCTTGAGAGGATAACGCACATTGCCGATATCGAGCCCCACAAGGTCGGTAAACCCGGCAACGGAAAATAGCGCACCGGGAGGCAGATCAAGATCGAACGACCCCGCCAGCAGCGGGCGGGCCTCCTCTTCGCCGGAGGTCAGCGTAACGTTGAGACCACGCTCAGTAAGCGCCACCGCGTAAAGAAGGTGCTGAAGTGCGTGGTCGCTTCTCGCTCCACCAAGCGCACCGGCAAGCACCAGAGAACGCGCGCCGCGGGCAAGGGCCTCCGACACCGCAATTTCGCCATCGGTCACAGCCTTTGCAGCGGGATAGGGCTGTCGCACCACATCGGGCCAGGCGTCCAGCAGGTCCTTGTCGGTGGAATCGAAATCCCCCACCCAGAGCTCGGGTGTGAGCCCGAGCGGTGCGGCATGGCGCATGCCGCCATCGGCCGCAATCACACGGCTACCCTCAACCGCCGCTTTGAGGCGGTCGGTAACGGTGACATCGCCGCCAAGCAGAATGGTGAAGCGTTCTCTATCCATGCCCTGCCTTATCGCACCTCAGGCAAAAATGGAAAGGCAGAAACCCGATGAAATCAGCCGATATTGATTTTCGTCGGCTTCGGGATTATGAAACGCCTCAGTGGTGATTTGCCGACCGGCTTGCAGCCACTTTAAAGAAGTCGCTAAAGGGTCGAGGAAAAGGGTAATTTCCTGGGACCGGCTGCGATTTCGCTGCCGGTTTTTTTGTTTTCGCAACGTTCTTTACGTCATCCGAAAAGAGAGTTCGACATGCCGATCAAGATTCCCGATACGCTTCCCGCCTTCGACACCCTCGTTCATGAGGGCGTGCGGGTCATGACAGAAACGGCGGCCATCCGGCAGGATATCCGCCCGCTCCAGATCGGGCTTCTCAATCTCATGCCGAACAAGATCAAGACGGAAGTGCAGATGGCGCGCCTCGTCGGTGCATCGCCGCTGCAGGTGGAGTTTTCGCTGATCCGCATTGGCGGCCATCGTGCCAAGAATACGCCGGAAGAGCACCTTCTGTCCTTCTATGAGACATGGGAGGAAGTGCGACACCGCAAGTTCGACGGTTTCATCATCACAGGCGCGCCCATCGAGATGCTTGATTATGAAGACGTGACCTACTGGAACGAGATGCAAAAGATTTTCGACTGGACGCAAACCAACGTCCATTCGACGCTGAACGTCTGCTGGGGCGCGATGGCCGCCATCTACCATTTCCATGGTGTGCCGAAATACGAACTGAAGGAAAAGGCTTTCGGTGTCTATCGTCACCGCAATCTCTGCCCCTCGTCGATATATCTCAACGGTTTTTCCGACGACTTTCAGGTTCCGGTATCACGCTGGACGGAAGTGCGCCGCGCCGACATCGAAAAACACCCGGAACTCGAAATCCTGATGGAGTCAGAGGAAATGGGCGTATGTCTGGTGCATGAAAAAGAGGGCAACCGCCTCTATATGTTCAACCACGTCGAATATGATTCAACCTCGCTTTCGGATGAATATTTCCGCGATGTGAACTCGGGCGTTCCAATCAAGCTGCCGCATGATTATTTTCCGCACAATGATCCGGAGCTTGCCCCGCTCAACCGCTGGCGCAGCCATGCCCATCTGTTTTTCGGCAACTGGATCAACGAGATATATCAGACGACGCCTTATGACCTCGAAGCAATCGGCAAACTAGCGGCGTAAATTGCGGGATTGCGAATTGCCGGAAAATGACGCAACGTCCGCCGGCAATTCAAAGATATTGGGAGAATGACGCAATGAGCGACGCGGCGGCACGGGAGAATTTTGGTTTCACGGCAACCGGCGAAAAGGTTGAGCGCGTCACCATCTCGAGGGGCGGGCTGACGGCCAAGGTTATCACCTGGGGCGCCGTCATTCAGGACCTGCGCCTCGATGGGCACCAGCCGCCGCTCGTTCTCGGCTTCGATACATTCGAGGACTACAAATATTCATCCTATTTCGGCGCCACACCCGGCCGCAACGCCAACCGTATCGGTGACGGAAAATTCTCGATCGACGGGCACGAATACCAGCTGGAACTGAACGAAAAAGGCGTCAGCCACCTGCATGGCGGCAGCGACGGCATGGGCAAACGTAACTGGATGCTGATGGAACACGGCGAAAGCCATGCGGTTCTGCAGATCATCGATCCCGACGGCCGCGCCGGTTATCCCGGCAATTGCACGGTGACCGCGACCTATACGATCCGCGACGGCGGCGTGCTTTCGGTGGTCTATGAAACGGTGACTGACCAACCGACCATCGCCAATATCTGCCAGCATTCCTATTTCAACCTCGACGGTGCTGATACCGCACTTGGACATGAGATCAGCATCGCCGCTGACTTTTATCTGCCAACCAACGACAAACAGATCCCGACAGGCGAAATCCGCTCTGTCGAAGGCACCGTCTTCGACCTGCGCCACCCGACGCCGATGCGGCGAACGGAGGATGGCGAGCAGGTGCTCTACGACCACAATTTCTGCCTTTCGCCCGAGCGTCGCGCCAAGCGCAAGGTTGCCCGCGCCTATTCGCCCGCCTCCGACATTGCCCTTGAGGTTCACACCACCGAACCCGGCGTGCAATTTTATTCAGCCTTCAAGCTGAATGTTCCCGTTCCGGGCCTCGATGGCCGCCATTACGGGCCCTTTGCCGGTTTCTGTCTGGAAACGCAGATATGGCCGGATGCCGTCAATCATCCCGATTTCCCCTACGCGATCCTGCGTCCCGGCGAGACCCTGCGTCAGGAAACCGACTATATTTTCAAGAAGGGTTGAGGCGGCGGGCTGGGCTCAGTCCAGCACGCATCCCACATAACCGCCCGATGCTCGGGCACGCCGTTCGATAAGGCCGGCAAGCCGTTGCAAACCACGCCCCGGCTTGCTGGCAACGCGATCGATGGGATTGGGCAGGGAAACGGCAAGCAGTGCCGCTTGGCGGGAGCTGAGCTTTGCCGCCGGTACCTTGAAATGGTGCTGTGCTGCGGCCTCGATGCCGTAAATGCCGGGTCCCCATTCCGCAACGTTGAGATAAATCTCCATCATCCGTTTTTTGGACCAGACGAAATCGGCAGCAATCGCCAGCGGCAACTCCAGCCCCTTGCGCAAGAACGAGCGACCGTTCCAGAGGAACAGGTTCTTGGCCGTCTGCATGGGAATGGTGCTGGCGCCACGGGTGGACGCGCCTTCGAGCGCATTGTTGACCACGGATTGCATCTGGTTCCAGTCAACGCCGCCGTGGAAACAGAATTGTCCGTCCTCGGACATCATTACGGATTGCACAAGGCGCGGCGAAATATCCTCGAGCGGCACCCAGCGCCGGTCATAACCCTGAAGTGTCACCAGATCGGCAAGCATCAGCGTCGAGACCGGCCGCATGAAAGGCAGGGCGTAAACCGGGATCAGCAGATAGGGCAGGATCAGCAACGCCAGCAAGGTCATGATGATACGCTTTGCCAACGTGCGAAAATCCACCTTCGGACTGCTCCGGTCTTCCGCCAGCACGGCGTAATCTGCGTCGCTTTCAGGCGTACTGCTCAATATTCGTCAAAGCCCCGCACCAATCGAAGCCTTTCATATTCCATTGCCGCCTTCAAGGCGAGTCCGGTCAAACAGTTGACCTCAGGAATCACGAAAAGGTTGCCTGGCCCCGCGCGCCATGCCAAAGAGCGCGGCATGGACGCTCAGATGACGAATTTCGAAACGAAGCTGCGCGATAACGCGGCACAGACCGAATCCCTGCTTGGTCGCCTGCTTTCCGCAGAGGCGCGTGCGGATGAGATTATGCGCCCGCAAAACCTGCTCGACGCCATGCGTCACGGTGTGCTGAACGGCGGCAAACGCCTGCGGCCCTTCCTCGTCATAGAAAGCACGGCCTTGCTCGGCGGAAATGCCGAAGCAGCCCATCATGTCGGTGCCGCGCTGGAATGCCTGCATTGTTACTCGCTGGTGCACGACGATCTGCCAGCGATGGATGACGACGACCTGCGCCGCGGCCAGCCGACAGTGCACCGCAAATTCGACGAGGCGACCGCCATTCTCGCAGGCGACAGCCTGCTGACACTCGCCTTCGACATTATCGCATCGGACGAAAATCCTCTTGAGGCAGACCGCAAGGCGGCTCTCGTGCTCTCGCTCGCCCGCGCGTCGGGTATCGGCGGCATGGCGGGCGGTCAGGCGCTCGATCTGGCTGCGGAAAAGAACGCACCTGATGAGACCGGCATTATTACATTGCAGGCTATGAAAACCGGTGCGCTGCTTAGATTCGCCTGCGAGGCAGGCGCGATCATCGCCGGCAGCGATGTTTCCGAAAGACAAAGACTGCGCCTCTTCGGTGAAAAGATCGGCCTTGCCTTCCAGCTTGCCGACGATCTCCTGGATCTGACCGCCGATGCCGCCACCATGGGCAAGGCAACCGGCAAGGATGCCGCGCGCGGCAAGGGAACGCTGGTGGCACTACGCGGTGAAGACTGGGCGCGCCTCAAGCTTCAGGAACAGGTGGCGGAAGCCTCCGAACTTCTGGCCCCCTACGGCGAAAAGGCCGCGATACTCATCGCGGCCGCCAGATTCATCGCCGAACGGAAAAGCTGAGCCGGTTTCCCGGCTCACCGTTTTTCAGCCAATCAGCCCTTGAGCGGCGAAATCAGCACTTCGACGCGACGGTTCTGGGCGCGGCCATCCGGCGTTGCGTTCGAAGCGATCGGCTGCGAGGGGCCGAAGCCGAGCGTCGAAATACGGCGCTGGTCGACGCCGCGTGCGCCGAGATAGTTTGCAACAGACGCCGCACGACGCTCGGAAAGCGCCTGGTTGTGCTGCTGGCTGCCGGTGGAGTCGGTATGGCCGTTGATGTCGATGAGCGTGCGGTTGAACTTGTTCAGCACGATGGCGACGGAATCGAGTGTCTGATAGAAAGGCGGGATGACCTGATCCTGATCCGTCGCGAAGGTGATGTTCGACGGCATGTTGAGAACGATGCTGTCGCCACGGCGGCTAACGGAAACGCCAGTGCCCTGAAGCTGGGCGCGAAGCTCGGATTCCTGACCATCCATGTAATTGCCGATTGCGCCACCGGCGAGTGCACCGATGCCGGCGCCGATGAGGGCTGCGTTGCGGCGACCGACCGGCGAACCGCCGACAGCCAGACCACCGAGAGCACCGACGACAGCGCCGATACCAGCGCCGCCCGCCGTGTTCGACATCTTCTGCTCACCCGTATAGGGATCGGTGGTGGTGCACGCGGAAAGATAGGTCCCGCAAAGGGCAACGATCGCGATTTTTTTGATCATGTGTTTTGATGCTCCGAAGGGTTCAGGCGGTATGACAGTGGAATTTCGGCATTTTCACGGTAGTTTTTACTCCGCCGCATCTTTCCGGCCAAAACGCTTTTCGATGTAATCGATCACAAGCGCTTCAAAATCCGCGGCGATGTTGGGACCGCGCAGGGTGAGCGCCTTCTCGCCATCGATGAAGATCGGTGCAGCGGGGCTTTCGCCGGTTCCAGGCAGTGAAATGCCGATATCGGCATGTTTGCTTTCGCCGGGGCCATTAACGATGCAGCCCATGACAGCAACATTGAGCGCTTCCACACCGGGATACTTTTCACGCCAGATCGGCATGTTCTTGCGAATGTCATTCTGGATATTCTGGGCAAGTTCCTGAAAGACGGTAGAGGTGGTGCGCCCGCAGCCGGGACATGCCGCAACCACCGGAATGAACTGGCGGAAACCCATGACCTGCAGCAATTCCTGCGCCACCTGCACCTCGCGGGTGCGGTCGCCGTTCGGCTCCGGCGTCAGCGAGACGCGGATCGTGTCGCCAATACCGTGCTGCAGCACATAACCCATGGCGGCAGACGAGGCGACGATGCCCTTGGAACCCATGCCGGCTTCGGTAAGACCGAGATGCAGTGCATGGTTGGAGCGTTCCGACAGCATCGAATAAACGGCAATCAGGTCCTGTACCTGGCTGACCTTGGCAGACAGGATGATGCGGTTGCGCGGCAGGCCGATTTCTTCGGCAAGCTCTGCGGAAATCAGTGCCGACTGGACGATGGCTTCGCGGGTGACCTGACGGGCAGAGAGCGGAAAACCCTCCTCCTTGTTCTTGTCCATCAGCGTCGTCAGCAATTCCTGGTCAAGCGATCCCCAGTTCACACCGATGCGAACCGGCTTGTCATAACGGATCGCCATTTCGACGATTTCGCCGAACTGCTTGTCCTTCTTGTCCTTGAAGCCGACATTGCCGGGATTGATGCGGTATTTCGCCAGTGCTTCGGCACAGGCCGGATGATCGGCCAGAAGCTTGTGGCCGATATAGTGGAAATCGCCAATCAGCGGCACGTCCATGCCAAGGCGCAGCAGCCGTTCGCGGATTTTCGGCACAGCGGCAGCGCTCTCATCGCGATCGACGGTGATGCGCACCATTTCAGAACCGGCCTGGAAGAGTGCCGCCACCTGCTGCACGGTGGCGTCGATATCCGCCGTGTCGGTATTGGTCATGGATTGTACGACGACAGGCGCACCGCCACCCACGATGACGCCCCCTACGTCGACGGCAACGGATGCACGGCGGGGCTTTGGATCGTAGTCGGCGTGTGACGTCATGGCGGTCTCTGGAGCTTGCGGCAAGGTCTGGCAATTGAGGTGAAACAAGGGGGCCTGCTTGTCAACACCCAACGCATAAGAGCTTCTACTTTACCGCAATCATGGCAAAATTCGAGACGCCTATTCCTTGCCCGCACCATCCGCATGCCGGGCGAGCCGCGAAAGTAGCAAAACCACCACATGCAACAACGGCAGAGCGAGAAATACGCTGGCGAGGCCGGTATGTTCGGCAATGAAGCCGATGGCCGAGGGTGCTACCAGAATCCCGGAATAACCCATGGTGGTGACGACCGACAGGCCGATGCCGGGTGCCAATCCCGGCATGTTCCCCGCCGCCGAAAAGGCGATCGGCACCATGTTGGAAATACCGATGCCGGCAATCGCGAAGCCGATGATCACAAACGTGGAATTTCCCGCAAGACCCGCAATCAGAAGGCCCGCAATCGACATGACCGAGCAGAACCGCAGGGTATTGACCGCGCCGAACCGGTCGCGCACCAGATCGCCGGCAAAACGCATGGCCGCCATGGTCATGGAAAAGGCCGCGAAAGCGAAACCGGACTGGGACACGGAAGCGCCGAGTTCATTGCGCAGATAAAGGGCACCCCAATCGAGGATCGCGCCTTCCGGAATCATCGAAAACAGCGCCATCAGACCGATAATCCACGGCAAGGGCGTCAGCGGCAAGCGACCTTTCGGACGCTCCTCCTCGGCATGCGGGCGATCCGCAAGAACGCGCGGCCACGCGACGACGAGCAAAACAAGGGCGATGACCGTCAACGCGATCGCATGCCCCTGCACGCCAATGGCCGTGATGAGATAGCCGCCAAGACCGGCACCGATCAGGCCGCCCAGGCTCCAGAAAGCATGGCACGACGACATGATGGCGCGGCGCATGTCACGCTCGACCGCCACCGCATTGGCGTTCATGGCGACATCCATCGCCCCTGTCAGCCCGCCGAACAGGAAAACCGCAATCACACCTGCCCAGATCGTGTCTGCCCAGGAGATGAAAAGCAGTGTCGGCAAGAAAATAGCCGCACTCGCAAGGCTGACCGTTCGCGATCCGAAACGGGCGATCTGGGAACCGGCGATCGGCATGAAAACCAGCGAGCCGACGCCGAAAACCAGAATGATCAGGCCAAGCGCACTTTCACTGAGGGATAACCGCGCCGCAAATTCCGGTATTTTGGGCGCCCACGATCCCATCATGAAACCGTTCATCAAAAACAGCAGGGATACACCGAGCCTGTGCCGCGTCAGATAGGACGAGCGCTTGACCGTCGGCGAAAATGTCGTGGGGCCGTTCATCGGTAATATCCTTCAGACTTGACCGTGAGAGAGTTGGACGGCGTCATCGCCGCCGAAATGAACTTGTACGCCTTTAGCCGACAGCGCCTCGACCAATGTGCGGTCGGCGTCATGTTCCAGCACCAGGGAAAGAGGCGGAGAAAAGTCGTGCACGTGAAACGCCGCCTTGTGGCCCAGCTTTTCCGTGGTGATGGCGGCAACAATCCGCTGGCTGGCGCTGCAGGCAAGCCGCTTGAACACGGCATCCTCGAAAATATCCGCCGACAGGCCGGTCTCAGCCGCAACACCGCAAACGCCAAGAATACACAGCTCGGGCCGCATCAGCTCGAGTTGCCGCAACGCCATGGCGTCGATGGCCGCACCGACGGCCGGATCGACCTTGCCGCCGATCATGATCAAAGCGATATCGGCGCGCCCCGTGAGTTCAGCGGCAATAGCAGGCGTATTCGTTACCACCGTCAATTTGAGACCGGCGGGGATAGCCCTTGCGATGGCCAGATTGGTGGAGCCGGCATCGATGAAGACGACCATGCCCGGCTCAAGCAGCGGAATTGCTGCGAGCGCCAACGAAGCCTTGCGATCGGCATCCTCGGTGATCCGTGTCTTCAGCGGCACCGTCTTGTTATCGGAAAGCAACGCCCCGCCATAGACGCGCAGACACTCCCCGCGCGCCGCCATATCCCGCAGATCCCGGCGGACCGTATCTTCCGAAACGCCGAAATTCTGGGCCAGATCCTGCGCAAGCACGCGGCCGCTTTGCCGCAACTGTGCAAGGATGAGCGCCTGCCGCTCGCTGACAAAATGATCGCTCATCGGGACTCATGCATAAACAGGAATAAACGTGCACAAACATGCATATTTGAGTTTTAGCGAAGGTGCAACAGCAAAACGCCCGCCGGGAGGGCGGGCGTTTATAACGAAAGACAAAATATCGGGGCTAGCGATGCCGTGTGGGCATCATTCCGCGTAGGCGATCAGCAGATCCTTTGCGTCGATCTGGTCACCCGGGCGCACGAGAACCTCGGCGACCTTGCCATCGCGTTCGGCGTGAAGCGCGGTTTCCATCTTCATGGCCTCGATGGAGAGCAGCACGTCGCCGGCCTTGACCTCCTGACCCTGGTTGATGAAGACGCGGCTGATCACGCCCGGCATCGGCGCACCAATATGTGTGCCATTGCCGAGTTCCGCTTTGCGGCGCACCGCAGAGCCGGATGCGCCATGAGCGCGATCCGGCACCTTGATGCGGCGCGGCTGGCCGTTGATCTCGAAGAACACCGTCACCATGCCCTTATCGTCAGTGCCGGAAGAGGCTTGATTGACGATGACCAGCGTTTTGCCGCGCTCGATATCGGCAAACAGCTCTTCACCGTCCTCCATGCCGTAGAAATACGCATGGGTGGGAAGCACGGAAACCGGACCGTAGGTCTCGGATGTCAGCGCGAAATCGGTGAACACCTTCGGATACATCAGATAGGATGCGAATTCGAAGTCGTTCACGGAACGCTCGAGTTTGGTCTCGATCGCCTTTCTCTCAGCATCGAGATCGGCATCCGGCAGCAATGAGCCGGGACGAACCGTATAGGGCGCGTCACCCTTCAGCGCCTTTTTCTGCAGGGCTTCCGGCCAGCCGCCTGGCGACTGTCCAAGATCGCCCTTCAGCATCGAAACCACCGAGTCCGGGAAGGACACTTCGCGATCAGGATTTTCCACGTCGGCGACCGTCAGATCCTGGCTCACCATCATCAGCGCCATATCGCCGACAACCTTGGAGGACGGCGTGACCTTGACGATATCGCCGAACATCCGGTTGGCGTCGGCATAGGCCTGCGCGACCTCGTGCCAGCGGCTCTCAAGACCGAGCGAGCGCGCCTGCTCCTTGAGATTGGTGAATTGCCCACCGGGCATTTCATGCAGATAGACTTCCGAGGCAGGGCCCTTCAGATCGCTTTCGAAAGCCGCATACTGGTTACGCGCCGACTCCCAGTAGAACGAGATGCGGCGGATCCATTCGGTATCGAGACCGGTATCGCGTTCCGATCCGGCCAGCGCTTCCACGATGGAACCGAGGCAGGGCTGGGACGTGTTGCCCGAAAGCGCATCCATGGCGGCATCCACCGCATCCACGCCCGCATCGACGGCGGCAAGCACGGTCGCAGCCGCAATGCCGGATGTGTCATGCGTGTGGAAATGGATAGGCAGGCTGGTCGCCTCCCTAAGCGCCTTGAACAGCACCTTGGCAGCGGCAGGCTTCAGAAGTCCCGCCATATCCTTGACGGCGATGATGTGCGCGCCTGCACGCTCCAGCTCGGCGGCGAGGTTGGTATAATATTTCAGGTCGTATTTTGGACGCGCGGAATTGAGGATATCGCCCGTGTAGCAGATGGCCGCTTCGCAGAGCTTGTTCTCCTCGGCGATCGCATCCATCGATACGCGCATATTCTCCACCCAGTTCAGGCAGTCGAACACGCGGAACAGGTCGATACCGCCCTTCGCAGCCTGACGGACGAAATATTTCACGACATTGTCTGGATAGTTCTTGTACCCGACGCCGTTCGCACCGCGCAGCAGCATTTGCAGCAGCAGGTTCGGCGCACCCTCGCGGATCAGCGCCAGGCGCTCCCACGGGTCTTCCGTCAGGAAGCGCATGGAAACGTCGAAAGTGGCGCCGCCCCAGCACTCCAGAGACAGAAGCTGCGGCAAGGCCTTGGCATAGACGCTTGCGACGCCGGCAATGTCATGGGTACGCATGCGCGTAGCCAGCAGCGACTGATGGCCGTCGCGCATCGTCGTGTCCGTTACCAGCACCCGCTTTTCGTTGCGCATCCAGTCGGCAAAGCCCTTCGGCCCCAGCCGGTCGAGCAATTGCTTGGTGCCATCAGGCGTCGGCGCATCGATATAGGGAACCACCGGCTGTGCCGCATTTGCCGGTGGCTTGACGCGGCCCTTGGTTTCCGGATGCCCGTTCACCGTCACATCGGCAAGATAGGTGAGCAGCTTCGTAGCGCGGTCCTGACGCTTGACCTGTGCAAACAGCTCCGGCGTCGAATCGATGAAGCGGGTCGTATAGGTGTTGTTGCGGAAACTCGCATGGCCAATGATGGCCTCGAGGAAGGTCAGGTTGGTCGCAACACCGCGAATTCGGAATTCGCGCAGCGCGCGGTCCATGCGGCTGATCGCTTCATCCGGCTGCGGCGCCCAGGCCGTTACCTTCACCAAAAGCGGATCGTAATAACGGGTAATGATCGCCCCCGAATAGGACGTCCCGCCATCCAGACGAATACCGAAGCCGGACGCCGAGCGGTACGCCGTTATACGGCCGTAGTCGGGAATGAAATTGTGCTCCGGGTCTTCCGTGGTGATACGGCACTGCAGCGCATGGCCGTTGAGGCGGATATCTTCCTGTTTAGGCACACCCGATTCCGGCGTGCCAATGGCGGCCCCTTCCAGAATATGGATTTGCGCTTTAACAATATCGATGCCGGTCACGACTTCGGTAACGGTATGCTCCACCTGAATGCGCGGATTGACCTCGATGAAGTAGAATTTGCCGGTATCGACATCCATCAGATATTCGACCGTGCCGGCGCCGATATAATTGGTCGCAGCCGCGATCTTTAAAGAATAGGCGGCCAGTTCCTGACGCTGCGCTTCGCTGAGATAGGGTGCCGGCGCGCGCTCAACCACTTTTTGATTGCGGCGCTGGATCGAACAATCGCGCTCGAACAGATGCACGACATTGCCATGGGTATCACCGAGAACCTGGCTCTCGACGTGGCGGGCGCGCTCGAGCAGCTTTTCGAGATAGACCTCGTCCTTGCCGAAAGCGGCCTTTGCCTCGCGCTTGGCCTCGGTGACCTCGCGTGCCAGATCCTCCTTTTTGCGGATGGCGCGCATGCCGCGACCGCCGCCGCCCCAGGAGGCCTTCAACATCACGGGATAACCGATCTCTTCGGCCAGCCGCTCCACCTCGGCCATATCGTCCGGCAGCGGCTTGGTTGCAGGAACAACGGGAACATTGACCGAGATCGCCAGATTGCGGGCGGCAACCTTGTTGCCGAGCTGGCGCATCGTATCCGCCGTCGGTCCGATGAAGGTGATGCCAGCCTTGTTACAGGCCTCAACGAATTCGGGGCTTTCGGACAAAAGGCCGTAACCGGGATGGATCGCGTCCGCGCCGGAAAGTCTGGCCACGCGGATGACCTCCTCAATCGAAAGATAGCTCTCGATCGGTCCCATATCCTTGGCGAGATGCGGACCCCTGCCGACCTGATAACTTTCATCCGCCTTGAAGCGGTGCAAAGACAGCTTGTCCTCTTCCGCCCAAATGGCGACGGTTTTTATCCCCAGCTCGTTCGCTGCCCGGAAAACTCGGATCGCAATTTCGGATCGGTTGGCAACAAGTATTTTCGATATTTTCAAGACGGTCTCCCCACACGCCAAAACAGAATTTCTGCTGCACTGCGGAATTAAGCAGCAAAACCCGGTCTTGAAAAGGGCAATTCGGGAGAGAAGCGTACTGTCGTAACTAGCTCAGCAAGCCGTTGCGAAAGGCGAGTGCTACAGTATGCTGCCTGTTCTTGGCGCTGAACCGACGCTGGATTCCATTGATATACCAGTCGACCGTGTGATTGGAGATCGATAGCTGGCGTCCAATTTCGGTTGAGGTCATGCCATCAGCCATCAGCGTCAGCACTTCCATTTCCCGCCTTGTAAGTTCAAGAGCGGAAACATTCGGCGCGTTGTTGAGGTTATGGACCTGACCTGAAAGATCGAGCAGACGCCAGAACACCGCGCGCGTGGCCGCATCCAGCAGCTCAACGTGCAACGAGGGCAATTGCCGGTCCTCGCCGCCAAGGAACACCGCGCCGATGAATCCCGCGCGCCCGTGCACCGGAAAGGCATACCCACCCTGCAGACCGTAACGGCCGGCATCGTGAAAAAACACATTCGCCCTTTTTCGATGCATCGCGCGGGGCAGGCCCTCAAGCGCCTCTTTCCACTGAAACGGCTTGTGCACCATGCCGATCACCTTACGGACGGGATCGACAAGATTATATTTCTTGGCGCGGTAGACCTCGATCCACCCTTCCGGGAGATGTTGTGCGAGAATCTGGCCGGTGGAAGCAAGCTCCCCGGTCATCCGCCGGCTGACGAGGAAATATTCGAAACCATATTCGCGAATAAGTGTTACAAATTCGGAGCGAACACGATCAGCGTTTCCCGCCTGGTAGCACGCAGAGATGAAGTGAAGAATATCATGCATAAAGACACATGCCCGGAGCTTGGCTGGAAGGGATGACATGAAGGACATGGTCCCGCGAGGACGTCATGTTACTCGGGCGCCGGTCGGTTCAGACTGAACATATCGTCGTTAGCAATCCCTGAAACGAACATGCAAAATCTTGTGACGGCGTCCCCTAGAAACATCGGGTTCAGTTTTTTTCGGTTCGCACGCGTGCTCGGTTTGTTAAGCCGCCATTCAGACTGAAAGAGCGATAATTACACAAATTTCGCCGTCTCATGCAACCTTGCTAAAACAGCATTGTATTGAGACCGAACAATCAACCGCTCGAAACAGACGCTGGACTGGATTGAAAATTTGACTTTGTTTCAGGTTTACACACGCGCCCTGCGCTATCTGACCGTACATAAATGGCGGGTGTTGATCGTTGTCATCGCCAACATCATTCTTGCAGCGATCACCATTGCCGAACCCGTGCTGTTTGGACGGATCATCGACGCCATCTCTTCCGGCTCCGATGTCACGTCCATCCTCATCCTGTGGGCGGGTTTCGGCGTCTTCAACACCGTGGCTTATGTCGCTGTCGCCCGCGAGGCCGACCGGCTGGCCCATGGTCGCCGCGCGACCCTGCTGACGGAAGCGTTCGGCCGGATCATCTCCATGCCGCTCTCCTGGCACCATCTGCGCGGCACCTCGAACGCACTGCATACGCTTCTGCGCGCCAGCGAGACGCTGTTCGGCCTGTGGCTCGAATTCATGCGCACGCATCTGGCGACTTTCGTCGCGCTCGTGCTGCTTATTCCGACAGCCATTGCCATGGACCTGCGCCTCAGCTTCGTCCTGATCGGTCTTGGCATCGTCTACTGGTTCATTGGCAAGTGGGTGATGGGCCGCACCAAGGATGGCCAGGCTTCGGTCGAGGAGCATTATCACAGCGTTTTTGCCCATGTCAGCGATTCCATCAGCAACGTGTCCGTCCTGCACAGCTACAACCGCATCGAGGCTGAAACGAAGGCGCTGAAATCCTTCACCGAAAAACTGCTGAGCGCCCAATATCCGGTGCTCGACTGGTGGGCTTTCGCAAGTGCCTTGAACCGCACTGCGTCGACCGTTTCGATGATGATCATCCTCGTCATCGGCACCGTGCTGGTGAAGAACGGCGAATTGCGCGTCGGTGACGTCATTGCCTTCATCGGTTTCGCCAATCTTCTCATCGGCCGTCTCGATCAGATGCGTCAGTTCGTGACCCAGATTTTCGAGGCGCGCGCAAAGCTCGAGGATTTCTTCGTGCTCGAGGATTCCGTCAAGGAACGGGAAGAACCGGGCGACGCCCGCGAATTGTCCAATGTCTCCGGCACCGTGGAGTTCCGCAACGTCAATTTCGGTTTCGCCAACACCAAGCAGGGCGTCCACGACATCTCGTTTACGGCCAAGGCCGGCCAGACGATTGCCATCGTCGGACCGACGGGCGCGGGCAAGACCACGCTCATCAATCTTCTGCAGCGTGTCTATGATCCGGATTCAGGCCAGATTCTGATCGATGGAACCGACATCTCGACGGTGACGAAGAACTCGCTCAGAAACTCCATCGCCACGGTGTTCCAGGATGCTGGCCTTCTCAACCGCTCCATCCGCGAAAACATCCGCCTTGGTCGCGAATCTGCTACCGACGCGGAGGTCGTGGAAGCAGCAGCAGCTGCTGCTGCGACGGATTTCATCGACAGCCGTATAACCGGCTACCTGACCCAGGTGGGTGAACGCGGCAACCGCCTGTCCGGTGGCGAGCGCCAGCGTATCGCCATTGCGCGTGCTATCCTGAAGAACGCTCCCATCCTGGTCCTTGACGAGGCAACCAGCGCGCTGGACGTGGAAACGGAAGCACGGGTTAAGGCCGCCGTGGACGCGCTGAGAATGAACCGCACGACCTTCATCATCGCCCACCGCCTTTCCACGGTGCGCGATGCCGATCAGGTGCTGTTCCTCGATCAGGGCCGTATCATTGAAAAGGGCACGTTTGACGAGCTCAGCCAGCGTGGCGGACGCTTCACCTCGCTGCTGCGCACCAGCGGCCTGCTGACAGAGGACGAGGGCCAGCCCCGGCCGAAAGCCATCGCCTCCTGACACTCTGGCTTACGGAATATAATAAGGGCGGGCACCGTGGTGTCCGCCCTTTTTCTTTGTCCGTTTTCCCAAGGTCTGCGAAGCTGGAGACATGTGCCTTGATAATGCAGGAAAGGGCCAAGCCTTAGCCTTAGCCTTAGCCTTGGCCATCAGCATTCAGCGATCCAACAGCGCAGAAACATGGCTTTGTAAAACTGCTCTGCCTGCGTGCCACGTCGAGAGGAGCGCGGCTTACATTCTCGGTGGCCCTCGCAAGACCGTCGCGAGGCTGTGTCATTTCTCTCATTGAGATGATGCTGGAGATACCCGCCAGGACAAAGTCGTCACAGCGCCTCCGTGCAGACAAACAATACCAGGGCAGCCACAATAAAAATTAAGGCCCCTGCGTCACCGCAGGAGCCTGATTTTAAAAGCAAACGTAGAGCCGGTCGTCAGTCGAACGGGATCACCCGATCGTCAGCCGACAGGGGCTTGCCGTCGACGGATACCGAGACCTCCGCCGTGCCAGCCTTACGGCTGACGACGATGTCCTTTGCTTTACCGTCCAGCGTGATCTTCACCGAGAAGCCGCTCCAGTCTTCGGGCAGCGACGGCGCGATGTGAAGCTTGCCTTCGGTTCGGGTGATACCGAGAATGCCCTCGATCGCGGCGCGATAGAGCCAGCCGGCGGAACCCGTGTACCAGCTCCAGCCGCCGCGACCCGCATAAGCGCCCTCACCGTAGACATCGGCGGTCACCACATAGGGTTCGACCCGATAGGTTTCGGAGGATGCCGCGTCGAGCGCATGGTTGACGGGGTTGAGCAGCTTGAAGCAGTTCCACGCCTCCTGCGCACGCCCCTGCTTGGCAAGGGCAAGCACTACCCAGGTCGCCGCGTGGGTATATTGTCCGCCGTTTTCGCGCACACCCGGCGGATATCCCTTGATATAACCCGGATCATGCGGTGCCCGCGAGAATGGCGGGGTGAACAGACGGATGATACCGGCCTTTTCATCGACCAGATGCTCAATGACAGCGTCCATCGCCTGCCGTGACCGGCCTTCTTCACCCTCGCCGGAAAGAACGCTCCAGCTCTGGCCAAGTGAATCGATCTGGCATTCCTCGCTGGTGGCGGAACCGAGCGGCGTGCCGTCGTCGAAATAACCGCGACGGTAGTAGCTGCCGTCCCAACCCGCAGTTTCGAGATCATTGCGAAGCTTTTCGCGATGCGCCGACCACCTGCCGACACGGTCTGCATCACCGCGCTTTTCGGCGATCGCGATGAAGTCGCGAAGCGCTCCGGCCAGGAACCAGCCAAGCCAGACACTGGTGCCCTTGCCGCCGATGCCGACACGGTTCATGCCGTCGTTCCAGTCACCGCCGAGGATCAGCGGCAGACCGTTTTCGCCGGTGCGATGGATCGCGAGATCAAGCGCCAGAGCCGCGTGTTCGTAGAGGCTAGCGGATTTGTCGCTCGTCTCCGGCTGGAAGAAGGCATCGTGCTGCCCCGGCATCAATGCCGGTCCCTTGATGAAGGGAATGCTTTCATCAAGGATGGCCGCATCGCCCGTAGCCGAGACATACTGGTTGATCGCATAAGCGAGCCAGACCACGTCATCAGAGATCGTCGTGCGGACACCTGCACCGGTCAAAGGCAGCCACCAATGCTGGACGTCGCCTTCAGCAAACTGGCGGCCTGCCGCACGCAGGATCTGCTTGCGAGCGAGATCCGGCTGGTAGAGCAGGAATGCCAGCGTGTCCTGAAGCTGGTCACGGAAGCCGAAAGCGCCGCTCGACTGATAGAAGGCCGTGCGCGCCAGGATGCGGCACGCCAGCGCCTGATAGGGCAACCAGCTATTGACCATGTGGTTGAAGCCGGCATCGGGCGTGGTAACCTGCAACTGGCCGGTAAAGCCAGTCCAGAACGCCTTGCTGCCCTCCAGCACCGACTGGAAATCCGCCGCGCGGACTTGTTCGACCAGCGTTGCCGCCTCCTCCGCATTGTCGGCATCGCCGAGAATGAAGGTCATATGCCGTTCTTCGCCCGGCTTCAGATGGATTTCCTGCATCAAGGCGGCGCAGGGATCGCCGTCCACCTCGGTGCTGCCACTGAGTGCCGCACCGGACACAATGCCCTGCGGAGCCTGTGCAGAACCGAAGCGGCCGATGAATTCACGGCGGCTGGTGGTGAAGCCGCTTGCCTCGCTGTCGAGCGTCAGGAAGGCAGTGCGGGTGCTATAGTCGATGCTGTAAGGGTTGGAAGCAAAAATCGCATTGCTGCCGGCATCGTGCCTGCTCAGGATGAACGGCGCAGATTTCTGGCCATTATTGCCCAGCACCCATTCCACATAAGCATAGACTTTCAGGCGGCGGCTTTTCGAACCCTTGTTGCGTACGATGAGCTGCGAGAACTTGACCGGCTTTTCACGGTCTACCGTCTGTGTCACCTCGACTTCAAGCTTATCCGTCTTGCCGGTCATTACGGAGTAACCGAGACCGTGACGGGTTTCGAACAGGGCTTCCGGATCACGCGAAAGGGCAGCACAGGGCGTATAGAGCTTTCCTGTTTCCACATCGGCAACATAGAAGGCCTCGCCCGGCCGGTTGATGACCGGATCGTTGCTCCAGGGTGTCAGCTGATAGTCACGGGAATTGCGGCTCCAGGTGAAACCGGCGCCTTCCGCCGACACATGGAAGCCGAAACTTTCGTTCGAGATGACGTTGATCCAAGGATGCGGCGTGGATTGCCCACCATGCAGGCGCACGACATATTCCTCTCCGCTTTTGGCGAAACCGCCAAAACCGTTCCAGAAATCGAGATCGCCCGCATCCTCGACAGCCTCAGCGACGGGGAACGCAGGCACCGGCAGGCGAGCCTGCGCGGCCTCAGTCGCGCCGTCAGGACCGCGATGCGCCGCAAAAAGCGACACGGCGCGGTTGATCTGGTCGACAATCTTGCCATTCCGCACATGCAGCACGACACGGGAGGCCGCCAGAAGCGCGCTCCAGGTCTCTTCGTCCATCAAGTCGCGGCGAACGGAGAACACATGCGGCCTACCACCATCGGCGGGATTGATGCGACGCTGTGCCTCGGAAATATGATCCAGCGCATGCTGCATATCCTGTGCATACGACGCAGCCCGTTCGTTGACGATGACGAGATCGAAGATCACGCCGCGCGAACGCAGATATTCGTGGGCGCTGAGCGCCTCACGGGCAATATCCATGTCCATATCGTCGTTGATACGCAGGCTGAAGATCGGGAAATCGCCCGAAATGGCAAGCGGCCAAAGCGCCCGCTGCGAAGCGAGGCCCGTTTTCAGCGTTTCCGAATCCGCGCGCAGATGCATGTCCGGATAGGTCAGATAACGGCCGAGATGCTGGAAAGCGGCGGCCTGCTGCGAAGTGACGCCCACATGGCGCATCTGCACCTGCGTGCGCGTCCATGCATGCACGAGTTCATGGGCAAATGCGTCAGGATGGCGATAACGATCGATCGCCTTGTCGACTTCCTCGCGGCTCGGCGCGGCAATCGTCCAGAAAATCACGCTCACCTTCTTGCCGGCCGGTACGCGCACAGTGCGTCGCAACGACAGGATAGGATCGAGCGTGAAGCCATCGGTGTTGGAAAGCGTGGCACCGGTATCGAATGCAGCCGCTTCACCGAGCGATCTGCCGCGGCCGATGAACTTGGCACGGTCCGTCTCGAACTCCGTCGGGCGCGATGGGCCGGCGTTATCGGCAGCAAGATGCGCGATGATCGTTCCGGGCTCATTCGGGCTGCGGCGGTTACGCCAGGCGCGGATGACATCGCCGCGCCTGCCGATCTCCGTCTGCACGAACATGCGCGAGAACAGCGGATGGGCGTTGTCGTCGTCTTCCGACGCAATGACCGGCTCCATATAGGAGGTCACTTCAATGTAACGATCCTCGGAACCGACATTGAGCAGCGTGACGCGGCGGCCATCGGCATCGTGCTCGGTGGCGACGATGCATTCAACGACGCTCTGCAGATCGCCGACATTCTTGTGGAATTCGGCCTTGTCGTCGGTGAAGATCGTCTTGGTCTTTTCGCCTTCGATGACACGCGGCTCAGCCGTCGCACTCCACCATTGTCCATTGGTGGTATCACGCAGGAAGATGAAGGTTCCCCAACGATCTTCGGTCGGGTCGGCCTTCCAGCGGGAAATCGCCTGACCGTTCCATTTCGAATATCCCGCACCCGTTGAGGTGAGCATCGTCGAATAATGGCCGTTCGACAGGAACACCACTTCGCGGTCGCGCACGGCCGGGTCGGCGATGGAGCGCACTTCCGCACGCAGCAGGTCTGCCTGTTCCTTGCCTGGGGTTTCCGGCTCGTATTTGGCGCTCATGACAGGCACTTCGCGCGGTGCTTTTTCCTGCAACAGGAGTTCGGCCGCCTCGATTACCGGGTCGGAATGGAAGAGTTCGCGCAACACACCGTCAAAGGCGACGTTGGCGACAGCCGCGATCGACATGCCGTGGTGGTGGGCATAATAGTTGTAGACCACCGCGCAGACCTTGCCGTCAGGCACACGTGTCGGCGTGAAATCCACGGCATCATGGAAGCCGTACTGTCCAAGCGCGCCAAGCTTGCGCAGCTTGTCGAGGTTTTCCAGCGCACCGTCAGGATCGTACTGGCTGGCGAGGATCGACGCATAGGGCGCGATGACAGCATTCTGGCCGAGACCGCGCTTGAGGCCAAGCGTCGGCACACCGAAGTTGGTGTACTGGTAGTTCATGTTGTGATCGCGGGCATTGAACGCCGCTTCGGAAATGCCCCATGGCGTGCCGAGACGGCGGCCGTGGTTCATCTGTTCCTTGACGATCAGATTGTTGGTCTGGTTGAGAATGCCACCCTGACGCTCCTGCATGACAAGCGGAGGCATCAGATATTCGAACATCGAACCCGACCAGGAGACCAACGCGCCCTGCGCACCGATCGGCACAACCTGGCGGCCGAGACGGTACCAGTGCTCGGTTGGCAGATCGCCCTTGGCGATGGCAAACAGGCTGGTCAGGCGGCATTCGGAAGCCAGAAGGTCGTAGCAGGCCTCGTCCAGTTCCTTGCTTTCGACGCGGTAGCCGATCGACAGAAGACGGCGATCCTTGCGATAAAGGAACGTGAAATCCATCGAGAAAGCGAGGTTGCGGCTGCGGTCGCGCAGCGATGCAAGACGCTGGCGTAGCGGCTCCATATTGGTGAGGTCGATAGCGCTGTCTGAAATATGCGCCTCGCAGCAATCCACGAGCAATTGCGCCCAGCGCGTCACTTCCGCGCTCTGCGCAGACTTCACTTCGTGATCGACATTGGTAGCGAGCTTTTGGATGTCGCGCGCGAGTACCGCAAGATTGATGACGCGGATCGATGCGAATTCATGCTCGCGCTTGACCGAGGCAAGAGCGTTCGAAAAACCGATGATGCGTTCTTCGAGGCGGCGATGCAGCGGACGCAGGTTCTTGCGGTCGTCAGGCAGCGCTTTCAGCGTTTCGCGCAGAATGCCGGCGAGATCGCCGATACCGTCGAGATTACCCTGAAGATGCGCGGAAGGCGCTTCTGCCCACTGGCGGCAGGCAGACGAAACCGCAATCAGGTGACCGGCGAGATTACCGCTGTCCACCGCCGAAACGTAACGGGGACCAAGCGTCTGCAGCGTGTCCGTATGGTACCAGTTGTAGAGATGGCCGCGATGTTTCTCCATCTTCTCGACGGTCTGGATCGTGTTCTCGATCCGCTCCAGCGTATCGGCAAAGCTGATCCAGCCAAACTGGCGCGCCGAAATGATGGAAAGCAGGTAAACGCCGATATTGGTAGGCGATGTACGCGAGGCAACAATCGGCTCCGGCGTTTCCTGGAAGTTGTCCGGCGGCAGGTGGTTTTCCTGTGGCGTCACGAAGGCTTCGTAATAACGCCACGTGCGACGAGCGATCTTGCGAAGCTCGAAAGAGACGTGTTCCGAAACGAACAGCCGGTCTTCGGTTTCCGCCGACTGGCTGACATACCAGGCAACGGCGGGAGACAGAACCCAGAGCAGAGTAAAGGGAATGCCGATCAGGAAGGCATTGTCACCGGGCAGCGCCGCAAACAACAGGCCGAGCATGGCCACAACAGGCGCATGCCACATCTGGCGGAAATAATAGGTGATTCCGCCCTGGGCGCTAGACTGCATGCTGGCGGCGGTGCGCCATTCCAGCATCAGCTTGTGGCTGACAAGCAGACGGTAGAGCGAACGGACAATTGCATCCGTCATCATGCAGGCAGAATCGGCAATGAAGACGATACGCAACGCAACCTGCGCATTGGTGGCGCGGATTTCCGACCAGATGGTGTGGAAATGCGCCTGAGGCACGATATCAGTGGAGCGCGGCACGAGCCCGGAAAGCAGCGAGAGCGTCGGAGCGACGAACAGCGAGAAGATCAGCAGGATCTGCCAGATCAGCGCACCGAGCGGGTCCATGAAATACCAGCCGAGGATCGAGGCAAAGAACCAGGCAATCGGCGTCAGCGAACGGCGCAGGTTATCGACCATCTTCCACCGGCCGATCGCGGTAACACCACGGGCGCGGTCGAGAATATAGGGAAGCAGCTGCCAGTCGCCACGCGCCCAGCGATGCTGGCGCGAGACTTCCACCTCGTAGCGGGTTGGGAAATCCTCGACCAGTTCCACATCGGTCACCAGCGCGCAGCGCGCAAAAGATCCTTCGAGCAAATCATGGCTGAGGATGGAGTTTTCCTCGATCCGGCCCTTAAGAGCCGCCTCGAAGGCATCCACGTCGTAAAGACCCTTGCCGGTGAAGGTGCCTTCGGAGGTCAGATCCTGATAAACGTCGGAAACGGTAAAGACGTAGGGGTCGATACCGCGATTGATCGAGAAGACACGCTGGAAGACGGAGGCATCCTTGCCCGTCGTCAGCGAAGGCGTAACGCGCGGCTGCAACAGGCCATAACCTTCAACCACACGTCCCGAGACCGGATCGATGACGGGGCGGTTGATCGGGTGATGCATCTTGCCGACGAGCTTGGTCACCGCATCGCGCATCAGGCGCGTATCGGCATCAAGCGTCATGACGTATTTGACATCGGCCGGCACGATATTGGCGCCACCGAGGAATGTCGTGTCCTTGTCGCCGCGCAGCAGCATGTTAAGTTCATGCAGCTTACCACGCTTGCGCTCCCAGCCCATCCAGCAGCCTTCGGACGGGTTGTAGATGCGGCGGCGGTGCAGCAGGTAAAAACGCGTCTTGCCATCGAAGGCATAGCGGCTGTTCAGCGCCGACAGTTCGCGCTTGGCATATTCGAGAATCTCGAGATCGTCGCCGGACTGCTCATATTGGGCATCGCGCCAGTCGCTGACCAGCGCGAAATAAATCTCGCCATGCGGATTGGCGAGATAATGCACCTCGATATTGCGCATCATCTCGTCGACGCTGTCGCGGCTGGTCAACATGCAGGGCACGGCAACAAGCGTGCGGGCGTCCTGTGGAATACCGTTCTTGAACTCGTATCCGACCAACCGGAACGGCTTCACGAAGAAAGTGACGAGCGTGTTGAACAGACCGGTCGCGCCTTCCGAAGCAGGCAATGCAAACATCAAGAGGAATGCGGTCACCACATACCAGGGCATGCCCGCTTCGGCCAGGAACCAGCCGACGGCAAGCATGACGAGCGCGGTGATGAGAAACACTGGCGCCGCAATTGCGAGCCAGTTGAACTTGCGCATAGACCGGACGATATGCTGCGAGACCAGCGGCCTGTAAGCGAGCACCTTTTCAAGCTCGAACCGGCGCTGGCCGACGAGTACGGAGCCGACATTGACGCGATGGTTTTCAGACACCTCGGCAGGCTCGCCGGATCTCGCCATTTCCACGGCGGCACGCGCGACCTCTACCTCTGTCTTGGGGGAGCGACGCGCCAGAAGCTCGATCGTGTTGCGATAGGTGTTGCGAGAACCGAAATCGAGAATCTCGTAATCGGTTTCCTCGCGCAGGACCTTGTCGATATGGCTGACTTCCTCGAACCACACCGACCATTCGGTATCGTCGATTTCCCTCAGGCTCTTGACGATATTGCCCATCGTCACATTGCCGGAGGCCAGCCGGTTGTGTTCCGACATCATGACATTTTCAGCGTCGGTGCCCGCCGCATGCAGGCGTTCTTCAAGCCAGGCCACCGCAAAACCCGAAGTCTGCGAGCCGTTTCTGAGGCGATAGAGGAACTGCGTCGCAAAGGTCGGGTCATCGACCAGCGAATCGACCTGCTTGAGAAGTGCCGCGGAGGCTTCCGCATCGTTCAGGCGAATGATTTCGTCGACGACTTCATTCGCCTTCTGGCGCATGCGGCGCGAGCGTTCCACGCGAATGGAAATGCGGCGAAGATTTTCGATGAGGACGAAACGGATGATGGAGGGCAGTGCCCACAATTCGCCGATCTGCAGCGTCTTCGACGTCTGGTAGCCATCCACCAGCGCCGTCATGTTCTCGCGCGAGACCGTGCTGTGGGTATGGGCGACATAAAGCCAGCCGAGCGCCATAACCCGCGGGATCGTCACGCCGCCCACCGTCATTGTCGGCAGCTGGCGATAGAACTTGCGCGGAAAATCGCGGCGGACTTCCTGGATCGCCTCTTCGATGACGTAGTGGTTGTCGAGCAGCCATTCCGCCGCCGGCGTTATCGTCGCGCCATTTTCCGCGTCGACGGCCGTTGTGCGGTAGACCCGCAGGATTTCCTTCTCGTTCTCACGGTGGCGCTCGAAGAAGTCGAACTCCATGAAGCCGGGAAGGGTATCGGCACCGTCGCGCGAAAGCGCGGCACCGGCATCATGCAGTTCCTCGACCGTCATATAGGACGCGCGGATCGAATCATTGTGATCGATCTGCTTCGTCTCGGAATCACGGGCGGCGGCGGTCGGGGTAATATGAAATGACATCGGCTCGTATTCTGAACTTTATGGAGAATTGTTCGACTTGACCGGCGTTTCGTCCGTGGCGGGAATACGCACGAAATCGGGCCACGCTATATTTATGACTTATCCTGAACCTTCGGTGAACCGGATCAGACGTTGTGTGCAACGCATCGTCAAACGGCGAATATCCGCAAGCACGGCGTTTTGCTGCGCGATCCCTCCGAGCATGCAAAGCCGGGGATCTCTGCGGAGAATGGATTTTCGACGACAGGAAAATTTCGCCCTATGGCCCGGCAATGCCGTTCCAACCGGATTTCGCACCTTCCCCCACGGCGAAAATTGTTCGCGCAACGTCAGATAGTCCCCCTTTGACACCTGAAGGGCAACGCGAGGCCGAGAAGGCCTGCGCCACATCCGAAACGCTAATGCCCCAGGACGTCTATAGTTCCATGCCACCTGTCGCGATACGATGCAAGCGATGAATTTCAAGGCATTCCGGCTCCGGGAACGCCCCTTACATGCCCGCGTATATGCTGCTATGAAATTTGCAAAAAGCGCTGGAAAAAAGCGGCGTAACCAGGGACTTCGAAAATGACCAGACAGACCGCAAACATAGCCTCCTTCGCCAACCATATGCCGGATGTGGTAGCAATCCGCCGCCACCTGCACCGGCATCCCGAAATCGGTCTTTCCGAATTCCAGACCTCGGATTTCATTGCCGGACAGCTGGTGGAAATGGGTTACGAAGTAACGCGCGGACTGGCCGGAACCGGTATCGTCGCCACGCTCCGCAATGGCGACAGTGCCCGCACGCTCGGCATTCGCGCCGATATCGATGCCCTGCCGATCCGTGAGGAAACCGGAGCGGAATATGCAAGCGCCAATGATGGCGTCATGCATGCCTGCGGCCATGACGGACACACGGCCATGCTCCTGGGAGCCGCGAAGATCATCGCCGAACGCAGGAATTTCGATGGGACCCTGCATCTGATCTTCCAGCCGGCGGAGGAGAATTTCGGCGGCGCCCGCATCATGATCGAGGACGGACTGTTCGACCGCTTCCCATGCGATGCGGTTTTTGCCCTCCATAACGATCCCGGCGTGCCCTTCGGACAATTCGTCCTGCGCGACGGCCCGATCCTTGCCGCCGTCGATGAATGCAGGATCACCGTCAACGGATATGGCGGCCACGGCGCAGAACCGCAGGATGCGGCCGACCCCATCGTTGCGGGCGCCAGTATCATCATGGCCTTGCAGACGGTGGTGTCCCGTAACATCCATCCGCAACTGTCGGCGGTCGTCACTGTTGGCGCATTCCATGCTGGTGTTGCGAGCAACGTCATTCCCGAGAAGGCGGAAATGCTGCTCACCATCCGTTCCTTCGACGCGGGTGTGCGCGACGAACTGGAAAAGCGTATCCGGGCGATAGCCGAAGGCCAGGCGGCCAGCTATGGCATGAGTGTCACGCTCGATTACGAGCGCGGCTACAATGCGACAGTCAACCACAAGGCGGAAACGGACTATGTCGCCGGTCTGGCCCGTCGTTTCGCCGGGGCGGAAAAGGTGGTTGAAATGCAGCGCCCGTCCATGGGCGCGGAAGACTTCGCCTACATGCTTGAAAAACGGCCCGGCTGCTACTTCTTCCTCGGCACCGCGCGCACCGAAAACGACCCGCCGCTGCACCATCCGAAATTCGACTTCAACGACGATATCCTGCCAATCGGAACCGCCTTCTGGGTCGATCTGGCGGAGGATTATCTGAAGGCGTGAATGAATATAAAAAGGCCGGTCGGAGGAGCGACCGGCCTTTTTTTCTCAAGTTTCCTGATGAGAAAATCTGGGAGGATCAGGGAACGAGACCGAGTATGACCGCCGCGACAAAAGCCACGCACACGCCGACAAGAGCCGCGTGAACCGAATCTCTCCAGTTTCGCTGCGACTGGGGCTGCGAGACAAAGTCTTTTGCTTTTCCGGCCTTGGAATAAGACATTGTACAACTCCCTTCCCTGCTCGGCCCGTCAAAGCGGGCACTGCTTATTTCCCGTAAAGAATAGCTTTATTCCCCACTGTTTCAGTAGAGATAAAATTCCATAAGTTCGGCGCATTGGGAAAAATACGGATCGCGACTTGCCGCCGGACAAGCATCAATCTACCCATTGCGCAGGATCAACGTCGCAGACGGCATTTCCGTTCAAAATCATTGGCAGGCTCGGATAAGGACCATGACGGATATAGACGCCATCATCATAGGAGCCGGGGTGATCGGACTGGCGACGGCCCGCGAACTGGCGATGCGTGGTCTTTCCGTCATCATCCTCGAAGGCGAAAAGGAATTCGGTTCCGCCACCTCTTCGCGCAACAGCGAGGTTATTCACGCCGGGCTTTATTATCCTGAAGGCAGCCTCAAGGCACGCCTTTGCGTTGAAGGCAGGGAGCGGCTTTATACGTTCTGCCAGAGCCATGGCGTTTCGCACCGCCGCTGCGGTAAACTCATCGTGGCAGCGAATGCGGACGAGACGGCTCTCTTGGCGACCCTCAAGGAAAAGGGTAACGCCAATGGCTGCGACAACCTCGAACTGGTCGATGCCACGCAGGCGCTGTCGCTCGAGCCTGCGCTAACCTGCGTAGCGGCCCTGCTTTCACCTTCGACCGGCATCATTGATAGCCATGGTTATATGCTGGCGCTGCTCGGCGACGCGCAAGACCATGGCGCAGCCCTCGCCCTGAATGCACCATTCGAAAGGGCGGAAGCGACCGGCAACGGTTTCCGCGTTCACGTTGGCGGCAAGGAACCTCTCAGCCTGACATGCCGGCTGCTCGTCAACTCCGCCGGCCTTCTGGCACCGCTGGCGGCAAAACAGATCGAGGGATTGCCGAAGCACACGATCCCGGAGGCGCGTTTCGCCAAAGGCAGCTATTTTTCGCTGACCGGCAAGTCGCCTTTTTCACGGCTCATCTACCCCGCTCCGCACACCCACGGCCTTGGCGTGCACCTCACCCTGGATCTTGCCGGTCAGGCCCGTTTCGGGCCGGATGTGGAGTGGGTCGACACCATTGATTATGCCGTCGATCCCCGCCGCATGGAGGGTTTTGGCGACGCGATCCGCCGCTATTGGCCGGGCCTACCGGAACACGCGCTGATCCCGGCCTATTCGGGCATCCGGCCGAAGATTTCAGGACCCGACGAACCGGCCATGGATTTTCGCATCGACGGGCCGGAAACCCACGGACTTGCCGGTCTCGTCAATCTTTTCGGCATCGAAAGCCCCGGCCTCACCGCCTCGCTGGCGATGGCCAACGAGGTTGCGGCACGGCTCGAGGCCTGATCTCACCTGATCTCAGCCGAAACGGGACAGCGCGCTCGCCATGATCTCCGGATCGACATTGCCGCCGGAGGCAACCGCAATCACCGTTTCGCTCTCCAGCTCGTTGCCGTGAAACAGCGCCGCCGCCAAGGCCACCGCGCCGCCCGGCTCGACAACGACCTTCAGCCTGTTGAAGGCGAGAACCATGGCCCGCAGTGCTTCATCTTCGGTCACGGCAATGCCTTTTCCGCAAAGCCCAACCATAATCGGGAAGGTGATGTTACCGGGCTGAGGCGTGATGATTGCATCGCAGATCGAACCGGAAGTCGTTGCATTCCGCTGGATCTTGCCCGCTGCGAGTGAGCGCGCCACATCGTCGAACCGCTCGGGTTCTGACGTCCTGACCTTGTAGTTCGGCGCTTTCGCCGCAAGGGCAAGGGAGATGCCGGATGTGAGGCCGCCGCCGCCGCAGGGCACGAGAACCTCGGCCGCATCGATACCGAGTTCCAAGCCCTGTTCGGCGATTTCCAGCCCGACAGTCCCCTGCCCCGCAATCACCAGCGGTTCGTCGTAGGGCCTGATCAGGGTCAGTCCGCGCTCGCTCGACAGGCGGTCGCCAATGGCGTCGCGATCGTCATTCGCCCGGTCATAAAGCACCACTTCCGCACCATAGTCGCGGGTATTGTCGATTTTGATTTTTGGTGCATCGGACGGCATGATGATGACGGAAGGCACGCCGTGCAGACGAGCAGCAAGCGCGACGCCCTGCGCATGGTTGCCCGAGGAAAAGGCGATCACGCCACGGGCGCGCACATCGGCCGGCAGACCGGATACCGCCGACCAGCCGCCGCGAAATTTGAACGAACCCGTTCTTTGCAGGCACTCGGCCTTCACGAACAGCTTCCTCCCGGCAATCTCATCCAGAAAATGCGACGACAGAAGCGGTGTCCGCACCGCATGTTCGCCGATGCGCTGGCGCGCTGCCTCAATCATCGAAATATCTGTCATGCCCTGCCCCTGTAATGCGGATGTTGGGTGTACATTAGGAGGTCGCAATTAATAGTGAAACCGGCTGGACAAGAAAAATCCCCGGTCTTGGCCGGGGATCTTTCGTCATGCGCTTGCAAATGAATGCTCAGTGGTTGTGCCGGGGCATCTTCTCGGCAATCCGGCGGAAATCCGCGGCCCCTTCCAGAACCGCACCGTCCGAAAGCTGGGTCACCGATTGACGATAGATGCGCTGCCAGGGCGTGGCATCCGCAGGCACCGCAGGAATGCCATCGGCCTTTCGGGCAGCAAGCTCTGCATCCGGTACCAGCGCGTCGCACTTGCCTTGATTGAAGTCGATGCGGATCACATCACCGGTGCGAAGCCATGCCAGTCCTCCACCGGCGGCACTTTCTGGCGAGGCATTGAGGATCGACGGGCTGTCCGCGGTTCCCGATTGCCGGCCGTCGCCGATTGTCGGCAGGCTGGTTATGCCTTTTTTCAACAGCGCGTCCGGCGGCTGCATGTTGACGACCTCAGCCGAACCCGGCCAGCCGAGCGGTCCGGCCCCGCGAATGACGAGAATGGTGCGCTCATCGATATCGAGAGACGGATCGTTGATACGGGCGTGATAGTCTTCCGAACCATCGAAAACCACACATTTGCCCTCGAAAATCCCCTCTCGACCCGGCTCACTCAGATAACGCTGCCGGAATTCCGCCGAGATCACACTCGTCTTCATGATGGCGAAATCGAACAGATTGCCCTTGAGGACGAGGAAACCGGCCCGTTCCTTGAGCGGCTTATCGTAAGGAAGGATCACGTCGCGGTCGGTCGATTCCCGCCCGTCCAGATTTTCCGCCACGGTCTTGCCGGTCACGGTCGGACAGCTCCCATCAAGCTTGCCTGCCTTCAGAAGCTCCCACATGATGGCGGGCGTACCGCCGGCACGGTGATATTTCTCGCCCAGCCATTTTCCGGCGGGCTGGACATTGGCGATGAGCGGAATGTCATAACCGTGAACCTGCCAGTCTTCCTCGCGAAGTTCGACGCCCGCATGTTTCGCCATCGCCGCCAGATGCGGCTGGGCATTTGTCGAACCGCCGATTGCCGAATTGACGCGGATCGCGTTCAAAAACGCCTCGCGCGTCATGATATCCGAAGGCTTGATATTCTCGACAACCAGTTCGACGGCGCGGCGGCCGGTGCGATAGGCCATCTGGCCGCGTTCGCGGTAAGCGGCCGGGATTGCGCCGCAGCCGGTCAGCGACATGCCGAGCGCTTCGGCAATGGCATTCATGGTAGAGGCCGTGCCCATGGTGTTGCAGTGACCGACCGAAGGAGCGGATTCGAGCGCCGCCTGCAGGAATTCCTCGCGGGTGATTTCGCCGGCGCCGTATTTGCGGCGCATGCGCCAGATGACCGTGCCGGAACCAACCAGATCGCCGTCATGATATCCGTCGAGCATCGGCCCGCCGGATAAGACGATAGCCGGAATATCAACCGTGCTTGCCGCCATCAGCGCCGAAGGCGTGGTCTTGTCGCAGCCCGTGGTCAACACGACGCCATCGAGTGGATAACCGTAAAGCACTTCCACCAGGCTGAGATAGGCAAGATTGCGGTCAAGCGCCGCTGTCGGTCGCTTGCAGTTTTCGAACATCGGATGGGTCGGAAACTCGATGGGGATGCCGCCCGCATCACGGATACCATCGCGCACCCGCTTGACCAGTTCGACATGGACGCGGTTGCAGGGCGTCAGGTCGCTGCCGCTCTGCGCGATGCCGATGACCGGCTTGCCGGAACGCAGCTCTTCCGGCGTCACGCCATAATTCATGAAGCGCTCCAGATAGAGCGCCGTCATGTCGAGATGGTCAGGGTTGTCGAACCAGTCCTGGGATCGCAGCCGCCGCACGGGTGTCTTGTCGTCGCTCATGAGACCGCCTCAGCCCTGTTCCCGGTTGTTGAGTTTTTCGAGGTAAAGCAGGATACCGCTATGGTCGATATCGGCTCCACCATCGCTGACGAAATCATCGAACTCCCGCGTTACCTGCTGGGTCAAAGGCAACGTCAGGGACAAATCCTTCGCCGTCGCCAGCACCCCGTTCAGATCCTTGAGCTGGAACTTGGAGGGTCCGCCTGGCGCGAAATTGCGCTTCACCATGCGTTCGCCGTGCAATTCCAATATCCGGCTTTCGGCAAAACCGCCACGTATGGCGTTACGGAACCCTTCGCGGGATGCCCCGCCCGCTTCCACAAGCATCATCGCCTCGGCAACCGCGCCGATGGTGATGGCGACGATCTGCTGGTTTGCGAGTTTGCAAAGCTGGCCCGCACCGGAGGGGCCGACATAGGTGAGCCTGCCCATCGGCGCGAAGAAATCCGAAAGACCAGAGATCAGCGCCTCATCGCCACCGGCCATGATCGCGAGCGTACCCGCCGTTGCGCCCGGCACACCGCCGGAGACCGGCGCATCGACATGATGAATGCCCATTGCCCGTAGCCGGGAGGAGTGTTCGCGCGCAATAGGCGGCGCAATGGAGCTGCTGTCGATGACAACAGCGCCTTTTTCCAGCGCGTCCGCCACACCCGCCTCGAACAGCACCTCGCCCACGGCTTTGCCGTCGCTCAGCATGGTGATGACGATATCGGCACCCCTGGCGGCTTCGGCCGGCGATGCCGCGAGAACCGCGCCATCGGCAACCAGCGCTTCAGCCTTTTCGACGCTGCGGTTCCACACCGCAACCGAAAAGCCCGCGCCCAGCAGACGCCGGGCCATCGGACCGCCCATCAGGCCTGTGCCGATAAAGGCAACCGACCGCTTCTTCTCCTCCCCGCCGACACTCATTTCAGTGAACCTCCCAGTTCGTCCTCGATATGAACCTGAATGATCTCTTCGAAGGAGCTTTCAGCCGTAAAGCCAAGTTCACGGGCGCGCTTTGCTTCGAAACCGGGCGCCCAGCCTTCGCACATGCGCATGATCATCTCATTCGGCTCGCGGCGAATGAGGGCAACGGCCTTTTCGCCGGCAACCTTGCGCAGCGCTTCAATCTGTTCGCCAACGGTGGCGCTGAGGCCGGGCATGGACAGGTTGCGGCGCGGACCGACCTTTTCCACGTCGATCGTCGCGCCATGAAGAAGGAAACCAACAGCGGAACGCGGCGAAGCGTGCCAATGGCGAATGCTTTCCGGCACCGGCAGAACCGCTTCCTGACCAACCAGCGGCTCGCGCAGGATATTGGAGAAGAAGCCGGAAGCAGCCGCATTGGGCTTGCCGGGGCGAATGCAGATCGTCGGCAGGCGAATGCCGATACCGTCGAAGAAACCGCGACGGCTATAGTCGGAGAGCAGCAGCTCGCAGATCGCTTTCTGCGTGCCGTAGCTGGTCAGCGGCGTGGTGTGGAACTCATCCGGAATCGGATAAGGGAGCGGCGCACCGAATACGGCGATCGACGAGGTGAAGACCACGCGCGGCTTGTAACCGTCCTTGCCGTTGGCAATGCGGATGGCGTCGAAGAGATAACGCGTGCCATCGAGATTGATACGGTAGCCCTTGTCGAAATCAAGTTCGGCTTCACCGGATACGATGGCAGCAAGATGAAAGATCACATCGGGGCGGGCTTCGACCAGCTTTTCGGCTTCGCCCGGCGCGGACAGATCGGCTGCGCGCGCATCAACCGCACCGGAGAAGCCGGCGGGCGCTTCAGGCTGAAACACGTCGATAAGCGTGAATCTGTCAATCGACTTGCCGCCAAGCGATCCATCCTTGACGAGACGCTGCGTCAGCTTACGGCCAACCATGCCTGCAGCACCGATGATTGCGATATGCATATCTTCCTCCTCTTTGGCCCGGTCATTCTCCCGAGACCGAAAAAACATCATCGGCTCGTGAACCGATAAATTAGCTTGTAAGGTTGTCTGATAACCTTATATGGTTTGATTGAAAATAGTATTTTTTCACAAACCGGCAAAAGCAAGGGCGAAAGACCTTTGCCCGGATATTTTAGGGCGGATTGGACGGAGAGGGTGGAATGACGATCGTGAGCGAACACGATATCGAGGAATTGCGGTTCTCGCTGAAGAACAGGCTGGGCGAGGCATTGCTGCTGACATCGCAGGAAGACATGCTGCGCTATTGCCGCGACTGGCATGGCGACGTCACCAGTTCGGCGGTAGCCGTCATCCGCCCCCGTTCGACCAAGGAAGTCTCCGATACGGTTCGCGCCTGCGCTGAACTCGGTCTCGCCATCATCCCTCAGGGCGGCAATACCGGGCTGGTGCTCGGCGGCATTCCCGATGAGCCAAAGCGTCAGGTCGTGCTGAGCCTCGAGCGCATGAACGCCATCCGCACCATAGACAGCGACGATTTTTCGGCTGTCGTTGAAGCCGGCTGCATTCTGTCGGAATTCAAGGATGCGGTTCAGGACAAGGGAATGTTCTTTCCGCTGTCGCTCGGCGCGCAGGGCAGCTGCCGCATCGGCGGCAACGTCTCGACCAATGCTGGCGGCATCAACGTTCTGCGTTACGGCATGACCCGCGAACTGGTGCTCGGTCTCGAAGTGGTATTGCCTGATGGCACCATCTGGAATGGCCTGTCGACGCTGCGTAAGGACAATCGTGGCATTGACCTGAAGCAGCTTTTCATAGGCGCGGAAGGAACACTCGGCATCATCACGGCCGTGTCCGTAAAGCTCTACCCCAATCCAGAACATGTCGAGACGGCACTGCTCGGCCTCAATTCGCTGGATGACGCCATCAAGCTTTATCGCCGCGCCCGCCGCGAATGCTGCGACCTGATGTCCGCCTTCGAATTCATGCCGCCCGTCGCCTTCACGCTCGCAATCGAAGCAATCCCTGACCTTAAAATGCCGATCGCCGGAGATTATCCGGCCTATGTGCTGATGGAAATTTCCGGCTCGGGGCTAGTAGACACTGCCGACCTGATGGGACGGTTCCTCGAGGGCGTCATGGAAGACGGTCTGGTGCTGGACGGCGTCATCGCCTCCTCGCGAGCACAGGCGCAATCTCTGTGGCTTTTCCGCGAGGGCATGAACGAGGGTCAGGCGCTGCGCGGCAGCCATATGCGCACCGATATTTCCGTGCCGCTGTCAAAACTTGCGGCGTTCGTGGCCGAAGCAGAGGCTGAACTGGCGGAAAAACTGCCGGAATGCCTGGCGGTTTCCTATGGCCATGTCGGAGACGGCAACGTCCATCTCAATGTGCTGCCGCCAAACGGAGCAACGCCGCAGGAGCGCGAAACCTTCATCTACAAATCGAAAACCCTCGTCAACGAAGTCCTTGACCGTTACGTCGGCAGCATCAGCGCCGAGCACGGCATCGGCCGCCTGAAACGCTCCGATTTCGAAAGCCGGCTATCTGATGTGCAGCGCCGGATGATCACGGGTTTGAAAAATGCCTTTGACCCCGATTTGCGGATGAATCCCGGTTGCCAGATAACCCTGCAACCGGATAGCTAATCGAGAAACAGCAAAGGCGGCGGAATACGCCGCCTCTGAAAACCCCGCTGACGGCGAAGGAGGAAGTCGCCTGCCGCGGGAAAAAACGGACCAATCGTTTCTGTGGAACGGGAGCAATCATGACGCTGGAGTTCAGTCAGATACATCGCAACGATCATCTGCCCGGCCGGATCGCCGCGGAGATCGCCCGCGAAATCAATGATTCGAAACTCGGGCCGGGCGACAGGCTGCCGACGGAACATGTTCTGGCGAAAACCTTCGGCGTCAGCCGCTCGGTCATTCGTGAAGCGATCGCGCAATTGCGCAACGAAGGTTTTGTCGAAACACGGCAAGGCGTGGGCGCTTTCGTCACCGATCCCCGGCAGAGACTGTCCATTCGCATCGAGCGGTCCCGTCTGAACGATCCGGAAAATTTCCGCGATCTCTTCCAGCTTCGCATGCCGATGGAAATCGAGGCGGCGGGTCTGGCAGCACTCCACCGCAACCCGCAGCAGCTGGCGCGGCTGGCGGCGGCACTGGAAAAGATGCGAACGACCGACGACTGGTCGACGGAGGGCGTTGCGGCCGATCTCGACTTTCACCGTATTCTGGCGGAAGCGACGCAGAACGAATATTTCCTGATGTTTCTCGGCTTTATCGCAGAACGCATCAGCTCGGCTATCAACATCGCCTTCTCCCGTGCTATTTTCGGGGAAATCCTCGAGGTGACGATCGCCGAACACGTGGCAATCTTCGAAGCCGTCGAACGCGCCGATGCGACTGCGGCCAAGGATGCGATGCGCAAACATCTGCTCGGGGCAGCAAGCCGGGTCAATCTGGAACTGGATATCTTCTGAGCCGCAAACAGAAGCTTAAACGGCAAAGCTATAGGACAGGTTTCGCTCTTTCCGGCAATCCAGAGGCGAAAGACGATAATTTTGTCTGCGGTGCCGCTAGACTCGCTGTAAAAGTCATACTAAGAAGAATGAGATTAGGTTGTCAGACATCCAGACAATATGACCGCAGGAGGCGGCTGTCGGAGGGCTGAAGGGGAGGATATATATGACCGGCTCAAGGTCCATCGACGCTACCGCTATTTTGCCTGAAGACTTTGAAAACGCCCTGCTCGTCGGCCGCGTATGGTCGAAAAGCGAAGGCGGCCCCTGCCCCGTTCTGCTCAAAGGCGGCGTGCTTTACGACCTCACCTCTATTTCGCCGACCATGTCGGAACTTCTGGAAAAGACGGATCTGGTGGAGCTGCTTGCAGACACCGGCACATTCGTGGCGCTTGGCGCGCTCGAGGCCTTTCTGGATGGCTCCGGTGGTGAACTTCTCGCCCCCAACGATATTCAGGCCGTTAAGGCTGCAGGCGTGACCTTCGCCGACAGCATGCTGGAACGCGTGATCGAGGAGCAGGCCAAGGGCGATCCACTTCGCGCGCAGGAAATACGCGGACGGCTGGCGCCGGTTCTCGGCGACAATCTCAAGGGACTTGAGGCCGGTTCGGAAAAAGCAGCCGAAGTGAAGAAACTGCTGCAGGAAATGGGCCTGTGGTCGCAATATCTGGAAGTTGGCATCGGTCCGGATGCGGAGATATTCTCCAAGGCGCAGGCCATGGCCTCCGTCGGCTGCGGCGCGCTGATAGGCGTTCACCCGAAGTCGCAGTGGAACAACCCGGAGCCGGAAGTGGTGCTGGCCATTGCCTCCGACGGCCGTATCGTTGGCGCGACGCTTGGCAACGACGTCAACCTGCGTGACTTCGAGGGCCGCTCCGCCCTCCTGCTCAGCAAGGCAAAAGACAACAACGCATCCTGCGCAATCGGTCCCTTCATCCGCCTGTTTGATGGACGCTTTACCATCGAAGACGTGAAGAAGGCGCAGATATCGCTTCTGGTCGAAGGCGAGGACGGCTTCACCATGACCGGTGCAAGCGCAATGCAGGCGATCAGCCGCACGCCGGAAAACCTCGCTTCCCAGCTCTTGAACCGCAACCATCAGTATCCTGACGGCGCCGTCTTTTTCCTAGGTACGATGTTTGCGCCGGTAAAGGACCGCCATGGCCCGGGTCTCGGCTTCACCCACTCCAAGGGCGACCGTGTCGAAATCTCCACGCCCAAGCTCGGCAAGCTGATCAACTGGGTCACGACGACAGACGAATGCCCGGAATGGACATTCGGCACCGCGGCCCTCATGCGCAACCTGGCGAAACGCGGGCTGCTCTAGGCAATCCAGCAAAACTGCATCTCGGTTTTGCGCCCAGAATTGCGAAAACCCATAGGTGGAGCATTGAGGGCGATCCTTCGTCGAAAATGCTCCAGATATTTCTTCGGGAGGGGAAAATGCAAAAGACCATCAATCTCTTTTACCGGATTCTCGAAATCATTCTCGTCCTGCTGCTCGCCGGCATGTCGATCATGGTCTTCGTCAACGTTGTCATGCGTTACACGATGAATTCCGGCATCAATATCTCGGAAGAATTGTCGCGATACTTCTTCGTATGGCTGACCTTCATCGGTGCCGTACTGACCTTCCGTGAAAATAGCCATATGGGCATCGAAACTCTCGTGATGTTCCTGTCGCGCCGCGCCCGTGTCGTCTGCATGGTCTTGTCGAACATCATTATTCTGGGCTGTTCCGCCATCTTCTTCTGGGGAACATGGAAGCAGTCCGCCATCAACGCCAGCATGCATGCGCCTGTCACCAAGCTGTCGATGATCTGGGTCTACGGCATCGGCATGTTCACCGGCGGCCTGATGTTCATCATCGCTCTGGAACGCCTCTACCGTTATGTGACGGGCCGCGTGACAGAGGATGAAATCGCCCAGTTCGCCGGCGAGAACCTCACGATCGAACAGCTTTCGGAGCGCTGATACCATGACACTTTTCGTTTTTGTCGGCTCTCTTCTCGGAGCCATGGCGATTGGCGTTCCCGTCGCTTTCTCGCTGATGTTCTGTGGCGTCGTGCTCATGTGGTACATGGGCATGTTCAACACCGCGATCATCGCCCAGAACATGATCTCGGGCGCTGACACCTTCACGCTGCTCGCCATTCCCTTCTTCATTCTGGCTGGCGAACTGATGAACTCCGGTGGTCTTTCCCGCCGCATCATCGACTTTGCGATTGCGCTTGTGGGCCATATCAGGGGCGGTCTCGGCATCGTGGCGATTGTCGCGGCCATCATCATGGCCAGCATCTCCGGTTCGGCCGCTGCCGACACCGCAGCCCTTGCCGCGATCCTCATCCCGATGATGGCGAAAGCTGGTTACAACATTCCGCGCTCCGGCGGCCTCATCGCTGCAGGCGGCATCATTGCCCCGGTCATTCCGCCTTCCATGGCCTTCATCGTCTTCGGCGTCGCCGCAAACGTTTCGATCACCCAGCTTTTCCTTGCCGGTATCGTACCCGGCATTCTGATGGGCATTTCGCTGATCATCGCCTGGCTGATCGTGGTCCGAAAGGATAACATCAAGCCCCTGCCCAAGACCTCGGGCAAGGAACGTCTGGTTGCCACGGTCCGCGCCGGCTGGGCGCTTGGCATGCCGGTCATCATTCTGGGCGGCATCAAGGCAGGCATCATGACGCCGACGGAAGCCGCCGTTGTCGCTGCCGGCTACGCTCTTTTCGTCGGCATGGTGATCTACCGCGAACTGAAGCCGGCGGATCTGTTCCACGTTCTTCTGCGCGCTGCCAAGAGCACTTCGATCATCATGTTCCTTGTCTGCGCAGCCCTCGTCTCCGCATGGCTCATCACGGCTGCGAACATTCCAAACGAGGTCGCCGGTTATATCGAACCGCTGATCGATCGTCCGATGCTTCTGATGGTTGCCATGATGGTGCTGGTCTTCATCGTAGGAACCGCGCTCGACCTTACACCGACCATCCTGATCCTGACGCCCGTTCTGATGCCAATCGTCAAGCAGGCAGGCATCGACCCGGTCTATTTCGGCGTCCTCTTCATCATCAACAATGCCATCGGCCTGATTACCCCGCCGGTCGGTGTCGTGCTGAACGTCGTCTCAGGCGTCGGACGCATCCCGCTCGGCAAGGTCACGATCGGTGTCTGGCCTTTCCTCGTTGCAGAAACCATCGTTCTGGCGTTGCTCGTGGTTTTCCCGGACATCGTGATGGTTCCGTTGCAGTACCTTCGTTAATCGCCACTTCTCAACCAAAATCCAAGGGAGGATATTATGAGAAAGCTTCTTCTGACCACCACGGCCATCGCTTTTGCGGTGGGCGCCGCAGCCCCGGCAATGGCTGAATTCAACAGCCGCAACATCCGCGTTTCGAACGGCATCAACCAGGACCACCCGGTCGGCAACGGCATCAAGGCCATGCAGGCCTGCCTCGACGACAAGTCGGGCGGCAAGCTGAAGCTGACGGCATTCTGGGGCGGCGCTCTCGGCGGCGACCTTCAGGCGACGCAGGCCCTGCGCTCCGGCGTTCAGGAAGCGGTTGTTACGTCCTCGTCACCGCTCGTCGGCCTGATCCCGTCGCTCGGCGTCTTCGACCTGCCGTTCCTGTTTTCCAATGCCAAGGAAGCCGATGCCGTGATGGACGGCGCCTTCGGCGACATGATGAACAAGAAGCTGGAAGAACAGGGCCTCGTAAACCTGGCCTACTGGGAAAACGGTTTCCGCAACCTCTCGAACTCCAAGCACGCCGTGAACAAGTGGGAAGACTTTTCCGGCCTGAAGGTTCGCGTGATGCAGAACAACATCTTCCTCGACACCTTCCAGAACCTCGGCGCCAATGCAACGCCGATGGCTTTCGGTGAAGTGTTCTCGGCACTTGAAACCAACGCGATCGACGCACAGGAAAACCCCTATGTGACGATCGACACCTCCAAGTTCTACGAGGTGCAGAAGTACATCACCGAGACGAACCACGCCTACACGCCGTTCCTCTTCCTCTTCTCCAAGCCGATCTTCGACAGCTACACGCCCGAAGAACAGACGGCCCTGCGCGAATGCGCAGTCGTCGGCCGTGACGAAGAGCGCAAGGTCATCCGCGAACTGAACCAGAAGTCGCTGGAAAAGATCAAGGCTGCAGGACTTGAAGTGAACTCGCTGTCTGCGGAAGAGCAGGCACGTATCCGCGAAAAGTCGATGGTCGTCTACGAAAAGCACAAGGCTGAAATCGGTGCCGACGTCGTTGACGCCGTTCTGGCGGACCTGAAGAAGATCCGCGGCCAGTAATCCTGTCTGGATAAAATTAAAACACCCGGAGGTCAGCCTCCGGGTGTTTTTGTTTATGCGAATACAGAAAAGAAAAAGGCTGCCAAAGCAGCCTCTTCCAGAAAATCAGGACGCCGTGCGGTTTTGCCGGTTGGCGATGAGATCTTCGACCACCGCGGGATCGGCAAGCGTCGATGTATCCCCAAGCGCGCCGAAATCATCCTCAGCGATCTTGCGCAGAATACGCCGCATGATCTTACCCGAACGGGTCTTCGGCAGGCCTGGCGCGAACTGGATCTTGTCTGGCGTCGCAACCGGCCCGATCTCGTTGCGGACGTGCTTTACCAGCTCCTCGCGCAGCGCATAGTCGCCGCTCTGGCCCGCCATCAACGTGACATAACAATAAATGCCCTGCCCCTTGATGGCATGCGGGTAACCCACGACCGCCGCTTCCGAAACCTGATGATGCGAAACAAGTGCCGACTCGACTTCGGCGGTGCCGAGGCGGTGGCCGGAGACATTAAGCACGTCATCGACGCGGCCAGTGATCCAGTAATAACCGTCCTCATCGCGCCGGCAGCCGTCACCGGTGAAGTACTTGCCCTTATAGGTCGAGAAGTAGGTGTCGACGAAGCGCTGGTGATCCCCGTAAACAGATCGCGACTGGCCCGGCCAGCTATCAATGATGCAGAGATTGCCGTCGGCCGGCCCCTCCAGCACGTTGCCTTCGGCATCGACCAGCTGCGGCTGCACGCCGAAGAACGGCCTTGTCGCCGAACCCGGTTTCAGGTCCGTCGCACCCGGCAGCGGCGAGATGAGAATGCCGCCCGTTTCCGTCTGCCACCAGGTATCAACGATGGGGCTCTTGTCCTCGCCGACCACATGGTAATACCACTCCCACGCTTCGGGATTGATCGGCTCGCCCACCGTGCCGAGAAGCCGCAGGCTTTCGCGCGACGAACGCGTGACGAACTGGTCGCCCGCCCCCATCAGGGATCGGAGCGCCGTCGGTGCGGTGTAGAAGATGTTGACCTTGTGCTTGTCGATGACTTCCCAGAACCGTCCCTGGTCCGGGAAGTTGGGAACGCCTTCGAACATCAGCGTCGTCGCACAGTTCGCCAGCGGCCCGTAGACGATGTAGGAATGGCCGGTGACCCAGCCGACATCGGCGGTACACCAGAAGACCTCCCCGTCCTTGTAGTCGAAGACGTATTCATGCGTCATCGACGTATAAACGAGATAGCCGCCCGTGGTGTGCAGCACGCCCTTCGGCTTGCCGGTGGAGCCTGACGTGTAGAGGATGAACAGCGGATCTTCCGCCCTCATCTTCACCGGCGGGCAATCCGGTTTCACCGTGGCGATTTCCTGATGGTACCAGATGTCGCGGCCGGGCGCCCAGCCGGTCTTGCCGCCGGTGCGGCGCACGACCAGAACCTTGTTGACGATGACATATTGCTTGGCGGCAATATCGATCGCCTTGTCGGTATTTTCCTTGAGCGGGATCGGCTTGCCGCCACGCACCCCTTCATCGCAGGTGATGACGAAGGTGGACTGGCAATCGACGATGCGGCCGGCCAGGGCTTCCGGCGAGAAGCCGCCGAACACGACCGAATGAATGGCGCCGATGCGGGCGCAGGCGAGCATGGCATAGGCCGCCTCGGGTATCATCGGCATATAGATGGTGACCCGGTCGCCCTTCTTGACACCATGCTTCTTCAGCACGTTCGCCAGGCGGCAGACATAGTCATAGAGCTGATTGTAGGTGATTTTCTTATCGATATAGGGATTGTCACCTTCCCAGATGATCGCCGTGCGTTCGCCATGCGTCTTCAGGTGCCGGTCGATACAGTTGTAGGAGACGTTCGTCAGGCCGTCCTCGAACCACTTGATCGGCACTCTTCCCTTGAAGGACGTGTTCTTGACCTTGGTATAGGGCTTGAACCAGTCGATCCGCCGGCCGTGCTTGTCCCAGAACTTCTCGGGATCCTCGACGCTCTCCTGATACCATTTCTGGTAACGCTCATTGTCGATGAGCGTGCGGGCTTTCGCCGATTTGAGCACGGGGTAGATTTTGGCAGACATGAACTCCTCCTGGAACCAGATATGGCTTGATATGCGCGACCTTGAGACTCCCACCTCAGGCATGTGTTGAATTCATAGCAGTTCAAATGCACACGGCAATTAGACAAAGGCATTTGTTTCGCAAAGAATTGCAATTATGATGCAATCCGGTTATAGAGCGCCAATATCCCGGAAATCAGTGGTTGATACCACGCCCGCGACCCCGGCGCGGACGGACAGAAGGACTGTATCTATGGCTCAACAATTGCTCATGCCAAAAGCTACGGCTGTATGGCTGGTAGACAACACCGCGCTGTCGTTCGATCAGATCGCCACGTTCTGCAAACTGCATCCGCTCGAAGTCAAGGCAATCGCCGACGGTGAAGCCGCGCAGGGCATCAAGGGCCTCGACCCGATCGCGACCGGACAGCTTTCCCGCGACGAGATCGCCCGCGCTGAAGGCAACCCGAACCACAAGCTCAAGCTTTCCGAGCCAAAGGTTCGTGTGCCGGAATCCAAGCGCCGTGGCCCGCGCTACACGCCGGTTTCCAAGCGTCAGGATCGTCCGAATGCCATTCTCTGGCTGGTCCGCAATCATCCTGAGCTGAAGGACGCGCAGATTTCGCGTCTTGTTGGCACCACCAAATCCACCATCGAGCAGATCCGCGACCGCACCCACTGGAACTCGGCAAACCTCACCCCGATGGACCCGGTAACGCTTGGTCTCTGCAGCCAGATCGATCTCGATCTTGAAGTTGAACGCGCATCGCGCGGCCGCCCGCTGCCGACAGCAGAAGAGCTTGGCAACACGCTGCAGCCGGCAACGGCGACGGAAGGTCTGGATTACAACTTCCAGCGCGACGAAGAAGAAAAGCAGATCGACGCGGACGCCGTCTTCAAGAAGCTCAGCTCGTTGAAATCGGCTCCGAAGGACGAAGACGAGGACGATCACTACTGATCGAAAGTCTTTCCGTTTATGAAAACCCGGCCGTCGTGCCGGGTTTTTTTGTTTTCAGAGCTTCAGGGCACTTCCAGTAAACCGGCTATGCGCTTTACCGGAAATGCTCTAGCGGGCACCGAAGATTGCCGAGCCGACACGCACGCTGGTGGCGCCGAATTCTATCGCCGTCTCGAAGTCCCCCGACATGCCCATGGAAAGCTTCTCGAGGCCGCATTGTCTGGCAAGCTTCGCCAGAAGCGCAAAATGCGGACCAGGATTTTCATCCGCAGGCGGAATGCACATCAGGCCCTCGACCGACAATTTCAGCTCGTCCCGGCAAAAAGCCACGAAGGCGACCGTCTCGCGTGGATCGATGCCGGCCTTCTGTGGCTCCAGCCCGGTATTGACCTGCACATAAAAACGAAGGCTGCGGCCCTGTTTGACGCATTCCTCGGAAAGCGCACGGGCGATCTTTTCCCGATCAACGCTCTGTACGACGTCGAACAGCGCAACTGCATCCGCCGCCTTGTTGGATTGCAGCGGCCCGATCAGGTGCAGCTCTATACCCGATGTCTTTTCTTTAAGCGCAGGCCACTTGCCCTGCGCTTCCTGTACGCGGTTCTCGCCGAACACGCGCTGGCCGCTATCGATCGCCGGCTGGATCTCTTGCGCATCGAACGTCTTCGAGACGGCGACGAGAGAAACATCCGTCGCCTTGCGGTCGGACTTTTCCGCTGTCTCCGCTATGCGTTGCCTGACATCCTCAAGACGTGCTTCGATTTCCATCACAGGACCTCTATTTGAAACATTCTGAACGCTAACTAGACGCCGATTGCCTTGATGCCAAGCGGGTTTAGCACCATTTGAGGCACGCTGGCCAAGATTGAACGCCCGGAGGCCCCGCCAAACTTGACGCCCCGGTCGTTTCATGGTGAAGGTCAGCGCAAATTTTTCCCCTCGATACCCGGAATTCTAAACAATGGCCATCGAACGTTACAATCCTCGCGACGCCGAGCCGCGCTGGCAGCAGAAATGGAACGAAGACAAGGTTTTCGTGACCGACAACAGCGATCCGCGCGAGAAGTATTACGTTCTAGAGATGTTTCCCTACCCGTCGGGACGCATTCACATGGGCCACGTCCGCAACTACGCGATGGGCGATGTCGTTGCGCGCTACAAGCGCGCGCGCGGCTTCAACGTTCTGCACCCCATGGGCTGGGACGCCTTCGGCATGCCTGCCGAAAACGCGGCTATGCAGAACAAGGTTCACCCGAAGGACTGGACCTATCAGAACATCGCCACCATGCGTGGCCAGCTGAAATCCATGGGCCTGTCGCTGGACTGGACCCGCGAATTTGCGACCTGCGATGTGGAATATTACCACCGCCAGCAGGCGCTGTTCGTCGATTTCATGGAAAAGGGTCTGGTCTACCGCAAGCAGTCCAAGGTCAACTGGGATCCGGTCGACCATACCGTTCTGGCCAATGAGCAGGTCATCGACGGCCGCGGCTGGCGTTCCGGCGCGCTGGTCGAACAGCGCGAATTGACACAGTGGTTCTTCCGAATCACCGATTTCAGCCAGGATCTGCTGGACGAGCTGGACACGCTGGATCAGTGGCCGGAAAAAGTACGCCTGATGCAGAAGAACTGGATCGGCCGCTCCGAAGGCCTGTCGCTGCGCTGGCAGACCGTTGCTGGCACAGCGCCGGAAGGCTTTGCCGACATCACCGTTTATACCACGCGTCCCGACACCCTGTTCGGCGCATCCTTCCTGGCAATCGCCGCCGACCATCCGCTGGCAAGAGAGCTGTCGGAGAAGAACCCTGATATTGCCGAGTTCTGCGACGAATGCCGCCGCCATGGCACGTCTCTCGCAGCGCTGGAAACAGCGGAAAAGAAGGGTATCGATACCGGCGTCAAGGTCGTACATCCGCTGGACCCGACGTGGGAACTGCCGGTCTATGTCGCCAACTTCGTGCTGATGGACTACGGCACCGGCGCGATATTCGGCTGCCCTTCGGGTGACCAGCGCGATCTGGATTTCGCCCGTAAATACGATTTGCCGGTAGTGGCCGTCGTTGCGCCGGAAGGCCCCGACGCTGCCAGCTTCACCATTGAAGACGTCGCCTTCACCGATGATGGCGTGATGATCAACTCCGGCTTCCTGAACGGCATGAACACGACTGACGCCTTTGAGGCGGTCGTGCAGAAGCTCTCTGCCCAGACGCTGGGCAACACGCCGCAGGCCGAGCGCAAGGTCAATTTCCGCCTGCGCGACTGGGGCATTTCCCGCCAGCGTTACTGGGGTTGCCCGATACCCGTCATCCATTGCGAAGTCTGCGGCGTAGTTCCGGTTCCGAAGAAGGACCTGCCGGTCAAGCTGCCCGACGACGTGACCTTCGACGTGCCCGGCAACCCACTGGATCGCCACCCCACATGGCGTCACGTTGCCTGCCCGCAATGCGGCCATGACGCGCGCCGTGAAACCGACACGATGGACACATTCGTCGATTCCAGCTGGTACTACACGCGCTTCACCGCGCCTTGGGAAGATGAGCCGACGGATCCGAAGGCCGCAAACCACTGGCTGCCGGTGGACCAGTATATCGGCGGCATCGAGCATGCTATTCTCCACTTGCTCTATTCGCGCTTCTTCACCCGCGCCATGCGCGAGACCGGCCATGTCGGCGTCAAGGAGCCCTTCAAGGGTCTGTTCACGCAGGGCATGGTTGTGCACGAGACCTACAGCCACGGTGAAGGCCTGACCCGCGAATGGGTAGCGCCCGCCGACCTGCGCATCGAAGAGACTGACGGTGCCCGCCGGGCATTCCTCTTGTCCTCCGGGGCGGAAGTGAAGATCGGCTCGATCGAGAAGATGTCGAAGTCGAAGAAGAACGTGGTCGATCCGGATGACATCATCGCATCCTACGGTGCGGATACCGCTCGCTTCTTCGTCCTGTCGGATTCTCCGCCCGACCGCGACGTCATCTGGTCCGAAGCCGGTGTGGAAGGCTCAAACCGCTTCGTACAGCGCGTCTGGCGCATCATCGGCGAAGTCGCGACCGAACTGAAGAGCGTCACGCCGAAGCCCGCGAGCGAGGGCGAGGGCCTGGCAGTATCCAAGGCGGCCCACAAGACGCTGAAGGCCGTTCAGGAGGATCTGGACAAGCTTGCCTTCAACAAGGCGATCGCCCGCATCTACGAACTGGTCAACGCGCTCGCAGCTCCGCTGGCGGATGTCGCGGCTGGTGGCAAGCCTGATGACGTCAAGGCGGCGGCGCGTGATGCCGTCGAAATCCTCATTCGCATCATTGCCCCCATGACGCCGCATCTGGCCGAAGAATGCTGGTCGGCGCTGGGCAACGAGGGTCTCGTCGCCCAGACGCCGTGGCCAACTTTTGTACCCTCGCTGGTCGAGGAAAACGATGTGGTCATGCCCGTTCAGGTCAACGGCAAGAAGCGCGGCGAATTGACAATCGCGCGCGATGCGGATCAAGATGCGGTCCGAGCGGCTGCCCTTGCGCTGGATGCCGTCAAATCCATTCTTGCCGGTGGCGAGCCCAAAAAAGTCATCGTGGTTCCGCAGAGGATTGTGAACATTGTTGTCTGACGTTTTTTCGAGATGGAGCCGCGTTGCGGCAGCAGTTTCCGTCGTGATGATGGCCGGTCTTCTGGCAGGCTGCCAGGTCCGCCCGCTTTACGGCGAGGCTTCCGGAACCAAGGAGAGACTGGCGGCTGTCAGCATCTCGAATGCCGGCGACCGCATAACGCAGGAAGTGCGCAATCAGCTGATCTTCCTGGTGTCCGGCGGTGCGGGTGAACCGGCTACGGCTCAGTACAACGTCAAGTTATCCGTAAGCTCGAGCGCCACGTCCACGGAAGTCGAGAACTACGATCTGACGACCCGTACCAACAGCAATTATAACGGCCCTTACCCAGGCCGTGTTGTGATGAACGGTAATTACGTCCTGACGCGTATTTCCGACGGCCAGATCCTGCGCTCCGCGCGGCGTAGCGTAACGGCGCAGGTGGATCTGCCACAGCAGGAATTCGCCAAGATCAGGGCGATCCGCGACGCAGAAAACCGTGCGGCCCGGGAACTGGCTGAAATCATCCGTACCGATATCGCTGCCACCCTTGGCCGCTGAGAGCGGCGGCCGTGGCAGAGATAAAATCGCATGAATTTGAGCGCTTCGCCGAAAATCCGGCGGAGCGCTTTCGCGTTTTCGTGCTCTACGGCCCGGATCGCGGCCTCGTGTCGGAGCGGGCCAACCTCATCGCCAAAAAGACCGGCATTGACCCGGATGACGCCTTTGCATCGTTGAAGCTGAGCGCATCCGACCTGCAGGGCGATCCCGGCCGCCTTCTCGACGAGGTGAACGCCATCGGCCTTTTCGGTGGCGAAAAACTCGTCTGGATCAAAAGTGCCTCGGCTGAAAAGGCGCTGGTGGATGCTCTCCAGATTCTGGCTGAGACGCCGCCCGAAGCCAGCTTCCTCATCATCGAGGCCGGCGACATCAAAAAAGGCACGGGCCTGCGCAAGATCGCAGAACCCGCTCGCTCTATCGCAGCAATCCCGTGTTATGCGGATGACGCCCGTTCGTTGAATGCGTTGATCGATCAGGAACTGTCTGCCGACAATCTGCGCATTGCCCCGGCCGCACGGCAGAGGCTGATCGAGCAGTTGGGCGGCGACCGGATTGCCTCGCGCAACGAGATCCGCAAGCTTGCGCTCTATTGCCGCGGCGCAGAGGTGATCGAGGAAGATGATGTGCTGGCAATCATCGGCGATGCCAGCACGGTTTCGGCTGACGACGCCGTCGATGCCATCCTGAAGGGCGACAGAAACGCCTTTTTCCACGCGACCCAGAAGATCGTCTCGTCGAAGACGCCGATCTTTCTCGTGCTTCAGGGATGCCTCAAGCAATTTCAGTTGCTGGATCAGATGCGTGCCGAAATGGATGAGAAAAAGCAGCAGGCCGGGCAGGTCATGCAAACGCTTGGACGCCACATCCATTTTCGCAGGAAACCGGTGATCGAGAGAGCGTTGCGAACCTGGCAGCCAGCGGCGATCGCCCGTGAGATGAACCGCCTGCAAGCGGCCATATTGCAAAGCCGCCAGCGCCAAAGCCTGGAAGACAGCGTGGCGCTTTTGACCCTGCTATCGACCACATTGCAATCAGGCCGCGGCGGATAACTCGCTGAAGGTCGGCAAAAAGCCCTCACGCTGACGCTGCGAGGGCTTTTAAAATCATGATACCAAGGACACCAGTCGTTGAGAACTCAGTCGCCCTTACCAGGCTCGGCAGAGAAATAGAGCTCGAGCTTGCCTGTCACGCCATCCATTTCCTTGGCTTCCGGCAAGGGGTCGCGCTTGATGGTGATATTCGGCCAGATCGCCGCATATTCCGTATTCAGCTTCAGCCACTTGTCGAGACCCGGCTCAGTGTCAGGCTTGATCGCTTCGGCAGGACATTCCGGTTCGCACACACCACAATCGATGCATTCGTCAGGATTGATAGCGAGGAAATTTTCACCCTCGTAAAAGCAGTCGACAGGGCAGACTTCAACGCAATCGGTGTATTTGCAGCGGATGCAATTGTCGGTCACGACATATGTCATGATGAACTCCAGAATATGCAGGCCGGGTCTGTGGGCTTCGGAACACAAGCCGTCGCCCGGAATTCAGACAGGGCAATTTTGCAAGTGAGGTAATGCCTTTGCCTTCAGATAGCAAGGATAAACAATTCTGAAAAACCGCTAAGACTTGAAGGTTTATTCTATTCTTTGTTTCCGTCGCTGTCCGACAGGAACCTGTCGAGCGCCCTGCGCTCTTTTTTGGTGGGGCGACCGCTTCCCGGCTGACGTATCGCCTGCTCCAGCGGGCTCAGCCTGTCGGAAGGCTCGCGCGGCGGCGTCAGATCGTCGTAGAGAAGTTTGGCCTCTTCATAGGGTCCGCGCCGCTCGCCCCCGGATTTGACGACAAGCACCTTGTCCATGCGCTCGAAACCGATATCGAGCCTGTCACCGGCCTTTACCAGATGGCTGGGCTGGCGAATGGAGACACCGTTGACCTTGACCTTGCCCGACTGAATGTAACTCTGGGCAAGTGAACGGGATTTGGCCATGCGGGCAAAGAACAGCCACTTGTCCAGACGCTGACGCGTGCTTTCGAGTGGCTGTTCGTTGCTCCCCATAGCTTACTTCTTCAGCTGCTCCTTGAGAGCAGCAAGCTTGGCGAAGGGCGAATCCGGATCGATCGGCTTTTCCTTACGCGGCGGCTTGGCTTCGAAACGCTGCTGACCCTGCGGTTTCCCGCCACGGTCATTGCGGTCCGGCCTGTCCTTGCGCTCCCCGCGATCCTGAAGATCATTATTGCGGTTGTTGCCACGGTCGGGACGTCCGCCATCACGCTTGCGCTCGCCGTCACCGCCACGATTGGCAGCCTCGCGATTTGCTCCGTCACGATTATCGCGACGGCCTTCGCCACGACGTTCACCCTGTTCGCGTAGCGCCTGATCGCGACCCTCGCCACGGCCTTGACCGCGGTTGCCAGGACGGCGGTTTTCACCACGCTGGTTTTCGTTGCGACCACCCGGACGCCACAGAAGAACAGGCTTCGGCTCAGCAGCCTCGGCGCTTTCCGTCGGCGCAGCCTCGCTAACAGCAGCCTCTTGGCCCACAGCTTCCGCAACCGGCGCTTCTTCAGCAGCTTCGACAGTCGTCGTCTCGGAAACCTGCTCTTCCGAAGCCGGTTCCTCGTGTTCGGTCTCTGCGCTCTCGTCTTCCGTCACCGCTTCAGAAGCGGCCGGAGCGGCAGCACCGGTCTGGTTGGCGAGGAAGGCCTGCGCCTCTTCCGCCGTTACCTGATCGGCACGATAACCGAGACCCTTGAGGATTTCTTCCATGTCGTCGAGCGTTGCGCCGAGAATGGAAAGCATCGCGGTCGTCGTCGTGAAACGGCGGCCGTCATAAGCGCCTTCCGGACGCGGCTGCTGACCGGGCTTCCACTGCAACAGCGGACGGATGAGATCGGCCAGACGCTCGAGAATGTCGATACGCACGGCGCGCTTTCCGAGGAAACGGAAACCGGCGAGCTTGTAGAACATCCGCTCGAAGGTCGGGTCCGTCACGACAGAGGTGCGGCCGGCGGCCAGCACCGGAATGAGATCGCCGTAACCCGGCTTGCCGAGACCATCGTTCTTCAGCGCCCAGAGCAGCGTGACAAGCTCCGCCGGAGCGGGCTTGAGAAGCGCGGGCAGGAAGACGTGATAGGCGCCGAAACGCACGCCGTAGCGGCGCATGGAGGCACGCGCATCCTGATCCAGCGACTTCACGTCTTCGGTGACGTCACGGCGGAACAGGACACCGAGATTTTCGACCAGCTGGAACGCCAGCCCCTTCGCCAGACCCTGAAGGTCTTCGGCGCGCGAAATATCGTCCAGCGGCTTCAGCACGGTCGCAATCTGATGATTGACGAAACGTTCGACGCGCGCCAGCGCATGATCGCGGGCATTGCCGCTCAACTGCTCGTCGGCAAAGAGGATCACGCGCGGCTTCATGATATTGTCGCCTGCCGAAAGGCGGGCCACCGGTTCGCCCAACCAGCGAACCAGACCATCGGAGCTCAAAGCGAGATCACCGTTTCCGCTGGCGTGCAGACGCGCGGCACGCGCCTCGTATTCGAGCGCGAGCGCCTTCTGCGCAGCAGCCTGCACGGCCTTCTGATCCGGCCCTTCCATTCCCGGCACCGGCGTGAACCGGAACCCGGCCAACTGGCCGACGTGATGTCCTTCTACGAAGACATCACCATTTACACTGATTTCAGCTTCAAGCATCGCATTCTCTCTCAGGCGCCTCATGAGCACAGATGTCCTGCGATCAACAAAGCGTTTCGTCAACCTTTCATGTAGAGCATCGGACAATCGATCTTCGATTTCCCGCGTCTTTTCTTGCCAGTGTGTCGGATCGGCAAGCCATCCTGGGCGGTTCGATACATAAGTCCATGTTCTGATCTGCGCAATCCTTGCAGACAAGGTATCGATCTCTCCATCGGTACGATCGGCGCGGCGCACCTGTTCGCCCATGAAATCTTCGTTCACCGTGCCACGTTTTACGAGATCGAAATAGAGCGTTGAGATCAGATCAGCATGTTGAGCGGGCGCAATACGGCGATAATCCGGAAGCGCGCAGGCCTCCCAGAGTTTTTCCACCCGCGCCTCCGTCGTCGCCACGTCTATGATTTCAGGGTAGCGCGACAGATATTCGAGCGCCTGCTGGTCGATCGCCGGCAAGGCCCGTGACAGTCCCTGGATCGCCGGGGCGGCTTCGAGGCTCAGACGCAGATTGGTGATGGAGGAAAAATCGAAATTTTTCGTCCGCCATTGCAGCACCTTCACCGAGTCGAACTGATGGCTTTCGATACGCTCCACCAACTCGTCGTCAAATGGATCGACGCGCCCCGTCACGCCAAAGGTGCCATCGCGAAGATGGCGGCCGGCGCGGCCGGCGATCTGGCCGATCTCGCCCGGATTGAGATTGCGGAACTGATAGCCGTCAAACTTGCGGTCCTGCGCAAAGGCGACATGATCGACATCGAGGTTGAGACCCATGCCGATGGCATCAGTCGCCACGAGATATTCGACGTCGCCGGACTGGTAGAGCCCCACCTGGGCGTTGCGCGTACGCGGCGAAAGCGCGCCCATCACAACGGCTGCGCCACCACGCTGGCGACGCACCAGCTCGGCAATGGCATAGACCTCTTCCGCCGAAAAGGCGACGATTGCCGTGCGTTGCGGCAGGCGGGTTATCTTCTTCTGGCCCGCATAAAAAAGCTGCGACAGGCGCGGACGTTCGACCACGGTAATTCCCGGCAGCAGCTTTTCGAGGATCGGGCGCATCGTGCCCGCACCCAGAAGCAGCGTTTCCTCCCGCCCGCGCAGATGCAGCACGCGGTCGGTAAAGATATGCCCGCGCTCCAGATCACCCGCCAGCTGCACTTCATCGATGGCGACGAATGCGGCCGTCGTCTCGCGCGGCATGGCTTCCACCGTGCAGACGGAATATTTGGCTTTAGGAGGGGCGATCTTTTCTTCGCCGGTTATCAGCGCCACATTCGGCGCGCCCACCTTTTCGACAAGACGGGTATAGACCTCACGCGCCAGAAGGCGCAGCGGAAGGCCGATGACACCGTTGCCATGTGCCACCATGCGCTCGATGGCGTAATGGGTCTTGCCGGTATTGGTGGGGCCGAGAACGGCCGTGACACCGCGGCCGCTCAGGATCATGGGGCGAAAATTCAACGTACTATCCGTGAATCGACTTCATCTGCTTGCTGTACCGCCCGCCATTCACTGATACGGGCCGCACACGCACCACACATGGCAACGCCCGCCGACAAAGGCAATAGGCCATATCCGCAAAGTGGTAAGAGGTCCTTCCCCGGCGGAATTTTCCTTTTTGATTCAGATACTTGAAATATTAAAAAGAATCCGGCGAAACCGGAATTGATTCGGATACGGAACAGTCTGCGAACGAATCGAATACGAATCGCTGACTCCAATGGATTCAGCTTTTGTTCTCCGCAACATCTGGTTGGCAGATGCCTGCCCTATACCAGATTGTGAATCCGGGTAAGTCCTTGTCTGGATTCAGCTTTGCGGCACCGGCTTCCGGCGGAAAACACCGGAATCGACTGTCAAGCGGCAATCGCTGGAAAGCCGCTCCGGCACAGGCAGGAACGGCAGTATCAGAGCGCCTCGCCGGCAAGCAGGCGCGGCGCGCCGGCATCTGTCGTGCCGGCAGCCTGACCGATGAAATAGGATTTCAGACCCGGCAAACGATCGACCACACCCAGACCGAAATCACGCATGACGCGAATGGGACCGACATCATTGGAGAAAAGCCGGTTCAGCACATCCGTCGTCACACCCATCCGCAACGTGTCGAAACGCCGCCAGGACTGGTAACGGTCGAGAAGGTTGAGAGAGCCGATATCAAGGCCGAGACGGTCGGCCTCGACCACGGTTTCGGCCAGTGCCGCAACATCCTTGAAGCCGAGATTGAGGCCCTGACCGGAAATCGGGTGAATTCCATGCGCCGCATCGCCGGCAAGTGCAAAACGTGGCGCGACGAAGGAACGCGCCAGCGTCAAGCCCAGCGGAAAGGCGCGACGGGGACCGACGGGACGGACCGGACCGAGCTTGTGGCCGAACCGGCGTTCAAGTTCCTCCTCGAACACCAGATCGTCGGCAGCAACCAGCCTGTCGGCATCGGCCGTACGTTCGGTCCAGACAAGCGAGGAGCGGTTCCCTTTCAAGGGAAGCACGGCGAAAGGCCCCGACGGCAGAAAATGTTCCTCCGCGCAGCCCTCATGCGGCCGCTCGTGTTCAACGGTGGTGACGATCCCGGACTGATCGTAATTCCAGTGCACGGTTTTTATTCCTGCCATATCCCGCAAAGCCGAGCGGACCCCATCGCAGGCTATGAGCAGTCGCGCCTCAAGCGACGAGCCGTCGGAAAGTGAAATAGCCGTCGATTGCGGGCCGGCGGAAAAGCCGGAAACACTGAGACCATGGCGGATTTCGACGCCGAGGCGCTCACACAGGCCTCGCAGCGCACCCACCATCGCGACATTCGGGACCATATGAGCGAAGGGCCTGCCCTCCTCCACCGCGCCGTCGAATGTCAAAAACACCGGGCGAACCGGATCGGCGGTCTTCGAATCGGTGACGATCATCTTGTGGATCGGCTGGGCCTCCGGCTCAATCTCGTTCCATATGCCGAAAACGTCGAGCATGCGTGTGGCCGCCGCGATAATGGCGGAGGCGCGGACGTCCTTCTTCCAGACATCCTCGGGAGCGGCTTCAACCACCTGCACATTAAGATGTCCGGCTGCCTGCTTAATTGCGACAGCAACGGAAAGGCCGACATAACCGCCGCCTGCCACCACCACGTCCAGCATCGCGCTTCTCCTCAAATCTTGTGCACGCATCATCGGCGCACTATAGACCATGTGACGTCTTCCTACAGCCGGAGCAGGCCGAAAAAATGTCGCATCCCTCGCAAACGTCAGATCCGATGGCCAATCTGATCTCCACACTCGATCTCGAGAAGCTGGAAGAAAACCTGTTTCGGGGTGAAAGCCCGCAAATCGGCTGGCAGCGCGTTTTCGGCGGCCAGGTCATCGCGCAGGCATTGATTGCAGCTCAACGAACCGTGGATGATGATCGTTTCGTTCATTCACTGCATTCCTATTTCATGCGCCCCGGCGACCCGCTGGTGCCCATCCTCTACCAGGTGGAGCGCATTCGCGACGGTGCAAGCTTCTGCACCCGGCGCGTGGTCGCTATCCAGCATGGGAAGGCGATCTTCTCCATGTCGGCGTCGTTCCAGATCGTCGAGGACGGATTCGATCATCAGATAAGAATGCCGGATGTGACGCCGCCCGAAAGGCTGATGAGTGAAGATGAGATGCAGGCGGCCTTCCTCGCCAACGCACCCGCTTCGATCCGCAAATACTGGAGCAACAAGCGCCCGATAGAGATCCGGCCGGTTTCGCTGACCCACTATATTTCGAAGGAAAAGCTGGAACCGCAGCAGGATATCTGGGTTCGCGCTGTCGGCGATGTGCCGGACGATCCACGTTTCCAGTCAGCCATTCTCGCTTATCTCTCGGATATGACGTTGCTCGACACGTCGCTCTATGCCCATGGGACGACAATCTTCGATCCGGCCATTCAGGTGGCGAGCCTCGATCACGCCATGTGGTTCCATCGTCCCTGCCGGCTGGACGACTGGCTGCTCTACACGCAGGACAGCCCCAGCGCCTCGGGAGCACGCGGTTTGACCCGTGGCAATATTTTCACCAGACAGGGTGAACTGATCGCCTCCGTCGCACAGGAAGGTTTGATCCGCAAAAGGGCAAATGCTTAAATAATGCGCTTTTTTAAAAAATCGCACATTTAATAGACGAAAATTGCGCCACCCAATGCCCGTTTTTCAGACGCCTGTCATATAATTTATATATTTCAATAACTTAGAGGCCGCATCAAAACTGGCACGCCCCTTGAATGTATGTCCGTAGTCGCTGTTACTGATCTGCCAGCGCGAGGAGAGTCGGCTCCGTGCCGAGGACAAACAAAGGATGGGAAACCAGATGAAAATTGTGATGGCCATTATCAAGCCGTTCAAGCTGGATGAAGTGCGCGAAGCGCTCACCGGCGTCGGCATCCAAGGCCTGACCGTGACCGAGGTAAAGGGTTACGGACGCCAGAAGGGACATACCGAGATTTATCGCGGCACGGAATATGCGGTGAGCTTTCTTCCCAAACTGAAGATCGAGATCGCGGTTGCATCAGACGTCGTCGACAAGGCTGTCGAGGCAATCGCGTCGGCTGCAAAAACCGGGCAGATCGGTGATGGCAAGATCTTCGTCTACTCTATCGAACAGGCCGTGCGCATCCGTACCGGCGAAACCAACACAGAAGCGCTTTGAAGCACGGCTGACAGGGAGTTTTCTAGCTATGCAACTCAACAAGTTTTCAACGCTCGGCAAACTGGGTGCCGGTGTGGCAGCCCTGATGGCCCCGGCAATCGCCTTTGCGCAGGATGCCGCGCCGGCAGTAGCAGCGGCGGCCCCCGTTCCGGAAAAAGCCGATACCGCATTCATGTATGTCGCGACGATCCTCGTGCTTTTCATGATCATTCCGGGTCTCGCCCTGTTTTATGGCGGCCTCGTGCGCACAAAGAACATGCTCTCCGTTCTCATGCAGTGCACGGTCATCGGCGCGGTCATGATGCTCGTCTGGGTAATCTACGGTTACTCCTTCGCCTTCGGCGGCGGCACCGGCCCGTATTTCGGCGGTTTCGGCAAGCTGTTCCTGTCCGGCGTTTCGCTTGACAGCACCTCGGCAACCTTCTCCCAGGGCGTCGTGATCTACGAATACACCTTCATCGCCTTCCAGATGACCTTTGCGGCCATCACGCCTGCGCTGATCATCGGTGCATTTGCGGAACGCGTGAAGTTCTCGGCAGTCATCCTGTTCACCATCCTGTGGGCCACCTTCGTCTACTTCCCGATCGCTCACATGGTCTGGGACGCAAACGGCCTGATCTTCGGCATGGGCGCTCTCGACTTCGCCGGCGGCACGGTCGTTCACATCAATGCCGGTATCGCCGGTCTGATCGGCGCGATCATGGTTGGCAAGCGTACTGGCTTCGGCAAGGACATGATGGCCCCGCACTCCATGACGCTGACGCTGGTTGGCGCAGCCATGCTGTGGTTCGGCTGGTTCGGCTTCAACGCCGGCTCCAACCTCGAAGCATCTGGCGGTGCGGTTCTTGCAACCATGAACACCTTCCTCGCCACTGCAGCAGCCATCGTTTCCTGGTCGCTGGTTGAAAGCTTCACCCGCGGCAAGGCTTCCATGCTGGGCGCAGCTTCGGGCATGATCGCCGGCCTCGTCGCCGTAACGCCTGCGGCCGGTTCCGTCGGACCCATGGGCGCTATCGTTCTCGGCCTCATCGTCTCGCCGATCTGCTACTTCTTCGTCTCGGTTGTGAAGAACAAGTTCGGCTACGACGACACAGCCGACGTCTTCGGTGTCCACGGCATCGGCGGCATTATCGGCGCCCTCGGCACCGGCATCTTCACGTCTCCGCTGCTTGGCGGCACGGGCAAGGCGGACTTCTCCATCTCCTCGCAGCTCTGGACGCAGTTCGTTGCCGTCGCCATCACCATCGTATGGTGCGCAGTCGTCTCGGCAATCCTCTACAAGATCGTCGACGTGATCGTTGGTCTGCGGGTTCCGGTCGAAGCGGAACGCGAAGGTCTCGACCTTGCGACCCACGGCGAAGCCGCCTACCACTCCTGATATCCGGGAAAAGGGGTTCTCCATCCCCTCTCCCAAAAGAAGGCCCGCTTCGGCGGGCCTTTTCTTTGCCGCAAATCCGGAAGCGGCTTTTAAAAAACCGCATGGTTAACACGACATTAACCAGCAGGCTGTTAGTTTTCCCTGTCAATCCGGGATCTGGTCAACTGCCGGATCTTGCCGAAACCACAAAAACTACGGGTTCAGGGACATGGGCAGAATGAATTCTCCGACATTCGACGGTCGTCACACGCGTTTCGTGCTGACGGCGTTTTTCGTGCGGCAGGTCATGGCTCTTGCCGGTTTTGCCTTGCTTGCCACGATTGCGCTGGGGATTACCGCACTTGCCACATGGAACGTGGCGGACCCGAGCCTGTCCTATGCAACAGGCAACCAGCCCACCAATCTTCTCGGTTACGGCGGCGCAATCTTCGCCGATATCGTGATGCAGTTCCTCGGCCTTTCCGCAATCATCGCGCTTTTGCCGGTGATTGCCTGGGCGATCGCCCTGATCGCCGGTCGCAAGTTCAACCGGATACCCGCCCGCCTCGTCGCCTGGATCGCCGGCGCCATCGTCTGCGCCGCCTCGCTCGGCTGTTTTCCCGCGCCCGTGACATGGCCGCTGCCGAACGGCATCGGTGGCGTCATCGGTGATATGATCCTGAGGTTCCCAGCTCTCTTCATCGGCGCTTACCCCACCGGCACGATTGCGACGGTGCTGGGCGCTATATTCGCTGCTCCCGCCGCCTTGATGATGCTGTTTGCCGCCGGTCTCGTGGGACGCCCGGAAGATGACCTGGAACAGGAAGAACGCGCGCCGGTCGCAAACAAGGCCCGTGCCACCCGTCAGGTCGAGGAAGAAGACGATGACGAGGGCGAAGGCTTCTTCGCCAATATTCTCGCCTTCGGCGCAATCGCACATTACTGGTACATCTCGCAGGCCCGCCTTCGCCGCCTGTTCGGCCTGAAGTCGAAATCCCTGCACGGCGAATTCGAACACCCTTACGATTTCAACGAATATGAATTCGGCACGCTGAACGAACCCTCCCGCCTCAAGACGGCGATCAACCGCCTCGACCAGCGCGCGGAACCGTCTTTCGAAGAACGCGCCGCATCCCGTCGCCAGATGTCGCCTCCCTCCATCGCGCCCGATCATGATGCGGACGGGGACGACGAACCGTCGTTGGACGCAGACGGTCGGCGATTGCCCAACGGCATTCTCTCGGACGACCACAGCCTGGACGAGAATGACCCGAAGTTCGTGGCAAAACAGGCACCTGGGCGCGGCCAACCCAGAATAACCGCCCCTTCCGCACGCCCGAAGCCCAGCGAGCGCGTGGCAAGGGAAGCGCAGGCCTCCTTTATTGCCGCAGACGGTTTCCAGCTGCCCACCGTGCATCTTCTGGCGGAACCCAAGAACGTCGTTCGCGACCATACGCTGAACGAGGAAGTGCTGGAGCAGAATGCCCGCCTTCTGGAAGGGGTTCTCGAGGATTTTGGCGTCAAGGGTGAAATCATTCACGTCCGCCCCGGCCCGGTCGTCACGCTCTACGAACTGGAACCAGCACCCGGCATCAAATCCTCGCGCGTCATTGGCCTTGCCGATGACATCGCCCGCTCCATGAGCGCGATCGCCGCGCGCGTTGCCGTCGTGCCTGGCCGCAACGCCATTGGCATCGAGCTTCCGAACCAGACGCGTGAAACCGTGTTCCTGCGTGAACTGGTCGGCAGCCGCGACTTTGAAAACAGCAAGGCCAAGCTCGCCATGGCGCTCGGCAAGACCATCGGCGGCGAACCCGTCATCGCCGATCTTGCCAAGATGCCGCATCTTCTCGTTGCCGGTACCACGGGTTCGGGCAAGTCGGTCGCCATCAACACCATGATCCTGTCGCTGCTTTACCGCATGTCGCCGGAGCAATGCCGCCTGATCATGATCGACCCGAAAATGCTCGAACTATCGATCTATGACGGTATTCCGCATCTGCTCTCCCCCGTCGTTACCGATCCGAAAAAAGCCGTCGTGGCGCTGAAGTGGACGGTGCGCGAGATGGAGGAGCGCTACAAGAAGATGTCGAAGATCGGTGTGCGCAACATCGATGGCTTCAACAGCCGTGTGCAGCAGGCGATCGACAAGGGCGAAATCCTCACCCGCACGGTGCAGACCGGCTTCGACCGCCAGACCGGCGAGGCAATGTACGAGACGGAAGAATTCGACCTGAAGCCCCTACCCTATATCGTCGTCATTATCGACGAAATGGCGGATCTTATGATGGTGGCAGGCAAGGATATCGAAGGTGCCGTACAGCGCCTCGCTCAGATGGCGCGTGCCGCTGGCATCCATGTCATCATGGCAACCCAGCGCCCGTCCGTCGACGTCATCACCGGAACCATCAAGGCGAACTTCCCGACCCGCATCTCCTTCCAGGTAACGTCGAAGATCGACAGCCGCACCATTTTGGGCGAACAGGGCGCCGAACAGCTGCTCGGCATGGGCGACATGCTCTATATGGCCGGTGGCGGCCGCATTCAGCGCGTGCACGGTCCCTTCGTTTCCGACAATGAAGTGGAAGAGATCGTCGCCTATCTCAAGACGCAAGGCACGCCGGAATATCTGGAAGCGATCACCGAGGAAGACGATGAGGAAGGCAATGGCGGCGGCCCGGCCGGCGCCGGCAATTTCTCCGATTCGGAAGACCCCTATGATCAGGCCGTGGCTGTCGTGCTGAGGGACGGCAAGGCCTCCACCTCCTACGTCCAGCGGCGTCTCGGCATCGGCTACAACCGCGCCGCCTCGCTGATCGAACGCATGGAGCAGGAAGGCATCATCGGCCCCGCCAATCATGCCGGAAAACGCGAAATACTCGTACCAACGGAAGCAGACATCATCGAGCGGTAATGCCCGTCGCCCAAAAGGCTGTCGTGGTTTCGGGATAACGACATGCGTGAGGCGAAGACGGCAACCAAGCGGGGCGAAGAAGCGTTAATACACGCTTTCAACGTCATGAAGCCGCCGCCTTTATGCGGAAAATCGCTGCGATGAAGGAGAACAGAATGAACGACCTCACCACCGGCGAGATTGCCACCGCAAACACACCAGAGAACGGCGTGACGCGACGTGGCGTGCTGACGGCGTTTTCCATGGCTGCGGTCATGGCCGGCCTGTCGCCGCTCAACGCATTTGCTCAGGCTGCCGGTAACAGCGCGACCGCGCAGAAAATTGCCAATCACTTCTCGTCGGTCAAAACGATGATGGGAGAGTTTGTCCAGTTTGGCCCGCGCGGTGAACAGACCGGCGGCAAATTTTACATCGAACGGCCCGGCAAGCTTCGCTTCAATTATGAAGACCCCTCGCCCATGCGGGTCATCTCCGACGGCAAGAATGTCGTCATCGGCAACATGAAGCTGAAGACATGGGATTTGTATCCATTGTCAAAGACCCCGCTCAGCCTGCTTTTGTCCGACAAGATCGATCTGAGCAACCAGAAGGTCCGGAACGTGAAGGAAGAGTCGGACCTGACTACCATCGTACTGGGTGACAAGAGCGTGTTCGGCGATTCCACCATTACCCTGATGTTTGACCCGAAAACCTTCGATCTGAGGCAATGGACGACGACCGATGCCCAGAACAAGGACACGACTGTCATGATCTTCAACGTGCAGACGGGCGTTAACCTCGACGAACGCGTTTTCAACATCAACTACGAAGAAGTCCGCAAACGCGGCTAAAGGCCGGGCGGTCCACGGCGACAGTTCAAAAGGCGGCCCTGCGGTCGCCTTTTTTATTTTGCCGCTAAAATGCATTCCAGTTTTCATCGCGATGTTATAAGCCTGCGCCCCGGAAACATGTCTCGGAACAATCGGCTTCGAGGCTATAGAAGCGGAGCACATGCATGTCGTTTTCGATAACCACCTGGAACATCAACTCGGTCAGGCTCAGAATGCCGATCGTGGAGCAGTTTCTGGTGCGTTACAAACCCGACATTCTCTGCCTGCAGGAAACGAAATGCCCGAATGGCGAGTTTCCGATGAAGCCGCTGAAGGCGCTCGGTTACGAGCACGTCATCATCCATGGCCAGAAGGGCTACCACGGTGTGGCGATCGCTTCGAAAATTCCGCTGACAGAAGATCATCGTCAGGACTATTGCGGTATAGGCGATGCACGACACATTTCCGCGATTTTTCAGGTTGGATCGCGCCGCATACGGCTGCATAATTTCTATGTTCCGGCTGGCGGTGACGAACCCGACCGGTCGATAAACCCGAAATTCGGCCACAAGCTGGATTTTATCGAAGAGATGAAGGCGCTTCGCGCCGACGGCGTGCCCGGCACCTCGTCCATTCTCGTAGGCGATCTCAACATCGCGCCGCTTGAAAATGACGTCTGGTCGCACAAGCAACTGCTGAAGATCGTTAGCCATACACCGGTGGAAACCGACGGCATGCTCGATATCATGAAGAAGGGCAACTGGCTCGACCTGATGCGGCTGAACGTGCCTGATAGTGAAAAGATTTATACCTGGTGGAGCTACCGCGCCAAGGATTGGGAAGCCGCAGACCGTGGCCGCCGTCTCGACCACATCTGGTCGTCGCAGGATCTCGGCCCTTCGCTTGAAAAGATCGACATCTTGCGCGAAGCACGCGGCTGGAACCGGCCATCCGACCACGTTCCGGTTACGGCCCATTTCCGTTTCTGAAGCGCTGGCTCTTTAAAATCAGGAGAAGCGGTTCTGCAAACGGGCCGCGCCCGCCGCGAGTGCGGCGATGTTATCGCGAATGCGTGCCGACACGATATCGGCAACCTCGGGAAACTCCTCCACCAGCCGGTGAAAGAGAATGCGCGTTATCCGGATGACCTCGGAATCCTCCGCGGCAATGGCGGTGAACTTCCTCTCACAGAGCGTGAAAAGCGCCAGCTCCGAAAGCAGCGCCCCCTTGCCCGGTGTCGCCTGCAACGCGGGTTTTCCATCCCGCCCGGCCGTAAATAGCTCGAAATGGCCTGACGTCACCGCAAAGGCGCACTCGGCCGGGGAATGTTCCCGGAACAAAGTCTGACCCGCCGCCACGCGGCGGCGTTCCGCGCCGAAGGCGATCAGCCGCAACTGATCGTCGCTGAAGCCGGCAAACAACGGCACTTGCCCCAGAAGCATGATGTCATCCGTCAAGGCCATGTCGATTGCTACTCCAGAAAACCGCCTGCACCACTATAGCGGTTTTCGGATATCGGCCTTCAAAATACAAGATGTTAGAATATTCTGCGTCCTTTCGAACGCAGAAAGGGCGTTCGTTCAGGGAACGATCTTGTATCCGCCGTTCTCTGTCACCAGAATTTCGGCATTGGAGGGGTCTCGCTCGATCTTCTGGCGCAGACGATACACATGCGTTTCGAGCGTATGCGTCGTCACTCCCGAATTATAACCCCAGACCTCTTCCAGCAAGACGTCGCGGGTAACGACGGCGCTCCCGGCGCGGTACAGATAACGGATGATCGCCGCTTCCTTTTCCGTCAGCCGGATTTTTTTGCCGTCTTCAGTCGTCAGCAGCTTCTGGCTGGGTTTGAACTGATAGGGGCCAACGGTGAAAACCGCATCTTCGCTCTGCTCGTATTGACGCAGCTGCGCCCGGATGCGGGCCAGAAGGACGGCGAAGCGGAATGGCTTCGTCACATAATCATTGGCGCCCGCTTCGAGACCGAGAATAGTGTCGGAATCGGTATCGTGCCCGGTCAGCATGATGATCGGTGCCTTGAAGCCACCCTTGCGCAGCAGCTTCACCGCCTCGCGGCCATCCATGTCAGGAAGACCGACATCCATGATCAGAAGATCGACCTGGGCAGTCTTTGCGGTCTGCATCGCCTGCGCAGCGTTTGCGCCGCTCAGAAGCGAGAATTCCTCATAGGGAGATAGTTGCTCAGTCAGCGTCTCCCGAAGATCGTCGTCGTCGTCCACCAAAAGGATAGTGCGAGCCGTCATTCGGATTCTCAGCCTTTCTTACTTTAGCGCATCGGCCCAAAAATCGCCGTTGATTTTCGGAAAGCGCAATGCGTAGTTTAAAAGAGTTAGAGCATCCATTGTGCCTGCGAAATAAGGCACGGCGCTCTAATTGTCAGCCAATTCAGCGGTTTGCCGATAAAAGGTCAACCCATTGCCATGATATTACGAAGTGCTATGACTTCACGTTAGATAACCTGCAAAGCAAAATCTCGTGAAAAACATGAGCAGACAGTCCGTAAAGCAACATAAACGCGCATCGACGCTCATGGTTCGGCCGGCGCCTTTGAAAATAAGCCGGGCCATCGTTCAGCTCGGGCATCTCACCTTTCCCGCAGCGATCGGGCGCAACGGCCGCACCGTGCTCAAACGCGAGGGAGATGGAAAGTCACCGATTTCCGTCACGCGCCTGCTGCACGGATTTTATCGCGGCGACCGTAACCCCGCCATCGCCACGACATTGCCGATGCAACGAACGCAGCAATCCATGCTTTGGTGCGACGAGCCACGCAGCGCCAGTTACAACAGGTTGGTCAAGTCCCCTTTCGCACTGAGCCACGAGGAGATGATGCGAAAGGACGGCCTTTATGACGTTTGCCTCGTGCTCGATTGGAACATCACGTCGAGAAGTCGGAACCGCGGTTCGGCAATCTTCATGCACATGATCCGCCCGGGATATGAGCCGACCGCCGGCTGCGTCGCTCTCCATCCCCGCGACATGAGGCGCATTCTGCCTCATATGCGCAAGGGTACGAAAATTCGCATCCTGTAGATCAGGCACAAAAAAACCCGCCATTCTTGGCGGGTTTTTTTAAAAAAGGAGAAAGCCGGTGATTACGCGGCTTCTTCCTGAGAATCGTCCTCTTCGACGGCCTTGCCGCGCTTCGGACCCTTGGCAAGGTTGACTTCCACCAGGCGAACAGCCTCGGTTTCAGACATCTTGTTGACAGCAGCAATTTCGCGCGCCATGCGATCAAGAGCAGCTTCGTAAAGCTGACGCTCGGAATAGGACTGCTCCGGCTGGTTTTCCGCACGGTAAAGATCGCGCACAACTTCAGCAATCGCGATAAGATCGCCGGAATTGATTTTCGCATCATATTCCTGGGCGCGGCGCGACCACATGGTACGCTTCACACGCGCCTTGCCCTGCACCACTTTCAGCGCCCGCTCGACAAAATCGCCTTCGGAAAGCTTGCGCATGCCGATGCTCACGGCTTTAGCGACGGGAACTTTAAGACGCATCTTGTCTTTTTCGAAATCGATGACAAAAAGCTCAAGCTTCATGCCGGCAACTTCTTGTTCCTCGATGGCAGAAATGGTACCGACACCATGAGCGGGATACACAATCGCTTCACCGGTTTTGAAACCGTGATGTGCTGGAGATTTCTTCTGCTGGGTCGTCATTCGTTCTAAAAACTCCCTGTTACATACCCGGCAACGCCGGGGTTGGGTCGGTCAGGCCCTGATGAGACGGGGGAACCGTCAGGTGACTCCGCACTGGTCCAGCCGTGCACGCAAAAACACACCTTCCCGCATTGCGGGCTTCGATAACGTAAACGCTCGATATGTCACGGAAACCGCGTGCAAAAGAGGTGTTGCTTTCGTGGTGTTTTTGGGCACACAAATGCCACGCTGTGGATCAGTATCGTTGGTGTACCACAAAAATAGGCACAAATCAATAATTTGCTTCGACCGTGGCCGCAACATCACATGGCGGCCAAAGAACCACCTATAAATGGGCTACCGGAATACTGTCAAATGCTTCGTAACCGGTCCCTACCGTATAAGAAGCAAAAAAATTTCACTTCCCAACTGAAGAAACACGAAAGCCTCTTAAACTCTTCGTAATTACACGCCAATATCCGATTCGAATGAAAAGGCAAAATCCGCAAATTGACGGTGCTTTTTTACGTTAAAGTGTGATTTTTGGAGGAATCCACATCAAATGGGCTACAGAAATAATCCAAAACGCGAAAAACAGATCGAAAAAGCACGACAGCAGGCAATTGCCGAAAACGCGCCGTTTCTTGATCCGGGTATACTCTATGGAAGAGCAAGCGCCGACGACATAGAATATTATTCCGCCGAAATGTTGGCCGCAAGCGCGGCGCACAGTTTCGAGGCTCTTTCGCGCTGGACTGGAGACGCGCCCCATATCAGCATCGCCCAGGTGGAGGGCGTCACCCCGCGAGATATTCCGGTAACGGTTCTGACGATTATCGGCCGCAATATGCCCTTCCTCTACGATTCCGTCATGGGTGAGGTCACAAGCAGCTATCGCGGCCTCTATCTCGCGGTCCACCCCATTCTGGTGCCGGATGCAACGGCGCAGGCGGGTTATCGCCTTGCGGAGCCTGATGACGATCCCGCCGGGAATATCAGCCTCATCCAGCTGCACATCGCCCCACTGACCCAGCAAGCCGCAACGGCGCTGGAAGAAAGATTGCGTTTCGTGCTGGCGCAGGTTCAGTCCGCCTACAGAGACTGGCGGCCCATGCTGTCGAAACTCGACGAAGCCCTAGACGAATTGTCAAAACGCGGCTCCTCGCGGCGCAAGACCGAGCGCGCGGAAGCCGTCGAGTTTCTCAACTGGCTTCGAAACGACAATTTCACCTTCCTCGGCATGCGCGACTACACCTATTCCGGAACGGGAAAGAACGCGAAAATCGAACGAGGTGACGGCGTCGGCCTCGGCAGTTTGAGCGATCCGGATGTGCGCGTGCTGCGCCTTGGCAAGGACGCCGTGACGACGACGCCTGAAATCCTCGCCTTCCTCGACGGTCCGGATTTCCTCATCGTCACCAAGGCAAATGTGAAGTCCATCGTGCATCGCCGCGCTTATATGGATTATATCGGCATCAAGCGCTTCGACGAGGATGGCAATGTCATCGGTGAATTGCGCATCGTCGGCCTTTTCACCGCCACCGCCTATACGCGTTCGGTAAAGCACATCCCGCTGCTACGTGCCAAAATTGCGGATGTCGAGCGGCATTTCGGTTTTGATCCGAACAGCCACTCCGGCCGCATTCTGCAGAACACGCTGGAAGCCTATCCGCGCGACGATCTCTTCCAGATCGAAACGGATCTTCTGATCCGCTTCATCGAGCAAATCATGGAACTGAGCGACCGGCCACGCGTGCGCGTCCTCGCACGTATCGACCGTTTCGACCGCTTCGTCTCGGCCATCATCTTCGTGCCGCGCGAGGAATACAATTCCTATGTGCGCGAGAAGATCGGCGACTATCTGAGCAAGGTCTATGACGGGCATATTTCCGCCTATTACCCGGCCTTCCCCGAAGGCGCTGTCGCCCGCGTCCATTTCATCGTCGGCCGCACGGAAGGCAAGACGCCGCGTATCGCGCAGGACAAGCTGGAGGATGCCGTCAGCGATATCGCAGCACGCTGGATAGACCATTTCGTTGCCCTTTCCGAACCGGGTGCACCGGTGCTGGAGGTGGATCAGGCCTATCAGGAAGCCTTCACGCCGGAAGAGGCGATTGGCGACATGGCGGATATTCTGGCCACCGTGAAGGGTGAGCAGGTCCGCATCGAATTTTACCAGCAGGAAGGCCAGTCAGCTGAGACGCTGTCGCTGAAGATCTTCCATCGGGATGGCCATCTGCCACTGTCGCGCCGTGTGCCGCTGCTGGAAAACCTCGGTTTCAACGTCATCAGTGAGCGCACCTTCGACATCGGTGTCATCTCGGATGGCGACAAGCGCGATATCGTGCTGCATGATATGGAACTCGCCGTCGGCAAGGGCGTGACGCTGGATCTGCCGCAATACGGACAGAAACTCGAAGAAGCATTCCTTGCTGCCTTCTCGGGCAAGGTCGATAATGACAACTTCAACCGGCTGATCCTCGCCTGCGGCCTTACCGTGCGCGAAGTGTCCGTCCTGCGCGCCTATGCCCGTTATCTGCGCCAGACCGGAATCGTTTATTCCCAGGAGCATATTTCCGAAACGCTCTTTAAATATCCGGCCATTTCACGGAATATTTTCGCGCTGTTCAAGGCTGGCTTCGATCCTTCCATCGACGAGAAGAAGCGGCTGAAGAAACTGGCGGAGATGCACAAGACGATCGAAGCGGCATTGAGCGGTGTTCCCAATCTCGACGAAGACCGCACCTTGCGGCGTTATGTCAACGCCATCGACGCCACGCTTCGTACCAACTACTTCCAGAAAAACACAGATGGTACGCCGCGTGACCTGTTGGCGTTCAAGTTCGATCCCAAACATCTGGACGGCCTGCCCGATCCACGTCCTTTCCGCGAAATCTTCGTCTACGGAACCGAAGTAGAAGGCGTGCATCTGCGCTTTGGCAAAGTGGCGCGCGGCGGTCTGCGCTGGTCGGATCGCGGCCAGGATTACCGCACGGAAGTGCTCGGTCTCGTCAAGGCGCAGCAGGTCAAGAATGCGGTGATCGTTCCCGTTGGCGCCAAGGGCGGCTTTTTCCCGAAGAACCTGCCTGTTGGCGGCTCCCGCGACGAGGTCTTCAATGCAGGCCGTGAAGCCTATAAGACCTATATCCGCACTCTTCTGTCCATCACCGACAATATCGTCGACGACGCCGTCGTACCGCCGGCCGATACGTTGCGGCTTGATGGTGACGATCCCTATTTCGTCGTCGCCGCCGATAAGGGGACAGCGACATTCTCCGATACGGCAAACGGCCTCGCCCACGACGCCGGCTTCTGGCTGGACGATGCCTTTGCATCGGGTGGTTCCGCCGGTTACGACCACAAGAAGATGGGCATCACCGCGCGCGGCGCCTGGGAAACGGTAAAGCGTCATTTCCGCGAAATGGACACCGACATCCAGACCACGCCCTTCACAGTGGCGGGTGTCGGCGACATGTCCGGCGACGTTTTCGGCAACGGCATGTTGCTGTCGGAAAAGATCAGGCTGATCGCAGCCTTCGATCATCGCGACATCTTCATCGATCCGGATCCCGATACCGACAAATCCTTCGCTGAGCGCAAGCGGCTTTTCGAATTGCCACGCTCAAGCTGGCAGGATTACGACCGTTCGACGCTCTCTAAAGGCGCAATGATCATCTCGCGTTCCGAAAAATCGGTAACGCTGACGCCGGAAGCCGTCGCTGCCATCGGCATCGACAAATCCGTTGCTACACCCTTCGAGATCATGACCGCCATTCTGAAGGCGCCAACCGATCTTCTGTGGTTCGGCGGCATCGGCACCTATATCAAGGCGGCGGTGGAAACCAACGCCGAGGTGGGTGACAGGGCGAACGACCCCATCCGCGTCAACGCCACCGAGCTGCGCGCCAAGGTCATCGGCGAAGGCGCCAATCTCGGCATTACCCAGAAGGGCCGTATCGCCTATGCGCTGGCGGGTGGGCGTTGCAATTCCGACGCCATCGACAACTCGGCCGGCGTGAATTCCTCCGACGTCGAGGTCAATATCAAGATCGCCCTCGCCTCCGCGGTCAATAGCGGTCGCCTGACGATGCCGAAGCGCAACCAGCTTCTTGCCTCCATGACGCCGGAAGTGGCGCAGCTGGTGCTGCGCAACAACTACCTGCAATCGCTGGCAATCTCGCTGACGGAGCGGCTTGGGCTTGCAAACCGGGAAGAACTCGGCCGCCTGATGAGCGCGCTGGAGGCAACCGGCCAACTGAACCGCAAGGTCGAAACCTTGCCGAGCAATGCCGAGCTCAGCGAAAGATATGCCACCGGCAAGCCGCTGACCCGGCCGGAAATCGGCGTGCTGCTTTCCTATGCCAAGCTGACGCTGTTCGACGCTCTGGTGGCAAGCCCGCTGCCCGACGAACCCTATCTCCAGCATCTGCTCGCAGACTATTTCCCGGCCAAGATGCAGAAGAACTATGCAGACGATATCAAGGCGCATCGCCTGCACCGCGAAATCGTTGCGACAGCGCTCGCCAATGCCGTGGTAAACCGCGGCGGCCCTGGCTTCGTGCAGAAACTCGCCGATGCGAGCGGCCTCCTGTCGGCCGATGTCGTCAAGGCAGCGGTGATCGTGGAGGATGGTTTCGGCCTCAAACGTCTTTGGAGCGAGGTCGACGCGCTTGACGGAAAGATCGGCGGAGAAGTCCAGAACGGACTTTATGCCACGATCACCCGCATCTACTCCGATGCAAGCAGGCTTTATCTGCAAACCGGGAGCGTGGGCGCTGGAACGAGCGACATGGCAACCGAAATCGAGCGCCTGAAAACTGCCATCAAGACGCTATCGCCGGCAGCGGCGAAATATCGCCGCGAGCTTGGGGTCACGGAAATCGACGGTGTTCCCTCTGGCCTTCTGGAGGAGCTGGATACGCTTTCCCTGCTGGTCTATGTGCCAGAGATCATGCGTATCGCCGAAAATGCGGGCACGACGCTTGCCCGCGCCGCCGAAAGCTACGCCACGGTCTCCTCGACCTTCCGTGTCGCGCGGCTGCTGGATGCCAGCCAGCGCATCACGCCGGCCGATCACTACGAGAGCCTGGCTCTTCTTCGCAGCCAGGACCAGATCGCCTTGTCGAGACGCCGGATCGTCATCTCGGCCCTCACCGAGTATGCGAAGGAAAAGGACCCGGTTCAGGCCTGGTATGCGGCCGACCGCGTGCGCGTCAATCGCATCGTCTCGGAACTCGGTGCACTGAGCGAAAGCGGCGATACCAACCTCGCCCGCCTGACAGTGGCGGCGGGGCTGCTTGGTGATATCGTTCAGACGCGCTGATCGACCATTCGACAAACGCCATCCGGGTGACTGGCCCGGATGGCCATAAATGAAGCGTTTGCGCCGGCATCACGCATTTTATCCCCCATATCCGATAGGACGATGAATGACTGTCCCCTCCCCAAATGCGGAAACAGTGGTTGCCAAACGCGGCATCTGGGGCTGGGTCATGTTCGATTGGGCGGCACAGCCCTTTTTCACGGTCGTTACGACCTTCGTTTTCGGACCCTACTTTGTCGCCCGCCTCACCGATGATCCTATTTCGGCGCAGGCGACATGGAGCAACATGGCGACGGTCTCCTCGATCATCATCGCCCTCTTCTCGCCCATCCTCGGCTCCATTGCCGACCAGTCCGGCGCGCGCAAACCGTGGATCGCCTTTTTTGCCGCCATCAAGATCGTCAGTCTTTTATTCCTCTGGTTTGCAGCACCGGGTTCGCCGATCATCCTGCCCATCGTCTGCATGATATTCGCATCCATCGCGGCGGAGTTTTCGATCGTCTTCAACGATTCCATGATGCCGCGACTGACCAATCCGCAGAATGTCGGACGCATTTCCAATCTCGCCTGGGGGCTCGGTTATCTCGGCGGCATGGTGGTGCTGATTGCCGTGGTGACGCTTCTGGCCGCAAATTCAAAGACAGGGCTGACTATCGCCGGTATCAAGCCGCTTTTCGGTCTCGATCCCGCAACCGGCGAGGACGCCAGAATAACCGGCCCAATAGCCGCAATCTGGTATTTGCTCTTCATTCTGCCGATGTTTCTGCTGACCCCGGATGCGGACAGAGGCCTACCCTTCGGAGCGGCGATCCGCTCTGGCCTTGCGGAGCTCAAGACAACCCTGCGCGAACTTCGAGACAGACCCGTCCTGTTGCGGTTCCTGATTGCACGTATGCTTTATCAGGACGGCGTCAACGGCGTGCTCATCCTGGGTGGGGTATTTGCGGCGGGAATGTTCGGCTGGGCGACGATGGAAATCGGCCTCTTCGGCATCCTGCTCAACGTCGTCGCCATCGTGGGTTGCTTTGCGGCCGGGCGCGTCGATCAGAAACTTGGCTCGCGGATCACCATCCTCATCAGCCTGGTTCTTCTGCTCATCGCGACGGTCGGCATCGTCTCGACAGAAAAGGCCTCGACACTGTTTGGCTGGATCCAATTGCCGACAGCGGATAATGGCGGCATCTTCGCAACCGGCGCGGAAAAGGCCTATCTGCTCTATGGCATATTGATTGGCCTCGCCTTCGGTCCGGTTCAGGCCTCGTCGCGTTCCTATCTGGCGCGCAACATCACCATTGCCGAGGCGGGACGCTATTTCGGCATCTATGCGCTATCGGGCCGCGCCACCAGTTTCATGGCGACGCTGTCCTTTTCAATAGCAACCTACCTTAGTGGCTCCGCACATATCGGCATGGCCACCCTCATCGTTTTTCTGGGGTTGGGGTTTGTTCTGTTGCTACGCGTCCCGGAACGGGCGGCAAACTGAAGAACCGGAGAGAGCATTTGAGGGGTCTCACCCGAAATGCTCAAGCCTCCGTCAGAGCTGGTCGAGCTTTTGCTGCAATGCGCGCAGCTGCGACTTCAGCTCATCGATTTCGGATGCATTCGGCTTGCGCGTTTCCTTGGGCGCCTGCGGCATTGCAAAAGGTGTGAACCCCTGCATTGCCTGCCGGAACAGTTCGGTATTGCGGCGGATCTGCTCTTCCATCATTTGCAATGGAGCCTGGAAATTCCGGGCAAGCGACCCGTCACCGAACGCCTTGGCCATATGCTCCTGCATCTGGCTCTGCTGATCGGAAAAGGTTTTCATCGAATGTTCGAGAAATGTAGGAACGACCATCTGCATCTGGTCACCGTAATAGGAGATCAACTGCCGCAGAAACGCCGTTGGCAAAAGCGTATTGCCGGTTTTGGCTTCCTGTTCAACAATGATCTGCGTCAGAACCGCATGGGTGATGTCTTCGGATGATTTAGCGTCCTGAACCTTGAAGTCCTCGCCGCGTTTAACCATCTGCGCCAGATCATCCAGCGTCACATAGGTGCTGGTTCCGGTGTTGTAGAGCCGCCGGTTGGCATATTTTTTAATGATTGTTTCGCCGTCGTGTTTTGCCATGCCCGCCTCCTCGCGATGATGGTATTTTCTTGTTTTTTGGTGTTATTGCTCTTCCCGCGCGAAGTGTATGCGCAAAACAAGCCCCGTGACAAATGTTTTGTGCATCGCAACAGTTTGTTTTTTGCGCAGCAATTTTCCGCAAGATTCCGGCTTGATTTAGCAACATCTTTTAAAGCAACTTTCGGCATTTGACTTGTATTCAAAGCTTTGCCAGTTTCCGCCCGCAAGTGAGGAGAAACAGATGACGCCTTCAATCGTGATTGCCAGCGCTGCGCGCACTGCCGTCGGTTCTTTCAATGGTGGCTTTGCCAATACGCCCGCCCACGAGCTTGGGGCAACCGTCATCAACGCCGTCCTGGAGCGCGCCGGTGTCGCAGCCCATGAGATCGATGAGGTCATCCTCGGTCAGGTGTTGACGGCAGGCGAAGGGCAGAACCCGGCGCGCCAGGCGGCGATGAAAGCCGGCATTCCGCAGGAAGCAACCGCCTTCGGCATCAATCAGCTATGCGGTTCCGGCCTGCGCGCCGTCGCACTCGGCATGCAGCAGATCGTTACCGGCGATGCGGCCATCATCATTGCCGGCGGTCAGGAATCCATGTCCATGGCGCCGCATTGCGCCCATTTGCGCGGTGGCGTGAAGATGGGCGATTTCAAGATGATTGACACCATGCTGAAAGACGGCCTGACGGATGCCTTTTACGGCTACCACATGGGCATAACCGCCGAGAACATCGCCCGGCAATGGCAGCTTTCCCGTGATGAACAGGACCAGTTCGCTGTCGCATCGCAAAACAAGGCCGAAGCCGCGCAGAGCGCCGGCCGTTTTGCAGATGAGATCGTGGCTTTCACGGTCAAGGGCCGCAAGGCAGATATTATCATCGATGCTGACGAACATATCCGTACCGGCGTCTCGCTGGAAACCATGGCAAAGCTGCGCCCCGCCTTCGATAAGGAGGGCACGGTAACGGCCGGTAACGCCTCCGGCCTCAATGATGGCGCGGCTGCCACACTTTTGATGTCGGAGCAGGAAGCGGCAAAGCGCGGTATCAAACCGCTGGCGCGCATCGCCTCCTGGGCGACGGCGGGTGTCGATCCGCAGATCATGGGAACCGGCCCCATCCCCGCCTCACGCAAGGCGCTGGCCAAGGCAGGCTGGTCGATCGGCGATATCGGCCTCGTTGAGGCCAACGAAGCCTTTGCCGCCCAGTCCTGCGCTGTCGTGCGTGAGCTTGGTCTTGATCCTGATATCGTCAACGTCAATGGCGGTGCGATCGCCATCGGCCATCCGATTGGCGCATCCGGCGCCCGTGTGCTGAACACGCTGATTTTCGAGATGCGCCGTCGCAACGTATCGAAGGGCCTCGCGACGCTCTGCATCGGCGGCGGCATGGGTGTTGCCATGTGCATCGAGGCGCTCTGAAAACCGCCTTGCGGCCTTCCAAAAAGCAATTCCGGTTCAGCGGCCAATAGGGTAGAAGCGGTCTCCCATTGGCCGCATTTCTGTGGCCGTTGAGCACGGCTAAAACAGTTCAGGAAATGGAGGCCATATGAGCCGGGTTGCGTTGATTTCGGGCGGGACAAGCGGCATAGGCGCAGCAATAGCCCGCGCCTTGCAGGCAGCCGGCTACCAGGTGGCCGTCAATTACGCCTTCACGACCGATAGGGCAGAGGCCTTCCAGAAAGAAACCGGCATCCCCGCGTTTCAATGGGACGTGCGAGACTATGATGCCTGCGTAAAAGGCATAGCCCAGGTTGAAGAGGCCTTCGGCCCCGTCGAGGTTCTCGTCAACAATGCCGGCATCACCCGCGATGCGATGTTTCACAAGATGACACCGCAGCAATGGCGCGAGGTGATCGACACCAACCTCACCGGCGTCTTCAACATGACGCATCCCGTCTGGCCGGGTATGCGCGACCGCGGCTTCGGTCGCATCGTCAATATTTCCTCCATCAATGGCCAGAAGGGCCAGGCGGGCCAGGTCAACTATTCAGCCTCAAAGGCTGGCGATATCGGCTTTACCAAGGCGCTCGCCCAGGAAGGCGCAAGCCGCAACATTACCGTCAACGCCATCTGCCCCGGTTACATCGGCACGGAGATGGTGAGGGCTATACCGGAGAAAGTGCTGGCCGAGCGGATTGTGCCGCAAATCCCGGTCGGGCGCCTAGGCGAACCGGAAGAAATCGCGCGCTGCGTCCTTTTTCTCGTGTCGGACGAGGCTGGTTTCATAACCGGCTCCACGATGACCGCAAATGGCGGACAATATTTCGCCTGAGATCGGGACCCCTTCTAACGGGAAGGAAGCAGGTAAACTTTTCGTGATATCCGCCCTGATAATATCGCCACGCACAAAAACTTGATCGAAAAATACCGCAATATAGGAACTGCTAAACTAATGAAAATACGACAGTTTTCGTATAGTTTAGAATGAATCCAGAGTTCACTTTCGGATATCCTCGGAGGTTTTTCTTGACAGTGGGTGTCCTGTTTTGGTTTAAGAACGAAAACAACGTGTTGCGTCATACAGGCAGTCGATCATGCTGGTTTGCAGCTGCAATTACATCACCGACCACGATATCCGGGACGTCATTAACGAGCTCCTCGATGAGGACTGTTGGCAGCTTATCGTTCCGGCAAAAGTGTATCATGCCATGGAAAAACGTGGCCGCTGCTGCGGGTGTTTCCCGACTGTCGTCGACCTGATCATACAGACAACCGAAGAATATCACGCCCGTCGCCACTCGACGGAAGCAGATGTTTTTGATTTTATGTCCCGCTTGAAGCGATTCCATGAAGAGAACAGGAGAGCGGACATTGAAAGGCGACACAAGAGTCATCGAGCGGCTTAACGAAGCCCTTTTTCTAGAACTCGGTGCGGTAAACCAGTATTGGCTTCACTACCGACTTCTGAATGACTGGGGCTACACCAAGCTTGCAAAGAAGGAGCGTGCGGAATCCATCGAAGAGATGCAGCACGCCGACAAGATCATCGATCGTATCATTTTCCTGGAAGGTCATCCCAACCTCCAGACCCTGGCTCCCCTGCGCATCGGTCAGAACGTCAAGGAAGTGCTCGAAGCCGATCTGGCGGGCGAATATGACGCACGGACGTCCTACAAGAAATCGCGCGACATCTGTTCCGAGGCCGGAGACTATGTCTCGATGAAGCTGTTCGAAGCACTGCTGATCGACGAGGAAGGTCACATCGACTTCCTTGAGACCCAGCTCGAACTGCTCGGCAAGATCGGTGCGGAAAAATACGGCCAACTCAACGCCGATTCCGCCAACGAAGCAGAATAAGCTTTCGCAATCGACCAAAGAAAAGGCGGCCAGTGGCCGCCTTTTTTATTACTTGCCGGCAAGGTGCCGGAATTCCGCAACCACTTTCTCGTAGACCGCGCGCTTGAAGGGCACGATGAGCTCCGGCAGGCTTTCCATCGGCTTCCAGTCCCAGGCGTCGAATTCAGCCGTATGCCCTGTTGGAGGTGGGTCAATCTGGATTTCGCTTTCGTCGCCATCGAAACGGAAGGCAAACCAGCGTTGCGCCTGCCCGCGATACTTGCCTCTCAGGCCGATGCCGATCAGTTCGGGCGGCAGATCATAATGGATCCAGTCGCTCGCTTCCGCCAGCAACGTCACCGTTTTCATCCCCGTCTCTTCGTAAAGTTCGCGAATGGCGGCCGTCAAAGGCCGTTCACCGTCATCGATGCCGCCCTGCGGCATCTGCCACAATTGCGATGAACCGTCATATTCCGAATTGCCTTCCCTGATGCGCCGGCCGGCCCAGACAAGGCCTTCGGCGTTCAGAACCATAATCCCCGCACAGGGACGGTAAGGCAAATCTTCTGCTTTGATTGTCATTGGAAACCCGCACTGTCTGCGCGCCGAAAAGGCGCTAAGGAATGGCCGCGCAGAAGGTTTACTGCCCCGCCTGCTGCGAAACAAGCGCAGAAACACCAACGATCTCGATACCGCGGCCGCCCGCCTCCCGCGACCACTTCGAGATTGCAGCGATGCTTTCGTCAAAAGCCGAGGCAACGCCAATCGCCTGACCGTTACGTCGCGCGATCCGCTCCAATTCGTCCAGCTTGCGCAGGATAGTGGCTTCGGTGACCTCACCGTCAAGCAGAACATCGGCAAAGCCCTGCGGCGCGGAAATGGCTTTGGCAATCCCGCCGCTCAGCGACTGCGCCGAAGAGGCATCGTCCAGAAAAAGCAGCCCGCGCTTGCCGATATCGCGCATGACCGGCTCCAGCGCCGCCTGCTCGGAAAGGAAACGCCCGCCGAGATAATTCATGATGCCAGTATAATTGGTAATTTTCGCCATGGAGCGATGCAGCCGGTCGATATTGACCTTCGCGGGATCGCCCGCCAGCAGCGTGTCCGGGCCGGGATTGGTGCCGGGATACCCGAAGGGCTCCAGCGGTATCTGGAGAAGGATTTCATGCCCCTCACGGCGTGCTTCCTGCATCCAGCGCTGCAGGCTGTTGCCGCTTGCAGCAAAACCGAGCGTCACCTCCGGCGGCAGTTCCCGGATCGCCTTTTGCGAACCCGTCTGGCTGAGGCCGAGACCACCGACCACGATCGCCACCCGGGTGCCGCGTGCGCCGGACCATGGCCGGGCATATTGCTCCATCGGCCGCAAACCATCGGCACCGACGACGGGCAATCTGCCGAATGCGGTTTCTTCCAGCAATGCATCATTCGGCCGCGTGGCCATGCGCGGATCCTGACCGTAGGTCTGGCCGCTCATCAGCACCGGTCCGTCGCTGTCACGGGGGCGAGGAGAATAGACCGATACCACATTGCCATCCGGCATCGTCGCCCGATTTATATTGGCGCCGGAGCGGCCGCTTTCCGGCTTCAGACCAGCCGTGTCGTTGGGATCCGCCACATCGGCTGCTGCTGTTTTCGGAGCATCTTCGGGGAGCTGGGGCTGGGTGTCCGGCCCGGAAGCCGTCTTCTGCAGATTGCCGGGCGACAGGGCCGTATAGACGGAAAGCCCGCCGATCGTCAGAACTGCAAGCGCGGACAGAACCATAATGACGGAAAAGCGCCGGTTGATACCGGCGCTTTTTTTCTGTCGACCCAGAAGCGGTTTTCGCAGGTCAGAAGGCAATGAACGATCCGTCCAAACGGTTAGGCAATCGAGAAAATGCGCCGGCTGGCCGGCGCATCCATCTTACTGCTTGTTGACCACAGCCTTGTCCGGGTTCGGCGGGAACGACGGATCGGTCTTGGCACCGCGCAACAGATCCAGCGCATAATTCAGCTGGATATCGTCCTTGGCTTCCGGCGGAACGTAAGCGGAAGAACCCGAACCTTCGTCCGTTTCGCTCTGGCCCTTTATATGGCCGGTCAGGCTGGATTCACCTTCGGTCGTAACACGGCCCTGCAATTCCGGCGGCAGCGGCTGTTCGACCTTGATATCAGGCGTAATGCCCGTGCCTTGGATCGATTTGCCAGACGGTGTGTAATAAAGCGCCGTGGTCAGACGCAGCGCGCCGGCCTCGCCGAGCGGGATGATCGTCTGGACCGAGCCCTTACCGAAGGAGCGCGTGCCGACCACAGTCGCGCGACGCAGATCCTGCAGCGCACCGGCGACGATTTCAGACGCCGAAGCAGAGCCACCGTTGATGAGCACGATAACCGGCTTGCCATCGGTCAGATCGCCAGCCGTTGCATTGAAGCGACGGGTCTCGTCCGGGTTACGGCCACGGGTCGAAACGACTTCGCCACGCTGGAGGAAGGCGTCGGAAACATTGATCGCCTGATCGAGCAGACCACCGGGGTTGAGACGCAGATCGAGCACGTAGCCCTTCAGCTTGTCAGCCGGCACATCCGTCTTGATCTTCTTGATCGCCTTTTCGAGATCGTCATAGGTCTTCTCGGTAAATGAGATGACGCGGAGATAACCGACATCGCCCTCGACACGGGACTTGACCGCACGTACGGCAATGACATCACGCATGACGGTGAATTCGAGCGGTTTGTCGGCGCCCTGGCGGATGATCGTCAGCTTGATCGGCGTCTTGACCGCGCCGCGCATCTTCTCGACCGCCTGCTCCAGCTTCAGACCGCGAACCGGCATACCGTCGATTTCCGAAATATAGTCGCCAGCAAGAATGCCTGCGCGCGAAGCCGGCGTGTCGTCCATCGGCGAGATGACTTTGACCAGTTCATTTTCCATGGTCACTTCAATGCCGAGACCGCCGAACTCACCCTTGGTCTGGGTGCGCATGTCGTTGGCGTCCTTGGCATTCATGAAGCTCGAATGCGGATCAAGCGAGCTGAGCATGCCGTTGATGGCATTTTCGACCAGCTTCTCGTCATCCGGCGGCGTCACATATTGCGCACGCACCCTTTCGAACACGTCGCCAAAGATTGACAGTTCCTTATAGGTCGAAGGCCCGGCCGCCTGTGCCGGCATGCTCGCCGAATAAATCACACTCATCGCCGTGGCGCCCATAAGCCCACCGATAAGGAGAAGCGAAACCTTACGAATCATTGTGCGCCCTTCCGGTATTTTTTGCGGTCCACCAAGGTTGGGAATCAACCGGCACACCATCTTTCCTGAACTCAATGTAGAGCGTTGGCCGGTCGGTTTCCAGCGCCAATGCTGCTGCACTCGCTACTCTTTTTGCACCCATGGAGGCGATTGGCTCTCCGGAGAACACAAACATTCCCTGTCGTGTCCTCACATTGTCCATTCCCGTCATGACCACATGGTATCCGTCACCCGTATTGAGGATGATCATTCGGCCGTAACTGCGAAAATCTCCGGCAAATACAACAAAGCCGTCTGCGGGTGCCGTCACGATGGCCTCAGGTCCGGTCGCGACGACAATTCCCTTGGAAAAGTGGCCCGTACCATCCGCATCGCCGAACCGGCGCAACACATCTCCAGCCACCGGCAGGTCCAGCTTTGCCTTCAAACTCGCGAAGGGATATGCGGGCGCAATACGGTTTTTATCGGGCATTCCCGCCTCGGCTGCGGCACGCTCCTTCTCACGTTCCGCTTCGGAAAGACGGGCCACGCGCTGCTCTTCCGCACGCGCCCTTTCCATGGCTTCCCGCACCGAACTGATCTCACTTTCAAGCGAACCGACCAGACCCTCCAGGCTGGTCGCCTTGCTTGCAAGCTCCTCGGATCGCTTGCGTTCCGCCTCCAGCGCCGCGGCCGTCTGCGAATTTCTGCGGTCGTTTTCAGCAAGCAGCAGGTCGAGGCGTTTTTCCTCTTCCAGACTTGCCGTCATCATACCCGTAAGATCGTCCTTTTCGCGAGCGATTGCCTGCCTGACGTCGGTCAATTCTTTGAGAGCAGAAACCAGCTTGTCGGTCTCACCGCGAATGCCGGGCACGACGGCGCCGAGAAGAATGGCGCTGCGCACCGAGGCCAGCGCATCATCAGGCGAAACGAGAAGGGCGGGGGGAGGGTTTCTGCCCATACGCTGCAGCGCCGCCAGAACCTCCGCCAGCACGCCACGCCTCTCGCGCAGGGATGCCTTGACGCCATCTTCGCGGACCGAAAGCTTGGCCAGACGATCCTCGCCATCGCTGATCTTGGTTTCCAGTGCCTTGCGGCGCGCAGCAGACGCTATCAGCTCGTCGCGGATACGGGCGCTATCCTGATTAAGGGAAGCAATGCTTTCCTCGAGATTTCGGGTCTTGTCTTCCGAAAGTCCGATGCTGTCGACCAGCTCTTCCAAATCCTGGCGGTTCTGATCACGGCGCTTTTCCAGCGTCTGAAGCGCCTCCGGCGACGAATCACCCTCACCAGCAGGCGCAGCACCCGCATCATCGCGCGAAAAGGCGCGTTCAACGGGGGAAATCCCCAGGACAAGGACAGCGAAAACCGCGCCCGCAAGGGCAGCGTGGCGTTTTCGTTGAGACCTCTTGTCCATTTGAACTTTCTTTGATGCCGAAGCAGGAGCGCCGATATTAGGGATTTTGCCCCAATCTTCCAAGAGGCCAGAAACAGGCTGGCTTCAAAGCCTTCACGCCTTTCCGTCTCGCGAAGCTTCATGTTGAAATTGAGACAATTTTCCACATGAAGATCACGCTCAAACGCGATGATAGGGATGACCGGAGAGGATGGTGACGGCGCGGTAAAGCTGTTCGGCGATCAGAATACGAACGATCTGGTGCGGCCATGTGAGCTTGCCGAGATTAAGAACGGCCGCCGCTCTGTCGTAAAGTGCAGGATCTAGCCCGTCGGCGCCACCAATCGCGATCACGAGGTCGCGCTTGCCGCTATCACGCAGATCGCCAAAAAATGAGGCAAAGGCCGGACTATCCAGCGCCTTGCCGCGCTCGTCCAGCAGCACGAGCACGGTACCATCAGCCAGATGTTTTTCCAGCATCGCCGCTTCTTCGCGCTTGCGCGTCTCCGCGTTCGATGCCCGGCTTTCCGCGACCTCAATCACGCGCGAAAACTCCAGCCCGATCGCCGGGCCGGTCTTGGCAAGGCGTTCGATATAACGGGTCGCAAGATCCTTTTCCGGGCCGGATTTCAGCCGTCCCACCGCAAAAATCGAAATCCGCATCGCAAACCTGCATCCATCGTGACCCAACAGGGTCACGCTCTTAACAGCATAGCCTACGGATTCCTATGCGGCCGGCTTGCTTTCCGACCACACACATCGACCCGAAATCAAAAATGATATTCGGGAGGCCCGATGTGCGACGTCAAAGGCTCACCGCATCAATGCAGCGTGTCTTCCGGCATTTCCGGCGTCGCCCACATTTTTTCAATGTTGTAGAAGACACGGATTTCCGGACGGAACACATGAACGATGATATCGCCGGTATCGATCAGCACCCAATCTCCGGTCTCGAGACCTTCGACGCGGGCGCTTCCAAACCCTTCATCCTTCATATCCTTGAGAAGATGCTCGCAGATCGCCGAGACATGCCTGTTCGATCGCCCGGAGACCACCACCATGTAGTCCGCAAGCGCCGATTTTCCGGCAATGTCGAGAGATACGATATCTTCAGCCTTGGAGTCCTCGAGGCTCGCGAGGACGGTTTCGAGGGCGTGGTCGGCGGCATCGGCGCCACTGTCCTGACCCTTCGGGATAGCAACAAATGCTCTTCCCTTGGCGTGTACTGTTGTCAGAGGTTTTCCCTTTCCAAGAATGACAAAACAGGCACTGGCGACGCGAATCTGTGCGTCACCAGATTAAGGTGGCACCAAAGCATTAACTTTTCAAGATATGGAGCCTTCAACGGCTGTCGCATACATCATTTGTGATTATTGCGGAGCGCCGTCGAACTGAGCGTCGAACGCGGACCATGGATAAAGACCCAGGCAGGCGCCTTTTTTTTCCACAAAACACCCGCATCATCCTCATCGATCCGCGCCTGGCTATAGGCCTGCGCCATAGTGGAGGAGAGGTAGGAGAGGGTGGAACCCGGCCGGTCGATCACCGCAATCGGAAAGGTCTCGGCAATCCTTCGCCATTGTTGCCAGCGATGGAAGCTTTTCAGATTGTCGGCTCCCATGATCCAGATGAAGCGAACATGCGGATTTTTTGCTTTCACCTTGGCAAGCGTATTGGCCGTGTAGCTGATCCCCAGCGATTTTTCAAAAGCCGTCACCTTGATGCGGGGATCGCTGACCAGCCTTTCGCAGGCAGCGATACGATCCTCCAGAGACGCCAGTTCCGAGCGGCTTTTCAGCGGATTGCCTGGCGTCACCATCCACCAGAGCTGGTCTAGACCCAGCCTGCGAAGCGCTATTTCGGCAACAAGGGCATGGCCGGCATGCGGCGGATTGAAGGAGCCGCCGAACAGCCCGACGACCATGCCGCGCTCCGCATGCGGCATGGTGAGATAACGTCTGTCGAGGCGTGTTTCGACCAGCAACTATCAGGTCCGCGTCTGACCGGTGCCATGCACGCGGTATTTGAACGACGTGAGCTGCTCGACACCAACAGGGCCGCGTGCATGCATCTTGCCCGTAGCGATGCCGATTTCCGCACCCATTCCGAATTCACCGCCATCGGCAAATTGCGTGGAAGCGTTATGCAGCAGAATGGCCGAATCGAGTTCGTTGAAGAAACGCTCGACCACCGCTGGGTCCTCGGCGATCACCGCCTCCGTGTGGTTGGACGAATAGGTGCTGATGTGGTCGATCGCGCCGGAAATACCGTCCACGACAGCAACCGAAATGATCGCATCGAGATATTCGGTGCGCCAGTCATCTTCCGTTGCGGCTTTCAAGCCCTCGACAACATTACGCACGGCCTGCGAACCGCGCACTTCACAACCGGCCTCGATCAGGCCCTTGACGAGCGGTTCAAGATGTGTGGCAACAACAGCGGCATCCACCAGCAGCGTTTCCGCCGCGCCGCAAATGCCGGTGCGGCGCATCTTGGCATTCACGACGATGCGTTTCGCCATCTCGAGATCGGCCGATCCGTCGACATAGATATGGCAAATACCTTCCAGATGCGCAAAGACCGGAACCCGTGCCTCAGACTGCACCCGCGCAACCAGGCTTTTGCCGCCGCGCGGCACAATCACGTCAACCGCGCCATTCAATCCACCAAGAAGCGCGCCCACGGCAGCGCGGTCGGTGACCGGCACCAGCTGAATGGCATGCTCGGGAAGGCCGGCAATCTTCAGGCCCTCGACGAGACAGGCATGGATAGCACGCGATGAATGTTGCGAATCCGAGCCGCCGCGCAGGATGACCGCATTGCCCGCCTTGAGGCAGAGCGCGCCGGCATCTGCCGTCACATTCGGGCGGCTTTCGTAAATCACGCCGATGACGCCAAGCGGCGTGCGCACGCGCTCGATCTTCAGACCGTTCGGGCGATCCCAGGCGGCAATAACTTCGCCAACCGGATCAGGCAGCGCGGCAACCGAGCGGATGCCTTCGGCGATGCCGGCGATCCGCGCATCGTCAAGCGTAAGCCTGTCGATGAAGGAAGCGGCAAGGCCGCTATTATCCGCCGCCGCCAGATCTTTCCTGTTGGCGGCAAGGATCGTTTCCCTCGACGCCTCGATGGCGGACGCCATGGCGAGAAGCGCACGGTTTTTCTGATCCGTACCTGCGATGGACAACGGTCGCGAAGCAGATTTTGCCTGTGCACCGATGGTCATCATCAGTGCATCAATATCATGGCTCTGCTTCACGGCCTGTTCAGGCATGGACCTCATCCTTTTCAGTATTTTTAACTTTCACGGCGGCACCCGTCATTACCAGATCGTCGCGATGGATCATCGCCGCACGCCCCACATAGCCAAGTATCGCCTCGATCTCGTTGGACTTGTGACCGATGATAAGACGCGCCTCTTCCGCATCGTAGCCTGCAAGGCCGCGCGCGACCTCTCGGCCTTCAACGCCGATAATGGCAATCGCATCGCCGCGTCCAAAATTGCCCTTCACCACCCGCACGCCCGCGGGAAGCAGGCTTTTACCGGCATAGAGCGCTTTTTCCGCACCCGCATCCACATGAATCTCACCTGCCGGCTGCAACTGACCGGCAATCCAGGTCTTTCGCGCCGTCACCGGTGTGCCTGATGGCGCAAACCACGAGGAGCGGGCGCCGTTTTCGATGGCCTTCAACGGATTGAGCGTCTTGCCGGAAGCGATGATCATGCCGCAACCGGCAGCGGTCGCGATCTTGCCGGCATCGATCTTGGTACGCATGCCGCCGCGTGAAAGCTCGGAAGCCGCACCGCCTGCCATGGCCTCAATCTCGGGCGTAATATCTGCAATCGTCTCAAGGAACTTCGCATCCGGATCAAGATGCGGCGGAGCCGTGTAAAGCCCGTCAATATCAGACAACAATACCAGAAGATCGGCACCGGTCATGGTGGCCACGCGGGCGGCCAGACGGTCATTGTCGCCGTAGCGGATTTCGGTGGTTGCCACCGTGTCGTTTTCATTGATGATCGGAATGGCACCGATCTTCAGCAGCTGGTTGATGGTGGCGCGCGCATTGAGGTAACGGCGGCGCTCCTCGGTGTCGGACAGCGTCAGCAGAATCTGGCCAGCGACGATCTCATGCCGCGACAGGCTTTCCGACCACGCCCGCGCCAGAGCGATCTGACCAACGGCCGCCGCTGCCTGGCTTTCCTCCAGCTTCAATGCGCCGGAGGGCAGACCGAGCACCGTGCGGCCGAGCGCGATGGCGCCAGAAGACACCACCTGAACATCTGCGCCGTTTTTCTTCAGCGCAGCGATGTCCTCGCAAATGGCGTCAAGCCAATCTTTCTTGAGCCCGCTTTTCCGGTCCACCAGAAGTGCCGAACCGATCTTGATGACGATCCGGTGGTGGCTACCCAGCGGTTTGCGGGTGAGGCTCATAGGCGATCGTCCTCTTCCTCGGCCTCGCTATCCACAGGCATTGAGCGGTCGGGAAGGGCGGTCTCGCCGCCATTGCTTGCCGAGACGATGATATCGCGAAGGGCGCGCAGCGCCTCCGTCATACCAATGTGGGCAGCGGCAGACAGAAGGAGCGGAGGACGGCCGCAGGCCTTCTCCAGTTCCTTTGCCTTCTTTTTCAGTTCTTTTTCGTCCAGCACGTCGATCTGCGAAAGCGCCACGATTTCCGGCTTGTCGGTCAAGCCGCCGCCATAGGCATCCAGCTCGGCTTTAACAGTCTTATAGGCCTGCCCGACCTTTTCTTCCTGCGCGGAGACGAGATGCAGAAGCACACGGGTGCGCTCAACGTGGCCGAGGAAACGGTCGCCGATGCCCACACCCTCATGCGCACCTTCGATCAGGCCGGGAATATCGGCCAGCACGAATTCACGGCCGTCAATGGTCGCGACGCCGAGGTTCGGATGCAGCGTGGTGAAGGGGTAATTGGCGATCTTCGGCCGCGCGCGCGTCACGGTCGCGAGGAATGTCGACTTACCTGCATTTGGCAGACCAACGAGACCGGCGTCAGCGATCAGCTTCAGGCGAAGCCAGAGCGTCTTTTCTTCGCCCGCAAGGCCCGGATTGGCATGGGTCGGCGCCTGATTGGTCGAAGACTTGAAATAGGCGTTGCCGAAACCGCCGTTACCGCCAGCGGCAAGACGAAAACGCTGGCCTTCCTTTGTCAGGTCGACGATCAGCGTCTCGTTGTCTTCCTCGAAAATCTGCGTGCCGACAGGCACTTTCAGAACCACGTCGGAACCCTTGGCGCCGGTGCGGGTCTTACCCATGCCGTGCTGTCCGATCGAGGCCTTGAAATGCTGCTGGAAGCGGAAGTCGATCAGCGTGTTGAGACCGTTGACCACCTCGATCCAGACGTCGCCGCCGCGTCCGCCATCGCCGCCATCAGGGCCGCCGAACTCGATGAATTTTTCGCGTCGGAAGGAAACGGCGCCCGCGCCGCCATCACCGGACTTGATATAGATTTTTGCTTCATCGAGAAATTTCATCGGACTGCCGTTCTGTCGGTTTGCGGGCACATCAGCTCAAGGCGTTGTGCCAAACAAAAATATCGTCGTTTCGAATACAAGCGCTTCTCCACAAGGTCAAAGACTATCGTGCGGGAGGCGCCTGCGTGAGACAAGGCCGGTTTGCGGCAACCGGCCTTGTTTTGATTGTCAGCCGTGCTGCGGAACGAAATCCTCAGCCGTGATCGCCGTATCGATATGCGCCACCATCGCAGCACGCGCCGTGGCGTAAATCTGGTGGCAGCCGGTCACCCGGAAGCCCAGTTTTTCCTGCACGCGCAGCGAAGCCGGATTATCCGCAAACACACCGGAATGGAGAACCACACCGGGCATGCGGCGGAAGAACCGCTCGACCACGGCGGCCACCGCCTCGGTCATGTAACCCTTGCCCCAGTAGAACCGGTTCAGCCAGTAGCCGAGATGCCACTCGCCATGCCGCAATTCGACCGAGACGACGCCGATGAGTGTATCGTCACCGCTTGTGATGGCGAAATCCCAATCGGGCAGCGTGCCTGAAGTACGCAGGACCAGCCATTCCAGCGCATCCTGTCGATGATAGGGCGCGGGAACACGGGCCAGCATCCTGGTCACGGCAAAATCGCCAAGCGATTCCGCAATGCTGCCGGCATCGGAAAGCCGCTGCGGACGCAGCACCAGACGCGACGTCTCGATGACCGGGCAGGGGCCGGGCGGCGCGACCGTCGCAGTTGCACGGTGACGGGTAAGCTCGATCGTGCTCATCCCATGTCCCCCCAGCTCTTCAGCGAAACCCAGGTCTTGCGGTCCAGCCTGTACCATTCTACCGGTACCATGCCGCCCAGTGCCAGCGAACCGACCATGCCGGAGCCCTGGAACTGGAAACCGCACTTCTGGATGACCCGGCGCGAGGGGATGTTGGTGACCCGGCAGCGGGCATCGATCTGGTCGATTTCACGCGTGCGGAAGGCCATGTCGATCAGCGCATGCGTGGCTTCGGTCATGTAGCCCCGGTTCCAGTAGGGTTCCCCCAGCCAGTAACCGATTTCCAGCGTCTTTTCGTCTTCCTGCGGTTCAAGCGCGCAGCAACCCAGAAACTCGCCATTGTCCATGCGGGTAATCGCATAGACGCACTTGCCGATCTCGCCAGCATTGGTGCGTCGCACGAAGTCCGCGGCGTCTTTGGCCGTGTACGGGTGCGGCATACGCGACACCATGGTCGCGATATTGGCATTGTTGGCAAGATGGGCAAGGGCGTCGATGTCTTCTTCGTGAGGCTTGCGTAAAACCAGCCTCTGCGACAGTAAAACGGGGCAATCGCTCCTCGACCGATCGGGCCTCGGCCGCTCTTCGGGTGACCGTGATTGGTCAACCCTCAACAATTCAGCTTGCATGGTTCAGTCCCTCCTGGGGGTTAAAGAAAAAGGGGAGTTGGGTGGTACCCCATCTCCCCTGTTTTCTTGACTGAACCTGATACGTCTCAGCCGGGTCGATGGGACACCGGCTGCATATGACGCTTACCGGCTTATTCTGCGGCTTCCGCTTTCGGGGCCACGGATACGAATACGCGGCCGTTGGCCTTCGTACGGAAGTTCACGTTACCTGCGGTCAGTGCGAAAATCGTGTGGTCCTTGCCGATGCCAACGTTGGCGCCCGGATGCCACTGGGTTCCGCGCTGACGCAGAATAATGTTGCCTGGAATGACAGCTTCGCCGCCGAACTTCTTTACGCCAAGGCGCTTGGATTCGGAATCGCGACCGTTACGCGATGAACCGCCAGCTTTTTTGTGTGCCATTGGAGTTCTCCTTTAAACCTTGTTTCCCGTGTCGCGCCGATCAGGCAGCAACGATGTCCGTGATGCGGACGACAGTGTGATGCTGACGATGGCCGCGCGAACGCTTGGAGTTCTGACGACGACGCTTCTTGAAGGCGATGACCTTCTTGCCGCGATTGTGCTCGACAACTTCAGCCTTGACGATGGCACCCTTGACAAAGGGAGCACCGAACTGAGCGTCGGCGCCTTCGCCGATCACGAGAACTTCGGTGAATTCTACGGTTGCGCCTGCCTCTGCTTCCAGCTTTTCGATGGTCAGCACGGCATCGGCCGCTACGCGGTACTGCTTACCGCCGGTCTTGATGACTGCGAACATTTGTTATCCTTTCATGTTCGTTCCGGCTCTGCCCGCCAAAGCAAGCTGGCCGTCTTTTTATCAGTCGGAGTAGCGGAAATCCGTCAGGACTGAATGCCCTTTTGAAAGTCTGCCGGTGAAGCCGCCTTTGAGGGGCGGAATAAACAGAAGGCGCAATACGCCATCAATTTGGGTGCGAATTACGCGAGACATCAGTTTATGTCAAGATGACGGATGTTTGAAAAGTAACTCTAACGCCAAGAATTTCATGCTTTTTTGGCAAGCGAAGCAGTCAGGTCTCGAAATTTGCGCAGCAAGTGTTTATATGGGCCTTCAACAAGGAGCAGAAATGGCCCGCATAGACCAGACCGACGATTGGCGGGACCGCCATGCGCCGACACTTTCCGCCTTCGAGTCGCTTGCGATCGAGGCATATGGCCACCTGCCAGAAGAATTCCGTGCGTTGACCAAGGATCTCGTCATCGAGATCTCGGATTTCCCGACAGACGAAGTGTTCGAGGACATGGCGCTCGAAACACCGTTCGACCTGCTGGGATTGTTCGAGGGGCGCGGTATCTCCGAACGTTTCACCATGGAAACCGGCGAGATGGTGAACCGCATCACGCTTTATCGCCGCCCCATTCTCGACTACTGGGCCGAGAATGAGGAAACGCTGGGCGACATCATCACCCATGTCCTCATCCACGAGATCGGCCATCACTTCGGCCTGTCGGATGACGACATGGAGCGGATCGAGGAAAGCGCCGACGAGGCCGCGGCGGAGCGCTGAGCCTGCCGACAGCCACGCTTCTTATTGCTCGCCGAGCTTCATATCCGGGTGGTATTCCTTGCCCTCGACCACCTTGGTCACGGCCTGGCCGCAATGCATGACACCGCTTGCGGCGTTGAAGGCGTAGCTGGGCGAACCGGCAAGTTCCCACCCCTTGTTCAGAGCTTCGGTGACCCGGTGACAGAACTTCGCGTCATCGGGACCTGTAATGAAACGATAGACCTTCACGTCTTTTGCGCCTTTCGTTGTGTGATGATATCGGCCATGGCAACCAGCCTTTCGGCTTGGCTCACATGCAGCCGTTCGATCATCCGCCCGTTCATGTTGATGACGTTCAATTCCACAGATTCGGGTTTTGCGAAAGCGTCAATAATCGCCCTGGCTTCAGCGACAGCGGCCTCATCGGGGCCGAAGTGACGATTGGCGGGCTCGATCTGGGCCGGGTGGATCAGCATCTTGCCATCGAAGCCCATGGCGTGGCCCTGCTCGCACTCGGTGCCAAAAGCCGCGATATCGCGAAAATCATTCGACACGCTATCGATGACATCAAGCCCATAGGCGCGGGCGGCAAGCACCACCTGCATCATCCATGGCACGAGGTAGGTTCGCCCGGGCACGGAAGGAACCCGTGTCTCCTTGCGCAGATCGTTCAGTCCGAGGACGAAAGCGGCAAGCCGTCCATCCGGCGTATGGGCAGCGTCAGCAATGGACGCTGCGTTCAACACACCGAGCGGCGTCTCGATCATCGCCCAGATTTTCAAGCCCTGGGGCGCATCGGCCTCCGCCAGAAGGTCGGCCACATCGTGAATATCGGCGGGCTGCTCTACCTTCGGTAATAATACCGCATCCGGCCGGCAGGAAAGCACGAGCTTTAAATCCTCCATACCATCCGGCGTTGACAGCGGATTGATACGGATAATGATCTCGCGTCCCGCAAAGGGCGTATCCGAAAACAGCCTGCCCAGATTCTCTCGCGCTTCGCCCTTCACATCGGGTGCAACGGAATCCTCCAGATCGAGAATAACCCCATCGCAATCGAGATCGCGGATTTTTTCGAGCGCCCTGACATTGATGGCCGGAACCGACAGCAGCGAACGGCGCGGTCTCACAGGAATATTTTCGAAAAAATTAGTCATGCCGCACTTGTGTCAAGCTTTTGTGACATCTGCAACACGACAATCCACTGAATCCTCTTGCAAGCCGGAAGAAGAAGGCCCACATTCGTCTGGAAAGAAAGGTTGAATCATGCAAGGCATCCGTTCATTTTTCATTGCCGCATCCGGCATCGCACTTCTGGCTTTGGTGGCTCTTTTTACCGCCTCGCTTACGGTCGCTTTTATCGGCGTGCTCGCCGTTCTCAGCGCTGCCCGTCTGCTTTCGGCGCGTATGAAGCCGGCACCCATTCCGGTCAAGCCCCGCAACCAGCGCGATATGCGCGTCTGGAACGACGGCAAAGGCACGATCATCGATCTCTGAGATCGTTAATCCTGTTAAAATGCGAGAACGCTGCACGCGGCGTACCGAAGAATGCGGGTTTGCGCTTCTAAAGCGATCCGTTTTGCAGTATTTCCCGACAGAAAATATCCGGCGGGCGTCAGTCCACGCCGGATTTTGTGACCAGGGAAACACGGGAAGCGACAGATGGAAAAATTCACCAAGCTGACGGGCGTTGCTGCGCCCATGCCGGTCGTCAATATCGACACCGATATGATCATTCCCAAAGACTATCTGAAGACCATCAAGCGCACGGGTCTTGGCACCGGCCTTTTTGCCGAGTCGCGTTATCTTGAAGATGGCTCGCCCAATCCAGATTTTGTGCTGAACAAGCCCGCTTACCAGAACGCCCAGATCCTCGTCGCGGGTGACAATTTTGGCTGCGGCTCTTCGCGCGAACATGCACCATGGGCGCTTCTCGATTTCGGCATCCGCTGCGTGATCTCCACCAGCTTCGCCGACATCTTTTACAACAACTGTTTCAAGAACGGCATCCTGCCTGTCGTCGTCAGCCCCGAGAATCTCGAAAAGCTGCTGGACGACGCCTCGCGCGGCTCGAACGCCGTTCTGTCCATCGATCTGGAACGTCAGGAAATCAGCGGCCCTGATGGCGGCACGATCACCTTCGAGATCGATGAATTCAAGCGCCATTGCATGCTGAACGGCCTCGACGACATCGGCCTGACACTGGAGCATTCCGGCGCCATCGACACGTTCGAAAAGGCAAATGCCTCGGTCCGCCCCTGGGCCTGACCGCACTTCTATCCTCTTTTAAAAGCCGATCCCGTACAAAACCGTACCGGATCGGCTTTTGCTTTGCTTGAAAAGCCGTTGAGGCGGGGATAAGAAGCCCCCGATCCCGTTCGGCTGGCGACGTGACTTGTGAGGCGGCAGGACGGAAACGAGTTTGACGCCGCGCTCGCCGCAATCGAAAACCCTTTATGATGGTTTCCGGCGCGCCGCCCAAGGAGGGTTCTCATGACAGTCCGCACGCTTTTCCTTCTGCCCGGTGACGGTATCGGCCCCGAGGCCATGGCCGAAGTCCGCAAGCTGATCGACTATATGAACAGCGCGAAAAATGCCGGCTTCACCACGCAGGAAGGTCTGGTCGGCGGCTCCGCTTATGATGCCCATGGCGTCGCGATTTCCGACGCAGATATGGAAAAGGCCCTTGCCGCCGATGCGATCCTGTTTGGCGCCGTGGGCGGCCCGAAGTGGGATGGCGTTCCCTACGAACATCGCCCGGAAGCCGGCCTGCTTCGCCTGCGCAAGGATCTCGAACTTTTCGCCAACCTGCGCCCCGCCATCTGCTACCCGGCACTTGCCGAAGCCTCCTCACTGAAGCCGGAGCTGGTAGAGGGTCTCGATATCCTCATCGTCCGCGAATTGACGGGCGGTGTCTATTTCGGCGAGCCCAAGCAGATCATCGACCTCGGCAACGGCCAGAAGCGCGGTATCGACACGCAGATCTACGACACCTTCGAGATCGAGCGCATCGCCAGCGTCGCTTTCGAACTGGCACGCACGCGCGATAACCGCGTCTGCTCCATGGAGAAGCGCAACGTCATGAAATCTGGCGTTTTGTGGAACCAGGTTGTCACCGAAACCCACGCTGCGAAATACAAGGACGTTCAGCTGGAGCATATGCTGGCCGATGCCGGCGGCATGCAGCTGGTGCGCAAGCCCAAGCAGTTCGACGTGATCGTGACCGACAACCTCTTCGGCGACATGCTTTCCGACGTCGCTGCCATGCTGACGGGCTCGCTCGGCATGCTGCCGTCGGCATCGCTTGGTGCGCCGGATGCCAAGACCGGCAAGCGCAAGGCCATGTACGAGCCGGTGCACGGTTCGGCACCTGACATTGCCGGCAAGGGCATCGCCAACCCCATTGCCATGATCGCGTCATTCGCCATGTGCCTGCGCTATTCGTTCAATATGGTTGATGAGGCAACGAAGCTCGAAACTGCAATTGCGAACGTGCTCGACAAAGGCATCCGCACCGCCGACATTATGTCTGACGGTTCCCGTCAGGTCAGCACCTCCGAAATGGGTGACGCGGTTCTCGCAGAATTCAAGGCGCTTTCGGCGTAACACTCACCGAAACCGGTTGGGCAGGCGGCACGGTCGCTTGCCCATCTTCCTTTGGCAAAAGATGTTCATATCTTTTGTCAGTCAGCGTCTTCAAAAAGGCAACGATGGCGTCCACCCGCTTGTCGTCCAGCGCCGGTGCGGAAGTCAGCTCTGTCATGGCGATATTATCAGGCACTTCCGGCGCATCCCAGGTTTTACCCGTTTCAGGGTTGATCTGCCGGCTGGGTTTCTTGCTTTTATATTTCACGTAAAACAGCACCACCGTGCGCAGATCCTTAAACACGCCATTGTGCATGTAGGGACCAGTGATGGCGACGTTGCGAAGAGTAGGCACCTTGAACTTGCCGCGCTGAGCCGGATCGCCGGCCACGGCGGGATTTTGCGCCAATCCGAGATCGACCGCATCCGGCTTGGAGCCGTTGGCTGCCCTGACCGACGTGTTGGCCGGAACACCGATGTTGAAATATTTGTGGTTGGTGAAGAGGCCGTCTTCCAAACCCTTGGCGCCACGGATTTCATGGCAGGTATTGCAATTGGTGAACTGCGTCGAGGAGATAAGAACCCGGCCCAGCTCCTCCTGATCGGTCAGCTTTTCTTCGCCGCGCAGGAAACGGTCATACCTGGAATCGAAGGTGGAGAATTCATCGGAACGCTCGAAGCTCGCCAGCGCCTTGGTCATCGCAGCAAAGGCGCCTTCGTCACTCTGGAAAACATCGTTGCCGAACTGTGTGCCGAACGCCGCAACATAATCAGGGTTTTCCTTGAGCCGTTTGACGACAGAGGCTTTATCCGGCATGCCCATTTCGATCGGGTTGAGCGGTGGTCCACCCGCCTGGTCTTCCAGCAGGGAGGCACGACCGTCCCAGAATTGCCCACCGACATACTCTCCCGCAGCGTTCCTGCCGAAAGGCGGCGTGAACCGGGCATAGGCTGCAGTCGGCGCATTGCGGTCGCCCAGCGAAATCCCGTCATCGCCGAGAGAGACGTCCCGGCCGACCTTGTCGCTTTCGCGCGCATCGGAAAAACCGGCCGCCTGCATATGGCAGGTGGAACACGCCATCGTGCGGTTCATGGAAAGATTGGCATCATCGAACAGCGCCGCGCCGAGTTTTTCAAGCGTTGCATAATCTTCGCCGCCGTGAGCCTGCATTTGACCAGCACCGATCTCGAGCGGAACCGGTATCATGGCCACGGCAAGGGCGGCAGAAATGAATAGGCGCAGTCTTTTCATTGAAATAGCGTTTCGGAAACTCGGGACGACAGTGGTTATATAGCACTTACCTATCGCACCAGACTACAAACTTTCTCAGCCCGCTCCACTTTGACGCAACCCCGCATCCGGACGCCAAATTGCTTACCCGGCTTTGGCTATCGCGTGGAAGAAAGTGCCTGAAACAAGATCCCGCCTGCCACCGGAGGGGCCGAGCGGACGACCCTGCCCGTCAGCGATCTGAGCGAAAGGCTCATCGTGACCCGGATCGATGACACGCGCATAGTGAAACTCGTGGCCGCGCAGAACCTCGCCCGCTTTGCCCAGCGGCCCATCTGCCACGATTGCAGCCTGCCGGTAACCGAGGTTCATCTTGCGCGTGGCGAAACTGGTGGCATGTGACAGAAGCCCGGTCATGGCATGGGTGACGCCATCGGCATCTTCCAGCGCCGCTCCCAAAACCATATAGCCGCCGCACTCGCCATGCACCGGCTTCGTCTCGGCAAAACGGACAATCCCCGCTTTAAACCCGGCAGCATCGGCAAGCCTTCCAGCATAAAGTTCGGGATAACCACCTGGCAGCCAGCAAATGTCGCAGGTCTCATCGGGCACCTCGTCGGCCAGCGGTGAGAAGGGCACGATCTCCGCCCCCGCTGCATGCCAGTGGTTCTTGAGGTGCGGATAAAGAAAGGTGAAAGCCGCGTCGTCTGCAAGCGCGATGCGCTGGCCGGGCGGCGCAATCGCTGCCTCCACCGAGCCGGGGGGCACATCTACAGGCGCAGCGAGCGAAAGCAAGGCATCGAGATCAATGGACCTTTCCATCGCATCCGCCAGCCGTTCTATATGCGCGTCGATTTCCGGATGTTCGCTGGCCTGCACCAGCCCCAGATGCCGTTCCGGCAGGATGAGTGACGGATCACGCAGGACGCATCCTGCGACAGGCAGACCGATTTTTTCGATGGCCTCCGTGCACAGCGTCCGGTGTCTTTCGCTGCCAGCGCGGTTCAGCACCACCGCCGCCATGGTGACAACAGGATCATAGTGGGCAAAACCATAGGCAACAGCAGCGGCTGTCTGCGATTGACCCGACACATCCAGCACCAGCAGCACGGGAATGCCGAACAGCCGGGCCAGATCCGCCGCAGAACCGGTGCGGTTTTCCGCCACGGGGATACCGTCGAACAGGCCCATGGCGCTTTCGATCAAAACGAGGTCGGCACCATCAGCCTGTTGCAACAAAAGGTGTCGAAGCAATTCCGGCTGCATGGCCCAGCTGTCGAGATTGAGGCCGGATGTGCCGGTGGCGAAGGCATGGAAGCCGGGGTCGATATAATCCGGCCCCGTCTTGATGCCGCGCACCTTTATGCCGCGCCGGGCAAAGGCCCTGAGCAAGCCGATTGTTACGCTGGTCTTGCCGGAACCAGAGCGCGGTGCGCCGATGATGATCGCCCGTGTGGTCATAAGGTGGGCACCCCAAGTCGGTCGCGCATCGAAACGATCTCGCCAATAACGATCAGCGCCGGCGCCTCGAATTTTTCCCGTTTTGCATCGTCAGCTATGCTTTCCAGTGTGCCGATGAAAATCCGTTCTTGCGCGGTCGTTGCCGACATGATGACGGCGACCGGCGTCTTGCCCGAACGACCGCCCTGCATCAGAAGACCGGCGATCGAGCCTATGTTCTTAAGCCCCATATACACGACGATGGGCTCCAGCGTTTTCGCCAGTGCCAGCCAATCCAGATCCTCTTCGGTCCCGGCGGCATGGCCGGTGGCAAGCGTGACAGCGCGGCTGATACCGCGCATGGTGGCGGGAATGCGCGCTGAAGCAAGGGCTGCAAGCGACGAGGTCATGCCCGGCAAGATACGAAATGGGATGCCGGCGCGGACAAGCGCCTCCGCCTCTTCGCCGCCACGCCCGAAAATAAACGGATCGCCACCCTTAAGCCGCAACACCTTCTTACCCTGTCGGGCGAGATCAATCAGCGAGGCAGTGATGTCGTCCTGCGTTGCCGACGGCTTGCCGCCGCGCTTGCCGGCAAACACGATTTCAGCCTGGGGCCCGAGGGAAACGACATCGTCGCTCACCAGCGCGTCGCGCACGATCACATCGGCCTGCGAAAGCGCGAGCGCCACTTCGAGCGTCAGATAACGCACATCGCCCGGACCCGCGCCTGCGAGCCAGACATGCCCGGCCTCAAAGACCGGACCTTTTGCGGCGATGCTGTTCAAAACCTGCGCTATCGACATTCTTCTCGGCTGCTTTTTTAACGATGACGGAAATAGCCGTCCCGGCTATAGGAATTCATATGGAAATGGATGGAAAGACCCTTCGCCGCGGCTGGACCACGGGCACTTGCGCGGCAGCCGCCACGAAGGCGGCCTGCGCTGCCCTTCTGACCGGCGAGTTTCCTTACCCTGTCGAAGTCGAACTTCCAAGCGGCGTGAGGCCGGCATTTTCTCTCGCCACCGAGGAAAAAGGTGAAAACTTCGCAAGAGCCGGCGTCGTCAAGGATGCAGGCGACGATCCCGACGTGACCCATGGTGCGCTGATCGAAAGCACCGTGCGACGGGGAAAGCCCGGCAGCGGCATCACCTTCAAGGCTGGAAAAGGCGTCGGCACCATCACCCGGCCTGGATTGCCCCTGCCGCCGGGCGAACCCGCGATCAACCCCGTACCGCGCAAGATGATCGAAACCGCCATTCGCGAAGTAGCCGGAGACGATGCAGATTTCGAAGTCGAGATTTCCGTTCGGGACGGCGAGAAAATCGCGGAAAAGACCCTGAATGGCAGGCTCGGTATTGTCGGCGGCATTTCCATCCTTGGCACCACCGGCATCGTCATCCCGTTTTCCTGCTCGGCATGGATCCACTCCATCTGGCGCGGCATCGATGTGGCGCGCGCCACCGGCTGCACCCATCTGCTCGGCGCGACCGGCAACACCTCCGAAAAGGCAGGGCAGGCAGTTTACGGCCTGCCGGAGACCGCACTGATCGACATGGGTGATTTTATCGGTGGCATGCTGAAATATCTCCGCAGCCACCCTGTCGAGCGGGTCACGATTGCCGGCGGCGTCGCCAAGATGACCAAGCTCGCCCAGGGCATGCTGGACGTTCATTCCAAGAAAGGCCTGGCGGATCTTGATGCGCTGGCGGTACTCGCAACCGAGGCTGGCGGAGATGAAAATCTTGCCCTCGCCATTCGTCAGGCCAACATGGTTGCGCACGCCTTTGAGCTGGCCGAACGCGCGGGGATAGACCTCGGCGCGATCGTTGCGGAAAAAGCCTGGGTAACAGCGGCTGCCGCTTTGAAGGTGCCCGGCATCGAGCTTGATATTCTGGTGTTCGATCGTCAGGGCACGCTCAAGGGACGCACCGCCTCCACGCCGTCGCATCAGCCCTTCGCATCTTCCTTCGGGGAGCGGAACCGCCGGACATAATCGGTACTATAAAGTGCGCTCTCGCGAAAATCCGTCGAGGCAAGCCCATGCCCGACGAAGATCAGCGCCGTCCGCTCCACCGGTTCGGCCGCGAGTTTTCCTTCGATGTCGAACAACGTGCCGCGAATGACCCGCTCATCCGGCCAGGAGGCGCGGACGACTATGGCGACTGGGCAATCGGAACCATAAAGCGGCGTCAGTTCTTCCACCACCTGGCCGATGGCATGGATGGCGAGATGGATGGCAAGTGTCGCCCCCGTCGCACCGAAGGCTTTCAGCGTCTCGCCCTCGGGCATTTTCGAAGCGCGGCCCGAAATACGGGTCAGAACAAGGCTTTGCGCCACTTCCGGCACCGTCAATTCCCGCTGCAGGGTGGCAGCGGCAGCAGCGAAAGAGGGCACACCTGGAGTCACGGTATAATCGAGACCCAGCCGTTCCAGCCGGCGGATCTGTTCACCCATGGCGCTCCAGACGGACAGATCACCGGAATGCAGCCGTGCCACATCCTTGCCGGCCTTTGCCGCCGCAACGAATTCCGCCTCGATCTCATCAAGCGACAGTGCTGCCGTATCGACAATGCGTGCATCCGTTGGGCAATACTCGATCAGCGCCTTCGGCACCAGCGAGCCGGCATAAAGGCAGACCGGGCAGGCAGCGATAAGATCGCGCCCGCGCACCGTGATGAGATCGGCGGCGCCCGGACCGGCGCCGATGAAATGAACCGTCATTGTTGTTCTCCATGTTCGATGGCGCGGTCATTTCGCGCGTCGTTCGTCGTGGCGATGGCTACCGTCACATCGCCAACCACGAGACGCGCCGCGACCAGCCGCGCATTTTCTCCGGCGGCAGCAAGTGCCGCCGCTTCACTGACGCTGGGCGTCCCGGCATGATCAAGGCTTGCCTGTGAAAATGTCATTGTTTTCGAAGCAGCCGCCTCGAGCTGTTCCTTCGATACGATTTCAAGCGGCAGCGCCAGACGTTTCGCCGCTTCCGCAAGACCAGCTTCTTTTGCCTTGAGCGGCGCAGTCGCCAAGCATTCAACGGTCATACCAAAAGCAAGCTCGGCAGCTTGCACTGCTGCGATAATTGCATCCGAACCCGTGCCTTTGCGACAGCCTATGCCAGCGACAGTCACCATGGCTTGACCCAACTCCATTGTGTCACCGGCATCGCCGGACGCCAGCCCGACATGGAGCCGACAGCAACAACGCGCGACACATCGAGACGGATCATCGAACCGCCGAACCTGGCATGGGCCGCAAGCAGCACCGCTTCCATTTCAAGCGTCACCGCATTGGCAACCAGCCGCCCGCCTGGCTTCAAGGCCTCCAGAGCAGCCTCAAACACGCCCGTTTCGCTGCCGCCACCACCAATGAAGATCGCATCCGGTTGAGGCAGGCCTTCAAAAGCCGCAGGTGCTGCACCGATCATGACTTCAAGCCCCGGAACGCCAAATGCCTCGGCATTGCGGGCGATACGTTCGGCTCTTTCCGGATGCTGCTCTATGGCGATGGCACGGAGCGAGGGGTGCGACAGCATCCATTCAATACCAATCGAACCCGAACCGGCACCGATATCCCACAGCAGCTCGCCCCGGCGCGGAGCCAGCGATGAAAGCGTCACGGCACGGATTTCACGCTTGGTGATCTGCCCGTCATGTTCGAACAGGCTGTCATCCAGCCCCTGCACAAAAGGCAGGACGCGTGCGCCCTCAGCAGCAACGACATCGATAGCCACGACGTTCAAAGGATCGATGTCGTCAAAGGTAAAATCGACCGCCCTGATTTGCCGCCGCCTCTCCCGCTTTCCGCCCAAAGCTTCGAGCAGGACAAATTCCGACTGGCCGAAACCGGATTGAGACAGCAATTCCGCAATGAGAGCGGGCGCGCGCTCATCAGAAGTAAGCGCGATGATCCTCACTCCGGGATGCAGATGCGGTCGCAAAAGATCGATGGAACGCCCGTGCAACGACACGCATTCGGTCGACTGCAAGGCCCAGCCAAGCCGCGCCGCGGCCTGGGAGAAGGCGGAAGGTGAGGGATAGCAGACTGTCTCCTCCGACGGTATCCGCCGCAGAAGCGTGACGCCGGCGCCATAAAAGAACGGATCGCCGGAGGCGAGCACGCAGACCCGTCTACCGCGCAACGCCACGACATCGCTCATCTCCGCATCGAACGGCACCGGCCAAGGGCGCGCCTCACCACGAATGGCTGCAGCCGCCAGTTCCAGATGGCGTTTGCCACCGAAAACAATCTCGGCCGCCTCTATTGCCGCCACGGCATTCCGACCGAGCCCATCCAGCCCATCTTCGCCTATGCCGACGATGAAAAGCCATGGCTTGCCTTTCTTTTCAGTGGAAGCCTTCTTTTGAGTGGAAGCGTTGCCCGTTCCGGAATATTCAGACGTCATGACACGCTCCATACTCATCCTTGGCGGCACGGCGGATGCTCGCATTCTGGCCGGCAAGCTGGCGGTGGACTCCGGCTACCGAATCCTGCTCTCCATGGCCGGTCGTACGCTTTCGCCAGTGGAACAGCCGGTGCCGATGCGCAGTGGCGGGTTCGGCGGTGCTGCGGGTTTGGCGGATTTCATCCGCACCGGGAATTTCGATATTCTGGTCGACGCCACCCATCCCTATGCGGCGAGGATTTCCGCCAATGCCGTGGAGGCGGCGAGACTTGCCAAAGTTCCGCTTGTAGCACTTTCGCGCCCCGCCTGGGAGCGCCAACCGGATGACAAATGGCAGAGGGTCGATACCATCGAACAGGCTGTTATCGCGCTCGGCGATGAAGGCAAGCGGGTGTTTCTGGCGCTCGGCCGGCAGGAACTTCTTCCTTTCGAGGCCGCACCCCAACACAGCTATCTCATTCGCAGCGTTGATCCGGTAGAGCCGCCGCTGAAGGTGCCGGATGCTCGCTATATTACAGCGCGCGGCCCCTTTGCGCTGGATGAAGAGATCCGCATGCTGGAGGAAAACCGTATCGGCACTGTGGTTTCCAAGAACTCCGGCGGCAACGCCAGTTACGGCAAGATCGAAGCGGCGAGGCGGCTTGGCCTGCCGGTTATCATGATCGAGCGGCCGCCACAGCTGAACGCCGCAATCCTCGATGGCGCGAACGTGCCGGATATAGCGACTGCGCTCACCGCCATCCGCCATCAGCTTTCTCTTCTCGAAAAACGCGGCGAGTAAACCAGCGGATCTTTGTCCGAACGCTCGATAAGACGGGTTTCCACCGAACCGACGATGATGCAGGTGGCCATATCCGCCATGTCGCTCGATGCTTCAGACAAAGGCACGACCCGGATGCGCTCATCCGCACGGCCTGCCGCACGGCCAAAGATCACCGGCACCGAGCCGGGCAAATGTGCCCGCAAAAGATCGAAGGCGGTGCCAAGCTGGTGCGGGCGCGCCTTGCTGACGGGATTATAGAAAGCCATAACGAATCCGGCTTCCGCAGCCGCGATCAGTCGCTTTTCAATAATGCCCCAGGGCTTCAAATTGTCCGACAGCGAGATGGCGCAGAAATCATGCCCGAGCGGCGCGCCGGCTCGTGCGGCAACCGCAAGCATGGCCGTCACGCCCGGCACGACCGAGAAGTCTATTTCGCGCCACTCGCGCGGGCCATGTTCAATCGCCTCGCAAACAGCCGCCGCCATGGCAAAAACGCCGGGATCGCCGCCCGAAACCACGCAGACCTTGCCGCCCCCGGCTGCAAGCCGCAGAGCCTGTTCGGCACGGGAGATTTCCTCGCGATTGTCAGAGGCATGGCGACGTTGGTCGGGTCTGAGCGACAACCGATCGAGATACGGAATGTAACCGAAGAAATCCTCCGACGCCTCAACGGCGGCGAGCGCCTCCGGTGTCACCTGCGCAGAACTGCCAGGGCCAAGGCCGACAACGACCAGCCTGCCGGTCATGGCGCTTCACCGCCAGCGGGTCTGGTTTTCCAGCCAGGTACCAGAACCAGCGAAAAATAGGGGGCGGGCGATGCGTCCCGCTCAATCAGCGGCACCGCATGGCTGTTCGCCATGGTGCCGCGCTCGACATACAGCGCTTCATTAAGCTTGCCGGCCTTTTCCAGCGCCCGGCGGATCTTCGGCAGGTTGCGCCCGACCTTCATGATCACGGCGCCATCCGTGCCGGACAGACGCTCTGTCAGAACATCTTCGGCCAGCGTGCCGGGAAGCACGCTCAAGATATCGTCACCCTGCACCAGCGGTAGACCGGCCATCGACCAGCAGCCGGACATGGCGGTAATGCCGGCAACGACCTCCGCCTCATAGGAAGGCGCAAGCCGCAGATGAAGATGCATATAGGAACCGTAAAACAGCGGATCGCCTTCCGACAGCACGGCGACATTGCGCCCGGCATCGAGATGGGCAGCAATATCCATGGCCGACTGATCGAAAAATGCGGCGATCGCACCGCGATAATCCTCGCCGTTTTTGTCGCTCTCGACGGTTACCGGATAGACCAGCGGCATTTCCAGTGTGCCCGGACGAATGAAGGCCTCAACGATACCGCGACCATTGCCGCTGCTGCCTTTCTTGCAGAAGAAGGCGAGGACATCGGCATTTTCGATGGCGCGCACGGCTTTCAGCGTCAGAAGCTCTGGATCGCCGGGGCCGGTGCCGACGCCCACGAGTTTACCCCTGGAATTTTCGAAAAGAGCCGCGCTCACAGACCTGCCCTCGCAACGGCGTTGACGGCAGCGGCCGTCATGGCCGATCCACCCATACGTCCCTTGACGATGGCATAGGGAATGCCTAGCGAACTAGCCTCCAGCGCATCCTTCGATTCCGCCGCACCGACAAAACCGACCGGCATGCCGATAATGGCAGCTGGACGTCGAGCGCCCTTTTCAAGCATCTCCAGAAGATAGAACAGCGCTGTCGGCGCGTTGCCGATAGCAACGAGAGCACCGTCCAGCTTTTCCGCCCAGAGATCGAGTGCGGCGGCGGAACGGGTATTGCCAATCGTTTTCGCAAGCTCAGGGGTGCGCGGATCGCGAAGGGTGCAGATCACGTCATTATTGGCCGGAAGGCGGGCGCGGGTCACGCCGTGGGCGACCATTTCCGCATCGCACAGAACGGGCTTGCCCGCCAGCAAAGCACCACGTGCCGCGACAACGAAATCCGGAGAAAAACGGAAATGGCTGGCCGCTTCCACCAGCCCGCAGGCATGGATCATGCGAATGGCGATATCCGCCTGATCTTCGGTAAAGGCGGACAAATCCGCTTCCTCGCGAATGATGGCGAAGGAGCGCTCGTAAATCGCATTGCCGTCGCGAATATAGTCATGGTCGGTCATCGGTCATCCTGTCGAAGCGCGGCAACGATTGCCTCCTTACCCAGACGGGCAAGCAGGTCGGCAGCGTTTTCCCCGGGCTTATGTTCTTTTTCGTAAAGACGGGCAAGCCGCGAAAGCGCCGTCCTCTGTTGCTCGAATGGTAAAATACCGTCCTGCGGGTCGCAGGCGCGGCCCGAAAACGAAAAGGCCAGACCATCGGCGGTGCCGGAAAAGGCCAGAAGCGACGGGGCAGGATGCGCGCAACCCTTTCCGCAGCCGGAGAGATGCAGTGTGAAGGAGCCATCGAGCATGGAAGCTAGTTCCCGCGATGCAAAGGCCGCCAGATCATGTGTGGGAAAGAAAGCCGAAGCGCACCCCGGCGTGCCGGGACAGACAGCGATGGAAGATCGCGCATCACCTGCCCGTGTGATGAAACCGGCACTGTCCGCAATTTGCATCAGCGCATCGCAAGCATCCCGCGACCCGAAAAATAGCAGGCTATGATTGAGCGACGGCCGCAATGTTTCGATATCAAATGCGCGCGCCAGTCCACAGAGCCGCGACAGATCGGAAGCACGAACTTGCGCGAAAGCAGGAGTGATAACGGCAGCAAAGGTACCACTACCGGCCGCCATCAGCCCCAGGGGAGAGGAAGGCGCAGGCATCTCGCCTTGGCTCTCGCTATCTACCAGGCGGTCTCCGCAAATCGCCTTTATCGTCCGCAAATCCAGATCGCGGCCACGGGCAAGCGGTCCTTTGCCGGCCAGATGGACGAGCAGCAACAGGACAACATCCGCCGCCTTGTCGGCCTCAACAAATCCCGCGCGCAACGCCTTGCTCTCCGGACCTCCGACAAGCAATTGCCAGAAAACTCGATGATCGAGCCGCACCGCCTTCAGACGGATATCGGCCAGCAAATCGCCCATGGAAAGACGGCCGCCCCCATCGATGATGACGGACATTTTTGCGGCGAGCTTTTCGTGCAGCGCCAGCGCGGCAGCCTCTCTGCGAATCTCATCCGCAATAGCACTGCCATCGGCGATTTCCCGATCGTCCCGACCGGAAAGAGGTGAGGTCTCGACTGCCAGTCCGTCGCGAAGCGGCAAACCAAGCGCCAGAACATCATTCTCCAGGTCGCAGGCGCTTTCCCGCGTCAGGCCGCGAAATTGCAGGCTGCCGCGTGCCGTGATGTCGATCACCCCGTTGCCGTGTCGCTCAGCAAGTTCACAAAGCGCGATCATATCATGGGGCGCAATATCCGCCTCGAATGCGATGCGCGACAGGTAGCCGTCACCGGTCAGCATCGGGGTCGACAAGGCCGGACACGTGCCACGGCGGCCAAACGGCTGGACCGGATCGGAAGGGGCCATCCTCATGCGCCGACCCTTTCAGAACGGGGCAGGATCAGCATTTCAAGTTCCGCATCCACCGCATTGCGGCGGCTGTGCCACAACCCGCGACGACGGGCGGATAAAAAGCGCGTCGCCATGACCTCCGCCGCCTTCGGATTTTCCCGCAGGATGAAATCGCGCACGTCCTCATTGCCGAAATAGGCGTCGTAAAGCGCCTCGATCAGCGAGGAAGATACCGCATGGGTGGTTTCCGCAAAACCGATCAGCCGGTCAACCGTCTCGGCAAATTCCGCCGCCCCGCGCGGGCCGTGCCGCATCTGTCCGGCAATGAAGCGCGGATTGACGGCGCGGGCCCGAACAACGCGCGTCAGCGCCTGCGAAATGGATCGCGCGCGCGGACGCGCGGGATCGGTGGTATCCAGCGCCACAATATCGGCAACGCCGCCAAGGAGTGCTTTTGCGGCGGAAAAACCACCGATAAAGGCGACATCTGACGAGCCGTCGAGAAGATCGCGGCCCGGATCGTCACCGGTGTGAATGAGAAGATCGGCCCGGCGCACCAGCTCGACAAAACCGGCATCCTCGAAAATCTCAAGCCCATCCGCACCGCCAAAGGCATGGCTTGCCGCATCCAGATACGCCTGGCCCAGTTCCTCGCGTTCTTCCCATTTTCCGCTGGCGAGTTTTTCCTCTGTGCCCGCACCATAGGTGCCGGGTGCGGAGCCGAAGATGCGTGCCGGTATATGCCCGAGTGCCGCCGCTTCTTCCGCCAGCGGATTGTCACCCGGCGCTTCATCCCGCCGCGCGACGGCCTTGGCAGCGGCGTCTAGAAGAGCGATCAACGCCGGAAACATGTCGCGGAACAGGCCGGAAATCCGGAATGTGACGTCGACACGCGGCCGCCCGATACTCGCCGGCGGTAGAACCTCGATGCCTGTGACGCGGCCCGTCGCCGGGTCATGGATCGGTCTCGCTCCCATCAGATGCAGCGCCTGCGCCACATCCTCGCCGCCATTGCGCAGGCTGGCGCTGCCCCAGAGATCAAAAACCAGATGTTTCGGCCAGTCGCCATGGGATTGCAGATGGTGCCGAAGCACTTCTTCGCCCGCCATGCGGCCCAGCTCGAAAGCCGTCGGCGTCGGCATGGTGCGCGGATCGGCAGCATAAAGATTGCGGCCCGTCGGCAGGACATCGAGACGCCCGCGCGCGGGTGCGCCGGAAGGACCGGGGACAATATGGCGGCCATCGAGCGCGGCAAGCAGCGCTGTTTTTTCCGCCGCAGCACTTTCAAGCCTCAGAAGATCGGTCTCTCCTTCGGGGCTGCGGCCAAAAACATGCTGGCCATCCTTGATGGCGAAGTCCTTGAGATCGCAGAGGAAGGCGTCGATGCGCGACAGCGCCGCATCGGCATCGTCCTTTGCACCGACACCGGCATCCGCCGCAAGACCGGTTTCCAGCGCCTTCTCCACGATCAGTTTCGCCAGCCGGTCGCGGCGGCGGCGGTCGAGCCCATCCGCCTGCGCATATTCGTCGACGAGCTGTTCCAGAGCCGATTGTTCCGGCGAAAGCCCGGCATCTACCAGCACAGGCGGAACATGGCCGATCGTGACGGCAGCGATCCGCCGTTTGGCAACCGCCGCTTCACCCGGATTGGAAACGATGAACGGATAGATCACCGGCAAAGACCCGGTGACGATTTCAGGAAAACAATCGCGGGAAAGCGCAACTGTCTTGCCGGGCAGCCATTCCAGCGTGCCATGCGCACCGACATGCACAATGGCATGCGCCCCTGCGACACGCTGCATCCAGGCGCCGAAAGCGACCAACGCATGACGTGGCGGCAGGGCAGGGTCATGGTAATCCACCCGCCGATCCTCATTTCGCCCACGATCCGGTGCCAGGGCCACGAATATCTGGCCGAAACGGGCGACGCGAAAACGGAATGCGCCGTCGGCTAGTGCGTCGTCCTGTTCGGCCGAACCCCACGTGCTATCCACGGAGGCGGCAACCCCTTCAGGCAAACCCAAAAGAAAATCACGGTAGTCTGAAAGTCCGACAGCCGCTTCCTGCTGCTCGACACAATCCAGCAAAGCCCGCGCCGTTTCGGGAATATCCGAAACCACATATCCTGCCGCGGCCAGATCGCGCAGCATTTCAAGCACGCTTTGCGGCACATCGAGACCAACGGCATAACCCGTGCGCCCCGGCGCAGCACCGGGATAATCCGGCATCAGAATGACGATCCGCCGTTCCTGTGGCGTGGACTGTTTTAATTGCAGAAAGGCAGCGATTCTGTTTGCCACCTGTTCGACGCGATCAGCCTCCGGTACATTGATGAGGCTGATACCGCCATCAGTCCGCACCTGCTTGAATGAGATTGCGCCAGCAAGAATCCGGCCATCGAGTTCCGGCAGGACCACATGCATGGCAAGATCGGAAGGGTTGAGACCGCGCGCATTTTCCGCCCAGCCGTCCCGTCGCGTCGTCGCCATAACCACCTGAAACACCGGCACGCCGAGGCGGTCAAACAGGGTTTTACCGCTGTCGTCCATCTGGCTGGCAAAAGCCGTGGCGGCAACGATGGCGGCGGGCTGGAGTTCGGGCAGTACGGTTTCGAGAAAGCGAATTGCCTCCCCATCCTTGAGGCCGCTGACGAAAATCGGCAATGGCGCAAAACCGCGCTGAGAGAGCGCGTTAAAAAGCGCATCCACGGGCGCCGCATCGGCCGCAAGAAGCATGGAGCGGTAAAAGAGAATGGGAAGGACAGCTGCACCGGCGGGAAAACCGGCGCAGGCTTCCGCCTGATCCACGACGCCTTTACCCGGCCGGTAAAAGCCGGCTTTCGGCAGCGGTTGAGCCTCGATATCTGGCCATGCGCCACCACTTACAAGGGCAGCAAGACCAATGGCAAGCCGGTCCATATTTTCCCGCCCACCCTCGCGGAAGAAGGCGAGGACGGACGCCAACGTCTGGCGATCAACAGTCGAAGCTGCTTCGAGCTTTTCGTCTCTCTCACTGCATTCACCCGGCAGGAGCATAAGTTTTATGCCACGTCGCCGCGCCATCGTGCTGAGCTGATCGACGCCATAGCGCCAGCGTTCCGCGCCGCCGAGAATCCGGATAAGGATGACACGGGCATGTTCGGCCGTCTTTTCAATCCACAGATCGACCGACATCGGATGCCGAAGCTCGGAGAGGTTGGCGGCAGACAGGGACGGAAGCGCGCCCTCTGCCTGCCGCCATGCCTGTTCCAGCCCGGCAAGATCGCTTGCCGAAAAAGACAGCATCACCACATCCGATCGCGGCTGGTTGAGATCAACCGGCTCGATCAGGTCGTCCAGAGACGAAGATGTGTTGGCGAGAATGTGCATTTCTATCAGGCGGCCAGCATCTGTTCGATCTTTTCGCGGTTGAGGCCCTTTTCGCCTATGACGACGAGGCGGCTGCGGCGCTCTTCACCGGCCGCCCAGGGACGGTCATAATAATGGTTGACGCGGCTACCGACTGCCTGCACCTGCAGGCGCATCGGCTTGGTAGATACTTCGACGAAACCTTTGATGCGCAGAACATTTTCCGCAGCCGCTGTCTCAGCGATACGAGCCGCCAGCGCTTCCGGATCGGTCACGGCCGGCAGGTCGATGACGAAGCTGTCGAAATCGTCATGTTCGTGGTCGAGTTCACCATCGTGATGGGTGCGGCGGTTTTCGATATCCTCTTCAACCGCAAGACCGAGGCCGATCAGCACGGCCGGATCGATGACGCCATTCGAGGCGACGACGATCTTTGCGGCCGGCGGCAAATGCTCGAGAATATGAGCCTTCGCCTTTTCCAGACCGGCGCTATCGAGCAGATCCGCCTTGGTCAGCACGATAAGATCGGCACAGGCGATCTGGTCCTCAAAAACCTCTTCGACCGGATCGTCGTGATCGAGGGCTTCGTCATTTGCGCGCTGGGCGGCAAGGGCTTCCATGTCATGCGCCACCTGACCCTCGGCAAGGGCAACGCCATCCACAACAGCCACCACAGCGTCAACCGTCACGCGGCTCTTGATGGCCGGCCATTGAAATGCTTGCACCAGCGGCTTGGGCAGGGCAAGGCCGGAGGTCTCGATGAGGATATGCTCCACCTTCGGCTGCCGGCTCAGAATCTGCTCGATGGCCGGCTGGAAATCATCCGCCACCGTGCAGCAGATGCAGCCATTGGCCAGCTCGACGATGTTTTCCTCCGGGCAGCTCTCAATGCCGCATCCCTTGAGGATATCACCATCGATGCCGATATCACCGAATTCGTTGACGATGATGGCAAGCCGCTTGCCATCAAGCTTTTCGAGGAGACCGCGCAGCAGCGTGGTTTTTCCAGCCCCCAGAAAGCCAGTGACGATGGTGCAGGGAACGCGGTCCAGAAGGGTGCTCATGATCTCTCCTCGGTAAAATCGAATGGGGGAATGCGCGCCACCATGCCGCGCTTCAATGTGTCGGGACGGCCGCGCCAGGGCATCAGGCCATCTGCGGAGGCGGCCAGCATTTGCGCGCCCGTGAGCAGGTCTTCCGCATCGTTGGGCGTCAGCCCGCCGAATACATAGGACCAGCCATCGGCACCGCGCAGCACGGCACTGAGGCCGCGTTTGCAATTGGCAAGGCAATTGACGGAGCGAACATCGATGCCGGAGTCACGCGCTTTTGCGATGGCAGCTTCCGCAAGGATGGTGCCGGGGCGCGGCTCCGCATTGGGATCGGTGTCGTCGCGACAGCTTCGGCAGACAAAAACGACCACGCCGGAAGCTGTGTTGACTTCCATTGTTCCGTCCGCACAAGAAGATGTTGTGGTAATATCCAAACCGTTCCGCTTTCCGCGCCTTTAAACTCGTCGGGGTGCGGATGTCGAAAACAGCGCACTGAAAAGCGCGGCTGCAAATCAATTCGACCGGCTGACCGGAGCACCCCGCCCGGAAGACGTTTTTTCCTGAAACGGCAGGTCTCCTGGCTTGCGGCTTTAAAACACCCTGCACCACCTTCCCGGGCCAATTTTATGGTCCAGTGGCTTCATAGTGCGGGCTTACCGCTTACAGTTGCGGGGGCAGCCACGGAATGACCCGTTATGGGGTGGAACCGTGTTCCCTCTTAGCTTTTCCCGTTGCCGGGAAAAGACCGTCAGTGCCTTACCCTTAGGCTGAACGGGCGTGACGGTCAATGCTGCCGGCTTGTCGATTGCCGGGTGCGGCAAATTGAGTATAGTCGCCGCTCCGAATGGCCGGGGCATACGGTCCCGCGCCTCTGGACGAGAAGGAAAACGCGATGACACGCGATATCAGCGACAGCGAAGCCGAACGCCACCGGCAGAAAATGGTCAACCGCAAGACGGTTCAGGATGCCGAAGTCGCGGAAAAGACCATCGAAAAAGGTCTGCTGATGATCAATACCGGCCCTGGTAAAGGCAAATCCACGGCCGCTTTCGGCCTTGCCCTGCGCATGCTCGGCACAGGGCGGCGGGTCGGCGTCGTCCAATTCATCAAGGGCGCTTGGTCGACGGGTGAACAGCAGGCCCTGACTTTGTTCGGCGACAGGGTGGAATGGCGCACCATGGGCGAGGGGTTTACCTGGGACACGCAGGACCTCAAGCGCGATGTCGCGGCGGCTACAAAGGCCTGGGAGGAAGCGAAAGCACTGATGGCTGACGAGACGATCGGATTGCTGGTTCTCGACGAACTGAACATTGCGCTCCGCTATGATTACCTGCCGCTGGAAGAGGTCGTCGAAACGCTTTCCAACCGTAGATCCGATCTGCATGTCATCGTTACCGGCCGCAACGCCAAACAACCGTTGATCGACGCTGCCGACATGGTGACGGAAATGACCCTCGTCAAACATCACTTCAAGGCGGGCGTAAAGGCGCAGGCCGGGATAGAATACTGACATGACTGCACGTGTGCTGATGTTTCAGGGAACCGGCTCGGATGTCGGCAAATCGCTGATGGTGGCTGGCCTTGCCCGCGCCTTCGTCAGGCGTGGCCTGTCCGTCATGCCGTTCAAGCCGCAGAACATGTCGAACAATGCGGCGGTCACTGCCGATGGCGGCGAGATCGGTCGCGCGCAGGCGCTGCAGGCGCGGGCAGCAGGCGTTCCGCTGTCGGTTCACATGAACCCGGTGCTTTTAAAGCCGCAGAGCGAAACCGGCGCACAGGTCGTCGTACAGGGCAAAATTGTCGGCAATGCCAAGGCAGCCGATTATCAGCACATGAAAGCCGGGCTGATGCCGCGTGTGCTGGAGAGCTTCGAGCACCTGAAACAACAGGCCGATCTGGTGCTGGTGGAAGGGGCGGGAAGTGCTTCCGAAATCAACCTCCGCGCCAACGACATCGCCAATATGGGTTTTGCCCGCGCCGCAGATGCTCCCGTGATCCTGATCGGCGATATCGACCGGGGCGGGGTCATCGCCAGCCTCGTGGGCACAAAAACCGTTCTCGAACGCGATGATGCCGCGATGATAGAGGGCTTCATCGTGAACCGCTTTCGCGGTGACCCTATGCTGTTTTCAGACGGCATGCGGATGATCGCGGAAAAGACCGGCTGGGCGTCCATCGGGCTATTGCCGCATTTTTCCGATGCTGCGAAATTGCCGGCGGAGGACGCCCTTGGGCTTACCGGCCCGGCGCAACAAAAGCCCGGCGCGAAAATCCGCATTGCCGTGCCGATCCTGCCGCATATCTCCAATTTCGACGATCTGGATCCGCTCGACATGGAGCCGGATGTGGAGCTGATCCGAGTGCGGCAGGGCGAGACCATTCCCGCCGATTGCCGGCTGGTTCTGCTCTGCGGTTCGAAATCCACCATAGCTGATCTCGCCGCGCTGAAAAATGCAGGCCTCGACATCGACATCAAGGCACATGTGCGCCGCGGAGGTTATGTTCTCGGTCTCTGCGGCGGATACCAGATGCTTGGAAAAACCGTTGCCGACCCTGACGGCATCGAAGGACCACCAATGACGGTCGATGGGTTGGGCCTGCTGGATGTGACGACGGTTTTGACGGGCGACAAGAGGCTCGTTTCCGTCCAGGGACAGAGTTTCGACGGAATTCCCTTATCCGGCTATGAAATGCATGTTGGGGAAACGACGGGTGCCGCGGGCAACCTGCCATTTTCGACCATTGACGGACATGCCGATGGCGCAATTTCGCCCGATGGCCGCATCCTAGGCACCTATATCCACGGCCTGTTTGCGGATGACCGCCAACGCGGGGCGTGGCTTGAGCGGCTTGGTGGGCAGGGCACTGAATTGAACTATGATGCGCAGGTGGATGCCGTTCTTGATCGCCTGGCGGCCCATATGGAGAACCACCTCGATCTCGACAGACTGCTTTCTATAGCGCGATAAGGATTGCCAGCAATCCGAACAGCGCGATCAGCAGGAAGTCTGCGATCCTCGCCAGCCTGAGCGCTGTGCGAATATCGCCAGCAACCAGTGTCGCTCTTCCGCCTTCGCCCATGAAACGAGCCTCGATCATCTGCCCGCCATAGGAGCGCGGCCCGGCCAGCGCAAAGCCCAGTGCCCCGGCCAATGCCGCCTCCGGCCAGCCGGCATTGGGAGAGCGGTGATGCCGCGCATCGCGGCGTATCGCGGCAATTGCCCCTTTCGGTGATGCACCCTTCACGAAAAACGCGGCGACCACGAAAAGACCGCCGCTCAGTCTCGATGCCGGCAAATTGACCAGATCGTCCAGCCGGGCCGACGCCCAACCAAAGGCCTCATGGCGTGGCGAGCGATGACCGATCATGCTGTCGGCCGTGTTGATTGCCTTATAACCCGCACCGCCTGGCAGCCCCAGAAGACCAAGCCAGAGGGAAGGGGCGACAATGCCGTCAGAGAAATTTTCAGCCAGGCTTTCAATCGCCGCCCGGCAGATTGCCGCCTCATCCAGCGCCTGCGGATCGCGCCCGACGATCATGGAGACAGCTTTGCGCCCGCCGTCAATCCCCTCGCGTTCCAGCGCAATGGCGACGGCCTCCACATGCTGTTCCAGACTTTTTTGGGCCGGAAGCGACGCCCCAAGCACCGCAACAAGCAACAGACCAAGGGGCAATAAAAGCAGAACCGATTGCACTAACCATGCAACAAGCACCGTCAGCGCCAGAAAAACGGAAAGCGCCGCGACGCCTGCAGCCTTGCGCTGCGAAAATGAAGCACTCTCCCGGTTCCATTTTTCGTCCAGCAGCGCGATAAGCGAACCGATCCAGGTGACGGGATGACCGATGCGTTTGAACAGCCAGTCCGGATATCCAGTCAGGCGTTCGATCAAGAGCGACAGGAAAGCGAGAGCGAAGAACATGGGCGATAAGGTACCGGAAAAAGCGCAGGCTGCGATCCGTCACGGCGGCAATCTCGGCAAGGCGCGTCTGATGTTTCCTGAAGCGCCGGAACCGTGGATCGACCTGTCGACCGGGATCAATCCGCACTCCTACCCGCATTCTCCCGTTCCCGCCAGCGCATTTGCCCGCCTGCCGGAGCCTGACGCGGCCGAAGAATTGAAAAGGCTGGCTGGCGCCTCTTTCGGCGCACCATCCACGGGGCATGTGGCACTGTCCCCGGGCACCCAGATGCTGATGCCATTGCTGGCTCACCTGGCACTCGAACGCGGAGCGAAAAGCGGAGCCGTGCTCTCCCCCGCTTATGCCGAACATGCCCGAACCGCGCGCATGGCCGGACTGACCGTGACCGAGGTAGACCATATCGGTGATCTGTCAGCTTACGACTATGCGGTGGTGGTCAATCCCAACAACCCCGATGGTCGCGTCACTGATCGAGAAGCTTTGTTGTCGCTGGCCGAGGCGATGCGCCGCAAAGGCGGCCTGCTCGTCGTAGACGAGGCCTTTATCGAGACAGGACATACGGAAAGTCTTGCAAATGTCGCAGGGCACGACGCGCTGGTGGTACTGCGATCCTTCGGCAAGTTCTATGGCATGGCAGGGGTCCGGCTCGGTTTTGCGCTTGCGCATCCCGACATCGCTGCCGAGCTGGAGGCAAGGCTTGGCCCCTGGGCAGTATCCGGGCCGGCGCTCAATATCGCGACGCAGGCTTTAGCGGATAGGGAATGGCAATCAGCCATGCGCCTCCGGCTTGCGGCAGAAGCACAGCGTATGAGTGAATTGCTGGAAAAAGTGGGCCTGAAGATTGCCGGCGGTACGTCCCTGTTTACCCTGGTGCGGGACCACCGGGCCAAAGAACTGTTCGATCACCTTGGCCTGCACGGCATTCTGGTGCGCATTTTTGATGAAAGGCCGAACGACATGCGTTTCGGCCTTCCCGGCAGCGAAGCGGAGTGGCAGCGCCTCATGGAAGCGCTGTTATCCTTCAATCATCCCTTGAACGTGTAGGTCGCAATAGAATCCGGCTTCATTTCAATGGAGAAACCGGGCAGCTTCGGCGGCATGTACGCGGCATTGCGAATATCGCAGGGTTCGATGAAATGCTCGTGCAGATGGTCGACATATTCGATCACGCGGCCTTCCTTGGTGCCGGAAACCACGAGATAGTCGATCATCGACAGATGCTGCACATATTCGCAAAGGCCGACGCCACCGGCATGCGGCCAGACCGGCAAATTGTATTTGGCAGCAATCAACAAAACCGCCAGCACCTCGTTGAGACCACCCATGCGGCAGCTGTCGATCTGCACGACGTCGATTGCACCTTCGGCGATGAACTGCTTGAACATGATACGGTTCTGGCACATTTCGCCGGTTGCCACCTTCACGGAGCCGATGGCTGCACGGATCTTGCGATGGCCGGCGACATCGTCCGGGCTGGTCGGCTCTTCAATGAAGAAGGGCTTGGCGAAGGCAAGTTGCTTGACCCATTCAATCGCCTGATCCACTTCCCACACCTGGTTGGCGTCGATCATCAGATAACGGTCGGGGCCGATCACCTCGCGGGCGATGGTGAGGCGGCGGATATCGTCTTCGAGATCACGGCCAACCTTCATCTTTACATGGTTGAAACCGGCATCTATCGCTTCCTGGCAAAGACGGCGCAGCTTGGCGTCGTCATAACCGAGCCAGCCGGCTGATGTGGTGTAGCAGGCGTAGCCTTCGTTCTTCAGCGTCTCGATACGTTCCTTTTTGCCGCTTTCGGCTTTTTTGAGGATCGCAAGCGCATCGTCCTTCGTCAGCACGTCAGTCAGATAACGGTAATCGACGATATCGGCGATTTCTTCCGGGCTCATATCGGCAACAAGCTGCCAGACCGGCTTTCCCGCCTTTTTGGCCAGCAAATCCCAGACAGCATTGACGACAGCGCCGGTGGCGAGATGCATCGCGCCCTTGTCCGGGCCGATCCAGCGAAGCTGGCTATCACCAGTCAGGTGGCGCCAGTATTTGCCGGGGTTCTCGGTCACCGTCGCCAGATCGGTTCCCACCACCAGATGGCGCATCGCCTTGATGGCCATGCAGCAAATCTCATTGCCGCGGCCAATGGTGAAGGTCAGCCCGTGGCCTTTCAGTTCCGGTTCGTCGGTGTCGAGAATGACGTAAGCCGCCGAATAATCCGGGTCGGGGTTCATCGCATCCGAACCATCAAGGCTCTGGGAGGTCGGAAAACGCAGGTCGAAAACTCGCAGATCAGTAATTTTGGTCATGGCCGTTTACTCGCGGTCAGTGTCAAAGGAAATCGTTCAGTCGTGGTGGAAGGTTTCTTCCATCATTGCCCACCACTCGCCTTCCTTGCGGCTTTGGAGTGGTTGCTGGCAGGGAATGGTGAAAGACCACCATTCCTGGTTCTTTGGGCTTGCCGCCATCTTCGCCATATCGGCGCTGAAATCGGTGCCGTGATATTCCCAATATCCGAACAGCAGATTTTCCGGTTCGCGCAGGAAGATCGTGTAGTTGCGGATGTTGCAATCGCTGATGAGCGCCAGAATTTCGGGCCAGACGGCGGCGTGCAGTCTTCTATATTCCGCAATCATGTCCGGTTTGACGCCGATGACCATTCCCATGCGCTGCATACAAAACTCCGTTATTGCTTGATGGTGGCGAGCGCCGCACGCAGTTTCTGCTGCGGCACGTTTAACCCCAGACGTTCCGCCGCTGCGATGACCGGGACAAAACGACGGCGTTTCTTTTCATCGTGATTGCCTGAAATGTCCGCGAGCCGGTGGGCGAGAAAGGGGTTCAGGAAACGCTCCCGCACAGCACGGATATAGGCTTGCGCTTCTTCCCCCATGCCTTCTGCGGCAAAGACCGGCAGAACCTCGTCCCGCCAGAGCGTTTCCAGATCTCCCGAAAGCGCATCGTCGGCCATTGCCTGCCGCACCGTCTCGTCTTTCGCACGGGCATCCCGCAACCATCGCTCCGCCAGATAGGAATGGCCAAGATTGAGCAGGAACAGCTTCAGCTTTTCATAGCGGTCGAGATCATCAGTCAGCACCACCGCAGGGTGGTTGCAGGGCAGAACAAGGCCCTCCTGCTTCTCGATTGCCCAAAGCGCATAGGGCTCGGCAACTGCGCCAACCGGATCGATCGGCTCGGAAACGATGCGGTCTACAAGGCTGTTGGCAAAACGGCACTTCTCATTCAGGTAGAAGCCGAAACCCGCCGGCAGCTGCCATTCGTCGGCAAGCTGGCGAACAACCTCTTTCAACCGGTCCCCGTTGCGCGGAACAAGCTCGCAAGGAAAGATCGATATAGGGGCTTCCGGATTGGTCTGAAAACGTTCCAGCAGCAACAGGCAGAGCTTTGCAGGAAAACTCTTTGGTACAAGCGTGAAGTCGTCGGCAAGACCCGGCCCGTCGAACGAATCCAGCTCATAACCGCGGTCACCCGTATTGGACAGAATGACCCCTGCCCCGCAGGCGATGCGCCGCACCTCGGCCCAGTCGGCCGCCGCCGTCAGCGCGCGCGCGACAGCCTTACCTGGAATTTCCTCATCCACCTCTTGCCCATCGCGAATGCCGCGAATGCGCACCGGATAGGGCGTGCCATCGTTCAATGCTGCCACACGCTTCAGGCTCTCCGCATTGCCGGTCGTCTGGACGATTGCGATGCGCCCGAGGGCCTCGCCTTTTTCCAGCGCCTGCGAAATGAACAAATCCGCATGGGCCAGAAGAAAGCGGCTGGTACCGAATTGCAGGATGGGTGTGTCGGTCGTCATGCGACTTCCACCATGCCCTTGATGACTCCGGCTTTCGGATCGGTCAGCCCGGCGAATTTGGAAGGCACATCGGCAAGTGTCATGCGGTGAGTGATGAGTGCCTCCGGTACCTTGCCTTCCCGCAGCGCCTGCAGCACCCGCTCGAAATCCTCCGGCGTGGCGTTGCGGCTGCCGAGCAGCGTGGTTTCGCGCTTGTGAAACTCCGGATCGTTGAAGGAGATGTCGCTGGCAACGATGGAAACCAGCACATAGGAACCACCGTGGCCGACGAAGGAAAAGCCACGCTCCATGGCTTTAGGATTACCGGTCGCATCAAAAACGGCATCGAAGAAATCGCCGCCAGTGATATCCGACAGACGATCCTTGTCGCCCTCGCCAAGCGTCACCGTATGGGCAACGCCGAGATGGTCCTTGCAGAAATCCAGCCGGTCGGTGCGCCCGTCAATCATCGTCACCTCACCGCCATCGAGAACGGCGAAAACCGCAACCGCCATGCCGATCGGACCGGCACCGACGATCAGGACCTTCTGACCCTTTTCCACCGACCCACGACGCACGGCATGCGCGCCAATCGCCAGAAATTCGGTCATTGCCGCCTGATCGAGGCTCAAGCCCTCCGCCTTCAGCACGAATTGCTGCGGAACGCTCAGATATTCGACCATGCCGCCATCGCGATGAACGCCAAGCACACCGATGTTGCGGCAGCAATTGCTCTTTCCTTTGCGGCAGGCGCTGCACTCACCACAGGAAATATAGGGTATGACGGTAACGACATCGCCCGCCGAAAGATGGCTGCCTTCCGGCGCCTCTTCCACCGTGCCGGAAAGCTCGTGGCCCATGATGCGCGGATAGGAAAGATAGGGCTGATTACCGGTGAAAATATGCAGGTCGGTGCCGCAGACACCAATGCGACGAACACGCACCAGCACTTCACCTTCGCCACGGGCGGGCTTTGGTAGTTCCTTGGGGACAAGTTGACCGGGGGTCTCGCAGAAAATCGCCAGCATGCATCACCTGTTGGGAAGGGAATAAAAACGAACGGCGTTGCCGCCAAAGACGGCCGCATGGTCGTGCTCAGGCACGATTTCGCGGCAGAAGTCCAGCCATTCCTGATAGTCGCCAGCCAGCCGCAATACCGGCCAGTCACTGCCGAAGATCACGCGTTCGCCGCCGAACAGTTCCAGAATGGTTTCGGCATAGGGCCTGACGGCTTCAGGTCTCTGCTCGCCACGCTCGGTCAACAGGCCGGACAGCTTGCAATGGAGGTTGGGAAGGGTCGCCAAAGCTGCCATGTCCCTGCGCCAGTCCCCATATTGGCCCGTGGCGATAAGCGGCTTCGCCCCGTGATCGATGACAACAGGCAATTGCGGATGGCGGCGCGCGAAAGCGAGAAGATGCGACAGATGCGGCGGCAGGACCAGCGCATCGAACACCAGTGCATGTTTCACCAGCGCATCCACAGCGGCATCGAGCGCGGGATCGTCGATCCAGGTCACATCTTCCATGCCTTGCAGCATCGGCCGTACGCCCTTGAAGGCCGGATGTTTTGCCCGCCGGGCGATTTCCGCCGCAGCGTCCGCGGACTTCATGTCCACCCAGCCGACCACGCCCTTGATGAAATCGGTGCTTCCAGCCAGATCGAGCATGAAATCCGTATCGGCCGCACTTTCCATCGTCTGCACCAGCACGGTTCCGGAAACTCCGGCCTTTGCCAGCAGAGGAGACAGATCCTGCGGAAGAAAATCCCGGTAGATGGCAGCCAGAGACGGCGGCGGCCATTGCCCGGCACGATCCTTCATCAGCCAGAAATGCTGGTGGGCATCGATGATCATCGCTTCAGGCCTTTGTGCCGGGCACAGGTGCGCCTTCGGAAATCAGGCCACGCTTTTGCAGCTCCGACCAGAATTCGTCCGGAACAACCTGTTCGAACCATTCGATGTTTGCGGCAAGTTGCTGCGCATTGCGCGCGCCGGATACGACCGTGACCGAAGCCGGATGCCCGAGCGGAAACTGCAGCGCAGCCGCCTGCAACGAAACACCAACGTCGTCACAAACGCCCTGAAGCGCATCCACCCGCGTGATGATGTCGGCAGGCGCATCGGCATAGTTGAATTTGCGGTTGCCTGCCAGAATGCCTGAATTGAAAGCACCGGCGACCACGATCGCAACGCCGGTTTCCGCGCAGCGGTTCATGAAGGCAAGGCTCTGCTGCTCCAGAAGCGTATAACGGCCGGCAAGCATGGCAACGTCGATGTCGAAAACATCCATGGCGTCGCCGACGATTTCCCACTCGTTGACGCCGAGGCCGATAGCACCCGTCGACCCTTCCTCGCGCAGCTTGCCGAGTGCCCGGAAGCCGCCGCCAGTGGTCAGCTGCTCCCAGTAGTGCTGGTGCTTTTCGCCATGCGTGAAAGAGCCGATATCGTGCACATAGAGAATATCCGGCTTCAGAACGCCGAGCCGCTGCTGGCTCGCTTCGAAGGAGCGCAGAATACCGTCATAGGAATAATCATAGACCGGGCGGAAAGGCAGCGGCGCAATGTAGGCGTCCTCTTCCGGGCCCACAGTTTCATCGGGAACCATGACGCGACCGACCTTGGTGGAGAGGGTGTATTCGCTTCGGTCATGCTCCGTCACCATGGTTCCAAGACGACGCTCCGAACGCGTGTAACCATAAAAAGGTGCGGTATCGAAATAGCGAATGCCGCTTTCCCATGCCTTGTCGAACGCACCTTTGGATTCCTCGTAGGGCGTAACGCGGTAGAGATTACCCATCTGGGCGCAACCAAGGCCCATGACCGTGACTTCAACGGCACGGCGCGGCAATTTACGTGTATCGGAGACTTTCATCGCAAGGGCTTCCTGATTATTCGGTAGAGCGGATGTTGAAAACCGTATGCGGTATTGACTGAAATCCCGCTTCTGAAATTTGTGAGGCGCGCCACTCAATGAGCGGCGCGCCGGCATACGTTAATAAAGAACGTTCTTGGCTTCCGGCTTCTCGATATTGTCCTTGGTGACAACAACAACGCCGGTGTCGACGAACTTTTCGACCTTTTCCTTGCTGATGAGCTTGGAAACGGTCTGGATGCCCTTTTCGCCCATCTGATACGAACCCTGAACGACGATGCCGGCCAGCGTGCCGTCCTTGACGAAGCCCTGAAGGTCCTGGTTACCGTCAAAGCCGATGCCGACAACCTTGCCTGCCTTACCGGCCTGGGCGAGCGCGCGGCCTACACCGATTGCGGTGGGTTCGTTGGCGCCGAAGATGCCCTTGAGATCGGAATTGGCGGCCAGAACGTCGGTTGTCTGGTTCAGCGCCGTCGCCATCTGCGACTGCGAATAGAACGGACCTACGATCTTAAGGTTGGAATGCATCTGGATATAGTCGGTGAAACCGCCAACGCGTCCGATTTCCGAACCGGCACCGGCGACGTAGGACATCACGGCGATCTTGCCTTCCTTGCCAACCTTGTCGATCAGCGCCTGAGCAGCCAGTTCGCCGGCTTTCTTGTTATCGGTCGCCAGGAAGGACTGATAATATTGCTCGGAACCCTTGGCGAGCTGCGAGTCGATCAGAACCACGGGAATGCGGGCTTCCCAGGCTTTCTTGACAGCCGGAACAAGCGCATCAGGATCGGAAGGAGCAAGAACGATACCCGAAACCTTACGGTTTACAGCGTTTTCAACCATGTTGACCTGATCGGCGATGGCCGATTCAGAAGCCGGACCCTGGAAGGTCATGGTGTTGCCGGCAGAGTCCTTCATCGCCGCATCGGCGCCCTTCTGAACGTTCTGCCAGAAGGTGGAATTGACGGTCTTGACGATGACGGCGATTTCGCCGGCCTGCACGGTGGAGACGCTCCACAGCGCGATTGCGGATGTCAGAAGGGCGGTCGTAAGCTTGTTCATTTCTTCCTCCGTGATGTCGGCATACCGGGCCTCCCGTGCCGATCTTGTTTGCGGATAGGGTCCGCAGCCCTGTATCAGCGGCGGTTGCGCAGCTGGTCGATCCAGACGGTGACCAGAATGACAAGACCGATGATGATCTGTTGCGTGAAGGCGGACACGCCATTCATATTGAGACCGTTGCGCAGGATGCCGATGACGAAGGCACCGATTGCCGTGCCTGAAATCGTGCCCACGCCGCCGATGAGCGATGTGCCGCCGATAACGGCGCTGGCAATGGCATCCAGCTCATACATCACGCCCTCATTCGGCTGGGCTGTGACGAGGCGCGACATCAGCACGCAACCGGTCAACCCGGCGAGCGTACCGGACAGGATGTAGGTGAAATTGGTGACGCGTGCGACGTTTACGCCGGACAGACGCGCAGCATCCGCATTCGAACCGACGGCATAGATGTGACGGCCAAGGATGGAGCGGTTGAGCATGAAGGAAACAGCCAGCGCAATCACCACCATAAGGATGACGGGGTAGGGGATGCCCGGAAACACCACGTTCGGAAAACCGTCATCACCAATATTGACGATGCGGAAGAGGGCGCCGTTGCCGAGTTCACCGAAGGATTCGCCGAGGCCGGAAACCGCTCGCGCGCCGGTGATCTGTAGTGCCACACCACGGGCGATCAACATCATGCCGAGCGTGGCGATGAAGGGCGGCAGCTTGAAACGCGTGACCATGAGGCCATTGATAAGACCGCAAAGCGACCCCGTCAGAATGCCAAGCAGCATGCCGACCGGCACCGGCATACCCAACTCCTTCACCGCAAGCGCAGCAACGACACCGGCCAGAGCAAGCACCGAACCAACGGAAAGATCGATGCCGCCGGTGATGATGACGCAGGTCGCACCAATGCCGAGAAGGGCGATGGAGGTCACCTGAAGCGCAATGGTCATGGCATTGTTGACGGAGAAGAAGGCGCTGCTGGTGGCGGAAAACACCATAACCAGCACAACGAGACTGCCAAGAGCCGCAAACTTCTGGATGATGTCCTTCTGGCGGTCGCTGAAAGCGAAGCTCTTCTTGGGTTCTGCAATATTAGCCATGTCGTTCCTCACTGCGCGGCCCGGCCGTAACCGGACGCGTACCGCATGATTTCTTCCTGATTGGTCTTGGCGGTCTCAAGCACGCCCGTGATCCGGCCCTGGTGGAAAACGGCGATACGATCCGTCAGTCCCAGAATTTCCGGCAGTTCCGAACTGATGAGAATGACGCCGATGCCCTGTGCAGCCAGCTCGTCCATGATCTTGTAGATCGCGAATTTTGCGCCGACATCGATGCCGCGCGTCGGCTCGTCGAAAAACAGCACGCGCGACTGCCGGAACAGCCATTTGCCAATGATGATTTTCTGCTGATTGCCACCTGAAAGCAGCCGCACCGTCTGTTCGATCGAAGGGGTACGGATGTTGAGGAGATCGACGTAACGTCTGGCGACATCGTCGTGCTTCTTGAAGTCGATCAGCCCGAAGCGGTTGGAGACCTCGCCGATATTGGCAAGCGTCGTATTGGCCGCAACCGACATCTTGATCGCAAGACCATCGCTTTTGCGGTCTTCGGACAGATAGGCGATACCCTCTTCGATGGCATCTCGCGGGGAACTGATGGAAAGCTCCCGCCCGTTGAAGACGACCTTGCCAGCATCCAGAGGATCGGCACCGAAGATCGCTCGTGCAACTTCCGTGCGACCCGCACCCATCAGTCCGGCAAAGCCGAGAATCTCACCGCGCCGCAGCGAGAAACCGACATCGTGGAACACGCCCTTGCGAGTCAGCCCTTCCACCGAGAAAATAACATCATCCGTAGGGCGCGACGTGCGTTCCGGGAACTTCTCCTCTAGCGAACGCCCGACCATGCGCGTGACGATATCGTCAACGGTGATCGATGCAAAATCGTCGGTCGAAATATAACGCCCGTCCCGCAAAACCGTCACGCGGTCGACGATTTCGGCCATTTCATCGAGCCGGTGGGAAATATAGACGATGCCGACGCCAGAAGCCTTGAGATCGCGGATCACCTTGAACAATAGCCGCGTTTCCTGCTCGGTCAGCGAGGAGGTCGGCTCATCCATGATGAGGACTTCAGCATCCAGGGAAAGCGCCTTGGCAATTTCGACCATCTGACATTGAGCGACCGAGAGGCCGCGGACAATCTGGTCAGGGTCGATATCGACGCCCAGCCGATCGAGACAGCGCTTTGCATCAAGCCGCAGCTTCTTGCGGTCGACGAGGAAACCACGGCGCGGCTCGCGGGCGAGATAGATGTTCTCGGCAACGGAAAGATGCGGAACGAGGTTGAGTTCCTGATGGATGATGGCGATGCCGGCGGCTTCGGATTCCAGCGGCGATGCGTATTGCACTTTGACGCCCTTGTGCAAGATAGTTCCGTCGCTTGGCTGGTAAACGCCGCTGATGATTTTCATCAGGGTGGATTTTCCGGCACCGTTTTCGCCGCAAACAGCGTGAACCTCGCCGCTACGCAAGTCGAAATGCACATTCGACAACGCTTTGACGCCCGGAAATTCCTTGCTGATGTTTTCGAGACGCAGGAGGCCTGAACCAAGGCCGCGCGCCGTCTCCTCAGGCGAAAAATCGCCTCGAATTGTCGATGCGCCCTGCGACATCAAGAAACCTCCACCCGCGCTCCCCGCTCCACCGGGGGCAATAATGAGCCAAATGGTTAGGCCGCTTTTTTAAAATGGTCAAGCCAATTAGCCCAAAATTTGAATCCCGCATCTGGTACACGCAAAATCATCTCAAAAGACTTCTTGAAATAACACTTTAAATTCATGTATTTAAGTAATTTCTTGCGTATTGATGCGCTTGGCGCTACGGTAAGGCCAAATTCAGATAACAGACAAGGTTCGTCAGAAAACACATGAATGGTCAGGCCAAAATAGCGGAACCACGCAGGCTTTATCAGCAGATTGCGGACCAGATACGCGAGCTGATCGATCTGGGAGAGTTTCTGCCTGGAACACGACTTCCCGCCGAACGGGAACTGGCACAGAAGCTCGGGGTTTCGAGACCATCACTGCGCGAGGCACTGATTGCGCTTGAAATCGACAACACAGTCGAAATCCGCATGGGTTCCGGTGTCTATGTGTCCACCGAGGCCCTTCAGACAACCCACAACACCAAATCCTTGGGCGACAGCCCCTCCGAATTGATGCAGGCGCGCGCAGCGCTGGAAGGCGCGACAATCGTACTGGCAGCGAGCCGCATGACCGATGAAACGATTGCAAACCTTCGCCAGATTCTCAACACGATGCAGCAGGAAATCGAGGCCGCGCGCAAACCTCTCGATCAGGACCGGCTTTTCCACGTCACCATTGCCGAACAATCCGGTAACAGCGTTCTGGCCCGGCTGGTGGCAAACCTCTTCGATGAGCGCCACAGCCCGATTTCGGCACAATTGCGTGTGAAATTTGAGGATCGCGATACCTGGACCCACGCCCTGCAGGAGCACGAAGCGATTCTGGCGGCCCTGGAGTTGAAAGATCCGCTGCTGGCGCAGGCGGCCATGCATACCCATCTGGAAGGTTCCAAGCGACGCTGGGTAGACGGCTGAATTCAAAACATAGCAGGCAATGTACCGGGGAGGAGAAAAACCCGTGAGTGAGAATTCCGAGGCAACCATTTTGCTGAACGCCAACGACAATGTCGCGGTGGCACGCCGGTCGATACCGGCCGGTGGTGCGACGGGCAGAGGCGATCTGACAGCCCGGGAGCTGATCGGACGCGGCCACAAGGTGGCCCTGACGTTTATCAGATCCGGAGACGAGGTCCTGAAATACGGACAGGTGATCGGCATCGCGACACAGGATATCGAGCCTGGCCGGCATGTGCATCTGCACAATCTCGCCATGGTGCCTTCCGAACATACGCATCAGTTCAGTGTCGATATCGAGGAAAAAGGCATGCTGCCCGAGGGCGAGCGCCGGACCTTCAAGGGTTTTGACCGGGGTCTCGGTGGCGTTGGCACACGCAACTACATCGGCGTCATCGCATCCGTGAACTGTTCCGCCACCGTGTCGCGTTACATCGCCGATTATTTTAACAAGCAGGGCGGCCTTGACGGGTTCTACAATGTCGACGGCGTCGTGGCACTGACCCATGGCGGCGGCTGCGCGCTCAATACGAAATCGGAAGGTTATCGTCTTCTGATCCGCACCATTCAGGGTTATGCCCGCCACCCGAATTTCGGCGGTATTCTGCTGATCGGCCTCGGCTGTGAGACCAACCAGATCGCCCCCATCCTCGAACATTACAAGATGGAGGAGGGCGAACGGCTGCGCACCATGACGATCCAGCAGCACGGCGGCACACGCAAAACGATCGATGCCGCCATTGCCGAGATCAAGGCGATGCTGCCAATGGTCAATGCTGCCCAGCGCACTGAACAGCCGCTTTCAAAACTGAAGGTCGCGCTAGAATGCGGCGGTTCGGATGGTTACTCCGGAATATCGGCAAACCCGGCCCTGGGATATGCATCAGATCTCATCGTCCGCAACGGCGGTACAACGGTTCTTGCCGAAACGCCGGAGATTTACGGCGCTGAACACCTGCTGACGAAGCGCGCCGTCACGCCTGCTGTTGCCGAAAAGCTGTTGCAGCGCATCGACTGGTGGCGGGATTATACCGCTCGCAACGGCGACGAGCTGAACAACAACCCATCCCACGGCAACAAGCTTGGTGGACTAACCACCATTCTTGAAAAATCGCTGGGCGCAGTGGCCAAAGGTGGCTCCATGCCACTGAAGGCGGTCTACGAATTCGCGGAAACCGTTACTGAGCAGGGCTTCGTCTTCATGGATACGCCTGGTTACGATCCTGTTGCCGTCACCGGCCAGGTCGCCGGCGGCTGTAACGTCATCTGTTTCACCACCGGCCGCGGCTCCGTATCGGGATTCAAGCCGGCACCCTGCATCAAGATCGCCACCAATTCCGAAATGTACGAGCACATGAAGGAAGACATGGACCTCAACTGCGGCGAGATCGTTACCGGCGCGGAAACCATCGAGGAATCCGGCAAACGAATTTTCGAGCACATTCTTGCAGTCGCTTCGGGAGACAAGACCGTCAGCGAGATTTACGACTACGGCGACAATGAATTTGTGCCGTGGCAGGTGGGCGCGGTTACCTGACCCGCTTCCAATACGTGCATCAGACTGTCCCACGTGAAACAAAAGGCCCGGAAATCACTTCCCGGGCCTTTTAAATTCTGTGCGCCGTTTCTGCTTAATGGCGGAAGTGACGCATGCCGGTAAAGACCATCGCCACATTGTGCTCATTGGCCGCATCGATCACGTCCTGGTCGCGCATGGAACCACCAGGCTGAATGACTGCGGTGGCACCTGCTGCAATAGCTGCAAGCAAACCATCGGCGAAGGGATAAAACGCTTCAGAAGCCACGGCAGAGCCCCGCGTCAGCGGCTCAGCAAGGCCGAGTGCCTTGGCCGCATCTTCCGCCTTCTGGGCGGCGATACGGGCGGAATCCACCCGGCTCATCTGTCCGGCGCCGATACCTGCCGTCTGGCCGTCCTTGGCATAGATCACCGCATTGGACTTCACGTGCTTGGCAATCTTGAAGGCGAACTTCATGTCGTCAAGTTCCTGAGGTGTCGGTACACGCTTGGTGACCACCTTCAGTTCCAGATCCTCCACCATGCCGTTGTCACGGCTCTGAACCAGAAGACCGCCGGAAACCGTCTTGGCCGTAATGCCGGCCGCGCGCGGATCTGGCAGGCCACCGGCTGCCAGCAGGCGCAGATTGGGCTTGCGGGCGATAATGGACTTTGCCTCTTCCGTCACATCGGGTGCAATGATGACTTCGGTGAAGAGCTTGACGATCTCTTCTGCCGTTTCCGCATCGAGCGTGCGGTTCAAGGCGATGACGCCGCCAAAGGCCGAAACGGAATCGCATGCCAGCGCGCGCCGGTAGGCTTCTGCAAGTGTTGGACCCGTCGCAACACCACAGGGGTTGGCGTGTTTGATGATCGCTACAGCCGGCGCATTTTCCGGCAGGAATTCCGCTACCAGCTCGTAGGCTGCATCCGTATCATTGATGTTGTTATAGGAAAGCTGCTTGCCCTGAAGAAGCGTCGCCGTGGAAACACCGGGGCGCTTTTCGCCGGTCAGGTAAAAACCGGCGCTCTGGTGCGGGTTCTCGCCGTAACGCATTTTTTCCTTCAGCGCACCGCCGATGGCACGGTAATCCGGCGTCTCGATCGCCAGCGCCTCGGCAAACCAGTTGGAAATCACCGCATCATAAGCGGCGGTGCGGGCATATGCCTTGGCGGCGAAGGTCTGGCGCAGCGCGTAGGAGGTTTGACCGTCATCGGCCTGCAGGGCTTCCACCAGCGCAGGGTAGTCGGACGGATCGGTGACAACAGTGACATAGGCGTGGTTCTTGGCCGAAGCGCGGATCATTGCCGGGCCGCCAATATCGATATTCTCGACCGTCGTGGGGTAGTCGCCACCCTTGGCGCGAACCTCCTCGAAGGGATAGAGATTGATGACGGAGAGATCGATCGCCTCGATACCGTGAGCCTTCATTGCCTCGACGTGATCAGCATCATCCCGGATAGCCAGAAGTCCACCATGCACGTTGGGATGCAGGGTCTTGACGCGACCATCCATGATTTCCGGAAAATTGGTCACATCGGAAACATCCGTTACCGGCAGTCCCGCGTCAGCGATGGCCTTTGCCGTGCCACCCGTTGACAGCAGCTTGACGCCAAGTTTGGACAGGACAGTCGCCAGCTCGATAATGTCCGTCTTGTCAGAAACGGAAAGAAGGGCTGTACGGATTTTGACTTTATCGGGAGCGGGGATTTTTTTGGAAACGACAGCCATCGGGCATACTCCGTTTAACGGGGAGGACAGGCTGGACTGGGATTGATCCAGCAATTGCCGCCGCGTTAACACAGCTTGCCATATTAATAAACAGCGGGGACGCGGAACGGCGAAAACTATGGCGGTTTTTGCCTGAAACTCGCCAGGAATCCTCTACGCCTTGCGTTCGATGATCCAGCGGATTTCCCGAGTATTCGCCAGATTGAATGGCAGCTCGATCTGCTGCGAAGGCCGCATGCCGGATGCATCCGCCATAAAAACATCCTCGGTCACGAAAAGCTCCAGTCCCGGCGCCGAAAACAGCCAGGTCGTTCCATCCGCTGCCTCCAGATAAACCGACTCCTCGTCCTGTTGGTAAAGCTGGATGTGGGGGTGGATATGGAATCGCGATACCGCCGATATGGATTGCAATTGCGCCTTCACCACATTCTCGTCGGCCCGAAGCAGATCACGGCCCTTTATCTTCGTACCGACAACATTCAGCTCAATTTCCCGATCGTGATAGCAACCGAAATTCTGCAAATAACCGTCATGCGACGCCCACAGGACATCATTGCCATTTGCATCCGTTCCGCGGCGGCTCTCCACCTGACTGACACCGGAAACCATGATCGGCCCGAGCAGTCTCGAGCGGGACAGTCTGCAAGACGACGTGTCGGCCAGCGTGACCGTTGAATGGGCCGCCGTCGAGCGGCTCGCTCGCTGATATTCGGGTGCTGCGTTTTTCGGGAAGCCCGAATTGACGATGAACCGGCTCTTGCCACAGGACATCTCAAAGGACAGGCAGCCCGAATGGGCGTTACGCGAAAGCTCCGCGGAGCCTGGATGACCAGTATCGACGATGACGACCGTCTCATCGGTTGCAAGACGATGATAATTGACATCCGGCAGCATTTTGGACGGCCGGCCGGCTGTCTCATCATAACGAAGTACCGACACAAGTTCATTGGCAAGCGTGGCGGTGGCGCCATTGAACAGCGCCAGATCGCCGCCTTGGTGGCGGAAAAACCGGATGGCCGGAAACATCCTGTCAATCGCCGGCACCAGCCCCGAGGGCAGATCGTGACCGAGATTGATGTAGCTTTGCCTAAGCGGCAAAAGATCGAGCAGCAAATCCAGCATGACCCGCGGATTGCGGGAAACATGCCCGCCATCTGGAAGAATCTGGCGTTCCATTTCCTGCGCCAGCTTCATTCCGTGCCGAGTAATATGGGACAGGCGGGTCGGCATGGCGATGGACGCTACGGCCAGCGCAATCCTGATCCGCAGCCTCGCTTCCCCATCCGGCGCATGTTTGACGATCCTGTCGAGATAACGCACGTGAAACGCAAGACTTTTCAGGAAACGACGATAAAAACCCGCATCGGCCTCATGTAAAACGACGGGAGAATGGGACAGCCAGGCAATCAGCCTCTGTGCCGCGATCTCCGGAGACCAGGCAATCCCCGCAACCCGCTTGCCGTGTATAGTCATCCATTCGGCGACGATACGGCGCGCCCGCTTGCTGGCCTCACTCGATCTATCGGAACGGATATGCCGCAGCCAGCCGAATGCATGCAGCCGCTCTTCAAAAACCACCGAGGGATAGTCCACCTGAAATGGCGATAGACCGCCGGTTTCGACGACGCGACCGGCGAGCGCAATCCGGCCCCGCAGCAATTCCTCGGCAAAATACGGATCGATTGCCCTCAGATCAGTCGGCGCCGCCACCAGACCATCGGGAACGCGATTGGCAAACCGGGATATGCGCAGGCGCAAAGGAGCGAGGCCCACACACAGATGACGATATGCCATCCGCGAGAGAAGACCGGCGGCATTGATGCTGCCTGCAAAGGACCCTGACAAGCTGTGTTTCCCGTTTCACATGTTTTGTTTTTATGAGTGAACCGTGATGATCGGAACGTATCGGCAATTATCCAATGATTCGCGGAAGCTTGGCTTTTTTCTACTTCTTACGCAAGACACTGCTAAAAAACCCGTCGATGCCGCCGAACATATCCGGCGTTGTACGAAGATCGCCTTCGGCAGTGACGGCGGCTTCCATTCCTGGCCAATCGTCCTTGCGAACGGCAACACGCTCGAAGTCCGGGTTTTCCGCCAGGACCTGTGCAATCATCGCTTCCCCTTCAGAGGGATCGAGCGAGCAATTGGAAAACACCACAATGCCGCCGGCTCCCACCAGCGTGAGCGCGTGTCGCAACATCTGGCCCTGAAGAGCGGCAAGCTTGGCAATATCATTCTCGTCCTTCGTCCAGCAGACATCGGGATGTTTACGCAACGTGCCGGTAGACGAGCAGGGGGCATCCAGAAGAACGGCGTCGAAAAGCTGTTCCGGCTGGTACTTCAGCATATTGGCTTCAACGGTTTCGGCGTGAAGACCAAGCCGGTCGAGATTTTCCCTGAGGCGGCGAAGACGATTGCCGGACTGGTCCAGGGCAGTCACCTTCGCGCCGGCAAGCGCGAGCTGGGCGGTCTTGCCGCCCGGAGCTGCACAGAGATCGGCAACACGTTTGCCGGAAATATCGCCCATCAGCTTCACTGGCATGCTGGCCGCGAGATCCTGAACCCACCAGGCACCCTCGGCAAAGCCTTCAAGCGCGGGAATCTGGCCTTCAAATTCACCGAGACGGACACTGCCATTCGGCAAAACCGTACCGCCCAGCTTTTCCGCCCAGACAGCCGGATCCTTCTTCACCGTGAGATCGATGGAAGAGGGCGTCAGCTGCGCTTCGGAAATCCGTTTGGCAACCTCATCTCCGTAAGCCGAAACAAGCCGAGCGTAGAACCAGTCCGGTAGCACGGGCACATCCGCGATCGCCTTTTCGATTTCTGCTTTTTCCCGGCCCAATCGCCTGAGGACGGCATTCACCAGCTTGGCAAAACGTCTGTTGCGCGGATCGCGGTGTGCCTGTTCCACGGCAAGATCGACCGCAGAATGATCGGGAACATCGAGGTGAAGCACTTGCGCTGCGCCAACGACAAGGACGTGATGAAGCGACCGGGCGCCCTGCGGCAACGGTCCGTCAAGCAGCATCGACAAGGCGGCTTCGATACGCGGAAGGTGGCGAAGCGCGCTGTTGACGATCGCTCTCACCAGCGCCCGGTCCGCGAGGGATAGCGCGCGATAGACGGGATTGCCGTTTTCGCTGTCCAGCATACCGTCCAGCGAGGTTTTCTTTTCCAGAACGGCCGCCAGAATGCGGGTTGCGGCAACGCGTGCAGCAAGGCCGGGTTTATCCTGGAAAGACGAAGGGCCGTCTTCGCGGCCCCTTGCATGGTCCTGTCCCGGTTTTTTAGACCGCGACGGCTTATTTTGAGTATCGGATGTCAAGACCACGGTCCCTTGCGCTCGTTTTCTTTGCCTCGTCCCCAGCCCGTATTGGGAACGGAGCCTGATTTGCGCTGAGGTCTATCACCCGATGGCGTTCGCGTCGATCCTCGCGGGGAAAACTCCTGCGCCATGGCGTGAAGTGCCGCCACCCGGTTTTCCGTATTCGGATGCGTAGAAAACAGGTTGTCCATGCGCTCACCGGACAGGGGATTGATGATGAACATGTGCGCCGTCGCCGGGTTACGCTCCGCATCCTCATTATGAATGCTCTGCGCCATGCCCGAAATTTTCTGCAGTGCCGAAGCAAGCCACAGCGGATTGCCGCAAATTTCCGCGCCCCGGCGGTCCGCAGAATATTCGCGGGTGCGGCTGATGGCCATCTGCACAAGCATCGCGGCGAGCGGCGCCACGATCATTGCAACAAGTACGCCGATAAAGCCCAGCGGATTATTGTTGTTTTCACGATTGCCACCAAAGAAAAACGCGAAGTTGCCGAGCATGGAGATGGCGCCTGCCAGCGTCGCGGTCACAGTCATCGTCAGCGTATCGCGGTTCTGCACATGGGCCAGCTCGTGCGCCATGACACCAGCCACTTCTTCAGGGGTGAGGCGCTCCAGCAGGCCGGTCGAGGCGGCGACAGCGGCATTCTGCGGGTTTCTTCCCGTCGCGAAGGCGTTCGGCTGCGGGCTGTCATAAATATAAACCTTAGGCATCGGAAGATCGGCATTATGCGAGAGATCGCGGATCATGTGGAAAAATTCAGGCGCATTCGCCTCATCGATCTCGCGTGCGCGATAGGCCGACAAGACCATCTTGTCCGAATTCCAGTAGGAGAAAAGATTCATACCAGCGGCAATAAGCAAGGCAATCATCATGCCGCCCTTACCGCCGATCAGAAAACCGACACCCATGAACAATGCCGTCATGAAGGCCAGAAGCATTGCCGTGCGCATCATGTTCATATGTCAAATTCTCCTTGTTACCACTCAGGAAATATTCCGGGGTTTATAAAGCCCATCTGTTTATATAATCTGGTGAACGGCAAACATATTTCAATATCCCGTCATAGGGAGGATTACTCATGCAGGATGCGGATAATGACAACGGCGCGGAAATGCTCAAGCGGCTTTCGCCGGCGGCGGAACGTGCGTTGAAGGAAGCGGAAGAACGGCGCAAACAACAGGCGGATCTTCAATTGCCGCAGGAAACCGGCGGTCGCGGCGGCGCGGAACCTGTTCGTTTCGGTGACTACGAAATAAACGGCCGCGCTATCGACTTTTGAGCACCACGGCATAAAAATACCCGCTAAACGCGGGTATTTTATCAATTAAAACAGATACTTGCTTATTTTTTCTCCAGAAGCCGGCACACGGCTTCCAGCTGCTCTAGCGTGCGGTATCCGATGCGGATTTGTCCCGATCCGCCTTTGTGGCTAATCTTCACGTCCAGACCGAGAGCATCCGACAGGCTGCGTTCAAGCGCGACCGTATCGGAATCCTTCTCAGCCGAAGGCCGCTTCTCCAAGACGTCACCCTGCGACTTGATGTCGTTTTGCGCCAGGCGCTCGGCATCACGCACCGAAAGACCCTTGGAAACGATAGTCCGAGCCAGACCTGACGGATCGGAAGTGGAAACAAGCGCGCGCGCATGGCCAGCGGAAAGCGAACCGTCCGCCAACATGTCCCGAACCGGATCGGGAAGTTTCAGAAGACGAAGGCTGTTTGCAACATGGCTTCGGCTCTTGCCGATGATTTCACCGAGGTCGTTCTGAGTGTAGCCATGTTCGGCGATCAACTGCTCATAGCCCATCGCTTCTTCAAGCGGATTGAGATCGGAACGCTGGACGTTTTCGACGATAGCCAGCTCCAGAGCCGTGCGGTCGTCTACATCCCGAACGATGACAGGAACGTCCGTAAAACCGGCCAGCTGTGCCGCGCGCCAACGCCGTTCACCAGCGATTATCTCGTAACGGTTGACGCCAATCGTTCGCACGACCACAGGCTGAACAATCCCGTGCTGACGAATGGATGAGGCAAGATCCTGCAACTCATTTTCGTCAAAGTGTCGACGTGGATTTCTCTGGCTGCGAGCGATGAACTCGATCGGGATGGCGCGATCCGCACTAACGGCGCGCTGCGGTTCACCCACCGGCACAGGCTGATCCATTTCGCCGATCAACGCCGCGAGACCGCGTCCGAGTCGACGCTTGGAAAGATCATCACTCATAAGATATTACTCCATATAGTCCGGCAAAACGTCAGGCCGCCTTGCGCAGACGCTCTCTCTGGATCACTTCGGAAGCCAATTGCAAATAAGCCTGGCTGCCAGCGCATTTCAGATCATAAAGAATTGCCGGTTTACCATAAGACGGCGCTTCGGAAACCCGAACATTGCGCGGAATGAGAGTGTGGTAAACCTTTTCTCCCAGATGCATCCGCACATCGGAAACCACCTGCTGGGCAAGATTGTTGCGCGCATCGAACATCGTGAGAACGATACCCTGAATATCAAGCTGCGGATTGACGGAGCCGCGTATCTGGCTAACCGTATCCAGCAACTGGCTGAGGCCTTCCAGCGCAAAGAACTCGCACTGCAACGGTACCAGCACCGAATGGGCGGCGGTCATGGCATTCATCGTCAAAAGATTGAAAGAGGGCGGGCAATCTACCAAAATATAGGAATAGTCTCTCGCTTCCTGCGTCTCCATGGCGGCACGCAAAAGAAAGACGCGGTTGGCAACATTCGCAACCTGCATCTCAAAGCCCAGAAGATCCATCGTTGACGGGACGATATCGAGGTTCGGAACTGCTGTCGGAACCGCAACTTCGGAAACGGTATGATCACCCACCAGAAGATCATAGGAAGAAAGCTTGCGCTCTTTGCGGTCGATTCCCAAACCTGTGCTGGCATTACCCTGCGGATCAAGATCAATGATCAGCACCCGCTCACCAATAGCCGCCAATGCAGTAGCCAGATTGATGGCCGTCGTTGTTTTGCCAACGCCACCCTTCTGGTTCGCGACTGCGATAATCCGGTTTTTTTCAGAAGTCATACCGCACCTGACCAGCTCGTCAGTGCCTCTTAGTGAGGTTACTGATTTCAAGAACAACAGAATCTGCCTCAATGGCACTCTGGTGTTTTATCAGATCAAACTGCCAGCGGCCATGCGCTTTCTGCAGTTCGGATTCATAATCCCTGCCTTTATTGAAATATGCCTTGAGATTTGGATTATTCTGCGCCCACGGGTGAATATATTCAAAAAGTAAATTCATCTCGGCGAGGGCTCTCGCCGAAATCGCATCGCAATTTTCAACGGTTTCAGGCGCTTTTTCAATTCTGACTAGATGAACCGCGCCTCTTGCGCCGGTTTCCTTCAGCGCAATTCGCAAAAACGCAGCCTTTTTATTGTTGCTCTCTACCAGATCGACCCAACCATCACCCAGTTCCGCGAGAAAAATCGCTGTAATGACGCCCGGAAAACCGCCGCCGCTTCCCAGATCAATCCATTTTTGCGGTTTAGGGGCGAGCTGAAATATCTGTGCACTGTCCGCCACATGCCGGCTCCAGAGCTCAGTGAGAGTCGAAGGCGCAACCAGATTTGTGGTTTTGTTCCACTTCTTGAAAAGCTCGACGAAATGTTCGAGCCTCTCCTGTGTTTCACGTGAAACACTCTGGCCGTTTATCTTCATGGTCCGACTCGCTATTGGTGCATGCGCAATTTTTCACTTCCTGATGCGGAGCCTTTCCGCAGAAGTGCGAGAAGCAGCGATATCGCAGCAGGTGTCATACCGTCAACACGCGCAGCCTGGGCAATGTTCTCTGGACGTGCCTTTTCCAGCTTTTGTTTCAGTTCGTTGGAGAGACCGGACAAAGACTGAAAATCGAAATCATTGGGGATTTTTCTGTCTTCATCTCGCTTGATATCGACAATATCCGCGCTTTGGCGCTGCATATAGACAGCGTAACTCGCTTCGATTTCCAAAACCTCAGCGACCTTGGTATTAAGCGCCCGTAGCTCCGGCCAATGAGTGGTAAGAGTTTCCATCGTAATATCGGGGTAGGCGAGCATTTCATAAACCGAACGACGCTGACCGTCCTGGTTGAGTTTCAATCCCTGTTTAGCTGCCTGGGAGGGGCTGATGGAAATGCTCTTCATCAGCTCGCGACCCCGATCCAGATCGGAGATAAAATCTGCGAAGCGTTTTTGGCGGTCATGACCGATAATGCCGGCCATCTGACCAATAGGTGTAAGTCGCAGATCAGCGTTGTCAACGCGAAGTGAAAGCCGATATTCCGCTCTCGACGTAAACATGCGATAGGGTTCGCTGACACCCTTGGAGGTGAGATCGTCGATCATCACACCAATATAGGATTCGGTACGACTGAAATGAATGGGGTCTGCATTGCCTGCATATAGCGACGCATTCAACCCGGCAACCAGACCCTGGGCGCCCGCCTCTTCATAACCCGTCGTGCCATTGATTTGCCCTGCCAGGAACAATCCCGGAATTTTCCGGCATTCCAGAGAAGGCTTCAGCTCACGCGGATCGACATAGTCATATTCAATCGCGTAGCCGGGCTGAATGATGTTGACTTGCTCAAGGCCGGGGATGGTGCGGATAAACTGCTCCTGAACTGAGGCAGGAAGCGACGTCGAAATTCCATTTGGATAAATTGTGTGGTCATCAAGGCCTTCTGGCTCCAGGAATATCTGGTGACCGTCCCGTTCACCGAAGCGTGTAATCTTGTCTTCGATCGACGGACAATAGCGCGGGCCAACACCCTCGATCTGTCCCGAATACATCGCTGACAGATGAATATTATCCTGAATGATCTTGTGTCCCGCCGGCGTCGTCCGGGTTACGCCGCATTCGATCTGTGGATTGACAATGCGATCCGTCATAAAGGAGAACGGAACGGGATCTTCATCGGCCGCTTGCCGATCCACAGCGTTCCAATCGATCGTGCGACCATCAAGCCGGGCAGGGGTGCCAGTCTTCAATCGCCCCATGGCAAGGCCGAGGCGGGCAAGTGTTTCGGAAAGACCGACAGACGGTTTTTCACCAACCCGGCCTGCGGGAATCTTTTCGGAGCCGATATGAATAAGGCCGCGTAGAAAAGTGCCGCTCGTCAACACAACAGCACCACAAGGAATCCGGCTACCGTTCGCCATTATAACGGCAGATACCCGATCATTGGTCATGTCAATATCGAAAGCATCACCTTCAATAATGCTAAGGTTTTCAATCGCATTGATTTCCCGTTGCATGGCTTCGCGATAAAGTCGCCGATCAGCCTGCGTGCGCGGCCCGCGGACGGCGGGGCCTTTTTTGCGATTGAGCATACGGAATTGAATTCCCGCTGCATCAGCAACCCGGCCCATCAAACCGTCCAGCGCATCAATTTCGCGGACCAGGTGTCCTTTACCGAGACCACCGATTGCCGGGTTACAGGACATCACCCCAATAGTCTCTCGCTTATGGGTAACGAGAGCGGTTTTAGCGCCATGTCGTGCAGCGGCCGCCGCAGCTTCGCTGCCGGCATGTCCACCACCGATAACAATGACATCAAATGACTGGTGCATATCCCTGCGCCTTATCCCAAATCATCGGCTTTGCCGTATTGGCCACCAATGTTTCACGTGAATCATTTTCCTATGCAGAATTCCGAGAAGATCACGCCCAGCAAATCTTCCACATCGACGCGACCCGTAATGCGTCCAAGCGATGTTGCTGCGAGTCTCAAATATTCCGACCTTATCGCAAGGTCCATGGTCTCGGAATTGAGCGCATCACTAACATAGTTCAGCGTCTCTTCAAGTCGTTTTTTGTGCCGGGCGCGGGCAGGGACCAATGTCTGTGCAACACCAACCCTGCTTTCAATCTCTCGCTTGATCAATAGACGCAATTCGTCGAGACCGACTCCTTCCCTGGCGGAAATGGCGAGATCAAAAACAGCGTCAACTGTAGAAGAGGAAATCGCGGTTTTTGTCCGTAGATGCAAATGGCGAGCATTTTCCAGCGGAATGATGGATTGTTTCGGAGTCGAATCGTTATCTTGCAATATCAAAATAAGATCCGCGGTTTCCGCTGTTAGAACGGCTCGCCTTACACCTTCCTTTTCGACCACATCCTGCGTCTCCCGAATTCCGGCCGTATCGAATATGCGGACCAGGTAACCGTCGAGATTAATATCAACGCTCAGCACATCTCTGGTCGTACCAGCAATGTCAGTGACAATAGCAACGTCACGGCCGCTCAGAGCATTAAGAAGCGTGGACTTGCCAGCGTTAGGCTCTCCCACCAGCGCCACCTTGAACCCGTCACGAATAATCTCACTGCTTCCGCCGTTCTGGAGATGGCTGGTGATTTCGCTATGAAGTTGCATCATCGCGTCCCACACCTGCGCGGCAACTGAATCCGGCACATCTTCCTCGTCGGCGAAATCCAGCTCCGCCTCGATCAGGGCACGAGCACGCGTCAACCGGCCTGCCCAGCCATCGTAGAGCGCTGACAGCTTACCAGTGCTCTGCTCAACCGCCAGACGCCGCTGCATCTCCGTTTCAGCCTGCAGCAGATCCGCCAGACCTTCGATCTCGAGAAGATCCATCTTGCCGTTTTCAAACCCTCGGCGGGAGAACTCGCCGGCATCCGCCGGCCGAAATCCTTCGAGCAGTTCGAGCTCGGCAAAAATTGATGCGACAACCGCGCGGCTTCCGTGGCTGTGGATTTCGATGCAGTTCTCACCCGTGAAGGAATTTGGTGCAGGGAAAACGATCATCAGCGCCTGGTCGATGATCTCATTGTTTCGGTTTCGAATCGAACATAGAACCGCCTGCCGCGGTGCGGGAAGGTCACGACCGGTCAACGTGACAAAGGCTTCGAAAGCGCCGGGCCCACTGATCCTGATAATTGCGACGCCGGCCGGCAATGCTCCACTGGAGAGCGCATAAATGGTATCGGCGGAAGCTGGCATCATTCACCTCGGTTAAAACAGTCAAGCCGCATCCGAATGAACGGATGCGGCTTTAAAGCTTTGTCGATGGGACCGGTAAAACTCCGGATCAGGTATTCATCGATTCGAAGAAATCCGAATTGGTCTTGGTCTGCTTCAACTTGTCGATCAGGAACTCGATGGCATCCATCGTTCCCATCGGCGCGAGAATGCGGCGAAGCACGAAAATCTTCTGGAGATCCTGACGCGGCACGAGCAGGTCTTCCTTACGTGTACCGGACTTGAGAATATCGAGCGCCGGGAAGATACGCTTGTCAGCGACCTTACGGTCAAGCACGATTTCCGAGTTACCCGTACCCTTGAATTCTTCAAAGATGACTTCGTCCATGCGGCTGCCGGTGTCGATCAGCGCGGTCGCGATAATCGTCAGCGAACCACCTTCTTCGATGTTACGTGCGGCACCGAAGAAACGCTTCGGCCGCTGCAGCGCGTTGGCATCCACACCACCGGTCAGGACCTTGCCGGAAGACGGAACGACCGTATTATAAGCTCGGCCGAGGCGGGTGATGGAATCGAGCAGGATAACGACGTCGCGGCCATGTTCGACAAGGCGCTTGGCCTTTTCGATGACCATTTCGGCCACCTGGACGTGGCGTACAGCCGGTTCGTCGAAGGTTGACGACACCACCTCACCCTTGACCGAGCGCTGCATGTCGGTGACTTCTTCCGGACGTTCGTCGATCAGAAGAACGATCAGGTAACATTCCGGATGGTTAGCCGTGATGGAATGCGCGATGTTCTGCAAGAGAACAGTTTTACCGGTACGCGGCGGCGCGACGATCAATCCACGCTGGCCCTTTCCAAGTGGCGCGACCAGATCGATCACACGCGACGACAGATCCTTCGATGTCGGAAGCTCCAGCTCCATCTTGAACCGCTCATTCGGATAAAGCGGCGTCAGGTTATCGAAGTGAACCTTGTGACGGATCTTTTCAGGATCGTCAAAATTGATCGTGTTGACTTTGAGAAGCGCGAAATAACGTTCGCCTTCCTTGGGTCCACGGATCGGCCCCTCGACAGTATCGCCGGTCTTCAGAGAGAAACGGCGAATTTGCGAGGGCGAAATGTAGATATCGTCCGGACCCGGCAGATAATTTGCATTTGCGGACCGTAGAAAACCGAAACCGTCCTGCAGGACTTCAACGACGCCTTCGCCGATAATTTCGATGTCCTGGCTCGCGAGAACCTTGAGGATTGCGAACATAAGCTCCTGCTTGCGCATGGTGCTCGCATTTTCAACTTCCAGGGATTCAGCAAAAGTTAGCAAGTCGGTAGGCGATTTGCTCTTAAGTTCCTGAAGCTTCATTTCAGCCATGAAGGAAAGACCGTTTGATAATGTAATGTCGGGGGAGGGCGTGTTCGCGAATCAGATGCTGAGGGAGAAGCCGCAGATGACTGAATAATTCACATGCCACGAGATGAGTGGTCCGAAAATAGCGATTGAATAGGGCTACTGCAAGAGGAAAGCACGAATTCCGCGAAATTTATCGGTGCGACCTCTTAACCGAAGGGTTTCACAACCACAAGTATGACTATGAGGATCATCAGTACCGTCGGAACCTCGTTCATCAACCGCCAGTGACGGGCAGGCCTGATATTTTCATCCCGGGCGAACCGTTTGGCACTGCGGGTGAAATAGACATGGGCGATGGTTAGAAGCACCACCAGCGCGATTTTCGCATGTAGCCAGCCGCCGGAAAAACCATAAACCGACCATGCGAGATAAAGCCCCAATATCCAGCTTATCATCATCGCCGGGTTCATGATGACCTTGATCAACCGCTGTTCCATCACCTTGAAGGTTTCGGATTGCTGCGAACCGGTGGGTGCATCGGTGTGGTAAATGAACAGGCGCGGCAGGTAAAAAATCGCCGCCATCCAGGAAATCACCGCGATGATATGAAGCGCCTTGATCCACAGATAGAGATCGGCCGGATCGGCGTAAAACAACAGCGCGACAAAAGCGGCAAAGACACCGAGCGCCATACCTGCGCGAAGGGCAGCCCTGTTTCCTGAGCGGGCGGAGGTCTGCTTCTCGCCGCTCATGCCCCGGCTCCGCCGGCACGCACCCGCTGCACCAGCCTTGCAACGTTTTCCGGATCGGCCTGCGGCGTGATGCCATGGCCGAGATTGAAGATCAGCGGGCCCTGTCCCAGAGCCTGCAGCACAGCGTCGATACCGTCCTCCAGAGCCTTGCCACCCGCCACCATCAGCATGGGGTCCAGATTGCCCTGTACCGGGCCTTCCTTCTGCAAGTCCCTTGCGAAACCGAGTGGCACCGACCAGTCGAGCCCGATGGCGTCTGCGCCCGTTTTGCGGCGATAATCCTTCAAAAGATAACCGGCCCCCTTGGCGAAGGCGATGATCTTCGCGGAGGGGCGGCGAGCGCGCACCGAAGCGAGGATACGGGCGACGGGTTTTACCGCATATTCCTCGAATTCCTTCTCGCCGAGCACCCCGGCCCAGGAGTCGAAAATCTGCACCGCATCGGCCCCGGCATCAATCTGCGCCACAAGGTAGTCGGCGGAAACCTCAGCCAGCAAGGCAAGAAGCTTTTCCATGGCTGCCGGCTCCCGATAACCGAACAACCGCGCCGGCGCCTGATCAGGCGTTCCGTGGCCGGCAATCATGTAGGTTGCAACCGTCCAGGGCGCACCGCAAAAACCGAGAAGCGTCGTCTCATCCGGTAAGGTCTGGCGCAAGCGTGAGACGGTTTCGAAAACGGGCGAAAGATGCGCAATGACATTGCTCGCATCCAGCCTGTCGATGCCATCCGCGTCGATCGGATCCATGGCCGGACCCTTTCCCTCGCTGAAGGAAACATTGCGATCAAACCCATCCGGTATCACCAGAATATCGGAAAAGAGGATAGCTGCATCAAGACCGAACCGGCGAATGGGCTGAAGGGTCACTTCGGTTGCTAGTTCGGGATTATAACAGAGATCGAGGAAACTGCCGGCGTTCTTTCGCGTTTCCCTGTACTCCGGAAGGTAACGCCCTGCTTGCCGCATCAGCCATATGGGCGGAGGTGTGACCGTCTGCCCGTTCAACACCTTTAAAACCTTACGCTCGCTCATGCCACCCAACTTCCAAAAAATAAAATCTAAGAGATTTAAAAGATTTTCTATTTCTTAGAGTCGGTGAGTAGCAAGGATTAAAATCTTTCCAGTCGATATGCCGCGGTCGGGTGTAAGCGCCAAGACCTGAACACGGCGTTTCATCGCTTCATCGCAATAAATGGGATAATAGATATTTATATAATAGTTTCAGCTATTTAAGTTCTATCCTCTGAAGCCGTTGCCTGTGGATCATCTGTGGACCGTTTTGAACAAGTTCAGAGTTTCCAGACAATTCACAGGCATGCCTGATAGCAAGGACGCCACTTGCGGATTGTGGAAAAAACCCACTTTATCCACGAGGCGGCTCGGCCCGCGGAATAATTCGGAAGTTTGTCCCGGTTTATCAACAGCGAGAGAAAAACAGCGTGGAGAACAAAAAAAGTTTCTTCCATTTGCACCTGATTTCGGACTCAACCGGAGAGACTCTCATATCGGCCGGTCGTGCCGTCTCGGCGCAGTTCCACGCTTCGATGCCGGTGGAACATGTTTATCCGATGATCAGGAACCAGAAGCAGCTCGCCCAGGTGGTGGATCTGATCGACAAGGAACCGGGCATCGTTCTTTATACGATCGTGGATCAGCAACTGGCCGAGTTCCTGGATTTGCGCTGTCACGCGATCGGGGTGCCCTGCGTCAACGTGCTCGAACCGATCATCGGCATTTTCCAGACCTATCTCGGCGCACCTTCGAGACGGCGGGTCGGGGCGCAGCACGCGCTGAACGCGGATTATTTCGCGCGGATCGAAGCGCTCAATTTTGCGATGGACCATGATGACGGGCAAATGCCGGAAAGCTATGACGAAGCCGATATCGTCATCATTGGGATCAGTCGAACGTCGAAAACACCGACAAGCATCTATCTCGCCAACAGAGGCATAAAGACCGCCAATATACCGGTCGTTCCAAACGTGCCGTTGCCGGAAAGCCTTTATGCCGCCACCCGTCCTTTGATCGTCGGTCTCGTCGCGACATCGGACCGCATATCGCAGGTACGTGAAAACCGGGAACTCGGCACGACCGGTGGATTTGACAGCGGGCGCTACACGGATCGCGCCACCATCATGGAAGAGCTGAAATATGCGCGTGCGCTCTGTGCCCGTAACAATTGGCCGCTGATCGATGTTACACGCCGCTCCATAGAGGAAACGGCCGCGGCAATCCTTGCCCTTCGCCCGAGGACACGATAATCCGGATCGCACGATTTGGAGCAGATAGTCGATGAAACAAGAGTTGATCCTCGCCTCGTCCAGCGCATCCCGTCAGATGTTGATGCGTAATGCGGGGCTGACATTTTCGGCGATCCCGGCGGATATTGACGAGCGCGCGCTCGACGAGCAGCTGGAAAAAAATGGCGCAAAGCCGGAAGAGGTTGCGCTGGAACTGGCCAAGGCCAAGGCGCTCTCGGTAAGTGCCCTGCATCCGCAAGCACTCGTTCTTGGATGCGACCAGACGATGGCGCTCGGTGCCCGGGTGTACCACAAGCCAAAAACCATGGCCGAAGCCGAGGGACATCTGCTCTCATTATCCGGCAAGGTTCATCGATTGAACAGTGCAGCCGTTCTTGCCCGCGGGGGTGATGTCGTATGGCAGACGATCTCCAGTGCTGAACTTTCGGTGCGAAATTTGAGCGCCGAATTCGTCTCCCGCCACCTGCAACGCGTGGGTGAAAAGGCCTTGAGCAGTGTTGGTGCCTATCAGCTCGAGGGCGAAGGAATCCAGCTATTTACTTCGATAGAGGGGGATTATTTCACCATTCTCGGCCTGCCGCTTCTGCCTCTCTTAATGAAACTGCGCGACATGGATGTCATCGATGGCTGATTCACGTGAAACATTAACTATAAACGCCTTCGTTGTCGGTTATCCCATCAAGCACTCCCGCTCGCCGATCATCCATTCCTACTGGCTGAAGAAATTCGGGATACCCGGCTCCTACAAGGCCATTGAGGTTGCCCCCGATGACTTCGCCGATTTCATCACGGCACTAAAGGAACAGGGACCTGGTGCAGCGGTGGGTGGCAATGTCACCATTCCGCACAAGGAAGCGGCCTTTAAGTTGGCGGATAGTCCCGACGAGCTGGCGGAGGAACTGGGTGCAGCCAATACCGTCTGGATGGAAGAGGGCAGGCTGCATGCCACCAACACGGATGGCTATGGCTTCGTTTCCAATCTCGATGAGCGCCATCCCGGATGGGAGAAAACCGACCGGGCGGTGGTGTTCGGAGCCGGCGGTGCAAGCAGGGCCGTCGTTCAGTCGCTGCGGGACCGCGGCATTGCCGAAATCCATGTCCTGAACCGCACGGTCGAACGTGCCCGTGAAATGGCCGACCGTTTCGGTGCACGGGTTTTTTCTCATCCTCAGGGCGCGCTTCATGAAGTCATGCAGGACGCCGGGTTGTTTGTGAACACGACATCGCTGGGTATGGACGGAACGGAAGCGCCCGAGATTGATTTTTCGCCGCTCGCTGCAAGTGCTGTTGTAACCGATATCGTCTATGTGCCGTTGAGAACCCCCATCCTCCAGATGGCGCAGACACAGGGTATTGCGACGGTCGATGGGCTTGGCATGCTCCTTCATCAGGCAAAACCCGGCTTTAAAAAATGGTTCGGCAAAACGCCGGAAGTTGATGACACTCTTCGTTCCCTCATCATTGAGGATATGGAGAAACATTGATGATCGTCATCGGTCTCACCGGCTCGATCGGAATGGGAAAAACGACCACGGCAAAACTGTTTGCCGCGGAAGGGATACCGGTTCTCGATTCTGATGCGGTTGTGCACGACCTGTATTCAGCAGAAGCCGTGCCGATGATCGAAGCCGCCTTTCCGGGCACGACCATTTCCGGCACGGTCGACCGTCTTGAACTCGGTAACATCCTCAGGGAGAATCCGGCTAATTTTAGCAAGCTGGAAGCAATCGTCCATCCGCTTGTTCGTGAAAGACAGGAAGCTTTTCTCCGTAAGGCGAGAGAGGAAAATCAAAATTTCGCCGTTCTCGATATCCCGCTGCTGTTTGAAACCGGCGCGGAAACGAGGGTCGATAAAATAGTCGTTGTTAGTTGCGCGCCGGAAATACAGCGCCAGCGGGTTTTGTCCCGTCCCGGAATGACGGAAGAGAAATTCGAAATGATATTGGCCCGGCAAATGCCCGATGCCGAAAAGCGCCGGCGGGCCGATTTTATCATCGATAGCGGAAATGGTGTCGAAGCCGCACGGGATCAGGTAAGAGAAATTCTGCAGAGACTAAGTGCCGGTTCGGGCAACGGAGAGAAAAATGCGTGAGATCATTTTCGATACGGAAACCACAGGCCTTGAATCGAAACTGGACCGCGTGATCGAAATCGGCGGAATCGAGCTCAACAACCATTTTCCGACCGGCCGCACATTGCATATTTATATCAACCCGGAAGATCGAAAGGTTCACCCGGACGCGCTTGCGGTGCACGGCATCACCGACGACTTCCTGAAAGACAAGCCGAAATTCGCCGAAGTCGTCGACGAAATCCGAGAATTTTTTGAAGGTGCCCGCTGGGTGGCGCATAATGCGACATTCGACATGGGTTTCATCAATGCGGAATTTGCCCGCCTCGGCATTGCGCCGGTCTCATCTGAATTGGTGACGGATACGCTTTCGCTTGCACGCCGCAAGCACCCGATGGGTCCGAATTCCCTCGACGCACTTTGCCGGCGTTACGGGATCGACAACTCCCACCGCACCAAACACGGCGCGCTTCTCGACTCCGAACTGCTCGCCGAAGTCTACATAGAAATGATTGGTGGGCGCCAGACAGCGCTCGGTTTCGGTGCCGGCTCCAAACAGCAAGCGGTCACTATCGAGGATGATGATGTTCCGCATGAGCCGCTGCAAAGGCCGCATCCTCTACCATCACGACTGGATGCGGAGACCATCGCGGCGCACGGTAAGCTCGTTCTCGGCATGGGCGACAAGGCGATCTGGAACCGTTACCAGAATTAAGTGTGCCTGGCGCTTAGATGCGCCGTTGAAAAATGACGAGAACCGTCAAATAAAAAACCCGGGCGATGAACCCGGGTTTTGTTTGGTCTGAACTCTAAAAAGAGCGGCGTCGCGTGCAATTCAGTTCGGTACGGCCTGAACCTTGGCTCTGGCCTGTTCCTCGGCAACGCGCTGCGAAAACATCTGCGCGAAATCGATCGGATCGATCATCAGCGGCGGGAAGCCACCATTGCGGGTGACATCGGCGATGATCTGGCGTGCGAAGGGGAACAGCAGGCGCGGGCACTCGATAAACAGCACCGGCAGCATATGTTCCTGCGGGAAACCGGCAATGCGGAACACGCCGCCGTAAACCAGCTCGGCTGCAAACAGAACCTTGTCGCCATCCTTGGCTTCGGCATTCAGCGTCAGCACAACGTCGAAATCCGAACCCGAAATCGGGTTTGCGTTGACATTGACATTGATGTTGATCGACGGCGCATTGTCACGAGCCTGAAGCGAACGAGGAGCACCCGGATTTTCGAAAGAAAGATCCTTGATGTACTGGGTAAGAATGTTGAGGGAAGGACTAACTGCGCCCTGTGCGCCATTTTCAGCGGTCATTACGTTTCCTCGCGGCGTGATTTCGTGGAAGGCGGTCTATCATTTCGACTTGAACCTTACAACCCTCGTGCTCTCGGCTCTCTAACCCTTTGCCATGCTTCAGGGTTTGGGCAGGTTGCGATCATCCGGCTTTTGGGACCAGGGAGAATCCTTGGGCCCTTCGCGGTGAAACTCCTCTTCGTCGAGGTCCACGACCTTGGAGCTACCCTTATTTCCCTGACCATTGCTGAACCCGGAAAAGTCACCGGGTTGCGGCCCGGTCTGGCCGCCGGGTTGACCGGACTGGCGAAATGAACCGGCCACGACGACGCGGGGTCCGAGGATCTTCCAGAAAAAACGTCTCACCGTTTTCGACAAAAGCAGGAGACCGAGTATATCGGTGATGAAACCCGGGATGAACAGCAGGATGCCCGCCGCGACGCGCATGGCGCCATTGACCAGCTCATCGGCAGGCTGGGCGCCGGTGCTTCCTGCGGCCTGAAGATTTCTCACCATGCCGATGCCGCCGAGCCGCAGGATCAGCAACCCCAGAAACGACGTGAACAGGACGAGCGCCAATGTCAGCCACAGACCGATTGTCTTGCCGACGATGATGAAACCGGCAATTTCCAGGATTGGCATCATCAGGATGACGATGGGGAGAAAGGAAAAACGCATCTTCTAGCCTTGCGTGTGCATCTCTGGCAGATTGCCGGTTCCCGAGAACACCGATGATTGAATCTGCACATTTGAATGATGATAAGATGCAGACTATATGATGTTCAGGTTTTTGAATTTAAATGGCGGTTTTGGTAAAAGATGGGCTTTAGCGACTTTATCACATTGTTTTTTCTCGTTGCAGCGGTGCTGATCTTTCTTCAGCTGCGCAGCGTTCTTGGTCGCCGAACCGGCAATGAGAAGCCGCCATTCGACCCTTACACGCCGCGCGATGTCGCGAAAGGCCCCGTCACGGACGATAACAAGGTCGTGACCCTGCCCAAACGCTCTGAGGCGGAGGACGAAAACCGCTTTGCCGAGGCGGATGCTCTGGCACCCGTCGATACTGCCTTGAATACATCCCTGCGCGAGCTGATGACCAAGGACCCGACCTTCCGCCCCAAGGAATTCCTGAACGGCGCCCGCATGGCCTATGAGATGATCGTCATGGGTTTTGCCGATGGTGACCGCAAGACGCTGAAGAACCTTCTGTCGAAGGAAGTTTTCGACGGGTTCGAGGCGGCCATTTCCGAGCGGGAAAGTCGCGGCGAGGTGGTCAAGTCCACTTTCGTGGGAATAGAGAAGGCCGATATCACCCAGGCCGGTATCCGCGATTCCGAAGAGCAGATCACGCTCAGAATAGTCAGCCAGCTGATTTCGGCCACCTATGACAAGGATGGCAAGCTGGTGGACGGCGATCCCGATGCGGTTGCGGAAGTGGACGACATCTGGACCTTCTCGCGTGATGTCCGCTCGCGCGATCCCAACTGGAAGCTGATCGCCACTGAATCCGAGCAATGAACACGCCCTTTTCGTTCGAAGAAGTTTCTTTCGGTGATCTGCCGGGATGGCAGGACGACGATCCGCGTAAGCTGTTTCCGGCGATGCGGACGATCCTGTCACATCTTCGGAATTCAAAACCCTACAGGACCGGCGCGCTGGGTCTCACCGCCGGCGAACTGGCCTCGCTTCTGGAACTGGCGGATGAGGAACAAGCGGATAGTCCCCAGCAAGCCCGCCGGTTTTTCGAGACGAATTGTGTACCTTTCAAAATTTCACCACCCGGCGGAAAACGCGGTTTTGTAACTGCCTTTTATGAACCGGAGCTTGAGGTATCGTCCGTCCGCGACGATGTCTGGAAGTATCCGGTCTACCGCCGCCCACCGGAGCTGGTGGATATCGACGACGAAAATCGCCCGAGCGGTTTTGATCCGTCCTATGCTTTTGGCAGAAAGGGCGAGGACGGCATTTCCTATTTTCCCGATCGCCGCGCGATCGATGAAGGATATCTGCAGGGCAGGGGGCTTGAGATTGCCTGGGCGAGATCGAAGGTCGATCTGTTTTTCGTCCACGTTCAGGGTGCTGCCCGTCTTCTGTTTCCTGATGGAGAGGTGAAACGTATCACCTATGCCGCCAAGGCCGGGCATCCGTTCTCGCCGATCGGCCGGTTGCTTCTGGATCGTGGGGAACTGGATCCGAAAACGATCTCTATGCAGACAATTCGCAAATGGCTCGCCGACCATCCGGATGAGGTGGATGGGGTGCTATGGCATAATCGCTCCTATATTTTTTTCCGGGAGGCTGATGTTGCCGGCCTGGATATGGGACCAATCGCCGCCGCCAAGGTGCCGCTGGTCGCGGGGCGGGCGCTTGCGGTGGACAGGCTCATCCACACCTTCGGTTTTCCCTTTTTCATCCATGCGCCGTCATTGACTCACCTGGATAATGGCAAACCCTTCGCGCGGTTAATGCTGGCGCTCGATACCGGCTCGGCCATCGTTGGCCCGGCACGCGGCGACATTTTCACCGGCTCGGGTTTCGAAGCTGGAGAACTTGCAGGCACAGTGCGCAACGACGCCGATTTCTATATGCTGTTGCCGCATGTTGCTGCGAAAAGGTATCGGCGATGAAGGGCAGTCGAAAGCTTGGCAAGGAAGAACGCATTCTGTGGGGTAAGGTCGCAAGAACAGCCCGACCCATCTCCGGCAGGCTGGAGGATTTGCTGGCTTTCGACGATATCGAGGAAGCCGCGGCGGAACCTGTCGTCCCGCAAACGGCAAACGCCGTCTTCCCAAGGATGCTCGCGGAGCCGGTGGACGTTTCGCCCTTTACGCCGGACAAGAAGCCAAAAATTCATCAACCGATGGAAAAGCCGGTTAAGCGCAAGTTGACGCGCGGGCGGTTGCCGCTGGAAGGCCGTATCGATCTGCATGGCATGTTTCAGAGCGAAGCCCATGCGGTTCTGCTCGACTTTCTATTGCGGGCGCACGAACGGGGCCTCCGGCACGTGCTCGTCATCACCGGCAAGGGTCGCTCCATCGGCAGCGATGGTGCGCTGAAAAGGGCCGTGCCCATGTGGTTCGCCAAACCGGAATATCGTTACTTGATTTCATCCTATGAGGACGCATCCGCCAATCACGGCGGCGATGGCGCTCTCTATGTCCGGTTGGCGCGCCGCAAGGGTGAAAAATCATGACGCCCTTTGCAGAAGCCGTGCGGCTGCTTCGTGAGCGCAAGGGCGTGACACAGAAGGAGATGGCAGCGGCAATCGGCGTTTCCCCCGCTTATCTCTCGGCGCTGGAGCACGGCAAACGCGGCAAACCGAGCTTCGATCTCCTCCAGCGCATCGCCGGATATTTCAACATCATCTGGGATGAGGCGGAGGAATTGTTCTTTCTCGCCGGCTCCTCCGATCCCAAGGTGGCGATCGACACGGTCGGTCTGCCGCCGCAATATACGGCTTTTGCCAATCGGCTGGCGCGGGATATTCGCAAGCTGCCGCTGAGTGTGATAGAGGAACTGTCAGCGGTGCTACAAAAAAGCCGTTCTTGCGATTGAAACCCCTCTATCCCCTGCTTTATGCAGCGTTCTGAGGCATGTGGCCTTTGGGATTGAGTGTAGAATTTCTATAGTCGTATGTCGGATTTGAGTGATTCGCGGGCTTCAGGCCTTCTCACTGAAAACTTGGCCAGGAAATTTTGGAAAGAGTACTTATGACCGAAACATCGTCAAGCGAAGTCGGCGCCAACACTGAATACGGAGCCGATTCGATCAAGGTCCTCAAGGGTCTTGATGCTGTGCGCAAACGGCCCGGCATGTATATCGGCGATACCGATGACGGCTCCGGTCTGCATCACATGGTCTACGAGGTGGTCGACAACGCCATCGACGAGGCGCTCGCGGGTCATGCCGATCTGGTGACGGTGACGCTGAACGCCGATGGTTCGGTGACGGTAACGGACAACGGACGCGGCATTCCGACTGATATCCATTCTTCCGAAGGCGTTTCCGCCGCGGAAGTCATCATGACCCAGCTTCATGCGGGTGGAAAATTCGACCAGAACTCCTACAAGGTTTCCGGCGGTCTGCATGGCGTGGGCGTTTCGGTCGTAAATGCGCTTTCGGTTTGGCTGAAGCTCAGAATCCGCCGCAATGGCAAGCTGCACGAAATCGGCTTCACCCATGGGGTTGCCGATGCTCCGCTCTCGGTCATTGGCGAATATGAAGGCCGCTCCGGCACGGAAGTCACCTTCCTGGCGAGCCCCGACACCTTCACCATGACGGATTATGATTTTGGTACGCTGGAGCATCGCCTGCGCGAACTGGCGTTTTTGAATTCCGGTGTTCGTATCGTGCTCACCGACAAGCGTCATTCTGATATCAAGCAGGAAGAGTTGCTCTACGATGGTGGTCTTGAAGCCTTCGTGCGTTATCTCGACCGGGCCAAGAAACCGCTGGTGGACAAGCCGGTGGCCATTCATGGCGAAAAGGACGGCATCACGGTTGAGGTCGCGCTCTGGTGGAACGACAGCTACCACGAAAATGTGCTCTGCTTCACCAACAACATTCCCCAGCGCGACGGCGGCACCCATATGGCCGGCTTCCGCGCGGCGCTCACGCGTCAGATGACATCCTATGCCGAGACTTCCGGCATCATGAAAAGGGAAAAGGTCAGCTTGCAGGGTGAGGACTGCCGCGAAGGACTGACGGCAATTCTTTCCGTCAAGGTTCCCGACCCCAAGTTTTCTTCGCAGACGAAGGACAAGCTCGTTTCGTCTGAAGTGCGCCCTGTCGTGGAAAGTCTCGTCAATGAGGCCCTGTCCACCTGGCTCGAGGAACATCCGTCCGACGCCAAGATCCTTGTCGGCAAGGTGGTGGAAGCGGCCATTGCCCGTGAAGCCGCCCGCAAGGCGCGCGAACTGACGCGCCGCAAGGGTGCGCTCGATATCGCCTCTCTGCCCGGCAAGCTCGCCGATTGTTCCGAACGCGATCCGGCAAAATCCGAACTCTTCCTCGTCGAGGGTGACTCCGCAGGCGGTTCGGCCAAGCAGGGCCGCTCGCGCGAAACGCAGGCCATCCTGCCACTACGCGGTAAGATCCTTAACGTTGAGCGCGCCCGTTTCGACAAGATGCTGTCCAGCCAGGAAATCGGCACGCTGATCACCGCGCTCGGCACGTCGATCGGCAAGGACGAATTCAACGCAGACAAGCTGCGCTACCACAAGATCATCATCATGACGGATGCTGACGTCGACGGCGCCCACATTCGTACCCTGCTGTTGACCTTCTTCTTCCGCCAGATGCCGGAACTGATCGAGCGTGGCCATCTCTATATCGCCCAGCCGCCGCTTTATAAGGTGACGCGCGGCAAATCCGTGCAGTACCTCAAGGATGAGAAGGCGCTGGAAGAATATCTGATCTCGATGGGCATCGAGGATACGTCGCTGACGCTCGGCTCTGGCGAAGTACGCATAGGCGCTGACCTTCGTGAGGTCATTCTCGATGCGGTGCGCATGCGCACGCTGATCGACGGTCTGCATTCCCGCTACAGCCGCTCCATCGTGGAACAGGCCGCCATTGCGGGTGCCCTGAACCCCGAGCTTTCGGCCGATGCTGCCCGTGCCCAGGAAACCGTTGCCGAAGTGGCCCGGCGTCTGGACATGATCGCGGAAGAAACCGAACGCGGCTGGTCCGGCCTGGTGCTGGAAGATGGCGGCTTGCGCTTCGAGCGCATGGTACGCGGTGTCAAGGAAATCTCGACGCTCGATATGGGCCTGATCGGTTCGGTCGATGCCCGTCATATCGATCAGCTCGCGGCCCGCACGCGCGATATTTACGTCACTCCGCCGGTTCTGCAACGCAAGGACGGCACTATGGAACTGGCCGGACCGCGTGCGCTTCTGGATGCTATTTTCGCCGCCGGCCGCAAGGGTCTTTCCATGCAGCGTTACAAGGGTCTCGGTGAAATGAACGCCGAGCAGCTGTGGGAAACCACACTCGACGCCAATGTGCGTTCGCTGCTGCAGGTCAAGGTCAACGATGCCACGGATGCCGATGGTCTGTTTTCGCGCCTGATGGGCGATGAGGTGGAACCGCGCCGCGACTTCATTCAGGAAAATGCGCTCAGCGTTGCCAATCTCGACATTTAATCCTGTGGGACGTCTCGCGTGACGATTCACGTGAAACGAAACTTTAACGAAAGGCCCGGCGGTCAATTTCCGCCGGGCCTTTTGTCATCTGTGTTGTCGGATATCAATCGGCCTTGCCGGTGAACCGCCCCTTGAAAGCTACGTCCGAAAGGGGGAGACGCTTGCTGGGCACTTCCCGTTCTGCCAGATCGTCAGGAAGAACAGCCTTGTCGGTCAATGTGCCGATGGCAACTGCGGCCTCCACCTTATATCCATCCGGAACATCAAGCTTTTCCACGATCTGGTCTTTAAATATGCCTGCCATGCCATGGGCGTGGTAACCGAGCAGATGCGCCTGCATTGCAAGTGAAAACCATGCCGCACCGGCATCGAAGGAATGGGTCGCTGAAGGTTTTTTCTCACCCTCTCGTGAAATGTTGTGGTCGCGGGAAAGTATGAAGAGTAGCACCGAGGCATTTTTTGCCCAGCGCTGGTTTCCTTCCATCAGCAGTTCCACGAAGAGCGGCCAATCCTCGCTATCCTTGTGCGCGTAGACAAACCGCCACGGTTGCTGGTTGGATGCCGATGGCGCCCAATGCGCGGCATCGAGAATGGTCAGCAGATGCTCGTTTGGCATCGCATCTCCATCGAATGCGCGCGGAGACCAGCGATCGAGGAAGAGTGGATCGACGGGATATTCGGATTGCCGGGAATTGCTGTTTGTCACGGGCCTGTCCTTTTGATTGTCGGGAGGGAAAAGGTATTTTTCGAAAGTCGAAGCAGTCAAGGGGTGACAAGTATGAATGTATCGTTCATATATGCATCACCTTGTCTGACAACCGGGAGAGAGTTCCATGAAATTGATGCGCGTTGGCCAGCCTGGCCAGGAAAAACCTGCGATCCTCGACGCGGAAGGAAAAGTCCGCGATCTGTCTGCTCATGTCAAAGACATCGGCGGTGAAGCCATTTCTCCGGAAGGCCTGAAGAAGATTGCCGCCATCGACCTCGGCACTCTTCCCGTTATCTCCGAAGAGCGCATTGGCGCTTGTGTTGCCGGAACCGGAAAATTCATCTGCATCGGCCTCAATTTCTCTGACCACGCCGCTGAAACCGGTGCGACCGTACCGCCGGAACCGGTCATTTTCATGAAGGCGACCTCGGCAATCGTCGGTCCGAACGATAACGTTGTCATTCCGCGCGGTTCTGAGAAGACCGACTGGGAAGTCGAACTCGGCGTCGTCATCGGCAAGACCGCGAAATATGTATCTGAGGCCGATGCTCTCGACTACGTCGCCGGTTATTGCGTTTCGCACGATGTTTCTGAGCGCGCTTTCCAGACGGAGCGTGCCGGACAGTGGACCAAGGGTAAATCCTGCGACACCTTCGGTCCGATCGGCCCCTGGCTGGTCACGAAGGACGAAATCACCGATCCGCAGAACCTCGGAATGTGGCTGAAGGTCAACGGCCAGACAATGCAGGACGGCTCCAGCAAGACCATGGTTTACGGCGTCGCGCATGTCGTTTCCTATCTCAGCCAGTTCATGTCTCTCCATCCCGGCGACGTCATTTCCACCGGCACGCCTCCGGGCGTCGGCATGGGCCAGAAGCCCCCGCGTTACCTCAAGACGGGCGATGTCGTTGAACTCGGCATTGAAGGCCTCGGTTCCCAGAAACAGACCTTCGTTGCCGACATCTGATTATCAACAAACGTTCAACTGAAATTGAGGCGCCGGAGGGAAACCACCGGCGCCTTCGATTTTGTGCAGTTGCGAAAAGCTGCTATGGTCAAAAAAAGAGCTTGATCCGCGAGGAGGCGTAATCAGTGTTCTACCACCTCTATGAAATGAACCATGCGGCGATGGCGCCACTGCGCGCCGGTGCCGATATGATGCGCCAGGCATGCAGCAATCCTTTGAACCCGCTTTCCAGCACCGCCTTCGGGCGAAGCCTCGATGCAGGCTTTGAGGTATTCGAGCGCCTGACGCGCCGTTACATCAAGCCGGAGTTCGGTTTGGCGACTACCACCGTCGATGACCGGACCGTTGCCGTCACTGAAGAGATCATCTGGTCGCGTCCCTTCTGCAATCTCGTTCATTTCAAAAAAGAACTCGATACGGCCCGCAAACCAGATCCGAAGGTGCTGCTGGTGGCGCCTATGTCAGGCCACTACGCCACATTGCTGCGGGGAACGGTCGAGGCGCTGCTGCCATCGGCGGATATCTATATCACCGATTGGATCGATGCCCGCATGGTGCCAGTCACCGAAGGGACATTCGATCTCGACGATTACATCAGCTACGTCATCGATATGCTGCGCGAGATCGGGCCTGGCGCCCATGTGGTTGCTGTTTGTCAGCCCTCGGTTCCGGTTCTGGCCGCAGTGTCCCTGATGGAAGCCGATGGTGACGGTTTCGCGCCTGCATCCATGACGCTGATGGGCGGTCCGATCGATACGCGCATCAATCCCACAGCTGTCAACGGTCTGGCCACGGCCAAGCCAATCGAATGGTTCCGCGACAATGTCGTCATGCAGGTACCGTGGCCGCAGCCGGCTTTTGGCCGGAATGTCTATCCCGGCTTCCTGCAATTATCCGGCTTCATGTCCATGAACCTCGACAAGCACATGACGGCACACAAGGATTTCTACCTGAACCTCGTCAAGAACGACGGCGATTCCGCTGAGAAGCATCGCGATTTTTACGATGAATATCTGGCCGTGATGGATTTGACGGCGGAGTTCTACCTGCAGACAGTGGAAACCGTCTTCATCGAACACGCGCTTCCCAAGGGAAACATGCAGCATAGGGGCAGGGCGGTCGATCCCGCTGCCATTCGTAACGTCGCGCTGTTCACCGTGGAAGGCGAAAACGACGATATTTCCGGTGTGGGCCAGACCAAAGCCGCGCACGATCTTTGCCGGAACATCCCCGATGAAAAGCGTGCGCACTACATGCAGCCCGACGTCGGTCACTACGGCGTTTTCAACGGGTCGCGTTTCCGCAAGGAGATTGTGCCGCGCATGGTGGAATTCATTCGCAAGAACCAGACTGTCTAGCGCTGGAAGCCAGGCGATGCCGCGCATTTGCGTGGCCAAGCCGGTGTCGAATCGGCTATGAACCATTCATGTTTTCGTTCCTCAGAAAATCCGTGAAGTCGCCGGCGCCGAAAAAGGTAGCGCCCAGCCAGCGCACCGTCGAGGTGGCTGGCCGTCATGTGCCCATTACGGTGAAGGAAAATTCGCGCGCCACGCGCATCACCTTGCGCATCGAACCCGGCGGCCGGGCTCTGAAGGTGACGATCCCGATGGGGCTTCACCATGGCCAGGTGGATGATTTTCTCGAAAGGCATCAGGGCTGGATTGAAGGCAAGCTTTCGAAAATCAGCCCAGATGACGGTTTGCGTCATGGTGCGTCGGTTGATATTCGCGGCGTATCCCATCGCATCCATCACACTGGCAGCCTGCGTGGCCTGACTCATATCTCCAAAGACGAGGACGGCACCGCGGTATTGAAAGTCAGCGGAGCGCCCGAACACCTGCGCAGACGGGTGGCCATGTTTTTGAAAAAGGAAGCGAAGGCTGATCTGGAGAGGCTTGTTGCGGTTCACGCGAGCGCGGCCGGAAAGCCCGTGCGATCCATCAGCATGAAGGACACCCGCAGCCGCTGGGGTTCGTGTTCCCATGATGGAAATCTGAGTTTCTCGTGGCGTATCGTCATGGCTCCGGAAAAGGTCATCGATTATCTCGCAGCTCACGAGGTTGCGCATCTGCGGGAAATGAACCACGGCCCGAAATTCTGGGCCCTGTGCGAAAAACTCTGCCCGCATACGCAGGAAGCCAAGGAATGGCTGAAACGTCACGGCTCTAAACTCCACGCCATCGATTTTGATTGAAAGTGGAGACGTGCATCGCCATCTGGATTCACGTGAAACATTCCATGGAAAACGGGTGCGATTTGGCTCGACTCTTGTCGCATTTCGTGTCAGGTCGCGGGTATGAAACCGGATATCAAGATTTGCGGATTGAAGACACCGGAAGCGCTGGAGCGTGCCGTCAGGCGCGGCGCCTCCCATGTCGGCTTTATTTTCTTTGAAAAGAGCCCCCGCAACATCGAGCCCGATATCGCCGGCAGGCTGGCGGAAGCCGCCCGTGGCGCCGCAAAGGTGGTCGCCGTTACCGTCAATGCCGACAATGATGATCTGGACGAGATCGTTGATCTGCTGAGACCGGATATTCTGCAATTGCACGGCAGTGAAAGCCCGGAGAGGGTGCTGAACATCAAAGCACTCTACGGCCTTCCGGTAATGAAGGCGCTTTCCGTTCGCGACGCCGCTGATCTTGCCAAGATTGATCCCTATATAGGCATAGCCGACCGTTTCCTGCTGGATGCCAAGGCGCCTGCGGGTTCCGATTTGCCGGGCGGCAACGGAGTAACCTTCGACTGGACCATCCTGCGCTCTCTTGACGGAAGTATCGATTACATGCTTTCCGGGGGATTGAACAAGGACAATGTCGCGGAGGCTCTGGCCGAAACCGGAGCTGGCGGACTGGATTTGTCGTCCGGTGTGGAGAGCGCGCCGGGCGTCAAGGATCTTGCGATGATTGATGCATTCTTCGATGTGGTGAATGATTGGTCGAAAGGCCCAAAGGGAGCTTGAAGTGAACGACGCGCCAACACCCAATTCTTTCCGCGCCGGTCCCGATGAGGACGGCCGTTTTGGCATTTACGGAGGCCGCTTCGTTGCTGAAACGCTGATGCCGCTTATTCTGGATTTGCAGGCGGAGTGGGAGAAGGCAAAGACCGATCCCGAATTTCAGGCAGAACTCAAATATCTCGGCGCTCATTACACTGGCCGCCCGAGCCCGCTTTATTTCGCGGAACGCCTGACGGCCGAACTGGGCGGCGCCAAGATCTATTTCAAGCGCGAAGAGCTGAATCACACCGGCTCGCACAAGATCAACAATTGCCTTGGCCAGATCCTGCTTGCGAAGCGCATGGGCAAGACCCGTATCATTGCCGAAACCGGTGCCGGCCAGCACGGCGTTGCCTCGGCGACCGTCGCCGCACGCTTCGGCCTGCCCTGCGTCGTTTATATGGGCGCGACGGATGTTGCCCGCCAGGCGCCGAATGTTTTCCGCATGAAGCTTCTGGGCGCTGAGGTAAAGCCGGTAACGGCTGGCCACGGCACTCTGAAAGACGCCATGAACGAGGCGCTGCGCGATTGGGTCACCAATGTCGACGACACCTATTACCTGATCGGCACGGCTGCCGGCCCGCATCCCTATCCGGAAATGGTTCGCGATTTCCAGGCCGTCATCGGTGAGGAAGCAAAGGCACAGATGCTGGAGGCGGAGGGCCGTCTTCCGGATATGGTCATTGCGGCTGTTGGCGGTGGCTCGAATGCCATCGGCATCTTCCATCCTTTCCTTGATGACAAGAGTGTCCGTATCGTCGGCGTCGAGGCTGGCGGCAGGGGTCTTTCGGGTGAGGAGCATTGCGCTTCGATCACGGCCGGTTCGCCGGGGGTTCTGCACGGAAACCGCACCTACCTTCTTCAGGATGCGGATGGCCAGATCAAGGAAGGCCATTCCATCTCCGCAGGTCTCGATTATCCCGGCATCGGCCCTGAGCATTCCTGGCTGAACGATATCGGCCGCGTGGAATATGTACCGATCATGGACCATGAGGCGCTGGACGCCTTCCAGATGCTGACGCGCCTCGAAGGCATCATTCCCGCTCTGGAGCCAAGCCACGCGCTGGCGGAAGTCATCAAGCGCGCACCGAAGATGGGCAAGGATGAGATCATCCTGATGAATCTTTCGGGTCGTGGGGACAAGGATGTCCACACCGTCAGCAAGTTCCTCGGAATGGAAATGTAAGACCATGACTGCACGTATGGACAAGCGCTTTGCCGATCTGCGCGCTGAAAACCGCCCGGCTCTGATTACCTATTTCATGGGCGGCGACCCGGATTTCGAAACCTCGCTCGGCATCATGAAGGCCCTGCCGGAAGCAGGCGCCGACGTTATCGAGCTCGGCATGCCGTTTTCCGACCCGATGGCGGATGGCCCGGCGATCCAGCTGGCAGGACAGCGCGCGCTGAAAGGCGGCCAGACGCTGAAAACCACGCTCGATCTCGCCCGCGAGTTCCGCAAGGAAGACGACGCGACCCCGATCGTGATGATGGGATATTACAATCCGATCTACATCTACGGCGTCGACAAATTTCTGGACGATGCGTTGGCGGCTGGCGTCGATGGTCTGATCGTGGTCGATCTGCCGCCTGAAATGGATGATGAGCTCTGCGTGCCCGCCTTGGCGCGCGGCGTGAATTTCATCCGTCTCGCCACGCCGACGACGGATGGCAAGCGCTTGCCGACCGTTCTTAAAAATACCTCAGGTTTCGTTTATTACGTATCGATGAACGGCATTACCGGTTCCGCGCTGCCCGATCCCTCGTTGATCTCTGGTGCGGTCGGTCGTATCAAGGCGCATACTGAACTGCCGGTTTGCGTCGGTTTTGGTGTCAAGACGGCCGATCATGCCAAAGCGATCGGTGCCGTGGCGGATGGCGTGGTGGTCGGTTCGGCCATCGTCAACCAGATTGCCGGCAGTCTGACGAAGGACGGGCAGGCAACCGCCGATACCGTGCCATCCGTCACGACGCTGGTAAAAGGACTTTCAACGGGCGTGCGTGCGTCGCGCCTTGCCGCTGCGGAATAAGCGCGCGGCCCAGTCAGGAGTAGTCAGTTGAACTGGATCACCAATTACGTACGGCCCCGGATCAATTCCATGCTTGGCCGCCGCCCGGAGGTTCCTGAGAACCTGTGGATCAAGTGCCCGGAAACGGGCGAGATGGTCTTCCACAAGGATCTGGAAGATAACAAGTGGGTCATTCCCGCTTCCGGTTACCACATGAAGATGCCGGCAAAGGCGCGTCTCGTCGATCTTTTCGATGGTGGCGTCTATGAGGCCTTGCCGCAGCCGAAGGTAGCGCAGGATCCGCTGAAGTTCCGCGATTCCAAGAAATACACCGATCGTCTGCGCGACAGCCGCACGAAGACCGAGCAGGAAGATACTATCCTTGCCGGCGTTGGCCTCCTGAAAGGCCTGAAGATCGTTGCCGTTGTGCATGAATTCCAGTTCATGGGCGGTTCTCTCGGCATCGCGGCCGGAGAAGCCATCGTTAAGGCGTTCGAGCGCGCCATTTCAGAGCGTTGCCCGCTGGTCATGTTCCCGGCCTCCGGTGGCGCCCGCATGCAGGAAGGCATTCTGTCGCTGATGCAGCTGCCGCGCACCACGGTTGCTGTCAACATGCTGAAAGAAGCAGGCATGCCCTACATCGTGGTTCTGACGAACCCGACGACGGGTGGCGTCACTGCTTCCTACGCCATGCTGGGCGACGTGCATATTGCCGAGCCGGGCGCCGAAATCTGCTTTGCGGGCAAGCGCGTGATCGAGCAGACCATTCGCGAAAAGCTGCCTGAAGGCTTCCAGACATCGGAATACCTGCTGGAGCACGGCATGGTGGATATGGTGATCGATCGCCGCGAAATTCCCGATACGCTGGCAAGCCTTCTCAAGATCATGACGAAGGCTCCGGCAGAAGCAAACGCGGTCATTCCGCTTGCGGCTTCGGCCTGACGGAAAAATATGTCGCCCGGAGGCGGGAAGCGCCTTCGGGATGACGTTATACGTTGCATGATTTCATCTCGGGTGCGGCGGACAAATGGCCAATACAACGCCTGAAAGGCGAACAGAAGATATGACGAAGCCCGCAATCGGCGAGGCCGAACAGATCATAGAAAAGCTGATGCAGCTTCACCCCAAGGGTTTTGATCTTTCACTGGACAGAATTTCCCGTCTTCTGGAAAAACTAGGCAGCCCTCAGAAAAGGTTGCCGCCGGTTATTCATGTCGCAGGCACCAACGGCAAGGGTTCGGTTACGGCCTTTTGCCGCGCATTACTGGAGGCGGCAGGACTTTCCGTGCACGTTCACACCTCTCCGCATCTCGTGAACTGGCATGAACGTTATCGCATCGGCGTTTCCGGCGAAAAAGGCCGTTATGTCGATGATGCCGTCTTTGCGGATGCGCTGCGCCGCATCGAAGCTGCCAACGGCGGCCAGATGATAACGGTTTTCGAAATTCTGACCGCCGCGATGTTTCTGCTCTTCGCGGAGCATCCGGCAGATGCTGCCGTGGTCGAGGTTGGACTCGGTGGGCGCTTCGATGCGACCAATGTGATCAACAACCCGGCCGTTTCCGTTATCATGCCGATATCGCTCGATCATCAGGCCTATCTCGGCGACCGGGTGGAATTGATTGCCGCTGAAAAGGCCGGCATCATGAAGTCGGGTTCCCCTGTCGTCATTGGTCATCAGCAGTATGATGCGGCGCTGGATACCCTCGTTTCCACGGCTGAGCGTCTTGGTTGCCCGGCATCAGTCTATGGGCAGGATTTTTCCGCCCATGAAGAATTCGGCCGTATGGTCTACCAGGATGAATTCGGCCTGACCGACGCGCCGCTGCCACGTCTTCCCGGTCGACACCAGCTTGCCAATGCCGCTGCCGCGATCCGGGCCGTCAAGGCTGCCGGTTTTGAGGTGACGGAGCGGATGATCGAAAAGGCCATGACAACAGTGGAATGGCCCGGCCGTCTTCAGCGTGTCCTAACCGGAAAAATCGCTGAAATCGCTCCGAAGGATGCGGAAATCTGGATCGATGGTGGTCACAACCCAGGCGCCGGCGAAGTCATTGCCGAGGCAATGGCGGGGTTTGAAGAAAAGACACCGCGCCCGCTGTTCATCATTGCCGGCATGATCAACACCAAGGATCCGGTGGGCTATTTCAAGGCTTTCGCCGATATCGCGGAGTATGTCTTCACGGTTCCAATCGGCGGCACTGATGCCGCAATCGATCCCGTCGTGCTTGCCCATGCGGCCTTTGATGCCGGTCTGGTTGCGGCACCTACATCTTCGCTGACCGAGGCGCTGGACGAGCTATCGCGTCGCTTCGATCCCGAAGGGCCGCCGCCGCGCATCCTGATCGGCGGCTCGCTTTATCTTGCCGGAAACGCGCTTGCATTGAACGGTACGGTTCCCGAATAAAAAAGCCCGGCATCGCTGCCGGGCTTTTCTTTATTCCATGGAAAATCGCTTACGCGGCGCCGGAAATCCAGGCCGAAAGCGCTGTCTTGGGCGCAGCGCCGACCTTGATGTCAGCCACTTCGCCGCTCTTGAAAATGGCAAGAGTCGGGATGGAGCGAACGCCGAACTGGGCAGCCAGTTCCGGGTTTTCGTCGATGTTGAGTTTCGCGACCTTGACCTTGCCGGCAAGCTCGGACGAAATTTCTTCGAGGCTCGGCGCGATCATTTTGCACGGGCCGCACCATTCGGCCCAGAAATCCACTACGACTGGTTCGGAGGATTCGAGGACTTCGGACTGGAAGTTGGCGGCGTCGACTTTTACGGTAGCCATATCTGGCTCTCCTTTCAGTGAATCTTTTCCACTATCGATGTGATGCGGGCGCGTCGAAATTTCAATGCCCCGGTATCTCACTTTGTCTTTATTGCGGCAAGGGCTTGCGTCATGGCATCGTCACCAACCGTCATAAAAGCGGCATTTTCCGTATAAATCAGCGCGCAGACAAATTCCTTGCCGGGATAAAGCGGTGACAGAATTTCGCGATAGATGGCAAGCTGTGCCGTGTGGGAGAAGGGTATCTCGTGCGCGTCGCGCGGCGGCACGCGGTTCGTCTTGTAATCGACCAGAATGACGCTGTCGCCATCCACTGCCAGCCGGTCGATACGGCCGGAAACCGCATAATGCTGCCTGCCGATCGTCATGGTCCCCATAATGGAAACTTCTGCGCGGCTGTTGGGCGAAAATGCCGGCTGCACCGCTGGTTCGGACATAACCCGCAAAACCGCCCGTATCAGATGTTCGCGCTTGGCAGACGGCCAGAACCGTGCGGCACGTTCGGCATAACGGCGGGCTGCCTCTTCCCGCTCACTCTCGGCAAAATCCGGCAGGGCCTGCAGCATGCGATGCACCAGCCGACCGCGTTGCAATGCCAGCGAGGAGACATCGGCTTTTTCGCCGAAAAGCGGCGAACGCACGGCAAGATCGTCCGCACCGTCATCAATGATGGTGCCCGCGCCGGAAGGGCTGAGTGGCCTCGGCAATGATGGCAGGGCGGGCAAGGGGGTAAGAAGCCCCGCCGGAAGAACATATTCTTCTTGCGTCTGTGGTTCAGGCAGCCTTTGCGGAGCGGGGGTCGAACGAGCATCGGACTTGCGCCAGACAAGCCCCTGCCACTCTTCACCATCGGCCATAAACTGTTGCGGCTGGCAGTGCTTTTCATTGTCGGCAAGTGCTGCCTTGACGATGGCGTGCCAGCATTCGGGATTTTCCTTCTGGCCGCGATAACCGCAAACGACCAGATGATCGGCGGCACGTGTCATCGCCACATAAAGCAGCCGGCGATATTCGTCTTCCGCGGCCGTCTTCAGGCGTTCCTCATCGGCGCGAATGAGATGATTGGAAAAACCGCTGCCAGGCAGCCAGACGGGGAAGGCATCCCCGTCTGCTTCAACGAAGCGCAGTTTCGGGACATGACTGTGGTTGAAGGCTTTCGAACCGCCATCGACCACAAAAACAACCGGCGCTTCTAGACCCTTGGAGGCGTGCACGGTCATGATCCGCACTTCACCGCGATCCTTGTCCTGTTCGCGTTTCACCTCCGGCGAATCCGTTTCCAGAACGGATAGGAAGGCTTGCAGGCCGGGCAAGCCGGTCCTTTCATGGTCAAGCGCAAAAGACAGGAACTCGTCTAGGACATCGCTCGCCTCGTTGCCGAGACGACCCAGGAACTTTTTGCGCCCGTCATGCAGGGTCAGAACCGCAGCGAAGAAATCATGCACCGTTGCGGTTTTTGAAAGCGCGATGAAGTTCTTGAGCTTGTTGGCGACTGCGAAGAAGCGGCTGTTCTCGTCTTGCGAAGGCGTCTGCAATCTTTGCCACACGCTCTCCGTATCGGATCGCGTGGCAGCGACGTCGAAAACATCGTCTTCGGAGAGATTGAAAAGCGGGCTTTTCAACAGCGCGGCCAGAGAAAGGTCATCCTCAGGCAGCACGACAAAACGGCCAAGCGCCAGAAGGTCCTGCACGGCGATGTGATCGGTCAGGCGAAGACGGTCGGCACCGGCGACGGGAATGTTCTTGCGCCGTTTCAGCTCACGGGTCAGCGCATTGACGAAAGCATGGCGTTTTCTGACCAACACAAGAATATCGCCGGGCTCAATAGCGCGTTCCACGCCCTTTTCGATGATTGTCTGGTTGCCGATCATGCCGGCAATGCGCGCGGCGATCCGGCGGGCAACGATGGTGGCCGGCGCGCTTTCCCGAAGTGCATCGAAAGGTGCCGTCCAGTCTTCTTCGTCCTCGGCGGTTTCCGGCGCCACCATATCCCAGACTTCCACGGTGCCGGGGTGGCCGGCGCGGTTGGAGCGGTGTTCGACTGGCTCGTTATCGGCGCTGAGGCCGCTGGCATTTTTAGGGTCCGAAAAGACCTGATCGACGGCGGCCAGCACATCTTCCGTGGAACGGAAGGACAGCGGCAGGCGGATGCGGTGAAATGCCTGCTCCACCGAATCGACACGCCTTTTGGTCTCGTCGCGCTCCTGCGAAAACCGCTCCGGTCGTGCGCCCTGGAACGAATAGATCGATTGCTTTTCATCACCCACGGCAAAAAGCGTGCGCCGCCCCATGCGGGCGCTCTCGCCGCTGAAGAAGTCCGCCGCCAGCGACTGGATGATCGACCATTGCACAGGGCTGGTATCCTGCGCCTCATCGACGAGGATATGGTCGATACCCTGATCTAGCTTGTAATGTACCCAGGCGCCCGCCGTATCGCGGTTGAGGAGATTGGCGGCGCGCTCGATCAGATCCTCGAAATCGAGCTGGCTTCGCTGCTTTTTCAGATCCTCGAAATCGCCGATCAGTCTCTCAGCCAGAACAAGCGCGCATTTCGTCGCCTCCAGCATTCGCACCAGACGATAGCGGTTGCGACAGGCCACGACATGGTCCCGCGCAAGCGTCAGCGCGTCAACGAGATCGGGTGCGGATATCTGCATGCCCTTGTTGATGACATAGGCATCGGATTTTTTCTCGCCCTTGGCTGTCAACAGCGCAGCTTCGATGAATTCCATGCGCCGCACGGAATCCGTCTGCCGTTTCGCTTCCCGCAGGGCATAAGCGACATCTATGACGCGCGATCCGCCCACTTCGTCGGCAAGCGTCAGATAGGTATCGAGGGAAAGCCCCGAGAGACCTGGCAAGGGCCAGAATGCGGCCGCTGCCGTTTCTTCGGTTTCACCCGCGTCTATCTGCATTGCCTGCCGCAATTGGGCATCGATGCCATCAGCCTGTTTTGCATCGATCAAAAAGGCACGAAGGGCGCTGCGATTGGCGATGATGGCGGTTAGTAGCGATTCGAGCCCGCTTTCGTCCGCCAAATCAAGCACATAAGCGAGAGACTGCGCGAGATCGGTGTCTCCCTCCGTCGAAACCGCCGTTAAAAGCGACCGACGTGCCTCAGCCAGCAGGGTTGTTGCGGCGCGGTCATCAAGGACGGAGAAGTGGCCGGCGACATTGGCCTCCAGCGGGAACTGATGCAACAAGGCTTCGCAGAAGGCGTGGATCGTCTGGATCTTCAGCCCACCGGGCGTTTCCAGCGCCTTGGCGAACAGCCGCCGCGCTTCGGCCAGCTTGATGCGATCCGGCATCTTTCCTTCGATGGCAGCGACGCGATCCCCAAGATCGTTATCCGGCAACGTAGCCCATTCCGCCAGACGGTCGAAGACGCGGCTCGACATTTCGGACGCCGCTGCCTTGGTATAGGTGAGGCACAGAATTGCGGAGGGTCGGCACCCGGCCAGAAGCAGGCGGATGACGCGCTGGGTCAGCACATGGGTCTTGCCGGAGCCGGCATTGGCCGAAACCCAGGCTGAACTTGCCGGATCGGAGGCGAGCCGCTGTCGGTCGCTCGTCCAGTCTATCCAGCTTTGCGGGGTGTCCGTGGCAGGCCCGTGATCGATAGGGTCAATCATCATCGCCGTCTCCCGGTTCTGCCGTCGACCATTCCGAAACCCGGGCGAGGTGGTCATATTCCCCACCGTAGGATTGCTGCTCCTCCGGCACCAGCCGCGAGGCAAAGCCGTTTTCGCCATCACGCAGCGAACGCACGAACTTGGCCAGCTGATCGATTGATTCGGTTGCCAGCTCAATTGCCGATTTCGGGGCTTTTTTGCCACCCCGGTTGGAGTGTTCGTTGTTCACCTGGTCGGCAAAAAAACGGGTACCCGGCCGCAGACGCACATAGATAAGGTTTTCCGGTGTCTGCGAACCCGCCTCGCGGAAGGCGCCCCGCATCAGTGCTGCCGCTTCCAGCGCGAGCTGCGGGTCGAGCAGCGCGCGCGCCTGATTGACTGAAGGCGCAAGCCCCGTTTTGTAGTCGATAATATCCGCCTGACCGCCGGTCTTGATATCTATGCGGTCGGCGATGCCGGTCAGCCTTATGCCTGCCTCGGGAATTTCCTGTCCGGCACGCGCCTCGAAAAAGCTGCGGCGGATGGATGGATGTCGTTCTTTCTCCCAGTCGATGAAGGCGCGTGCCACCGCCTCGAATCGCGGGCGCCAGATGACATCGACATGTGCAGGAAGATCTTCCGCGTCGAAACTTTCATCCAGAATACGCTGCATGGCCTCGAGCGATGCCGGCGTGCCGGGAATATGCCCCTCGCGGGAATAGCGCTCGATGATTGCATGATAGAGCGTGCCACGGTCGGCGGCATTGGGATCGCGGTTGAAGCCATCAAGCGGGTTGAGCTTCAGGATACGCCGCGCGTAGATCGAATAGGGGTCGCGGCGCAGCCTGCCCACTTCGCTGAAGGAATAGCTCTTCGGCTGCAAGTCGGCCGGCGGTTTGGGGGCGGGGCGCTTTGCTGCTTCCTGATCGATGCTCGCATCCATCAGGGCCGCCCAGTGGCGATAGGTCTCGCCGCGCTTCTTCAGCTGGTCGGCAAAATCCTCGCCGCCGAGTGCCAGCAATCGCTGCAGCCAGCGTGATGCGACTGCGGGTGTCGAGCCCTGTCTGAGCGCGCGGCTGTAGAAAATCTGCCGTGTCCCGTTCGCCATCTCGAAATCGTGCGCCAGCTGGCCGATACGCCGCTCCGGCGGTTCCAGACCGATGGCTGTCTTCATGTTGCGGGACAGAAACGGGTTGTTTGCCGTCTGGCCCGGCCAAAGCCCTTCATTGAGACCGCCGATCACGACAGTGTCGACGCTTTGCAATCGTGCCTCAAGGGCACCGAAAATGAAAATGCGCGGATGGCGCATGGATCGCGGCTTGATCGATTCGCCAGCCACCAGTGCCGCGAAGATATCAGCCCATTGCGGACCATCCGCATCAAGGATTTCGCCGCTTTCCATCAATTCGCCAAACAGGCCGGAAAGCTTGTCGCCTGCCTCGCCGGACCAGAGAGGGGCAAGATCGTTGTTGTCATCCGCGCAGATGGCTTCGATCACCCGGCCCGTCCGCTCGGCCCAATCGGAAAGCGGCAATTTGTCCGTGAAAGACCGGCCCGAGCGGTCGCGACGCACGAATGCGCTGCCAAGCGGCTCTGTCGAAACGGCGATTCGGCGTGCCAGATCGCGCGCGGCGTCTACGCTTCCCTCGGGCAGTGCCAGCCTCCAGGCAGGCGGATGCCGGTCATCACGCTGCGCCGCCAGTTGCGCATCGAGAACCGCCTCCAGATTGCCGATTTCGGTTTCGACGCGGCCGCCTCTAAGTGCGATCAATTCCAGCGCCTTTGATGCTTTTGTAAAAGCCTCCAGCGAAAGCCCGAAACGGCTGAGCGGATGTTTCAGAAGGGAAATGACCGGCACCGGATCTCCGGGCCTGAGGATCGCTTCCAGTGCGAGTTGGGTCAGTCCGGCCTGCGGCGTGGCGGAAAGCGGCGTACCGGCGGAATCGTCGGCTTCGATACCGAAGCGCTGCAATTCCGTCGCCACGCGCCTGGCCAGTCCGCGATCGGGCGTGATCAGCGCGGCCTGAGACGGGCGGCCAGCGCCCGGCGCTTCAAGCGCCAGCCGCAGCGCCACCGCAATTGCGGTAGCCTCTTCGCGCTCGTTGGCAGCTTCTATCAGGGTCGCTGCCGCAAAAGCATCGTCGAAAAATCCGGGTTGCTTGTCCTCACGCCAGCGGTTCCAGTCGCTGGTGGATTTGGCAGGAGCAAGTGCTGCCGAAAAAACCGCCGCGCGTTTTTCAAGATCGCTATCGATAGCGCCGATCTGAACGACATCGTCTCGCATGATATCGAGCTTCTGCAACAGCATGTAGAGCCCGTATTGCGAATGGGTGCGGCTTGAAGGATCGGTAGGGTCCTCGGCAATAGCCTCCCATTGTTCCTCCGGCATCGTAAGATCGAGGCCCGGAAGCACGACGACGCCCTGGGGCAGGGAGGCGACAGAGGCGATAAGGTCTGCTGCTGCCGGAATTGAGCCCGTGGAGCCCGCAACGATGATTGGTCCGGTGTCCGGCAGGTTGGCAAGCCGGTTCGCCTCTGCCCTCAGGATACCGTTGCGATGTCGGCCTGCGGAAGTTCGATTGAGTTCGGCAAGACGGGCGGGCCAGAACACGCTGGCGATTTTCAGGAAATCCGCCGTCAGCTGCCACCATTGGGCGTGATCGCCGGTATCGAGATGCGCGAGCGCCTCCCATTCTTTTTCTTCCGTATCCATCGCATCGATCACTTCGCCAAGCGCGCGCGCCAGCCATATGGCGTCGGCAGGGCTGGCGGGGGCGACCAGTGGTGAGTCCGAATGGATGGCCCTGATGGCGTCCGGCAGGCTGTTGCGCCATGCCAGAATGAGGCGCGCCAGCTCGATTTGCCGGCCGGTGCCGGAAATCGGCGGCGCCAGATCCATGATCTCAGGATTTTCGATCTCGAAGAAGCCGCTGTCGTCATCGGTTTCGCCGAGCGGCCGGATCAGTGGCAAAATGGCGGAACGGCCGCCCAGAAGATCGACAAACTCTGAGCGCAGCACGCGGGCGGAGCGCCGGGTCGGAACATAAATCGTCACCTTGGCAAGCGAAAGCGGATCCGCAGAGTCATATTTATAGCCGGCTGTCAGTGTCCCGTCACACAGCGTTTCAGCGAGCGTTTTGAGGAACGGTGTTCCCGCAGCGATCGTCAGGACGCGCTTTGCGTGATGGGTGAAAGTCATGCAGAGCGCTTTTCCCTGAATTGCCGTATGATACTTTCGGCATCGTCTATAGCATCGGGAGTGCCGACGGTGATCCAGTGGCCATCCAGTGAAAGTCCGAAAAGTCGTTCTTTCTCGATGGCGCGGTCGAAATAGATATTCAAGTTGAAAGCATCCCCCGGCGCATCATCCAGCAGGTGCGAATCCATGGCAATGGCCCCGGCATAAACCACCGGGTTCGTGTCCCCGTCGCGATACCGCGCCAGTCTACCATCCGAAGAGAGGTTGAAATCCCTCTTGCCGTTATGACCGGTGGTACGGTCCATATCGACGCAGAGCATCGCCATATCCATGCGCGTGGCATCGAAGAATTGCGCAAGCTTGCGCAGGTTGCTGACGGCATTCAGCTGTTCGCCAATCCAGAAAAGATCGGCATTCATGACGAAGACGGGACCTGGCTCCAGAAGTTTAAGGCCCTTGGCAAGTCCGCCACCGGAATTCATCAGCTGCGACCGCTCGTCGGAAATCAGGATTTCGGCGTCGGTACGGGTTTCAAGATGGGCGATCATCTGATCGGCATGGTGATGGACGTTGACGACGATCTTCTCGGCGCCGGCCTCGACAAGGGCGTCGAGCGCGTAGTCGATCATCGGTTTGCCGGCGATCTTGACGAGCGGTTTCGGGATCGTATCCGTGATCGGGCGCATCCGGGTGCCGAGCCCGGCGGCCAGCACCATCGCGTTCTTGATCGTCATCGTGGTCAACCGTCTTTCAGTCTTTAAAATTCCATGCCCATATGGACGCACCAGTCTTTGAGCGGTGCAAGTTCGGGATGCGAAAGCGCTGCGGAAAGATAGCGAAACGTCCTTGGCATATGTTTCATATAACCGGGTTTGCCATCGCGTTCCAACAGCCTTACCCAGATACCGGCCAGCTTGCAGTTGCGCTGCGCCGACATGATGGCGAAAGCCTTGAGAAAAGACGCCTCATCGAAGGATGGCTCGTCTCGTCTAATGTCGAGATAGTGCGAAAGGAGGCGTTCCTGCAGTTCGGGCAAAATGGTAACCCGCGCATCCTGCACGATGGAGGCGAGATCGTAGGCCGTCGGGCCGATCATCGCGTCTTGAAAATCGATCAGTCCGACTTGCCGTATGCCTGCATTTTGCTCTTGCCAGAGAATGTTCGGCGAATGGAAATCGCGCAGAAGTAGCCCGCTTTCGCAGCCACTGAGCGCGTCTATCAGGCCGTCCCAGAGAGCATAATAGTCACGCTTCTCGGTATCGGACAGTGATTTGCCGCGTTTGTGGGGCAGATACCATTCCACCAGCAGCGACACCTCGATCTTCATCGCCGGTCGATCGAAAGGAGGCACTTCGTAGGTGCTGCCGTCACCGACCGGCAGCTTGCGCGGTTCCGGAGCTTTATGAAGGGCGGCGAGGCAGGCGACGCTCTGCAGATAACGTTCCTCAATCGGCGTTCCATCAGGCGCAAGCACCCCATCCCGCCCGAGGTCCTCCAGGAGGAGAATCCCCTGATCGGTATCCGCCGCCAGTATGTCAGGCGCGCGAAAGCCGCTATTTCGCAGATAATTGCCGATCGCCACGAAGGAACGGGCATCCTGGGCAAGATGGGCGATTTCCGCATAGGTCTTGCCATCAGCAACGATCGCACCTCTCAAAGGGCGTCGCCAGTCCATCAGGATAAGGTCCGGACCATCGGTGGAAATGGTCTCATAGGCGCGTGTGGAAGCATCGCCGCTTAGGAAATGGCGGGTCGCATCGCCCTTGCCATTTTTCGCAAGAAAATCGCGAATGGCGAAAACGCGCTCAAGCCGTGCTTTCTGTTTCGCGAGAGCATCGATTACAGCCCGACGCCCGTCACCGGAGTGTTCCAGTCGCAGGCTGATGGTCTGGTTTTGCGGGAGGATGTCGGCGGCGATATCAGGCCACTCGATCAGGCAGATACCGTCTTCCAGCATCTCGTCGATGCCGAGTTCGTCCAGTTCCGAGACGTCAGACAGTCGGTACAGATCAAGATGGGCAACGGGAATACGTGTTGGATAGGTCTGGATGATCGTGAATGTGGGGCTTGGAACTTCAAGATCAGGTGCATCCGCCATCGCCCGGATGAAGGCGCGGGCGAGAGTGGATTTGCCCGCGCCGAGATCTCCGATCAGCGCGAGGCAATCGCCAGCTCCCAAAGCCAGCGCCAGATCTTCGCCTAACCGGATGGTGTCCTTTTCCCCATTGAGGGAAAGGGTGATCGGCAGGATATCGTCACTCATTCTGCGGCGATGGAATGCGGGTGCACGCCCGAAGGAATGCGGCAGGTGACGATGGTGCCGTTGCCGGGCCGGCTGTCGATGCTGACAGTGCCGTGATGCAGGCTGACGAAGCTTTCCACTATAGAAAGGCCAAGGCCAGCGCCGGTCCGCCGTCCGCCGTTGCCGCGCGTCTCGAAGCGGTCAAACACGGCCTTGAGCATGTCTTCGGGGATACCCGGTCCCTTGTCGGCCACAGAGAACAGGAAGTCACCCTCGCTGCGCTGGCATGAAAGCTGAACGGAAGACCCTTCCGGCGCAAAATTGATTGCATTGGTGAGGAGCTTGATGAGGATCTGCTTCAGGCGCTGGTGATCCGCCACCAGACTACCGAGATGCGCGGGTGCGACGATCTCGAGCGAAATACCGCTTTCCTGTAGCCGGTCGGCAATCTGCACCGAAACGTCATCGAGCAATTCGTTGAGATCGTTTTCCGAATAGTTCAGCTGCATGATGCCAGCATCGACGGTCGCGAGATCGAGGATGTCGTTGACGATGGTCAGAAGAACCGAGGAAGAGGTGGAAATATGGTCGAGATATTCCGCCTGCCGGTCCGTCAATTCTCCAATACCCGGGGTCTTCAGGAGATCGGTGAAGCCAATGATATTGGTCAGCGGCGAGCGCAACTCATAAGAGACGTGCTGTACGAAATCGTTCTTCAGCTCGTCGGCCTTGAGCAGTGCGTCGTTCTTTTCCTTGAGCGCCCGCTCGGCCCGCACGCTGTCAGTCATGTTGACGAATGTCAGCATGGTCTGCGCATCCGGCAGCGGAATAATGGCGTAGTCGAGGACCAGGCCGGAGAGTAGTTCCAGCGTTCCCTGTCTCGACGGGCGTTCATCGTCAAAGCTGGTGATGAACTGGCTGAAAGAGCGCCAGCCATCCGGCTTGTCGTAGGATTGCGTGCAGGCGGCCTCAACGGCGCGGATGTGGGTTCCAGTTTCCGCCTGCTCGGCGGTAACGCCCCAGAGGGCCCTGAATGCCGGGTTGGAAAGGCGAATACGTCCGTCCGCACCAAACACGGCGACACCTTCGGCCAGATGGTCGATGGTTTCGCCCTGCACCTTCACCAAGGTGTTGTAGCGCATCTGCAGATCGACCTGTTCGGTCAGGTTCTCGAAGACCCATGTCGCGCCACCCTGCGGGTGGGCGGTCGCGATAACCCGCAACGTCTGGCCGTTGGGCAGGTGCCACAGATCGGTCTTGGTATCGAGAGAGCGGTAAACGGAGAGTGCCGTCTCTTTCCAGTTTTTCCAGTTCAGCTGCTCGGGCAATTTGCCGGCGGTGCGCAGCCTGTCGAGAAGCTCGGAATTATCGGGGCCGGATTCCAGGAAAACCAGATCGAATCCCCACAGGCTGGCAAAGGCCTGATTGTAGAATTGCAGCCGCTGCCGGCCGTCGAAAATGGCGACGGGCGTTGCGAGATGATCCAGCGTTTCGGCGTGGCTTTTCAGAACCCGCTTCATTTCCTCGCGGGTGGTTTCCGCTTCGGTAGCATCGATGGCGATGCCTGCAGAACCGCCTGCCGTCTTGATATCGACAACGTCGAAGAAGGTACGGTTTCCGGAAACCACCGTCGAAATGCGATCGTGATAGGGGGAACTCGGCGTAGCGGCCGCACGTATCTTCTGCCGGGTAACGGTGTTCAGAAGTTCGCGTTTCTCCTGAATGGTCTGTTCGGCATCGCGCGCATCCACAGCGTGCGCATAGGCGTGGTTCACCCATATGAGTTCGCCTTCGCCATTGCGCCGCCAGACGGGCTGTTCGATCGAATCGAGAAGTTCCTGAAACGTGGAGACCGAGGCGATCAGGCGCTCGCGCTCCACCTGCAATTCGGCCAGTTCGGCGCGGAGGTTGTTGAGGGCGACGAAACGCGCGAAGGCATTGCCGCCGGAAACCCGGCCTTGAACTTCAATGACTTCGCCGCGCTGCGTTTCGATGGTCAGATCGAAACTCTGTGCGTGGCTGCGAAGTTTTTCGAGGGATTTTTCAAGCTGGCTCGCGGATGATGGCTTCAGCCAGCGCCCGAAGGCCAGAAAATCGTGATCCGCCTGCGGTGCGCCCGTCTCTACGGGCAGCTGCCCCAGAAATTCGGGGCGCTTGTCCACGCCGTCCCAGATGACGATGCGCCGGCTCTTGTCGGAGATAAGCGCCTCGTATTTCGCGATCTTGTGGTGGGATTCTGCCAGCGCCTTGCGGTATTCACCGCTCTCCGCCTCGATATTACCGCGCTGGCGCACCAGCCAGACGACGGAAAACAGCGTGGCCGAAAGCATGCCGACAAAAAGCGAATAGGTGATGGTTTCTCCGGATGAAAACAGCCGCGCGCCGGTCTTTGCGACAAGACCGTCCTGCGCCAGCGCCACATTTGCAGAGCCGGCGAGAACCGTGCCGGACATCAGGACGGGAAGCCGCGAAAAGCCTGTCCGCACAGCACTGATCGCCAGCCGGCAACGCGCCATGGCCGCGCCCAATGCCACGCCAGCATGCGTGTTTTCAACGCGTTGAACTGTCTGCTCGCGCAGATCCGAATTGTGAACCGTCATCCCCGGTCTGTCTCCGTCCTATGTGCCGCATCTTCGACAAGACATCCCATTTCGTCCCCGCCGCCCTTTGGCGTGTCCGAATCAAGTTCGATGACAATACCGTCTTCATAAATCTGCGGAAAGGGAGCGCGCAAAAAAGATGCCGCGCGCTTTGTCAAGCGCACGGCATCTACATATTGTGTAATTTCAGTGGATATTAACTATGAAATTAATATCTGTAGTGTTCTGCCTTGAACGGACCCTGCTTCGAGATGCCGATATAATCAGCCTGAAGGTCGGAAAGTTCGGTCAGGCGCACGCCAAGCTTCTCGAGATGAAGGCGTGCAACCTTTTCGTCGAGGTGCTTCGGCAGCACGTAGACTTCGTTCTTGTATTCACCCGGCTTGGTGAAAAGCTCGATCTGGCCCAGCACCTGGTTGGTGAACGACGCCGACATGACGAAGGAAGGGTGACCTGTGGCATTGCCAAGGTTCAGCAGGCGTCCTTCGGACAGCAGGATGATGCGGTTGCCCTTCGGGAACTCGATCATGTCGACCTGCGGCTTGATGTTTGTCCACTTGAGGTTACGCAGCGAAGCGACCTGAATTTCATTGTCGAAATGGCCGATATTGCCGACGATGGCCATGTCCTTCATCTCGCGCATGTGCTCGATGCGGATAACGTCCTTGTTGCCGGTGGTGGTGATGAAGATGTCAGCGGAAGACACAACGTCTTCCAGTCGAACGACCTCGAAACCGTCCATGGCGGCCTGAAGCGCGCAGATCGGGTCGATTTCCGTGACCTTCACGCGGGCGCCAGCGCCCTGCAGCGAGGCGGCGGAACCCTTGCCGACGTCGCCGTAACCGCAGACCACGGCAACCTTGCCAGCCATCATCACGTCGGTTGCGCGGCGAATGCCGTCTACCAGCGATTCCTTGCAGCCGTATTTGTTGTCGAACTTGGACTTGGTGACGCTGTCGTTGACGTTGATGGCCGGGAAGGGCAGGAGGCCCTTCTTGGCAAGATCGTAGAGACGATGAACGCCTGTCGTCGTTTCTTCCGTCACGCCCTTCAGCGCGTCACGCTGCTTGGTGAACCAGCCGGGGGAAGCCTTGAGGCGCTTGTTGATCTGCGCGAAAAGAATTTCCTCTTCTTCCGAACCGGGGTTGGAAAGAACGTCCTCACCGGCTTCGGCGCGCGCGCCGAGCAGAATGTACATGGTGGCATCGCCGCCATCATCGAGGATCATGTTGGAGAGGCCGCCATCGGTCCACTGGAAGATCTTGTCGGTATATTCCCAATATTCCGTCAGGCTCTCACCCTTGACCGCGAAAACAGGAATGCCGGCCGCTGCAATGGCTGCTGCGGCATGGTCCTGCGTCGAGAAGATGTTGCAGGACGCCCAGCGGATGTCCGCGCCCAGTTCCTTCAGCGTCTCGATCAGAACGCCGGTCTGGATCGTCATGTGAAGAGAACCGGTGATACGTGCGCCCTTCAGGGGCTTGCTCTCGCCGAATTCCTTGCGGCAGGACATAAGGCCAGGCATTTCGGTTTCGGCGATGTCCAGTTCCTTGCGGCCGAATGCGGCAAGGTTGATATCGGCGATGATGTAGTCCTTCTCAAGGCTCATGAAGTTCTCCAGATCAGAAATGCCATGCCTATTGGCCCGGCTTTTAAACGTAGCAGCGGTTTAGCAGGCCAAAAACGATCTGGCAATAACGATATAAAGAAGTCTTTATGTCTTTATATGGGGGGTGGGGTCAGGCTTCTTCGCCGAAGCGGTCGGCAACAAGTGCCTCAAGTGCGGCGAGCGCCTCTTCCGCCTGGTTGCCGCTCGCCTCGACATAGACACTGCATCCCGGGCTGGCCGCCAGCATCATCAGACCCATGATGGAGGTGCCGCCAACGGTCATTCCGTCCTTCGACACCGTAATCGTCGCGTCGAAACCCTCGACCATCTGCACGAATTTTGCAGATGCCCGGGCGTGGAGACCGCGCTTGTTGATGATCGGCAATTCCCGGGAGTGAGGCGACATGGGGCTGACTTCTTATTTGCCGCTTAAAACGCGGCTGGCAACGTTGATGTATTTGCGACCGGCGTCGGATGCGTCCTGGAGCGCCTTGTCCATGTTGTCTTCGCTGCGAACGCCTGCGAGTTTTATCAGCATGGGAAGATTGACCCCGGCGATGACTTCGACATTGCCGTTGTTCATGACGGAGATGGCGAGATTGGACGGTGTACCACCGAACATATCCGTCAGAATAATGACGCCATTTCCATCATTGACGCGCGTAACGGCGTCGATGATATCCTGCCGGCGCTGATCCATGTCGTCTTCGGGACCGATACAAACCGTCTCGATCAATTTCTGGGGACCGACGACATGCTCCAACGCATGGCGAAACTCCTCAGCCAGCTTGCCATGGGTGACAAGCACTAGTCCGATCATGAAATGCTCCCTTGCACACGCACTCTCATTGCCGACTATCGCAACGCGGCAATCCTGTCCATCGGTGGGATTTCATCTTGATGAGGAAAATGCGAATCGCAAGCCTAAAATCGCCTGAATCATGGTCACTTCACGTTCGTTTTAAAAAGATTTTGAGCAAGTGCAGCAAATTTTCCATAGGGCGTAAGACTGGAAAGCGGAATACGCAGAAGCGGAAGATGCCCGCCGCAGGGCAGCAACAACACCTCGTCATCTTCCGGAAGTCTTGGATTTTCCGGTGAAAGAACTGTCGTAACGGCGAAATTTAGTCCGGCGCTCGGGACGCTGTTGACGTTAACGATGCCGCTGCCGCGCAACTCGAGTAGTCCGGCAATCGCTTCCGGCCGCTCGGCTATGATGTTTTCGCCGTCGCGATACACGAAAATCTGATCATCCGCGATCAGTGCCGCCGGCAATCCGCACCGTTGCGCCTCCGTCAGAAAGCTGAAGGCAAGCTCGCTTTTGCCGCTGCCGGACGGTCCGGTGAAGAGAATGCCGGTGTTGTCGACGACAATGGCGGTTGCGTGCAGGTTGAAGCGTTCAGCGTTCATGGGTTTCGGCCGCCGGCAGCGACAGGGTGAAGCGCGCGCCTGATATCACGCCGTATTTGTCGACGACGTTTTCTGCCCTCAGGCTGCCGCCATGGGCTTCGGCGATCTGGCGGCTGATGGAAAGGCCAAGGCCGGAATTCTGGCCGAAACCTTCGCTTGCCGGTCGGTCGGTGTAGAAGCGCTCGAAAATCCGGTCGATATCCTCGGCCTGAATGCCCGGACCATTGTCTTCCACCTGCACGATGCAGCGGTCCTTGTGACGGGAAAGGCGCACGGTGATGCGGCCGCTTTCCTCGGAAACGAAAGAGCGCGCATTCTCGATCAGGTTGGTGACGATCTGCCCGATGCGAAGATCGTGACCGTTCACGACGAAGGAGGTTTTGGCTCCCGCCTTCCGGTCGGCGACATAGTCGATCGCCACGCTCTTTTTCTTTGTGCTGATCTGGCGGGAGATATCCACCAGACCCTTCATAAGAACGTCGAGATCCAGCGGCGATGCATCGACACGCGCCAGTTCGGCATCGAGCCGCGAGGCATCCGAAATATCGCTGATGAGGCGGTCGAGGCGGCGGACATCGTGGAAGATGATCTCGGTCAGCCGCTGTTTGGACTCTTCCGTCTTGGCACGCGGCAGGGTTTCCACGGCGCTGCGCAGCGAAGTCAGCGGGTTCTTGAGCTCGTGGCTGACATCGGCGGCGAAACTTTCGATTGCGTCGATACGGTCGTAGAGCGCCGTCGTCATTTCACGAAGCGCTATGGAAAGGTTGCCGATTTCATCCTGACGCGCCGAAAAGTCCGGTATCTCCTCGCGGGTTCTTGCTCCGCGACGAACGCGGATCGCAGCCGCCGAAAGCCGCCGGAGCGGCGTGGCGATGGTGGAGGACAACAACAGGGAAAGTACGATGTTGACGAGCGTGGCGATGCCGAACACGCGCATGATGGCAAGGCGCTCCGCATGCACGATCTTGTCGATATCGCCGGCCTGCGTGGACAGGAGCAGAACCCCGAGCACGGCCCGGAAGCGCTGCACCGGCACGGCGACCGAAACGATCAGCTCACCCTTTTCGGTAACGCGAACGACTGCGCCGCGCACGCCGGTCAGCGCATTCATCACCTCCGGATAGATCGAGCCGTCGCCTCCTGGCGCTTCCTTGTATTGCGGCAGGCTGCTCGGTTGCAGCATGCGGTTGAACATGCTGGTGAACCATTCACCCCAGGTCTGGGTTTCCGGCGTCACCGGCGGCAGATCGAAGCGCAGGACCTGGCCGCGTGAATAGAGATGGCGGGAATCGAGAAGCAGGTTGGCATCGGCATCGAAAAGCCGCGCGCGGGTCCGTGTCGGCGAAATCAGCCGGCGCAGCACCGGCGCCACCCGTTCCGGATTGATCGGGAAACTCAAGTCCTCGTCATTGGGGGCGGGCGTGATGCTTTGCCCCGCCTGCAATTCCAGCAGCTTTTCCGGATTGATGGTGATGGAGTTGGTATCCACCGAGGCGGAGGCCGAGATGGCACCGGCGATGATCTCGCCCTGCGTCAAAAGGCTTTCCACCCGCGCATCGATCAGCCCCTCGCGGAACTGGTTGAGGTAGAGAATGCCACCGACCAGAACGACCGTCGCGGCCACGTTGAAGAAGAGGATGCGGCGCGTGAGGCTGGAAAACACAGCATTGCCAAAAATGCGTCGGACGATCGTCAGCGGATGGATACGATGGCGGCGTTCGCTGCCGCGATCTTCGGCATCGTCACTGTCCGAGACGGTTTCCGGCGTTTTCTTCAACAAGTCTATGTCCTCGCCACCACAATTCCGGTGGTCTCTCCCGATTGCGGCTCGTTCAAGCCGCTTCGCGGAAGCGATATCCTACGCCATAAAGCGTTTCAATCATATCGAAGTCACCATCGACCAGTTTGAACTTCTTGCGAAGCCGCTTGATGTGGCTGTCGATCGTGCGGTCGTCAACATAGACCTGTTCGTCGTAGGCCGCATCCATCAGCGCGTCGCGGCTTTTCACCACGCCTGGCCGCTGTGCAAGCGAATGCAGGATAAGGAATTCGGTAACGGTCAGCGTCACCGGCTCGCCCTTCCAGGTGCAGGTGTGGCGTTCCTGATCCATGGCCAGCTGGCCGCGTTCGAGTGTGCGCGCCTGTTGATCAGCCGTCGGCTTCAGCGTGCTGCCGCCGGTCGCAGCGGAAGCCTCGCGGCTGCTGGCGCGGCGCAGGATGGCCTTGACGCGTTCCACCAGAAGGCGCTGCGAGAAGGGTTTTGTGATGAAATCGTCAGCACCCATCTTCAGGCCGAACAATTCGTCGATCTCTTCATCCTTGGAGGTCAGGAAGATAACCGGAATATCCGATTTCTGGCGAAGACGCCGCAAAAGCTCCATGCCATCCATGCGCGGCATCTTGATGTCGAAAATGGCGAGCTGCGGCGGACGGGCAATCAGTCCGTCAAGCGCGGAGGCGCCGTCCGTATACGTTTCGACCCGGTAGCCTTCGGCTTCGAGCGCGATCGATACCGAAGTGAGAATATTCCGGTCGTCGTCGACAAGCGCGATCGTCTGCATGTAGTTGGTCTCCATCGTCATTTTCTCGTAACTCCCGACATCCACCCAGCCAAGGTTGCGCGCCGCGAGCCACTCTCATGAGTATAAAGGTGGAACAAATTGTGGCAAAGGAAAACTCACAACCAAATCGCTTGGTGTGACTAGGCCAATTCCGGGAAAACGCCGCAGCTGGATTCTAATGCGTCTTCAACCGATTTAAAAAGAAATAAAATCTTTTAAATCGATTAATATATTGAAATCACTAAGTTATTTAAAGTTTCACTCTTGCGTTTCTAAAAGCCGCCACGTATTTTCCGTGAAAATTTCAACGGCCTTATCGTCATTTACAAGGAACGCGTCATGAACGAGCTTGGGGTTCATAATCCTGCCAATGGAGTTGCGGAACTCGGACTGGGCGAGGCCTCCCGCGTCTTTTATAACCTCAACGAAAGCGAATTGTACGAAGAGGCGATCCGCAACGGCGAAGCTGAGCTGACGGCGGATGGCGCACTTCGTGCCGTTACCGGTCAGCATACGGGCCGTTCTCCGAAGGACAAATTCGTCGTCCGCGACGCTTCCACCGAAGACACTATCTGGTGGGACAACAACAAGCCGCTGTCGCCGGAAAACTTCGAGTTGCTGCGTCAGGACATGCTTGCGCACGCCGCCGGCAAGACGCTCTATGTTCAGGATCTGATCGGCGGTGCCGATGAGGAAAACGCCCTGTCGACCCGTGTCGTCACTGAGCTTGCCTGGCATTCGCTGTTCATCCGGAACCTGCTCATCCGCCCGAAGCGGGAGAAACTGGCAGGCTTCAAACAGAAGCTGACCATCATCAATCTGCCGAGCTTCAAGGCTGATCCGGCGCGTCACGGCGTCCGTTCGGAAACCGTCATCGCCTGCGATCTCACCAATGGTCTCGTCCTCATCGGCGGTACCTCCTATGCCGGTGAAAACAAGAAGTCGGTCTTCACGGTGCTGAACTACCTGCTGCCGGCCAAGGGCGTCATGCCGATGCATTGCTCGGCCAATGTCGGTCCCGAGGGTGATTCCGCCGTGTTCTTCGGCCTGTCCGGCACCGGCAAGACCACGCTGTCGGCTGATCCGTCGCGCACGCTGATCGGCGACGATGAGCACGGCTGGGGCGAACACGGCATCTTCAATTTCGAAGGCGGCTGCTACGCCAAGGCGATCAAGCTGTCGGCCGAAGCTGAGCCGGAAATCTATGCCGCGACCCGCCGTTTCGGCACCGTTCTCGAAAACGTCGTGCTGGACGAAAACCGTGTTCCGGATTTCAACGACAACTCACTGACGGAAAACACCCGCAGTGCCTATCCGCTGCACTTCATTCCGAATGCATCGGAAACGGGCATTGCCGGTCATCCGAAGACGATCATCATGCTGACGGCGGATGCCTTCGGCGTGCTGCCGCCGATTGCCCGGCTGACGCCGGAACAGGCCATGTACCACTTCCTTTCCGGCTACACGGCAAAGGTTGCCGGCACGGAAAAGGGCGTGACTGAGCCGGAAGCGACATTCTCAACCTGCTTCGGCGCACCCTTCATGCCGCGCCACCCGGCGGAATACGGCAACCTGCTGCGTGAGCTGATCGGCAAGCATGGCGTGGACTGCTGGCTGGTCAACACCGGCTGGACCGGCGGTGCTTACGGCATCGGCAAGCGTATGCCCATCAAGGCGACCCGCGCGCTTCTGACGGCAGCCCTCACCGGCGAGCTGAAGGGTGCCGAATTCCGCACCGATGCGAATTTCGGTTTCGCCGTGCCCCTGTCGCTGGAAGGCGTCGATGCCGCTATCCTCGATCCGCGTTCGACCTGGGCCGACGGCGCAGCTTATGACGCGCAGGCGAAGAAGCTTGTGTCGATGTTCGTTACGAACTTCACCAAGTTCGAAGATCACGTCGACAGCAAGGTGCGCGATGCAGCACCGGGACTGCTGCTCGCGGCAGAATGAATAAGCCTCGTTTATGAGGAGGAGGGGAACCCGGCCTTGTGCCGGGTTCTTTCGTTTCGTGCCTTGTTTTCATTTTTCCCGATCTGTGGCATCACCGGCGCGGAGAAAAAACATGGCCAGCGCCCCGCTTTACATCAGCAACCGAATTACCATCGCCGGCTGGGAGCTGACGGAGCAATTCGTTCTTGCCGGCGGGCCGGGTGGCCAGAATGTCAACAAGGTCTCGACGGCGGTTCAGCTGTTTTTCGACATCGCCAATTCTCCCTCCCTGCCGGAACGGGTGAAGGCGAATGCGCTGCGTCTGGGCGGGCGGCGTGTTTCGAAAGAAGGCGTGCTCATGATCGAGGCGAGCCGGTTTCGAAGCCAGGAGCGCAATCGCGAAGACGCGCGTGAACGGCTGAAGGAACTGATCCTTGAAGCGGCAGCGCCGCCGCCGCCGGTGCGCAAGGCCACCAAGCCGACCAAGGGTTCCGTCGAGCGCCGCCTCAAGGCGAAATCCGGCCGGTCGGATGTCAAGAAAATGCGTGGCAAGCCATCAGGCGACTAGGTCGCGCTGGACGGCAAAATGTTTCGCACTTGTCATAGACCTTCAGATATCGTCTGGTAAATCTCCTACAACCAAGGAGGGTGCTATGGGTCTGTTCAATTTCATCAAGGAAGCGGGAAAGAAGCTTGGTATCGGTGGAGATGATACCCCCGATGTCGAAGCCGTCAAAAAAGAACTCGCTTCCCACGATCTCGGCACCGACAAGGTTCAGGTCGAGGTGGTGAACGATAAGGTCGTTCTGAAGGGCGAAGTGGCCGACCAGTCGATTTTCGAAAAGGCAGTCATCGCCGTTGGCAATACGCTCGGCATTTCCAAGGTCGAGGCCGGCGAACTGACGGTGGCAGAAGCGCCAGCGAAGGAACCCGTTTTCTACACGGTCAAAAAGGGCGATAATCTCTGGAAGATCGCTGAAGCCCAGTACGGCAAGGCAAATGGCGGCAAGAACAACATCATCTTCGAAGCCAACAAGCCGATGCTGACCCATCCCGATAAAATCTATCCCGGTCAGGTTCTGCGCATTCCTGACCTCGCCTAATAACGGATTTTAACCGCTGCGATGGAGATGCCGCTTTTGCGGCATCTTTCACAATTTGCGAAGCGCCACCGTGTCGATCAGGTGGTTTTTGCCCTTGCGCAGGATAAGATCGGCGCGTGGACGCGTGGGCACGATGTTCTGGCGCAGGTTCTTCAGGTTGATGTTCTGCCAGAGGCCCTCGGCAATGCTGAGCGCCGCCTCTTCGCTGATCGAAGCATAGCGATTGAAGAATGAATTCGGGTCCCGGAAGGCGGTTTGCCGCAGATTCATGAACCGGTTCACATACCAGTTGTGAATGAAGTCCTCATCCGCATCGATGTAGATCGAGAAATCGAAGAAGTCGGAAACGATCGGCACGATCCGCCCGCCCGCCGGCAGGTCGCGTGATTGCAGCACGTTGATGCCTTCGAAGATGAGGATATCCGGCTGGTCGATGACAGTGAATTCGTTCGGCAGCACGTCATAGGTCAGATGCGAGTAGCGTGGCGCCTTCACATTCGGCTGGCCCGCCTTGATCGCCGAGAGGAAACGCAGCAGCGCACCGATGTCGTAGCTTTCCGGAAAGCCCTTGCGCTCCATCAGGTTTTCGCGCCGCAGCACCTCGTTCGGGTAAAGAAACCCGTCGGTGGTGATGAGATCGACCTTCGGGCTGGAAGGCCAGCGGGCCAGAAGCTCCTTCAAAATACGCGCCGTTGTCGATTTTCCAACCGCCACCGACCCGGCAATGCCGATGACGAAGGGCGTCTTGTTGACATCCGCCATGTTCAGGAAGCGGTTGCGCTGTTCGAACAGCAGCTGCGATGCTTCCACATGCGATGACAGGAGGCGCGACAGCGACAGATAGATACGCCGCACTTCGTCCAGATCGATCGGGTCGTCCAGCGAACGCAGTCTTTTGACCTCGTCGGCGGAAAGGGTGAGTGGTGTGTCGGCGCGAAACTTTGCCCATTCTTCCGAGCTGAAGAAGTGATAGGGCGAATATTCATCCGGGCGGAAATGATCGAGTGTGCTCGGCATGCCTCTCTCCCCGCTGCCTGCCTTGACATTCATGATGTCGGCCTCGCTGCCTTTTCCGCAAGTCCGGTCTGTCCGGTCCGGCGCTCCAGCTCGGCAAAGACGTCGGCAAGGGGAATGTCGGCGATCTTCAACACCACCAGCAGATGATAAAGCAGATCGGCGGCCTCGTTTTTCAGCCCGTCGCGGTCTTTCGCGATGGCGGCGATGACGGCCTCAACAGCCTCTTCGCCCAGTTTTTTCGCCGCACGTTCCTGGCCCGCCGCAACAAGTTTGGCCGTCCAGGATTCATCGGGGGAGGCGGCGGCGCGTGTCGCGACGATGCGTTCCAGATCGGAAAGGGAAAATGCGCTCATGGAAAGGTTCCTGCAATCAGTCGAGACGCATGGCGATGCCATGCTCGGCCATGTAGCTCTTGGCTTGCCCGATCGAATAGGTGCCGAAGTGGAAGATGGAAGCGGCAAGCACCGCGGTCGCATGGCCATCGCGAACGCCGGCTACCAGATCATCCAGCGTTCCGACGCCACCCGAGGCGATGACGGGCACGCGAACCTGATCGGCAATGCTGCGTGTCAGGCCGATATCGTATCCGCTTTTGGTGCCATCGCGGTCCATCGAGGTGACGAGCAATTCGCCTGCACCGCGTTCGACCATCTTGATGGCAAATTCCACGGCGTCTATTCCGGTTGGCTGACGTCCGCCATGCGTGAAGATCTCCCAGCGCCCGTCTTCTCCGTCCTTCGAAACCCGCTTGGCGTCGATGGAGACGACGATACACTGGTTGCCGAATTTGTCGGCAGCCTGCGCGACGAAATCAGGATCCTTCACCGCTGCGGAATTGATGGAGACCTTGTCTGCACCACAGAGAAGCAGCTTGCGGATGTCAGCCACGGCGCGGACGCCGCCGCCGACGGTCAGCGGCATGAAGCAATGATCGGCCGTGCGCGATACCACGTCGAAAATCGTGTCGCGATTGTCGGACGAGGCGGTAATGTCGAGAAAGCAGAGTTCGTCCGCTCCCGCCGCATCATAGGCCTTCGCCGCCTCGACTGGGTCGCCGGCGTCGATAAGATCGACGAAGTTCACACCCTTGACGACGCGGCCGTCTTTTACATCGAGGCAGGGAATAACGCGGGCTTTGAGGGTCATGCGCTTATCTCCTTGGCAGCCTTGATGAGGGCGAGCGCCTCGGCAGGATCGATGCGCCCGTCATAAAGCGCGCGGCCTGAAATTGCGCCCTCTAGCTTTGCGGCATCCGGCTGCAACATGCGCTTGATGTCTTCGATGGAAGCAAGGCCGCCGGAGGCGATGACGGGGATCGACACGGCATCTGCCAGTTCGAGTGTAGAGGCCCAGTTGATGCCAGCCAGAATGCCGTCGCGATCGATATCGGTGTAGATGATGGCGGCAACGCCGGCACCTTCGAAACGTTTGGCAAGTTCGATAACGCCGAGTTCTGAGGCTTCCGCCCAGCCCTCAACAGCAACCTTGCCGCCTTTGGCGTCGATGCCGACAGCGACCTGACCGGGGAAACGCTTGCAGGCTTCGATAACCAGAACGGGATCGCGCACCGCCACGGTGCCGAGAATGACGCGGGCAAGCCCACGGCTGAGCCACGCCTCAATATGATCGAGAGTGCGGATGCCGCCGCCAAGCTGCACCGGGTTTGTCGTGGCCTTGAGAATGGCATCGACCGCTTCGCCATTCACCGTCTGGCCAGCGAAGGCGCCGTTAAGATCGACGACATGCAGCCACTCGAAGCCTTGGTCCTCGAAGGACTTCGCCTGCGCGCCGGGGTCCGTATTGTAAACGGTTGCCTGCTCCATATCGCCGAGTTTCAGGCGAACGCACTGGCCGTCTTTAAGATCGATTGCGGGAAAAAGAATCATGTCAGGGCTTCCAGCGCAGGAAATTGGAAATCAGGGCGAGGCCGAGCGTCTGGCTTTTTTCCGGGTGGAACTGCGCGCCAGCCACATTGTCGCGACCAACGAAAGCCGTCATCGCGCCACCGTAATTGGTGGTGGCGATGACATCCGCCGGATGTTTCGCCGCCAGATGATAGGAATGCACGAAATAGGCATGCAAGCCGTCAGCGCCGGTCCTGATACCGTCGAACAGGGGATGCTGATGCCGGATTTCCAGCGTATTCCAGCCAATCTGCGGGATTTTAAGCGTCGGATCGGAGGGCGTCATTTCAATGACATCGCCTTCGATCCAGCCAAGCCCCGTGCTGACAGTCTTTTCGAGACCGCGCGAAGACATCAGCTGCATTCCGACGCAGATGCCGAGGAAGGGATGAGCTTTGTTCTCGACGGCTTCGATAAGCGCCTCATGCATGCCGGGCACAGCTTCGAGACCGGCGCGGCAATCGGCATAGGCGCCGACGCCTGGCAGTACGATGCGGTCCGCAGATGCGACGTGATCCGGCTTATCGGTCAGGTCAATGGTTGCATTAATGCCGGCTTCGCGGGCGGCGCGCTCGAAAGCCTTGGTGGCCGAACGCAGGTTGCCAGAACCGTAGTCGATAATCGCGACGCGCATGTCAGCGCCTTCCATTCAAGTCGAAAAGAAACGATCCGGAGGGATCGTTGACGAAGTTTTTGTCACCGCTCTTCTGCGGCGAGGGGGTCCATACCGGCTGCGACAGCTGTCCCGACGGCTCGGTATTTTCGGAAAGATCGGAGAAATATATCTCTTCGGCACTCGAAAGATCAGGGGCGGAAATGACCGAAGTCATCTTCCAGCCCTTGCCGATCAGGTGCCGGACGAGAAAATCGCGCCCCTCCAGTGCAGTGATGAGGGCAATGGCGACGCTGCACAAAATGCCCACCGGTTCGAATCCGGGTAACATTGATGCCCAACCGGCCAGAACGAGAACTGCAAATACGACGATCGCGGCCAGCCACAGCCGGTTTACGGCCAGCCACAGCCAGGGCGCAATAAGTGCCAGCCAGACGAAACGGTCTGCTATGAAGCGGGTCGTCTTGTGGTCCCTGTCCGGCCCTTTGGGGGCTTCCAGAACGAGATAGCTTGTCATGGGCTTCCTGACAGCTTTGGCGGTCAGGCCAGCATGCCCTTTGTCGAGGGAACGCGGCCTGCCTGCCGGGGGTCGATCTCGGTTGCCGCGCGAAGAACGCGGGCAACGGCCTTGAAGCATGTTTCGGCGATATGATGGTTGTTGGCGCCGTAATGGTTCAGGATATGCAGCGTGATGCCGGCATTCTGGGCCAGCGCCTGAAAGAATTCGCGCACAAGCTCGGTGTCGAATGTGCCGATCTTCGGCGCGGAGAAGTTGACATTCCACACAAGGAAGGGACGGCCGGAAATATCCACGGCAGCCTTGGTCATCGTCTCATCCATGGCAAGATCGAGCGAGGCGTAGCGGGTAATGCCGCGCCTGTCACCCAACGCCTTCGCGATGGCCTGGCCGATGGCGATGCCGGTATCTTCCACCGTATGGTGATCATCGATATGCAGGTCACCTTGAACCTCGATATCCATGTCGATCAGCGAATGGCGGCTCAGCTGGTCCAGCATATGATCGAAAAATCCCACCCCGGTGGAAATTGTCGACTTGCCGGTGCCGTCGATATCCACGCGCACCGAAACCGAGGTTTCGTTGGTCTTGCGGATGATCTCGCCTTTACGTTCTGCCATCTGTGGCCGCTCCGTGAAAATGTCGCCGTTCCTTATCAGCACGAGACACAAATATCCAGTTGTTCCATCGTCTTGCATGATCTGCGCAAAACAGTGCAGTGCGGGCAGGATTTGCAATCGTGAAAAGCAAACTTACATAGATGCCGAGAAGGGCCGGATGCCGGCCCGTTAACCGCAGGCCCGGTAGGGCAGACAGGTGTTTGATGACAACGATTATTACAGTCAGGAAGGGCGGCAAGGTCGTCATGGCTGGCGATGGTCAGGTAAGTCTTGGCCAAACCGTCATGAAGGGCAATGCCCGCAAGGTTCGACGCATTGGCAAGGGTGAAGTGATTGCCGGTTTTGCCGGCGCAACGGCGGATGCCTTCACGCTGCTCGACCGTCTCGAAAAGAAACTCGAGCAATATCCCGGTCAGCTCATGCGCGCGGCCGTAGAGCTTGCAAAGGACTGGCGCACGGATAAATATCTGCGCAACCTCGAAGCCATGATGCTGGTGGCCGATAAATCCACGACACTCGCCATCACCGGTAATGGTGACGTGCTGGAACCTGAACATGGCGCGATCGCCATCGGCTCCGGCGGCAACTACGCCTTTGCCGCTGCCCGCGCCATGATGGATACGGACAAGTCGGCAGAGGAGGTAGCGCGCAAGTCGCTCGATATCGCCGCCGATATCTGCGTTTACACCAACCATAACCTCGTCATCGAAACCCTCGACGCCGAGTAAGCATATTTCTCACCCCCATTTCTCACCCAAGGGTCCTGTGGGCCGGGCCAGAATGGCCGGCCGGAACAGGAAAGCCGAGAGGACAGAATGACCACTTTTTCTCCCCGGGAAATTGTCTCGGAACTGGATCGCCACATCATCGGCCAGCATGATGCGAAACGTGCGGTCGCGATTGCGCTGCGCAACCGTTGGCGTCGCCAGCAGCTCGATGAGAGCCTGCGCGACGAGGTGATGCCGAAAAACATCCTGATGATCGGACCGACCGGTGTCGGCAAGACGGAGATTTCCCGCCGTCTCGCCAAGCTTGCCGGCGCGCCCTTCATCAAGGTCGAAGCGACCAAATTTACCGAAGTCGGTTATGTCGGTCGCGATGTCGAGCAGATCATCCGCGATCTGGTCGAGATTGGCATTGGCCTCGTGCGTGAAAAGAAGCGCGCGGAAGTACAGGCCAAGGCGCATCAGAGCGCCGAAGAGCGGGTGCTCGACGCACTGGTCGGATCGACCGCGTCACCCGCGACACGTGAGAGCTTCCGCAAGAAGCTGCGCGATGGCGAGCTGGACGACAAGGAAATCGACATCGAAGTGGCCGACAGCGGTTCGGGCATGCCCGGCTTTGAAATCCCCGGCATGCCGGGCGCCAATATCGGCGTTCTCAACCTGTCGGAAATGTTTGGCAAGGCGATGGGCGGACGTACCAAGAAGGTGCGCACCACCGTCTCGAAATCCTATACCGATCTCGTTCGCGACGAATCCGACAAGCTGCTCGACAATGACATGATCCAGCGTGAAGCGGTGAAGTCGGTGGAAAATGACGGCATCGTCTTCCTCGATGAGATCGACAAGATTGCCGCCCGCGACGGCGGCATGGGTGCCGGCGTCTCGCGTGAAGGCGTGCAGCGCGATCTTCTGCCGCTCGTTGAAGGCACGACTGTCTCGACCAAATACGGGCCGGTGAAAACCGACCATGTTCTGTTCATCGCTTCCGGCGCGTTCCATGTGGCAAAGCCGTCCGACCTTCTGCCGGAGCTTCAGGGCCGCCTGCCGATCCGTGTCGAGCTTAAGCCGCTGACGAAGGAGGATTTCCGCCGTATCCTGACCGAGACGGAAGCAAGCCTCATCCGCCAGTACAAGGCGCTGATGGCGACGGAAGAACTCGATCTCGACTTCACGGACGATGCGATCGACGCTCTGGCCGACGTGGCTGTTCATCTCAACTCGTCGGTCGAGAATATCGGTGCGCGCCGCCTTCAGACAGTGATGGAGCGTGTTCTCGACGAGATTTCCTTCAACGCACCCGATCGTGGTGGCTCTGCCGTCAAGATCGATCAGGAATATGTCAAAAAGCACGTCGGCGATCTTGCCGCCGATACGGATTTGTCCCGCTATATTCTCTGAATATCTTGGAGAGCAAAGACACGAGAGTGCGGCCACATTTGCCGCACTCTTTTATTTTATGGCCTTGTCTCGCATTCAGCCCCCTTTTTGTTTATGGGAAAGGCTGCATTCCGGTTGGAACCGCTTTATGGAATGGTCCGGTTTTCTCTTGGTTCGGGAGAGGTCGGCTTGAGAAAAGGCATTCGCTCGTGCGCAAAACTCTTCTGGCATTTGCCGCCGCTTTGACGTTCACCGTCGTCTCGTCTTCTTATGCCGAGGCCGCGACGGTCGTCCCGCCTGGCAATCGCAATGCCGAACAGCCGGGCATTCCGGGGGCTTCCGCACGTCGAACCAAGGGTTCCAATACGTCTTTCGAGCGTAAATACCAGAAGGTGATCGACCTCCTGTCTTCCGACAAGGCACTGATCGGCAAGATCAAGTCTACCGCCGGGCGCTACGGTATCGATCCGATCCACATGATCGGGGCGATTGTCGGCGAGCATACCTATAACGTCGACGCCTATGACCGCCTGCAATCCTACTACGTCAAGGCCGCCTCCTATGCCGGCAGCAGCTTCCGTTTCGGCTACAAGGACGAAACCATCGCGCAGTTTCTGACGCATTCGCAATTCGCCAGGTGCCAGTCGAAAAAGGATTCCTATAGCCTTTGGAACTGTCGGGAAGACGTCTGGGACGACAGCTTCCGCGGCAAGACGGTAGATGGCGTTGCCTATCCGAACAATCGTTTCAGCGCTGTATTTTTCCAGCCCTTTTATGCCGGACAGACCTTCGGTCTTGGCCAGATCAATCCGCTCACGGCATTGATGTTGTCCGACATGGTGTCGAAAACCTCAGGTTATGAGAAGCTCGACGAAAACGATGCGACCGCCGTTTATACCGCGATCATGGACCCGGATCGCTCGCTCGCCTTCATGGCAGCTTCCATCCGCAAATCGATCGACGACTACAGGTCGATTGCCGACATGGATGTTTCCAAAAATCCTGGTGTAACGTCCACGCTTTATAATGTCGGCGGATCCGCGCAGCGCGCTGCCGCTCTCGCCCAGAAAAATCGTCAGCGCGCCGCAGGGGGGGAACAGCCGCTTTTGCCGGAAGAAAACTATTACGGCTGGCTGGTGAACGATCGCATCAAGGATTTGCAGGCGCTTTTGTAGAAAAAGACGATTATCGTCGGCATTCTTTCCAAAACGGAAATAATATTTGGTTGCCTCTCGCAATTGACGAGCGCCTGCCTCAGCGTCCAATCTGCGCCCTTGAGATAAAGAGGAGGCGCATGTGAGCCGCACCAATAAATTCGGTCTTTCCATTGATGACAGGCTTTATGCTTTTTTGACGGATGACGTTCTGCCGGGCACAGGTCTTGATGCAGAAACCTTCTTCGAAGGCTTTTCGGCCATCGTCCACGAGCTTTCCCCCAAGAATCGTGAATTGCTCGCAAAGCGCGACGCCTTGCAGGAAAAACTGGATGGCTGGTACCGGCAGAATGGCGCCCCGACGGATTTTGATGTCTATGAGGGCTTCCTGAAGGAAATCGGCTATCTGCTGCCGGAAGGACCCGGCTTCAAGGTCGAAACCAGCAACGTCGATTCGGAAATTGCCGCTGTCGCAGGCCCGCAGCTTGTCGTGCCGGTCATGAATGCCCGTTATGCGCTGAACGCCGCCAATGCCCGCTGGGGTTCGCTTTACGATGCACTTTACGGCACGGATGCCATTTCTGACGCCGATGGTGCGGAAAAGGGCAGGGGCTATAATCCGAAACGCGGCGAAAAGGTCATTGCCTGGGCGCGGAACTTCCTCAACGAATCAGCTCCGCTCGAAACGGGAGGCTGGTCGGATGTGACTGGCTTTAAGATCGTTGACGGCCTCTTGCAGCTTGCAATCGGTGACAGCAAAACGGGCCTGAAAGATGCCGAGCAATTCAGGGGCTTTACCGGCGATGCGGAAAAGCCGGCAACGATCCTGCTTGGCAAGAATGGTCTGCACACCGAGATCGTCATCGATCCCTCGACGGAAATCGGCAAGGGTGACAAGGCGGGCATCTCGGATGTCATTCTCGAATCGGCGCTGACAACCATCATGGACTGCGAGGATTCCGTTGCCGCTGTTGATGCCGAGGACAAGGTGCTGGTCTATGGCAACTGGCTTGGCCTGATGCGCGGCGACCTGACGGAGAAGGTTTCCAAGGGTGGTAACACCTTCACCCGTAGTCTTAACCCGGATCGTTATTACACCGCCCCCGATGGTGGAGCACTTACTCTGCCGGGGCGGTCCCTGATGCTGGTGCGTAATGTCGGTCACCTCATGACCAATCCGGCGATCCTTGACAAGGATGGCCGCGAGGTGCCGGAAGGTATCATGGACGCCGTCGTCACAGCGCTGATTGCGCTTTACGATGTCGGCCCCTCCGGCCGTCGCCAGAATTCCCGCGCCGGTTCCATGTATGTCGTCAAGCCGAAGATGCACGGGCCGGAGGAAGTCGCCTTCGCCAACGAGATTTTCACGCGGGCCGAAAAGCTTGTCGGCATGGCGCCGAACACCATGAAAATGGGCATCATGGACGAGGAACGCCGCACCACGGTCAACCTCAAGGAAAGCATTCGCGCGGCAAAAGACCGGGTCGTCTTCATCAATACCGGCTTCCTCGACCGCACGGGCGACGAAATTCATACCTCGATGGAAGCGGGTCCGATGATCCGCAAGGGGGATATGAAACAGGCGGCCTGGATTGCGGCTTACGAGAACTGGAACGTCGATATCGGTCTGGAATGCGGCCTTTCCGGCCATGCGCAGATCGGTAAGGGCATGTGGGCCATGCCTGACCTGATGGCCGCCATGCTGGAGCAGAAGATCGCGCATCCGAAGGCAGGCGCCAACACCGCCTGGGTACCTTCACCCACGGCTGCGACGCTGCATGCCACGCACTATCACAAGGTCGATGTCGCAGCCGTTCAGGACGAACTGAAAAGCCGGGGCCGGGCAAAACTCTCCGATATTCTATCGGTGCCGGTCGTGCCGCGTCCCAATTGGACGCCCGAGGAAATCCAGCGCGAACTCGACAACAACGCGCAGGGTATTCTGGGATATGTCGTGCGCTGGGTCGATCAGGGCGTCGGCTGCTCCAAGGTGCCTGATATCAACAATGTCGGACTGATGGAGGACCGCGCCACGCTGCGCATCTCCGCGCAGCATATGGCCAACTGGCTGCGCCATGGCGTGGTTACGCAAGAGCAGATCGTTGAGACCATGAAACGCATGGCCGCCGTGGTCGATAGCCAAAATGCCGGAGATCCGGCCTATCTGCCGATGGCGTCCAACTTTGAAGGATCGGTCGCTTTTCAGGCCGCCGTCGAACTTGTGCTGAAAGGCCGGGAGCAGCCTAACGGTTATACGGAACCGGTTCTGCACCGCCGTCGCCTCGAACTGAAGGCGAAGCAGGCGGCTTGAGGCCGATAGGAAATCCAGAGCACGTCTTGTCTGAATGCAATGTTCGACGTGCTCTACCTTAAAACTGCTATGCACTTTTACTGGGAATGCTCCAGAAACAAAAAAGCCGCCGGGAATTCCACGGCGGCTTTTTCTTTGTCTGGTATCTGATCTTACTGGATCACGACAACCTTGGTGCTGCGGCCGGGACGGACGCGGCTGTAAAGGTCGATGACGTCCTGGTTGATCATGCGGATGCAGCCGGAAGAGGCGGCGGTGCCGATCGATGCCCATTCAGGCGAACCGTGGATACGGAACAGCGTGTCCTGTCCCTTTTCGTTGAAGAGATACATGGCGCGCGCGCCGAGCGGGTTGGAAAGACCCGGACCCATGCCTGCCTCGACATACTTTGCGACTTCCGGCTTGCGGTCGGCCATTTCCTTCGGCGGATGCCACATCGGCCATTCCTGCTTCCAGGCGACATAGGCTTCGCCGGCCCAGGCAAAACCAGCCTTGCCAACGCCGATGCCGTAACGAACTGCGCGGTTGCCGGGCAGGATATAATAAAGGAAACGCTCACGCGTATTGACGATGATCGTGCCCGGCCGTTCGTTATTCTGGAATTCGACGATCTGACGACGGAACTTCTCGTTCACACGATTGATCGGGATGGCGGGAAGCGCATAGCCCGCGTCGGTCACAGGGCCGTAAACATCGTTGAAGATCTGGACGGTTTCGACCTTTGCCGGAACCGGGTTAGCGACCGGCACTGACGCCGCTACCTGGCCGGATGATTGGGATGTGGTTTCGGCGCAGCCGGCCAGAGCCAGTGCTGCCGTCAGACCGAGTGCAGTCAATGAGGTACGGATGCGCATATCGTTCTCGCGGAAAATTCGCCAAATTGTGCGAAGGAGTAGGCTTAATTGGATAAATCGGTTATTTTCCATTAAGCCGTTCTTGGCAAGCCGATACGCTGCTGCAGGACGAATGTGACTTTAAAATTGCCGGTTGATTGCCTTTTTGCAACAATAGGCCAAACGCCTCAGTAGCCTTTATCCATGACTATTCTTTCGCTTACCAACAATAATCCGTTAATCGACGGTCGCCAGTCGGACAAGGCGATGCTGGTGCGCCGCGGCGTTCAGGTGCTTTTGCACGAGATGCGACATTCGGTTTTGCCGGAACTGCCGCTTGCAAGCGGACGACGGGCCGATCTCATCAGCCTTTCGGCAAAGGGTGAAATCTGGATTATCGAAATCAAATCCTCGATCGAGGACTTCCGTGTCGATCGTAAATGGCCGGAATACCGCCTGCATTGCGACCGGCTGTTTTTTGCCACCCATCCGGAAGTGCCGGTCGAAATCTTTCCGGAAGAATGTGGGCTTATCCTGTCGGATGGCTATGGCGCCCATATGCTTCGCGACGCGCCGGAGCATAAATTACCGCCCGCAACCCGCAAATCGGTGATGCTGGATTTCTCGAGAACCGCTGCAACCCGGCTGATGCTGGCGGAGTGGACGACCGGGCGCAGCTTCGGAGAGTGATGCCCGGTTCCAGACCGTATCCAGACGTAAAACCGCTTCTCACTTGTACTGTAAATGGTCTACTTCGGCGCGCGTTTCGCCAGAATGCGCTGTAGCGTTCTCCGGTGCATGTTAAGCCGGCGGGCGGTTTCCGAGACGTTACGCTCGCACATTTCATAAACGCGCTGAATATGCTCCCAACGCACCCGGTCGGCCGACATCGGGTTTTCGGGGACTTCAGTCTTTTCACCCTTGCGCTGCGTCAGCGCATTGAAGACATCGTCCGCGTCGGCCGGTTTGGCAAGATAATCCAGCGCCCCAAGCTTCACAGCGGTAACGGCGGTTGCGATATTGCCGTAGCCGGTCAGGACGACAATCTGCGTATCGTCCCGGTACTGCCGGATGGCTTCGATGACCTCGAGACCATTGCCATCCGTAAGCCGCAAATCAACGACCGCATATTTGGGCGGCGCAGCCTTGGAACGGGCAATGCCTTCGCTAACCGTCTCGGCGGTATCGACGATAAATCCGCGTGTTTCCATGGCCCGGGCAAGCCGGCGCAGGAAGGGACCGTCGTCATCGACGATCAGCAGCGATCTGTCAGCTCCGATCGGGTCGTCGTCATCCGTTGTCGCGCTGATGGGGGTCTGGTCTTCTGTCGTCATGTCTCAGGCCTTTCGGCAACTTAGTCGGCTTTTTCTTCTTATCGCCGCTTCCACGTGAATGGTAAAGTCAACGGTCTCTTTTATCGTCCATAAGCGCTCGAGGCCAGACGATTGTGACCCGCGCTCCGGTTCCGCTCAAACCGCGATTTTCGAAGGTAACGGTGGCGCCGGAGCGTTCCAGCAATGTCTTTGCAATGAAAAGCCCGAGTCCCAGCCCTCCCGCCCGGGTATCGTTGTGACGTTCGGTCACATAGGGTTCACCAATGCGGGCAAGCACGTCATGGGCATAACCCGGTCCATCATCCTCAATGGTGACGGCGACATTCTGCGAATCGTACTCCACGGTCACGGTCACTTTTTCCCGCGCATAGTCCACGCCGTTTTCGATGAGATTGCCCAGCCCGTAAATAACGCCGGCATTCCGGATGCCAACCGGCTCGTCGATCCGGTTGTTCTTTTCGACGAGATCGAGACGGATGCCGAATTCCCGGTGCGGCGCCATCACCTCCTCAATCAGCGAGGAGAGCGGCAAGCGGCGCATATGCTCCTCATCATCGGTGGAAAGTGATGTAAGGCGGCGCAGAATATCCCGGCATCTTTCGCTCTGGCTGCGCAGCAGCGCTATGTCTTCGCCAAACCTTTCATCATTTCCGAGTTCCCGTTCCATTTCCTTGGCGACGACGCTGATTGTCGCCAGCGGTGTGCCCAACTCGTGTGCCGCAGCGGCGGCCAGACCGTCTAGCTGCGAGAGATGTTTTTCCCGCTCCAGCACCAGTTCGGTCGCAGCCAGCGCATCGGCCAGCTGATTGGCCTCGTGCGAAACTCGATAGGCATAAAAGGCCGCGAAAGAGGTCGTGGCAATGATCGCGACCCAGGTGCCCACATGCAGCAGAAGCTGGATCGGCAGCACCTCACCGGGATACCACGGAACCGGAAACGGCGAAAAAGCGATTGCCGTCGAGCAGATGACGGCAAAGGCGAGCAGAATAAGCGAGTGCCGAAGCGGCTGCGAGGCGAAGGCGATGATGACCTGCACGCAGATCAGCGGTGCGAAAGGATTGGAAAGACCACCGGTGATGTAGATGAGCGCCGTCAATTGCAGCAGGTCGAATGCCAGCAGCAATGTCGCTTCCCAGGGCTCCAGACGATAGGTGGAGGGAAAACGCGCAGTGAGAAACAGGTTGGCAAGCGCGAGTGCCCCGATCAAAAGGCTGCAAGCCAGAAGTGGCAGGGGGAAGTTCAAGCCGAAAGCAACAAGCAGGATCGTCGCACTTTGCCCGGCCACCGCCAGCCAACGCAACCATACGATGGTTTGCAGCCTTATCCTGCGGCTGGCGCGGCCAAGCCTTGTTGTTTCGATCGGATGGCCAGCCACCTTCATCTCCTTTGTGCTTTTCATCGTCATCACGTTCCGCGCGGTTTTGCGCGGCTGGTCGGCAATGCCGATGCCGGGTCCTCAGGCCATGGATGGCGCGGATACCTCCCGCGCATGTCCGCCCGCACATCTTTCCACGATCCTGCCCAGAAACCGGGAAGATCGCGTGTCGTCTGTATCGGCCTGTGCGCCGGCGAGGTCAATTCCAGCAGCAGCGGCAACCGCCCCTGCGCGATGGCGGGATGAGCCGTCAGCCCGAAAAGCTCCTGCACACGAATGGAAAGCGTCGGTTCGCTGGCATCGTAACGAATAGGATGCCGCTGGCCCGTCGGCGCTTCGAAATGCGTTGGCGCAAGCCTGCCGAGATCGCGTGCGACCTCATAAGGCACCAGAGCTAAAAGTCCCTCGGAAAGGCTGCCGGGCCGGATATCCTGAAGGCTGCGGGCGCCGTGCTGGAAGGGGACGAACCATTCATCCAGCCGTAAAAGCAATGCAGCGTCGCTGACATCCGGCCAGGGGTCGCCGATGCTGGCATTCAGAAAGCCTATTCTGTCGCGCAACTGCTGGGTTTCTTTTGTGAACGGAAGAATTCCGACACCAAATTCCCGAACGCCGTTGGCAAGTGCCTGCGCCGCCTGTTCACCCTCCGGGCGGGGCAGGGGCGTTTCGTCGAGGATGATGGCGCCTAGGCGCGTGACACGGCGTGCACGCGCCTGACCGCTTGCCTTGTCAAACAGCAGCTGGTCCTGCTGCACGATAAGATGCGGCATCCGCTCTTCTATATCGGTGCGCTCGATGCTTGCTGCGGAAAGGATGCGCGGCTGTGCCGCACGCCCGGTAATATCGGCAACCACCAGCATCCTGCTCGCCGCCAGCCGTTCGGTTTCGGCAAGTTCTGCACCCCGGCCGTTCGCCATCACATAACGACCGCGCGCTCCTCGCTGAAGCGCAATCCGGTCCGGATAGGCGTGGAGCAGCAAGGGGCCGGCCTCGCTTGGCTGTTCATTCATAGTCTGCGCATCGCCGATCGCATCTAGAAGTCTAGACGCCAGCTTGCGCGCCGCTTGCGCCCTTTCGCTTCTCTCGGAAAGAAAGCGCCGCAATCTTTCATCGAGATCAATGTCGGTTCCGCCCAGTCCCTGTTCCGTCAGCATGACGGAGAGCATCGCCGCCTTTTTTCCCGCACCTTCGCTCGCCGCTGCAATTAACATTGCCGCAAGCCGTGGCGGTAATGAGAGGCTGCGCATCAGGTGGCCGCGTCGCGTCAGCGCGCCGCTTTCATCGAGTGCGCCCAGATTTTTGAGAAGCGCGATCGATTCCTTCGATGCCGTTTCGGGAGGGGGATCCAGAAATGAAAGCGCGGAAGGATCATGAACGCCCCAATGTGCGAGGTCGAGTGCAAGGCCGGAAAGATCACTCGCCAGAATTTGCGGTGGCGTGAAGGCGTTGAGCGCTGCCGTCTGTCCCGGATGCCACAGGCGGATCGCAACGCCGGGTTCCGTTCGTCCGGCTCGGCCCGCCCGCTGGTCGGCGGAGGCGCGCGAAACCCGCACTGTCTCCAGTCTCGTGATTCCCGTTGCCGGTTCGAAAACCGGTAGTCGCTGCAACCCGCTGTCAATCACCACACGCACGCCGTCTATGGTGATCGATGTTTCTGCGATCGACGTGGCAAGCACGATCTTGCGCCGTCCGGCCGGTGCCGGCTTGATCGCCGCATCCTGCTCCTTTTGCGAAAGATTGCCGTAAAGCGGGATGATATCTGTATCGTCGGAAAAACGCCCCTCCAGCCGGTTGGCCGTGCGAGTAATTTCTGCCTGCCCCGGAAGGAAGGCAAGAATGGAGCCTGTTTCCGATGCATGAGCTTCGGTAATCGCCTTTGTGACTTTCTCTTCGACAGGCACACCCTGCCAGCGGTCCTCGTAGCGTATGTCGATTGGATATGTGCGGCCGAGGCTCTGAATGACAGGGGCATCGCCCATCAGCGCACTGATGCGTTCCACATCAAGGGTGGCGGACATCACGAGGATGCGCAGATCGTCTCTCAGTCCCTCCTGAACGTCGAGCGCAAGTGCGAGTCCGAAATCGCCATCGAGTGAGCGTTCGTGAAACTCGTCGAAAATCACCGTCGAAACGCCGGCAAGTTCCGGGTCGTCCAGAACCATCCGGGCGAAGACACCCTCAGTCACCACTTCAATCCGGGTTCTTGAGGAGATGCGATTGTCGAGCCGCATACGATAGCCGACGGTTTCTCCAACATTCTCCTGAAGAAGATCAGCCATGCGTCCAGCCGCGGCCCGGGCGGCAAGCCGGCGTGGTTCGAGAAGAATGATCTTGCCGTCGCCCCGCCATTCCTCACGCAGGAGATGAAGCGGCACCAGCGTTGTTTTGCCCGCACCCGGCGGAGCCGAGAGAACGGCACGCTTTGACCCGTCCAACGCTTGGGCAATCTCGGCCAGAACGTCGCTGACGGGAAGTACGGGCAGATCGATCTTTATATGGGCTGGCGTTCTGGTCATGCAAACAGGCCTGGGGCAATCGGGTTGATGTCTAAGCGTCTCTTTTGCCGTTTCTAAAGCACGGCCCGGTGCTTTGACAGCCGGCGGAGAGGGTTTCGCAAGAGCTCTTCCGGCAAAATTGCGGTTCTTCGCAAGCTATCTGTCGTGAAGGGTGGGAAGGGGTTCCCGCATGCGCCGCCAAAAGAGAGGAGGATTCCGTCCTTTCTATGCCTCCCTGGCGGTCCGCCTTGAAACTATCTTTTATTTTCATACGTTTAGCAAAAATGTCAGTTTTTTGACGATAGGTGTGTTGACTTGTTTGAGGGTGATCTCTTATAAGTCCGCTCACTGAACGAGGGCGGCGGCGCTGCTGGCGACGTAGTCTTTCGTTCTAAAGAAATCATGTTGATGAGCTGACTGCTTGTTGTTTTCCAAGGGCTTTTGCTTTTGGGGTTTGATTTTGTGACTGCATTGAGCGGTCTGTTTTTTGACAATTGAATATGAGAAGAAAGAGAAACGTGGGCGGCGA